>NZ_CP019426.1:3257500-3857500 GCF_009834515.1 Pseudomonas sp. R84
CGCGATGCGTCGCCGGTCTGCACCCATCAGGACAATGATCGACACCCATTCCATGATCAGCGCTTGGGCAATCACTGCCCACGCACCCCATCCGCACAGCGCCACCGCGATGCCGCCGACACCACCCGCGACTTTGCCCAGTAACGTGCGCGACGCGAGCATCTTGAAATTGCCGCTACGGCGCATTTGCGCCACATAAACCCGCGCCATCATGGTGAACAGGATTTTCACCGAGGCCACTGCCGTCAGCCATTGCAGCAGCGGGTCGGGCGTGTACAGGAATGCCGCGAGCGAGATGATGACAATCGACACCAGACTGACGAGCACCCCGGCCCAGAAAGCCGTGCAGATGTGTTTGTCTTCCAGCCGTTCAAGGCGTACCAGCGGATCTTCCAGCACCGATGAGTACACCAGACCAATCAGCTCGACGATGGCAATGATGATCGTGCCCACACCCAGCTCGGCCGGCGAGAGCAGTTTCGCGTAGACGACAAAGGTGATCATCGACAGCAGGATCAGGCCGAATTTCTCGGTGAAGATCCAGCTCAATGTCACCAGACGGTGATTGGCCATGGCGGTTACCGATTCAATGAGCTGGAGTTGACGCCGTTGCCTTGCGCCATGTTCTGGCGCGCGCATAGAGATAGCGCAAGGTCGCTTTGCCGTTGGCGAAGATCAGCGCTTGCCAGGAGCACTCGAGCATTCGCCGGTACACGCCGAGCACTTGGTCATGCTCGCCGCGTCGGGAAAACGCTTCGAGAAAATCGGTGTGGTTGCTCAGGACGAAATTGATCCGTTGCTGCTGGCTGAGCATCTCGCCGTAGCGGGCGAGGTACACCTCGATAAAATGGATCTTGTTCTGGTAGTACTTTTTCGGTTGCGCGGTCATGTTGCCGCCGTTGACCGTGCGCTCCAGCAGTACCTGCGGCACTGTGTGAACCTCCCAATGTTCGGCGATCCGCGTCCACATGTAGCGGTCTTCGGAGTAACGCAGGCTGGCATCGAAACCACCGAGCTGCATGATCACCTCGCGTCTGACCAGCGCGGTGGAGACGCCATTGACGACGTTGGCGTGGATGAAGTCGTAGAAGTGCCTGCCGCTTTTGCGGCGGTTGTCCAGCTGCCGCCGGCCGTCGCTGTAATTGACCTGCGCGTAGCAGTCGATCAACCCCACCGGCCGGCCCTGACGACTGAGTTCTTCGTACAGGGCCAGTTGCAGCTCAAGCTTTTGCGGGTGCCACTGGTCATCGGCATCAAGCATCGCCACAAAGGTTTCTTGCGAGTGCCGCATGCCGTGATTACGCGCGCTGGCCTGGCCTTCGTTGGCTTGCTGCAGCAGCGTCAGGCGAAACGGCGCGACAAAGTCTCTGACCCGTTGCGGTCCGTCATCGGTGGAGCCATCGTCAATAACGATGACGTGATCCGGCAGGCGGGTTTGCCCGACCAGCGACGCCAATGTCTGCTCGATGCTGTCGGCACCGTTGTACATCGGGATGACGACGCACACTGAATCCACGGAAGGGAGGGCTTGATTGGGCACGGGTGGTTCTCCTTGGGTTACGCGTTGGCTGAATCGCGCGGCAGTGCTCTGCCAGACAAACGCTGACGCTGTGTTGCCGGTGAGGTTGCGGGGTAGGTCGCGAGGTGATGGCGGAAAGACAGGGCGAGGGTGCAGAACACCAGAAACTCGGCGGAGCGATAGTTGGGGATCACGTACGCCACATAATTGGTGACGGCGAACAAGCCGATGATCACCAGGGCACTGGCGCGAAACTGCGCCGTTTGATTCGCGGTCACGGCGCGGTACTGCTTGAGCAGGGCTTCGCCAAACATCAGCGCCAGCGCGGTCAGTTGGATGACACCGCCGTTGAGCAGGGTTTCAACGTAGCCGCTGTGGGCGTTACCGATGTAACCCCAACGGGTAATGAAGCCATCGGCATCGGGGCTGGACCAGAAGGCACCGAAGCCGTAACCCTTGAGGAACTGCCCGTCGATAAACGGCCCGAGCAGTTCCCAGATCAAGGTACGATCGGTCAGTGACGGGTCACGACCGGCCATTTCCAGCAGCACCGCGAAGTTGCTGTAGAGGAACAGGCACACCAGCAGGTAGAGGAGGGTGCAGCCGAGGAACATCAGCGGCGAATGGTTGACGCGCAAACGGATCAAGGTCAGGAAGTACCAGTAGCTGATCGCGCCTGAAACAATCAGCGCTACCCCGGTTGCAGACTGCGCGAGCAGGATCGCGACCAGCGAAAAGAATGCACAGAACAGCGCCCAGTGATTGCGTCGGGGAATCATCGGTAGCAACAACAGAATAGCGATCGCGTTGAGCCGCGCACCGGCATTCTTTTCGGCAAAAATCCCTTTGAAGGCGCCGTCGCGAATCCCACCGGAGAGGAACGCGACGTCAGGCATGACAACCGCGAGGATCAAGCCGATCAACGCCGCCCCGCCGATGGCGCAGCCGAGCATGAAGGTGATTTTTTCCAGCGAATAGTTGTAGGCAATGAAACCGGCGAAAAACACCATGCTGAGCATCGCGATAAAGCGCTTGAAACTCAGCATCGGGTCGTGGGACCAGCCGATCGAGGCGATGACAGAAAACATGAACAGCAACAGAAAGAAGTTGCTGCGATAGAAGGTTTTGCTGAGGAAGACCTTGTTGCGGATGAAGAAGAATAACGGCACCAGCAGCGTGATCAGTCCGCAGATCTGATTGGCCACGTTGCCTTCGAGGTCTTTATCGATATCGCCGAAGCTGGCGGCGCCGCCCAGGCCGAGGACAAAGGTAATCACCTGGATGTAGAACAGGATGCCGAACAAGGTGAAGCCGTCGCGTAATGTTGAATACCTGATCGCCAATGTGCTCATGATGACGGGCTCCCGATCAACGCTTTGAGATAGGTCTGCACCGCGCTGGCATTGATGAATCGGGCCGCGGCCTCCAGACGCAATTCACGTTGCAGATTGCGCGGTGTAGCCAGTTGCAGGGCAATCGCCTGAGCCAGGGCGAGCGGATCGTCGACGTCTACCAGTGGCGCGACCACACCACCAATGAGGATGTCTTGCGGGCCATGGGGGCAACGAGTAGCCACCACTGGCGTGCCCGTGGATAACGCCTCTACCAACGCGTTCGGACTGCCCTCGAAGCGCGACGACAGCACGAAGCAATCGGCGGCGGCGACCTCTGCCAACGGGGCATTGGCATAGCCCGGCAGATCGAAGCGCTCCGCCACCCCCAGTGCGCGCGCCTGCTCCAGCAGATTGGGCCTGAGTGCACCCTCGCCAAAAATGATCAGGCGGGCATTGCTGTCCGCTAATGCGGCGAACGCGCTGATCAAGGTGTCGAAGCCTTTTTGCGGCGCCAGTCGACCCACGGCGACAATCACCGGGCCGGACTTTTCCAGCAGCCAGCGGTGGCTGGGCAGCCCCGGGGCTTTCTGGCGAAAGTCGTTGTCGAGCACCGGGTTATCGGCAATGGTCACGTCCTGGCGGCGGGCGACGGTGGTGTCGACCAGGTCCTGGGCGACACCCCGCGAAACACAGATCACCGGGTTGGGAATCAGCCGATACAGCAGCGGCGCCAGCAGGTACGCGACGCGCACCATGAAGTCGGGATTGACGTGCTTGTCATGGGAAAAGGCATTGCGCTCGCTGACGTGCAGGCGTGCCAGCGTGCCGGACAAAATCGACGCCGCGATCGCCACCACGTTGACGTGGGTGAGGGCCGCCAGTTGTGCGTCAAAGCGATTGGCCCGCAAAAAACGCGTGAGTGCCGGCACTGCACGGACGCTGCGCGGACTATTCAACTCAACTTTTTTCACCCGCGGGTCGAGGTGCGCGGCGTGAATGCCGCCGCCGGTGAGCATCAGCAAGGTCACGTCATTGCCCGCGTCCACCAGCGCTCCGGCCAGGCGCGCCATCATTTTCTCAGCCCCGCCGGCGCTGAGGTCATGCAGGATGATCAGCAGTTTTTTCATTGATTCCATACCTGGTAATACGCCTGCGCCGCGTACTGGCTGGTGTACTGACGCAGGGTGTCAGTGAGTCTGGTTTCGCTGAAGGCGACGTCATCGCGTGGTGCCAGGCTGCGCAGCATGCCGTCGGCCAGCGCCGGTACGTCGTTAACCTTCACCAGTTGGCCCAGTCGACCGTTGTCCAGCAGTTCTCTAGGGCCGGTCTCGCAGTCGCTGGCCAGCACCGGCGTGCCCAGTGCCAGCGCCTCGATCAACACCGTCGGCATGCCTTCCTGCACGGAACTCAAAATGAACAGTTGCGCGTGCCGGAGCAGCGGATAGGGGTTGCTCAGGAACCCGGTGAAATGCACTCGCGGGGCGATGCCCAGACGACTGGCCTGAGCCGTCAGTGCGTCGCGCAATGGGCCATCGCCGACGATCAGCAGATCCGGCAGCGCAGCGCTGCGCAATGCCAGTGCGTAAGCATCGAGCAACAACTGAAAACCTTTCGGTTCGACCAAACGGCCCAGGCCCAGCCAGTAAGCACCGGGCATTCCGGCGGGTAGCGGCGCCTGCGAGGCTTGAAACAGTTGCTCGGTGACCACCGCATTGGGGCAATAACGGATGCGCTGCTGACCCCAGGGCAGCAATTCGATAAGCGTCTGGCGCAAGGCATTGGAGACGGTGACGACCTTGCCGCTGCCACACAGGTACAAGCTGTAGAGCAAGCGCAGGCTGGCGGGACCGGTGTTCTGTTCACTGCAATCGAGGGTCGCGTGGCGGCAATAGATGACTTTGCACAAACGGCCCAAGGTGGCGAACCAAGTGCAGAGATTGGCCTGCTCCTTGGCGGCGATCAGGTGTGTGACGCCTTCACGCTGTATGAGCCGGCGCAACAAAACGATGGACTTGAGCAAACCGACAAGACCGCTGCCGCCGCCGTTGAAGCGCTGCACACCGGGCGTATCTGGCACGTCTGCGTTGATAACGAAAAAACTCACCCGGCGACCGTCCTTGAGAAACTGCTCGGACAGCCGTTGCTGAACGCGCTCGACGCCACCGCCCAGCTTGAAATCCTTGAGGATAAACAGGATGTGCATGGTCATTCCCCCACGCTGATGGCGACTTTGTGCCGGGCGAGCATCGTCAGCAGGTGCAAGAAATTGCTGGGGTAATCGACGAGGTAGCGTTTGATCGTGTGCGGCTCGCGGTACATTCGATAGAACGCGCGCAGGTGCAGGCGATTGATCAGCGCCGGGTAGTATTGCCGCGTGGCCAGGGCTTCCTGGCGGATGAACCCGCCACAGGTGAAGGCAACACCGCGAAAGCCTGCGCGCAGGGCATCCTGTTCGAACTGTTCTTGCAGCCCGGCGCCGAGGCCAACAATCAGGATGTCGGCGGCGCTGCGACAGATGTCCGCTTGAATATCTTCAGCCTCGACGGCGTCGAAATAGCCGTTGTGGTAACCGGCGATAATCAGCCGCGGATAAAGCGCCCTGATCTTGACGATAAACAGCTCCAGCTCGGCTTGCCGGGCACCGACGAAGTACACGCGTTTACCCAGTTGCTCGGCGCTGCCGAGGACAAGATCGGCGATCGAGGTGAAGTCGAAGCTGACCCGGCCAATGGCCCTGCCGGTCACCCGCGACATGAAGGTCGACATCAGCATGCCGTCGCAGAAATAGGCGACGCTGCCCGGAGTCTGCTGGAAAACGCTGCCGATGGAGGCAAAGTTGATAAAGGAATAGGCCTGGTTGGCCTCCAGTAATTTCGCCGAGTAATGCCCGACCAGTTCCAGCTGCAACATGGCGCGGCTCCTTCAAATGACTGAAGGGGTTGGCCGCCCCACGGAAATGTAGGTGAAGCCGCGTTTGCTCAAACGCTGCGGATCGAACAGATTGCGTCCGTCGAAAATCAACGGTTGTTTGAGCTGCTGGCTGAGCAAGTCAAAGTCCGGCGCGCGGAACGCTTGCCACTCGGTGACGATGATCAACGCGTCGGCATTTTTCAGCGCCGCTTCCTTGGTCCCCGCCAACGTCAGGTCATCGCGCGCGCCATACAGGCGCTGGGCCTCTTCCATGGCTTTCGGATCAAACGCCTGAACGCTCGCGCCGGCGTGCCACAAGGCTTCCATCAATACGCGGCTGGGGGCTTCGCGCATGTCGTCGGTATTGGGTTTGAAACTCAAGCCCCAGAGGGCAAACGTCTTGCCGCGCAGATGGCCGTCGAAGTGATTGAAAATCTTGCTGTACAGACTGGCTTTCTGGTCCTGGTTGCGCGCCTCTACAGCCTTGAGCAGGCGGGCGTCGATATCGACAGCGGTCGCGGCGTGGATCAGCGCCTTGACGTCTTTGGGAAAGCACGAGCCGCCGTAGCCCACGCCCGGGTAGATAAACTGGTAACCGATGCGCGGGTCGGCGCCGATGCCGTGGCGGACTTTTTCGATGTCGGCGCCGAGCTTTTCCGCGAGGCAGGCCATTTCGTTCATGAAGCTGATCTTGGTCGCCAGCATGCAGTTGGCGGCGTACTTGCTCAGCTCAGCGCTGCGAAGGTCCATGACAATGATTTTGTCGCGGCTGCGATTGAACGGTTCATACAGCTCGCGCATGACCGCTTCGGCATGCGCGCTGTCGGTGCCGATGATGATCCGGTCCGGGCGCATGCAGTCTTCGACCGCGCAGCCTTCCTTGAGAAATTCCGGGTTTGACACCACATCGAACGTCAGGTGACGGCGATCATTGTCTGCCAGCACCTGCTCGATACACGCACGTACCTGATCGCCCGTGCCGACCGGTACTGTCGATTTGTCGACGATGATCTGATGCCGATCCATGTTCAGCGCGATGGTCTGCGCCACGCTCAACACGTATTGCAGATCGGCCGAACCGTCTTCGTCGGGCGGTGTGCCGACGGCGATCAACAGCACATCGCCATGCTGAACGGCGTCGGCCAGGTCGGTGCCGAAGCGCAGGCGACCACTTTGATAATTGTCACGCACAAGGCTTTTCAGGCCCGGCTCGTAGATCGGCAGCGTGCCTTGTTTCAGCGCCTCGACCCGGGCCGCGTCGACATCGACGCAGAGCACGTTGTGCCCGACCTCGGCCAGTGCGGCGCCCTGGACCAGGCCCACGTAACCAATACCGAATACGCTCACATTCATGGTCAAACCTCGGATCGTGGTGAAGGTTGTCAATGCAGGGGCAGGGCGGGGATCAAGCGCTCGGGCAGGGGTCAGTAGATGTTTTTCGAGAACAGCGTGAAGGGCGTCTTGATGAGGATTTTGATGTCGAGCCACAGCGACCATTGGTTGATGTAGTTGAGGTCCTGGGCGACGCGCAGCTGCATCTTTTCCACGGTCTCGGTTTCGCCGCGATGCCCGGTGATCTGAGCGAGGCCGGTGATGCCCGGCTTGAGGCGATGGCGGGCCATGTAGGCGCGCACCTTGCCGGTGTAATAAATGTTGTGGGTGACGGCGTGCGGGCGCGGGCCGACCAGGGCCATCTGCCCGGAGACGACATTGAACAGCTGCGGCAATTCGTCGATGGAACTGCGGCGCAGGAAGCCGCCGATCGGCGTAAGACGCGCATCGTCACGGGTGGCCTGGCGCACCTCGCGATCGTCGTGGACGTGCATCGAACGAAACTTCCAGACCTTGATCACTTCACCGTTGCACCCGTGGCGGGCCTGCTTGAACAGCACCGGGCCTGCGGAGGTGAGCTTGACGGCGACAGCCACCGCCAGCAGCAAGGGACTGAGCAGAGCAATCGCCAGCGCAGCCAGGCTGCGCTCGAACAGGTCCTTGCAAAACAGACTCGCCGGGTGCGAGCTGATCAGGCTTTCATTGAGGTAGATCGCCGGCATTCGCTCGATTTCCGAGATCGAATGGTTGAGCAGCACCATGCTGCCGAAATCCGGAATCCACACCACGTCGACATTCATGTCCAAGAGGTCGATGTACAGCGCTTCGATGGTCGCGGCGTGCGTCATGGTCAGCACGATGTAGACGCGGCGCACTTCCAGACGCGTGATGATTTCGCGGATCGCGGCAACGTGGCCGAGCAGCGGCAGAATGCTCGGGGCCGGGCCGCTATTGTCGGCGGCGGCGATGAAACCCAGCACCAGCGCGCGGTTCGGTCGCGAGAGTTTTTTCGCCAGCTCATGGGCCGTCGGGCAGGTACCGATGATCACCGAACGGCGCTCTTTGCAGACCCTGCGCGAGTGCAATCGGGCCAGATAATGCAAGGGCAGAAAGCTCAAAGCCTGGACGACGAAACCCAGCACCGCCCAGACCATGATCACTTGCCGCGAGTAGATCGCGCTGGTCTGGGTAATGAAGGCAATCGCCGCCAGCACGGCCAGCAGAATCAGCCACGCTGCGAGCAATCGGCCCAGGCCGACCAACAGGCCATGGCGCTTGTGGTAAACCTGCATCACGCTGTAGATCGGCACCGAGCCGAGCACGGCGAGAATGATCAGGATGCGGTATTCGCTGTTCAGACTGCCGACGCGCCAATGCACCAGCAACATCAGCAATACGGTGGTCAGCGACAGTGCACACAGCCACTGGCCCCAGAAGGTCAGGCCTCGGCGATGCGTCAGGTGAGCGGTATAGAGCGGCGTCATGGGCTTAACCTCAAGGCAGCAGTCATGCATCAGCGCTAATCGAACGGACAGGACGTGTCGCCCGATGGCTATTCCGTAGCTCGGCAGAGGTGAAGCGGGTTGTGCGTGGGCAGAAGGGGGCGTAGCGGTTGGCGTATTCGCCTGGTGTTACCTGGGCGCGAAATCGTAGTTATAGAACGCCCGGGAGTGGTGATAGCCGTACTTGCGCGCCTTGCGCAGGTCGACCTGATTGAGCACGGTGCCAAACACCGGCACATGGCTCTGCTGCAACACGGCCAAGCCGCGCTGCACCTGGCTGATCGGCGTGCTGTCGGCCTTGACCACATAGATCACGGCATCCGAATGCCGCGCCAGCAACAGCGCGTCGCTGATCATCTCCGCAGGAGGGGAGTCAATAATGATGTGGCGATAACGCGACCTCAGCGCCTCAAGCATGCGCGCCATGCGCGGTGAGCTGAGCAGATCCTGCGGCGGTGGCTGTAACGGATTGAGCGTATCGGCCGGGGATGGCAGGCGCGGGGCGGCGAACATGTCCAGCGGTGACGGCAGGACCTTGCCGGCCGGCAACATGTCCAGATTGCCCACCGAAACAATACAGTCTTCAAGTCTGGCGGTGCCGGCAATGACATTCGCCAGCCCCGGGCTGTCCGGTGGGAAATCGAAGTTCAGCGACAGGGTTGGCTGACGCATGTCGGCATCGATCAACAGCACTCGTTCGAGTGACGTCAGCGAGCTGGCCAGATTGTTGGCAATGGTGCTTTTACCCTCACCGGCAACGGTCGATGTCACCAGCACCACCTGCGAGGGCATTTCGCTGCTTTGCAACATCAACCAGGTGCGCAGGTTGCGAATGGTCTCGGAAAAGCGCGGGTTGTCGTTATCCTCGAACAAGCGCGCCAGTTGCCGACGGGTTTTCTTCGTCACCAGTGGTACGACACTGAGCAATGGAATGTTCAGCGCGTTTTCGATCGACTCATCGGTTTTGAAGGTATTGCTCAGGCTGTCGAAGAGCAGCGCCAAGGCAACGCCGATCACCGCAGCGATCAACCCGACGATCGCGACAATCAGGGTTTTACGCGGTTTGCTCGCATCGACCGGGACAATGGCTGGGTCGACGATGCGCACCTTGGTCGAGTCCATGTCGGCGGTGGCGGTGGTTTCTTTCAAGCGGGTGACGAAGGTTTCATACAGCGCGCGGGAGCTGTCGACCTCACGCTGGAACTCGCGCAACTGGAACTCTTTGCGCGCAATGTCCTGGATTTGCGCCTTGTTGCTGTTGAACGACTGACGCAGCGAGGCTTCACTGGCGGTAGCGAGTTGGTATTGCCGCTCAATACCGGCGACCACTTGCTGCACCTGCAATTGCAGACTGGTGGTGGCGGTGCGCAATTCGGTCTGCGCAGAAAGCAGGCTCGGGTGTTTTGGCCCATAGCGGCCCGCCAGTTCATCCACCTTGGCTTGCGCCACAGCGCGGTCGGCCTGGAATTTCTGCACCAAGGGATTGCTCAGCACCGCAGGCACGCTGGACAGTCGGCTCAGATCACCGTTGCCCAAAGCCTTCGCCTGGCGGTACTCACTCTCGGCTTCAGCGCGGTTGCGCCGGGCGTCGACCATGCGATTGCCGGTCATTTCCAGTTCGTTGGCACTGATGGTGGCAACGCCGCCAACGTCCACCAGACCTTGTTCTTCGCGGTAGCCCTGAAGCTTTTTCTCGGCGACGCGCAAGTTGTCGCGCAACTTCACCAGCCGTGTGTTCATCCAGGCTGTGGTGGTTTGCGAGGACTTTTCGCTGGTGTCGAGCTGGCTGTCGGTGAAGCCTTGGGCCAACGCATTGGCCGCTGCGGCTGCGAGAGCCGGATCGGGCAACTCGACCTCGATTTCGAGCAACTGGCTCTTGCCGACGAACTTGACGCTGGTGTGCAGCATGAGGTTCTGCGTGACCTGATTGAAAACATCTTCTTCAGTGGGCTGCTCTTTGTTGGTCAGCGGCATCACCCGGCTCAGCTCCGGGATCCATTGATCAAGGTCGAGATCCGCCAGCCACTGGCGCGGTGTGAACCAGGGCTTTGCTTGTTGGCGCGGGTCGGTGACCGGGTGGGTGGTCAGGCCGAGTTTTTTCACTGCGCGTTCGGCAAGATCGCGCGATTGCAGGAGTGCCTGCTGAGTCTGCAAGTAATCCGTGGCGTTGCCGCCGGAATCCTTGACTTGCTGGAACGACATCAGCGGCGGGGTTTTATCGTTGAACAGCAAGGTAGTGCTGCCGATGTATTGCGGCGTGATGTTCGAGACCACAATCGCGGCCAGCGCAGCGCTCGCCAGCACCAGCCAGGCGATGCTCCATTTGGCGCGCCAGATCACTCTCCAGAGCTTTAACAGGTCAAGGGTGTCCTTGTCTTCGCTGTACTGCTGATGCAGATGCGCTTGCAAAGGACGTTCGACGTAGGTGCTAGGGCTGTTGTCCATGATTAGAAAAAGCCTTGTGCAATGGAAATGGTGTCGCCGGGGGCAATCGTGGTGTTGCGCGTCACGTCATCGGTGAGGGTCGCGCCACCATCGCCGCGCAAAATGGTCACGCGCTTGATCGAGGCCCGCTCGGTCAGGCCACCGCCCAAGGCGATGGCTTTCTCCAGAGTCAGACCGGGCACGAACGGGTAGCTGCCGGGTTTCTTCACTTCGCCGTTGATGTAGAAAGACCGGTATTCGATCTGGCTGAGGCTGACTTTCGGGTCGATCAGGTAACCCTGCTTCAGCCCGTCGACGATGATTTTTTCGACTTGGCCGGGGGTCAGCCCCTTGGCGGAGATCTCACCGAGAAAAGGGTAGGAAAAAGTGCCGGCATCACTGAGACGGATCTTTTTCAGGCTCAATTCCGGCTCACCGAAGACGATGATGCGCAAGACATCGCCAGCGGCCAGTTTGTATTGGGTGCTGGGGTCTGCGGCAAAGGTATGGGGTACAAAACACAGGGCGAACAGCAAGACGAGTGTGCGTGTGTTCATGTCGAGACCCTCTTAAAGGCTGACGTTGAAACTGATCTGGAACACGTTGCGGGTGAAGCTTTCATTGTCGGCATCGGAATCGTTGTCGCGGTACCGATAACCCAGTTCGATATCCAGCCAGCGGCGCATCGCGTACACCACGGCCAGGTTGTAGTCCTGGAGATCGTCGGTACGGCTTTGGCCTTCGTAGACATAACGGCCAAACCCGGCTTGTGCCACGGTGGTGATGCGTTCGGTCCAGCCGTGGCGCCAACCGACCTGAGTGAACGTCGACTTCACGGCATCAGCGCCATCGTCGCCTTCGGCGAGGGCCTGACGGGCGACAAAGGTAAACGTCGAATAGGTTCGCGGTTTCCATTGCAAGTCCACTTGCCAGGTCGGGTTGTTGAGGTCTTTGGATTCGCTGTTGTCGAAGTTCTTGCGCTCATAACCGAGGCGCACTTTGCCCGTCGTACGTGCGGTGAAGTCCCACACGGCGCCGGCCAGTACCGCATCGGATTTACTGCTGCGCGGGCTGTTGGCCTGTTGGTAATCAAAGTCGGTGTGGTCATATTCCAGCAGGCCGCGGGTGTTACTGCCGATGCGGTGGTACCAGGTGCTGGTGAGGGCGGTGGTATTGCGTTCCTTGTCGTCGTTGATGCCGTCGGCATTGTCGTAGCGAAGTTGCGCGTAACTGGCGCCGACATCGATTTGGTTGTCGGCACTTTTAGCGCCGAAGGTGTAGAGACCGCCCACGCGTTTATTGTTGAGCTTGTCGTTGATGCCCTCGACTGCCGTCGACTCGGTGCGCTCCCATTTACGGTATTCGGCGTCGAGTTTGAGACGATGGCGGTCGGTGAACTCCATGATGCTGTCGGCACGCACGCGCTGGGCGGTGTTCGAGGCATCGGAATCGTCGTGATAGATATAACGCGTGGGCTGCCAGATCAGTCGAGTGGCGCTGTTGCGATCTTCGGCCTTGAGCTCGAAGGTCGGCGCCAGTTTGGTGACCATCGATGACTGTTTACTGTTTTCCACTTCGCGAAAGTTATCGTCATAACTTTCTGAAAACAAAAAGGATGGTGTGAAATCGAATCCGTAAACATTAATGGCTTGCGGATCGATACTCCAGGCCATTCCAGGATAGAGAGAGGCCATCAGCAGTGCGACAGGGCATCGTGACTTCAAAGCCATGTTATAGCTCCTGAGCAAAGGCTTATAAGGCAAAGGGTTAGTGATAGTTCTGAACGTTGGGTTGTTGACGTTCGATCACGCTGAGTGGCAAGCAAACGGATTGTTCGCGATTCAGAAACTGCAAGAGGACCATCACCCGGTCGTTGCCGTGCAAGCCGAGAAACACGCCCTCCAAGGGAGCCAGCGGGCCGCTGACGATCTGCAGGTTCTGCCCTGGTTTCAGGGCCTGATCCGGCTCCGCCAGGGATGATTCGATACAGCGCACACGCAGGTGCTCGATGACATGCTCTGCCACCGTCGCAGGCCCGTGATTGAATTCGACGATACGACTGACCCCGCGTGTAGAACGCAAGGGTCCCCAATTGTCGTTACGACTGAGTTGGATAAACAGATACCCGGGGAACAGCGATTCGCGCACTCGCTGTCGTTTCCCGCGAATGATGCGTTCACTGAGTAGTTGGGGATGGAATACCACGTAATCCTGTTGGAGCAGGTTCAGGTGAGCGCGCTCATCCTGACGTGGCTTGCATTGCAAAAGGTACCAAAAGGGACGTTCGGAGCTGATAACTGGCATGCTGGTAAACTCTGTAATGATCGAAAGTTTATGCAGGCAGAAGCTCTATCGAGGGCTAAGTAAGGGCAAGGGGCGAAAGTCTGTTCTTATTTTATTAACACTGAGGTGTTTCAATCTTGAATCATACAGCGTTTCATTAAGGTGCGTTTAACTGGGGCGTGACGCTATATTGTGCGGCGCATAGGGCATATGCCGCGGCTTAACTTTTCAGGAGACAAAGCTACCGCACGGTCTGCTCATGCAGCTCTAACGATAGGTAACTAAGTAGTTGTCTCTGAAACGACAGGGCGCGAGTAAAAGTTGCTCGCGCCCTGTAAAAATTAACCTTGGTAGTTATCGGCCAGTCTTTGTGGTCTGTCAAACGTTCCCAGTCAAAAAACACGCCATTTATCCGCTAGTGATGGCACTCGCGCGCAGGTTATTGTTTTTTAAGGCGTCATCCTTTTGTCGGAAGGCTAGAAACTTTACTGTCACTTCAGAGTCGTGGCTCGCTATTTAGATCAGGCACTAATCGCTATAGTTTGGGTAGTTATAAAGTCTGGACGCGGTAACTCGGCCAACGCTATAACTAATCGCCTTGGCGACTTGACTGGAGAGGCGAATATGTCCGTTCTTGTTACAGGTGCTGCAGGCTTTATCGGATATCACACGGTCAAACGATTGATATTGCAAGGCCATCAAGTAATCGGCATCGACAACCTCAACGATTATTACAGCGTGGAACTCAAACAGGCGCGCCTCAAGCAACTGAGCGACCTGCGCGGCTTCCATTTTCAGACCATGGACATTGTCGATAAGCCAGCGTTGATGACGCTGTTCGAAGAGCAGGGATTCACCGAGGTTGTGCATTTGGCTGCTCAAGCGGGTGTGCGCTATTCGCTCGACAACCCGGATGCCTATGCGCAGTCGAATCTGTTGGGCTTTCTCAATGTGCTGGAAGCCTGCCGCCACTATCCGCCCGCGCATCTGATCTACGCGTCCAGCAGTTCGGTGTACGGCGCCAACAGCAAGCTGCCATACAGCGTTGATGACCCGGTCGAACATCCGGTGTCGCTGTATGCCGCCACCAAACGCGCCAATGAATTGCTTGCCGACAGTTACTGCCATCTCTACGGCCTCAAGGCCAGCGGGCTGCGGTTTTTTACCGTCTATGGGCCATGGGGTCGACCGGACATGGCGCTGTTCAAGTTCACCGAGGCGATCCTGCAGGGGCGGCCGATTGATATCTACAACCAGGGCCAGATGGCGCGGGACTTTACCTACGTCGATGACGTTGTCGAAAGCATCTTCCGCCTGTGCCCGAAGCCGCCGATGCCGGACAAAGACGCCAAGGGTTGCCACCGGATTTTCAATCTGGGGCGGGGCAGGCCGATAGCGCTGCTGGATTTTGTCGACTGCCTGGAGACGGCATTGGGCATAAAAGCTCAGCGCAATTTGTTGCCGATGCAGGCAGGCGATGTCATCAAGACCTGGGCGGATGTTTCGGCGCTGGCAGACTGGATCGGGTTTTCGCCGCAGGTGGAGGTTGAAGCCGGTGTGCAGCAGTTTGTACGCTGGTATCGCGAGTATTATCGGGTATGAGTGATCGGGTCGTGGATAGCACGTTCCAGCCAGTCAGAATCAAGCTGCGGAAAACGCTCTTGCAGCCACTCGATAAAAGCTTGAACCTGCGGTGCCAGATGAGTCCGGCTCGGGTATACCAACGACACAGGGCGAGGGGCTGGCCGATAGGGCTTTAGAATCTCAACCAAACCGCGACTTTCCAAATGGTCGGCCACGGCGATCCCGGGCGCCTGGATTATTCCGAAGCCCGACACGCCACACTGGACGTACGCATTCGACTCGGTGACGGTGATGCCGGCATCAGGCACAAAGGATCGATCCTGACCTTTTAGCGAAAAATGCCAGGGCAATGTTCTGTTGCTCTGACCGGACAAGAAGTTGACGCCTCGATGGGAGGCCAGATCGTCGAGTGTCTTGGGTTCGCCATGCTCGTTCAAATACTCGGGCGCGGCACACGTCACCATCGTCGCCATCGCGACAGGGCGAGCGATCAAGCTCGAATCTGGTAGATCGCCGATACGCAACGCACAGTCGACGCCTTCGCCGATCAAGTCGACGGCCCGATCAGTCACGCCCAGAATCATGTTGATGCCTGGGTAGGAGACGGTGAATTCTTTAAGGCTATTGATGAATTTCATTTGCGCGAAGGCGCTTGGAATATCGACGCGAAGCCGGCCAGTGAGCGTGACTCCGGATCGATCAAACATTGAGGTCGCAGCAGAAATACCCGCCAGAATTTCCTGTACCCGTTCATAGAACCTCTCGCCCTCGGCGGTGAGTGCCACCTTTCGCGTGGTGCGCTGGAACAAACGCACGCCCAATGACGTTTCCAGTTCCTGGATATACCGAGTGACCTGAGGTCGGCCAATGTCTAGCGATTCGGCGGCTTTGGTGAAGCTGCCAAGTTCGGCAAGCCTGGCGAACAGGCGCATTGATTGAAGCAATTCCATGACGCTTTCCCGTGAACCCCGATTGAATCAAGAGGTTGAGCATGATTGTTATCCAAGAATAGAACAATCATGTCTTTTTCCACGCATTTATTGCGCGCCATCAACAGCGAAAAATGCACCCAAGGCGGAACCGGCTCTGGTTCGTGGCCATTGATGTGTAATTGGAGATTCGCAATGAAAGCCTGGTTATTGAAAGATTTCGGACTCGACAACCTGCAATTGGGAGAGGTAGCGACCCCGCAACCCAGGGCTGGCGAGTTACTGGTGAAAGTCGGTGCTGTCTCGCTCAACTTTCGCGACAAGGCTATCGTCGACGGCATTTATGAACCGCACATGGTGCCCAAACCGCTGATTCCCGTAAGCGATGCAGCCGGCACGGTGGTCGCGATTGGTGACAACGTCACGCGTTTTAAAGTCGGTGATCGCGTCAACTCCCACCTTTATTCACGCTGGCTGGATGGTGAGCCAGGGCCGAACGAACCCGATTATTGCTTCGGTTCGCCGTTGCCAGGCGGTCTGGCCGAATACATGATCATCCATGAAGACAGCGCCGTCGGTGCCCCCGACAACATGAGCGACGAGGAGGCGGCAACACTGCCTATTGCTGCGCTCACAGCCTGGTATTCGCTGGTGGACTTTGGACAGATCCAGCCGGGGCAAACCGTATTGGTTCAAGGCACTGGAGGGGTATCGATATTTGCCGTGCAGATTGCTACTGCACTTGGCGCAAAGGTCATCGCAACATCGAGCAGCGACCAGAATCTGCAAACCGTGACGGGGCTGGGGGCCGTGGCTGGCATCAACTACCGAACCACCCCGAAGTGGGCGGACGAGGTGCTCAAGCTAACCGACGGCAAGGGTGTGGATCTGCTACTCGATGTCGCCGGTGGCAGTGGTATCAATCAATCGGTCGCAGCAACCAAAGCATCGGGGCGTATTGCACAGATCGGCTTTCTGACAGGGCAAACTGTCGAACTGAATCTGATGCCCCTCATTTTCCGCCAGACGACCATTCGCGGAATCGCCGTGGCGCCGCGCTCATCATTCGACCGGATGAACGCTTTCCTCAACGAGCACAAGATCCGTCCCGTGATCGATCAGGTATATCCGTTCGAGAAAGCACGAGAAGCTTACGAGCATCTCGCGAGGGGAGCATTTGGCAAGGTTGTGATCAAAGTCGCTTAATAACGTAAAGGCGCCAATTTGGCGCCTTTTTTCTCGCCCATCGCAGCTGATTCTCCCGCAGATCCTAATGTCAACGCATAAGCAGGGAGAGTGGAAAACTAAGCCGCCGGACGGCGCAAGTCATCAAGGCGCTGCATGCGTTTGAAAAATCTTGCTGATCACAGTCCACTTTCCATCAACTTTCAGCAGATGAAAAAAGTCAGTGAAAGAGATACCTGACATGTCGTTGGCGTCAATGCGAGCGCTAGCCGCCGTACCGACGACTTCGACGCGGACGATAGCTGCCGGTGCGTCAGGAGAAGGGCGGAAACCCTTGTCGATCCCTTCGAACAGTATTGAAATCGCCCCCCCAGCCAGCTTACCGTCGCTATCGACGCTGAACATGGTTGCTTGCTCACTGAACGCTGGCTTCATGATGCTGCTTTTGGCCTGCTTGCAGCCCTCAATGTACTTGTTAAGTACCCCGGTAATGGCTTGGTATTCTTCCACGTAAGTCGGTTTGCTCATGTGCTTGCTCCTGCTTCATAGGATTAGTGCAACGAAGGCATCAGGCTTTGGTATCAAGCCAGACAGATCCGTATCGTGTGTAGGCGGCAGGAATTTCAATGATTTCTCCAAGATCATCTGCAGCGGTGCGAACCCAGAATGGATCTCGGAGCATTTGCCGCCCGACAAACACCAGATCAGCTCGGCCGTTCTGCAAGATTTCTTCCGCCTGACGCCCACTCTGGATCACACCCACTGCGCCTGTCGCAATATGCAACTCCTTGCGGAGTAATTCAGCGGCCGGTACTTGATAACCTGGGTAGGTCTCGACCTTCACCATCTTGATCCCACCTGAGCTGCAGTCGATCAAGTCAACTCCCTGTTCTTTCATCCAGCGACCGTATTCGAGAAACGACTCGGGCGTGTTTCCGCCTTCGGCGTAATCAGAACTCGAGATGCGAACAAATAGAGGGCGATCCCCCCAATGAGTTTTGACCTCTTCCAGTACCTCGCGCAGGAAGCGGTAACGACGCTTGGCATCACCGCCATATTCATCATCACGGTTGTTGGCCAGCGGGGAGAGGAACTCACTCAATAGGTAGCCGTGCGCGGCATGGATCTCTAGCACATCGAATCCAGCGTCGCTGGCACGCCGTGCGGCATCGCCAAAAAGTTTAACCAGCCCCGGAATCTCGTCAGCCGCAAGTTCGCGAGGAACAGGGCTGGTTTCCGTGAATGGAATCGCCGACGGCGCGATGTGAATCAGACCGGGCAGGTCAGCATTGCGACCCGCATGGCCGATCTGAGCGCCGGCTTTTGCACCAAAGCCGTGAAGCAACTCTGTTAGCGCCTTCAAGCCGACAACGTGCTCATCGCTCCAGATGCCAAGGTCACCGGCTCCAATACGACCGTCAGCCTGAATGGCCAGCGTTTCGGGAAAAATCAGCGCCGCCTGACCCAGAGCACGAGCGCCGTAATGAACGCGGTGCCAGTCAGTGACGAAACCGTCATCCGCCGCCATATGCATGCACATAGGGGACATGACGACCCGGTTTTTGAGGGTGAGGCCCTTAATTTCATAGGGTGATAACAACAAACTCATCTGTCCGATTCCATAGTGGTGAATATGGAATCCATGCTAACTTTTGCAGCACATTGACGTAAGTACGCACAATTTTGTGCGGTAGGCACACTTTTTATACCTAGGTGATAACAGTGAAAAAATGTAACCCTCAAGACGAAATCGAGGCTTTCGCGTGCCCCGTGGCGTTCACTGTCGATGTCATTGGTGGAAAATGGAAATCGCTCATACTTTTTCACCTGATGTCAGGCACGAAGCGCTTCAACGAGCTGCGTCGGCTAATTCCAGATATCACGCAGAGAATGCTCACACTCCAGCTGAGAGAACTGGAGACTGACGGGGTGATTCATCGCGAAATCTATCGCGAGGTGCCACCCAAAGTGGAGTATTCGCTTACAGCGTTAGGTCACTCACTCGCGCCATTGGTGAGTGCGATGCGAGAGTGGGGAGCAGTGCATGAACGCACGATCCTGGAGCTCAGGCGCTCTGCTGTCTGTGATGACAAACTGCAATCTCTGGCGTGAGTCATGGCGATGTTGAGAGATGGCGGGAGTGATCAATTCAAAGTTTGGTGCCCACTTTGGGTTCGCTGAGTAATGTCTCAAGCGCACTTCATGAACTCATGATCGCAGCCAGTTTTGGATGGTTGTTTGCGTAATACAACTCTGACTCAGCGTCATCTTCCAGGAAGTGCCATACCTTTTTTGATCCCATGGAATACATGACGATAATCAGAAATACCCCGAGATAAAGCCACATCAAACTGGTTGCGCCGGATTGGGACATGATGGCGCCCGTCATCATGAATGAAACCGAGCTTCCCAGTTGACTGATCACTAATGTGGATGCCATCAGTCGTACGCGGACGCCGGAGGGGATCGACATGAGTCTCTTGTCCATTCCGACCATCGTAATACATGCACTCGCCGCCCCGGCGAAAAACAGGCAAGCACTCAACAGCCAGATTTCGTCGGCTTGTGTCGCTGCACAGAGTGCAAAATGACGAGTCCGAGCAACGACACAAATAGCAGCGAGATTTCCAGTGAAGAAACCGTTATCACAATACCCGCCAACAAAGGCCCCGCAACCCTGGCGACAGTAACAACGATGCGCCGGACGCGAAAAGCAGCGTCCGCAGGATGTTTATCAACGGTTTCCGCAGGATAGATGCCCAAGAGAGGCTGGATCATTCCAAAAGCTGATGCGCCGATCACATCGATCAGTATCAGCGCATCAAGCGAATACCAGTTTGCGGCAAAAAAGTATCGCAATACGCTAGCTATCAATACCGCAAAACAGCCGACCTTAAGCGCCGTACTGCGGCGCATCGACTCAACACGCGGCGCCAGGCACAACATTGAAATGATCGCCGCGAGCGCGAGCGCTGTTTCGTATGCGGCCAGCTCCAGCAGGCTTCCTCGCTGCAAGATGATCAGAGGTAGCGTGGTATTCCAACAACCGAGGTAGATCCAAAGTAACAAGTCCAGGCAAAGATACTTTCGAAATGTACTCAATGGGTGGCTTCCTTGCTCGCACCTTGTGTTTGGGAGGTCATTCACACGCGCCGAATTGTCCGCAATACAACTGCGCAAATATCAGCTTATACCTGCGCTGACATCCGGTGATGCTCCAGCAAGAAGTCGACGAATAATCGCACCCGTGCTGGCATTGCCGCGCCGCCGACGAACACCGCATGAATCGGCTCCTGATCCCCCGGGTTCCACGCTTCCAACAGCGCAATCAGATCGCCGCGCTGCAGATCCTCGCTCACGCTGAACGCGCCGATACGGGCAATACCGGCGCCCACTCGCGCGAGTTGTGCCAGCGCTTCACCACTGCTGCATTCGATGTTACCGCTGACCTTCAGGGAAAACGCTTTGCCATCGCGGATAAATGGCCAGTTGGGTTCGGCACGCTTGAAATTGAAGCGCAGGCAGTTGTGCTGCAGCAGGTCCTCCGGTTCCTGCGGGACGCCGTGACGCTGCAGATACTCGGGCGATGCCACCACGACCTGGCCGGTGGTGCCGATCCTGCGTGCGGTTAGCGGGCTGTCGGGCAGATGGCCAAAGCGCACTGCGACGTCGGCCTGCCCGCCAAGAATGTCGACCACTTCGTCGCCGAGGGTGAGGTCGACGACGATGTTCGGGTAACGCGCGCTGAAGGCTGCGACCAACGGAACAATGGCCAAGCGTCCATGGCCAAGGGCGGCACTGACGCGCAAACGCCCCTTGGGCACGCCCTGATCGGCGATGGCTTCTTCTACCTCGTCCATGTCGGCGAGGATACGTCGAGCGCCGCGCAGGAACGCCTCGCCCTCGGCGGTGAAGGTGATCGCTCGGGTGGTGCGCAACAGCAGGCGGGTGCCAAGCCGCTGCTCGGTGCGCGCGATGATCCGACTGACGGCCGAGGGCGTCAGGCCCAGCGCACGCGCGGCGGCCGACAGGCTACCTTCCTGCGCCACGGTGGTGAACACGCTCATTTCACCTGACCTGCCGTTGAAATCCACTTGTGCCTCCTACGCAAAGGTGATTGCCAAAAATGCTATCTACCGCCTGAAAAGACAGGATCGTAGCATTGGCGGCATAGATAAGGAGCTTTCCATGCGTATCAATCCACCACTTGTCGCACTCGCCATCGGTGCCTTCGGCATCGGCGTCACAGAATTCGCCCCCATGGGCATGTTGCCGGGTATCGCTGCGGATCTGGGCGTTTCCATTCCCGCTGCCGGTTTGCTGGTCAGTGCTTATGCGCTGGGCGTATTGCTCGGCGCACCACTGATGACCCTGACCACCGGCAAGATTCCCCGGCGTTATTTGCTGATCGGGCTTATGGCGATTTTCACTCTGGGTAATCTGATGTCTGCCCTGGCCACCGATTACTACAGCCTCATGGTCGCCAGGGTGGTGACGTCACTGAACCACGGAGCCTTCTTTGGCGTTGGCTCAGTTGTCGCCGCCACCCTGGTCGCCCCGGAAAAACGTGCCGGGGCGGTTGCGGCGATGTTCATGGGCCTGACCCTGGCGACCATCGGCGGTGTGCCGCTGGCCGCCTGGTTTGGCGAACTGTTCGGTTGGCGCACGGCTTTCTGGGGGATTACCGGCCTCGGCGTGGTGACCATGGCCGCGTTGTGGTTCGCTCTGCCCAACGTGCGGGCGCCGCAAAGCGTCGGTGTCATGGCGGAAATCCGCGTATTGGGGCGCGGCCCGGTGCTGGCCGCGCTGGCCCTGACCGTCGTCGGTTCAAGTGCCATGTTCACCGTTTTCACCTACATCGCGCCGATTCTCAGCAGCGAGACCCATGCGTCCACCGCCTTCATCACCGCCATGCTGATGCTTTACGGTGTCGGTTTGACGCTGGGCAACATGTGGGGCGGCAAGGCCGCTGACCGCTCGATAGATCGCACTCTGATCGTCTCGCTGAGCGTGCTGATTGTGGTCTTGTTGGCGTTTACCGTACTGATGCGCTGGCCGCTGCCGGCCGCCGTGGCCATCCTGATCTGGGGTATCGCCAGCTTCGCCCTCGTGCCGCCGCTACAGATGCGCGTCATGGAAGCGGCCAAGGACGCGCCCAATCTGGCCTCGGCGGTGAACATCGGCGCCTTCAACTTCGGCAATGCGATTGGCGCAGCGCTGGGCGGCGCGGTGATCAGCAGCGGGCTGGGTTATCCGGCGATCTCCCTCGCCGGCGCCGCAATGGCGGGCCTGGGGTTGCTGATGGTGTTGGGGTTTGCGTGGCGTTCCAGAACGATTGAAGCCGCCGTGGTGTGACTGCGTACAGTTAACTCCACCGGTGACTGAATGTACCAACAGCTTTGGGCCGTTTTCTGCCAGTCGCGCAAGGCAGCAAACGGCCTCCTCAAGGACGGCTTGCGGATATCACCGCCTGAGTGCCTGCCGCGTGAGTGGAATAACGCTCTGACTCGAACCTCGGAAGTTCACTGCCGATATCACTCAGGCGCTCCAGGCGAGCGCTTTCTCCCAGGACATGGTTCTCCTGATCTTGACGCGGAAGAAAACCCTGATGCATCCGCACCTCAAAAATGGTCCGTGAAACCCCGTTGATAGTTTCTACGAAGGACGTCGACACCGGCGAGCGTTGAACACTGGCTTGATGCACTACTGACTCCGTTTCCGTTGCCACTCCTCGAATCCTGAGCAATGCCCATTCGTTTTCAGGCGTGCCTGACATGACCAGTTCAACGGTGACGCCGCCATTCCCTTCGTAACCTCGTACGATGGGCCTTTGTACGCTGGAGTCGGCGTAACAATAATTGCCCGCCCACAGCCCCAGCGCTGGAGCGGTGAGCATCAGTAGCGAAATAAGCGCTTTGAAAGACGACATGCTGCTATCTCAATGTACAAGGCAGCGCAGCATAGGCAACCTTGAGCTGTTGACCTATAGCGCAACTTATCCATAAGCTGTGCATATGACGTACAGCTCAGACGATATTCTCCCGCCCTTTGAAGCGCTGCAAGCTGCCCTTGCTGCCGCCAGAACCGGCTCCTTCACTGCAGCAGCGGAGGAACTGGAGGTTACCCATGCGACCATCAGCCGACGTGTTGAATTGGCTGAAAAATGGTTTCAATGCGCCTTGTTCGACCGGCATGCGCGCGGTGTCACCGTTACGGCCACGGGACAAATCGCGCTGGTCAAGGTTGCTCATGCCTTCGATCAGCTTAAGCAAGCGCGACAGCTGCGGCCCGGCGGCCAGACGTTGCCCGTCGTCAAATTGGCCACGACGGCATCCTTTGCGCGTTTCTGGTTGATCCCGCGTTTGATCGAACTGGAAGGCTCGCCTCAGGATCTGCGTATCGAACTGGTCACCTCTGCGCTGAATGCCAGCCTTTCCTCAGGCGAGGTCGATCTGGCCATCAGGTACGGGCGCGGACAATGGAATGATGGTGACGAAGAGCCGTTATTCGACGAATCGCTTTGCCCTGTGGCATCACCTGACGTCATCTCCATGAATGAACAGCCGTTGTCCTTGATACAGAACACTGCACTGCTGCACACCGGCGATACGACATTGTGGCGAGCGTGGATGAGCCATCACGGCAAACGCCTGACCTCCAGGCCCGCCGACAGGGTGCTGGGTGATTACGCCCAGGCAATCGAAGCCGCCCGCTCAGGGTTGGGCATCGCACTCTGGAATCCGGCGATTCACTCTCTTGAGGCATTCAATGGACAATTGGTTGCGTTGGATGCATTGAACTGCCCAAGTCCGCTGAGGTTCTTCCTCCTTTCGAAGCCCGGGCCGGCGCATACACCACCAATGAGGGTTCGGTCGAGGCTTCGCCGGTTGTTGAATTTAAGCCAAGAGACGAAAACGACCGCCAACTAACTGTCCGGCAAAGGCTGGTTAGCGGTCGCCTGCCTGACGCCGCAACAAGTCATCGACGGCGCGGATGGCGAGGGGATATCCGTCGGCGCCCATGCCGCAAATTACCGCATTGGCCACCCCAGACATGATCGAATGGCGGTGCAGTTCGTCCCGTGCATGGATGTTCGACAGGTGCAGTTCAATCAGCGGTGTGTCGAGCAGCTTCAGCGCATCCAGTACCGGAATCGAGTGGAACGACAGTCCGGCCGGGTTGATGATGACGGCCGCACCTTGCTCGAACGCCTGCTGAATCCAGTCGACCATCACGCCTTCGTGGTTGGTCTGGCGAAAGTCGCAGATCAGGTCAAGTTCCGCGGCCAGTGTTTCACTGCGTTGGCGGATCTGCTCGAGTGTGGTGTGGCCGTAAATGTGCGGCTCACGGCGACCCAGCAGGTTGAGGTTTGGGCCGTTGAGGATGAAGACGGTGCGGTTCATGGTTGTCCTGCTGCGTTATTTGGAAAGAAGGGCGGTGGCGCGGGTGTCGAGAGTGTCGTCACTGGCGACGGCGTTGAGGTCAATGCCGCGGGTTTCCGGGCCGATGACAATCATCGCCAGGGAGATCAGGTTGATGACCGCGCACAAGGTCACCAGCGGCCACGGCGAGTTGTTCGACTGGCTCATCAGCCATACAGCGATCATCGGTATCGGCCCACCAATCACCAGGTTGGCGCCGGTGTAAGCCAGTGCCGAACCCGAATAGCGAACCTGGGTCGGGAACGCCTCGGCGAAAGCCACAGGCTGGATTCCGCTCTGGAATTGGGTGAAGCCCAGAAACAGCCCCATGATTGCCATGATCGCCGCAACGTTCAGCGTGTTGAGGATCGGGAAGTACACGAACAGGATCAGCAGGGTCATGCATGAACCCAGCGCCAATGCCTTTTTTCGGCCCCAGCGATCGGACAGATAACCGCCGGCCAGCGCACCGAAAATCGCGCAGACGTTAGCCACCATCAGTGACATGAACCCCGTCGATTGGCTGAAACCCAGGTGCTTGGTCAGGTAGCTGAGGGAAAAAATCACGATCAGATAGAACAGCGCAGCGGGCGAGCAGAAAAACAGCATCAGGCGCAGGATGGTTTTGTAGTGGCTGCCGACCGCGGATTTGAGCGGGCTTTTTTCCTGTTTGACCGGAGTCTTTTTCAAGGCCACGAAAGCCGGGGTCTCATCGATTTTCAGGCGAATGAAAATCGCCACCACGACCAGCACGAAGCTCATCAGGAAAGGAATTCGCCAGCCAAAGGTTTCGAATTGCTCGCCTGAAAGTGTCGCCGCCAGACCCATCAACACGCCGTTGGCCAATATCTGGCTGAGCGGTGAGCACAAGCCGAGCATGCCGGAATAACGTCCGCGGCGATCGGGGGAGGCGTGTTCCAGCGCCATCAGTTGCGCACCGGTGGACTCGCCACCCAGCGCAAAGCCCTGAATGATCCGCAGCAGCACCAGCAGGATCGGCGCCCAGATGCCCACCTGAGCGTAGGTGGGCAACAAACCCATGAGCATCGAAGCCAGCCCCATCATGGTCACGGTGGCCAGCATCAGGTTACGGCGGCCAAGTTTGTCTCCCAGGTAGCCACAGGTAATGGCGCCCAATGGCCGAGCGGCCAGGCCGGCACCGAACGTTGCCAGAGACGCGAGCAGGCCGGCGGTTGGTTCCATGGCGGGGAAAAACAACTTGGGCAAAATGGTCGCAGACATCGCGCCATACAGCGTGAAGTCGAACCATTCGAGGGCCGTGCCGATCGTCGCAGCGGTCACCGCTTTGCGAGGCATGCGCGAATCATGAGTCTCGTGACTGATTGTGCTCATAAGGGTGCTCGTCATTATTTTTATAGTGTCGGGATGCCCGGACGGTTCTGCGCAGTAACGACGCAATGGGCAGGAATCGTCGAGGTGGCTAGACGTTAGCGCATCCTGCTTGCAGAATAATTATCGAAATCACGACAAATAGATAAGCCGACCTTATGAGTAGCGAGTATGGAACTGCGTCACCTGAAAGCCTTTGTCGTTGCCGCTGACCTGCAGCACTTCAGTCGCGCGGCTGAACAGTTGGGTGTTGCACAGCCGGCACTGAGCCAGTTAATGCGAACCCTCGAGTCCGAACTGGGCTTGGCATTGTTCCGGCGGGAAAACCGTGGCGTCGCGTTGACCGCTGCCGGCGAGGCATTTCTGCCCCATGCGCGGCAGTCCATCGAATCCAGTGAACTGGCGATTGCTGCTGCACGGCGAGCGCGCCGTGGTGAGGTGGGCGAGATCAACATCGGCTATCACTCGGCGCTGTTCGAGGCCAATTTGCCGCAGTTGCTGCGGCATTACTTCAGCACCTTCCCGGAAGTCAAAGTGTCGCTGGTGGACGCCGGTATTCGCGCGCAGTTCGACATGTTGCTCGACCACAAGCTTGACCTGGCCTTCGCCCGGGTTTTCAAGGACCACCTGCCGGATCGCCTGCGCACCCATCATTTCAGTCAATCGAGGCTGGTGCTGCTGATGCCGGACAACCATGACATGGCGGACAGTTTTACCGGCGAACTGGCGACGCTGCGCCATGAGAAATTCGTGTTCCTGCAGGACAGCGCCGGCATCGGCCTGACCTCACACACCCTCCAGGCGTGCCGGCAGAACCAGTTGCACCCCGAGAACATCATGCACGTGCCGTCGCTGATGAGCATTCCGGGGCTGGTGGCGGCCGGCATCGGCCTGAGCATCGTCCCGGAAACGATGACGCGGTTGACCATGCCGGGCATACGCATCGTACCGCTGGCGCAAGCGGAAATGGTCAGCGAGCTTTCGCTGATTTCGCGCATTGATGAAAGGTCCAGCGCGGTGCTGCACTTCATTGAAGAGGCGCAGGGGTGGGGGTGAAATGCGCTGTTCATAGAGCATCACACGTTGTCAGTCATCGACAGGGTGAGTAAGCTGCGCCCATGAATCAGCCATCTGTATCTACCTCCTCGCCGAGCACTCGCGGCCCCGCCGAACACGACATTCGTGACCAGATTGTCGCCGCGGCCAACGAGCATTTCAGCCAATACGGCTACGGTAAAACCACGGTTTCCGACTTGGCCAAGGCCATCGGTTTTTCCAAGGCCTATATCTACAAATTCTTTGATTCCAAGCAGGCAATTGGCGAGGCCATTTGCGCCAACTGCCTGGGGCAAATCGCTGCAGCAGTCGAACAAGCGATTAACGCAGAAGCGCTTTCAGCGACCGAGCGTTTGCGCAGGTTGGTCAAAACTGTGATCGCCACGGGTGTGGACCTGTTCTTCAACGATCGCAAGCTCTACGACATCGCGGCGTTTTCCGCATCGGAGCGCTGGAACAGCGCCCAGGTGTATGAGGCGCAGATCAAGGGCTTTATCCTCGATATCGTGCGTCAAGGTCGAGAAGCGGGGGAGTTCGAGCGCAAGACGCCGTTGGACGAGACCGTCGAAGCGATCAATCTGGCGTTGCGACCTTTCGTCAACCCGCTGCTGCTGCAACACAATCTGGATCTGATCGAGCAAGCGCCCACGCTGACTACAAACCTCATCCTGCGCAGCCTCATGCCTTGACCCATCGCTGAGCAAGGTTTCCAGGCGATTCGAGTCAAACGACCTCCCCCCATTACGTTTCCTGACCACCGGCACATCAGTGCCGGGAGGGCGTTGAATTTAGCTCGCCGTGACCATTGACTGAATTGGTCACATGGATAATATGGCTGCGCTGTAGTGCTCGATGTTCTATTCCAGTGATCTCCATAGAGTCCCGATAATGAAAAAAACAATGCTCAAGAGCCCCGTGGGCCTGGCCGTCGTGCTTGCGTCTTCCAATGTGTTTGCCGGTGGCTTTGCACTCAACGAACAAAGCATCAGCGGGATGGGCTCCGGTTTTGCCGGGCGATCTTCATCAGCCGAAGACGCCAGTACGATCTACGGCAACCCGGCGGGCATGGCGCGGCTTAAACGAGAGCAGGTCAGCGTGGGCGCGGCGACGCTGTTCGCCAAGTCAGATATCAGCCGCACGCGCAGTACGTTCGGCGGCAATGAAGATGGCGACATGGTGCCGACGACCACAGTGCCGATGGGGTATTACGTCAAACCCATTGATGACCACTGGGCATTCGGCGTCGGATTTTATGTACCGTTCGGGCTGATCACCGACTACGGCAGTGGCTTTGCCGGACGCTATTACGCCAACAAGAGCGAAGTCACCACGCTGACTTTCCAGCCGACCATCAGCTACGCCTTTAACGAAAAAGTCTCGATCGGTTTCGGTCCGACCATTAACCGTATCAGCGGCGAGATATCGGGCATGGTCCCCAATCCGCTCAGCCCGGGGCGTAATGACGGCAAGCTGAAAAGCACGGGCGATGACACCGCGCTGGGCTTCAACGCTGGCGTGCTGGTGCAGGCGACAGACCAGACTCGCTTGGGGCTGACCTATCACTCCAAGGTCAGCTACCACCTGGATGCGAAAACCAAGGTCACCGATGGCATTTTCAGCGTGCTGGGTGTCAGCGGCCGCAGCTATGACGCGTCGCTGGACGTGGACACGCCGGAGTCGGTGGACGTTTCGGTCACGCATCAATTCAATAACGACTGGACGCTTTATGTCGGCAGTACCTGGACGCGCTGGAGCCGCTTCAAGGAACTGACGATCGAGAACAGTGGCTTGCCGCCGTTGCTGAGTGGCCAATTGGGCACGATCAGCGAAGAGCAGAACTGGCATGACACTTGGGCTCACGCGATCGGTGCAGCCTATCAATTGAATAACCAATGGGTGCTGCGCGCCGGTTTCTCGGTTGATCAGTCACCGGCCAACAACACCAATCGGGGGCCGCGCATTCCGACGGGCGACCGCAAGGTGCTCAGCTTCGGTGCCGGCTGGACGCCCGTGGAAAATGTCACGATCGACCTGGCTTATTCCTACCTTTGGGAGGAGAGCGTCGAGGTCAACGACACCTCGGCATCGAGAGGTGCCTACAGTGCCAGATACAAGAACAGTGCGAGCGGATTCGGCACTTCGGTGAGCTACCGTTTTTAGTCAGGCCTGTCGGTCGATTCATGGTTCGATCTCGCAGGTGGTCAGGATGCAGATTGTGACTATTGACGATATTGGTCACAAGACTGAGAATATGATGATCATCCTATTCCTCAGTAAGTGAACCTATGCGCCGGCTCCGACTTTTCCCCATTGCCGCATGCTTGTTGCCTCTTGCACTGACCGCCTGTGGCGAATCTTCCAGTGTTGCAGATCCCCGTACACAGGCGCCGCTGGTCAGATCCGCTGCGGTACAAGCGTCACCTGACATCGCTCGTTCTTTCACCGGTGTCGTGGCGGCGCGCGTTCAGGGCGACCTGGGGTTTCGCGTATCGGGCAAGGTGCTCGAACGCCTGGTTGATACAGGACAGGCCGTGAAGCAAGGGCAGCCGCTGATGCGTCTCGACCCGAGTGACCTCGGACTGCAAGCGCGGGCGCAGCAGGCGGAGGTCATAGCTGCTCGTGCTCGCGCCAAACAGACAGCCGACGACGAGGCTCGCTATCGCAAACTGGTCGGCGTTGGCGCCATTTCGGCATCAGCCTACGACCAGTACAGAGCCGCTGCGGAGACTGCGAAGGCGCAGCTCAATGCCGCGCAAGCGCAAGCCGACGTGGCCCGCAATGCGTCGGGTTATGCGCTGCTGGTCGCTGATGCGGACGGCGTAGTGGTGGAAACACTCGCCGAACCTGGACAAGTCGTCAGCCCGGGACAACCGGTGGTTCGACTGGCGCGCGCAGGTCAGCGCGAAGCCATCGTGCATCTGCCCGAAACCCTGCGCCCGGCTGCCGGCGCCACCGCGCAAGCCAGCCTCTACGGGGTGAATTCTGCGGCGGTGACGGCAAAACTGCGGCTGCTTTCAGATTCGGCAGACCGCACAACGCGCACGTTCGAGGCGCGCTATGTGCTCGAGGGGCCACTGGCCAACGCGCCGATCGGTGCGACCGTGACCCTCAGAATTGCCGAGGGCGCGCCCCAGACACAGGCATTACAAGTCCCCATCGCAGCGATTTACGACCCGGGCAAAGGCCCCGGTGTGTGGGTCATCGCCGGGACGCCGGCAACCGTGAGCTGGCGAGCGGTTCAGGTGTTGGGGTTGAGCGATGATTCGGCCCGCATCGCCGGAGACCTCACTGCTGGTGAGCAGGTTGTAGCGTTGGGCGCCCATCTGCTGCGCGATGGCGAAGCGGTGCGATTACCGCAACAGAGCGAAGCCAGCGTTGCCGGGAGTCGTCCATGAGCCAGGGGCGATTCAACCTGTCCGCCATCGCCGTTCGCGAGCGGGCGATCACCGTGTTCCTCATTTTCCTGATTGCCGTTGCCGGGACGTTGTCGTTCTTTCAATTGGGGCGTGCGGAGGATCCACCGTTTACGGTCAAGCAGTTGACCGTGATTACCGCGTGGCCCGGTGCGACGGCGCAAGAGATGCAGGATCAGGTCGCAGAACCCCTTGAAAAGCGCCTGCAAGAACTCAAGTGGTACGACCGCTCGGAAACCTACACCCGACCTGGACTGGCGTTCACGATGGTGTCGTTGCTCGACAGCACGCCGCCCGCGCAAGTGCAGGAAGAGTTCTATCAAGCACGCAAGAAACTCGACGATGAAGCCATCAGGTTGCCGGCCGGTGTGATCGGGCCGATGGTCAACGATGAGTTTTCCGACGTGACCTTCGCGCTGTTCGCCTTGAAAGCCAAAGGCGAGCCGCAGCGTTTGCTGGTGCGTGATGCGGAAGCCATGCGCCAGCGTCTGCTGCATGTACCGGGGGTGAAGAAGGTCAACATCATCGGTGAGCAAGCCGAGCGCATCTACGTTTCGTTTTCCCATGAGCGCTTGGCGACCCTCGGCCTGTCACCGCAGGACATCTTTGCCGCGCTGAACAGTCAGAACGTGCTGACGCCCGCCGGCTCCATCGAAACCAACGGGCCACAGGTTTTTCTGCGTCTCGACGGTGCCTTCGACAAGGTGCAGAAAATTCGCGACACGCCGGTCTCCGTGCAGGGGCGCACACTCAAGCTCTCTGATGTAGCGACGGTCGAACGCGGTTATGAAGATCCGGCGACTTTTTTTGTGCGCAATAACGGTGAAGACGCGCTGCTGCTGGGTGTGGTGATGCGCGAGGGCTGGAACGGTCTGGATCTGGGCAAGGCGCTGGATGCGGAGACCGCGAGGATCAATGCAGAAATGCCATTGGGCATGACCCTCGCCAAAGTCACCGACCAGGCAGTCAATATCGACTCGGCGGTCGGCGAGTTCATGGTCAAGTTTTTCGTCGCGCTGCTGGTGGTCATGCTCGTTTGTTTTCTGAGTATGGGCTGGCGGGTCGGGGTGGTGGTCGCTGCAGCTGTGCCGTTGACCCTGGCGATCGTGTTCGTGGTGATGGCCGCCACCGGCAAGAACTTTGATCGCATCACCCTCGGCTCATTGATCCTCGCGCTCGGGCTGTTGGTTGATGACGCGATCATCGCCATTGAAATGATGGTGGTGAAAATGGAGGAGGGCTACGACCGCATCAAAGCGTCCGCGTATGCCTGGAGCCATACGGCGGCGCCGATGCTGTCCGGAACGCTGGTGACGGCAATCGGTTTCTTGCCGAACGGTTTTGCCCAGTCCACTGCCGGTGAGTACACCAGCAATATGTTCTGGATCGTCGGCATTGCGCTGATCGCTTCCTGGGTCGTCGCGGTGGCGTTCACCCCGTATCTGGGCGTGAAGTTGTTGCCGGACATCAAGAAGGTCGAAGGTGGCCACGCGGCGATCTACAACACGCCGAATTACAACCGTTTCCGCCGGCTGCTGACCGCGGTGATCGCGCGCAAATGGCTGGTGGCGGGCACGGTGGTCACGCTGTTTTTCGTCGCCGTGCCAGGCATGGGGCTGGTGAAGAAGCAGTTCTTCCCGACCTCCGACCGCCCCGAGGTGATGATCGAGGTGCAGATGCCCTACGGGACTTCGATCGAGCAGACCAGCGCCGCGGCCGCCAAGGTTGAGGCTTGGTTGCACAAGCAGGACGAGGCAAAAATCGTCACGGCCTATATCGGCCAGGGTGCGCCACGTTTCTTTCTGGCGATGGCGCCGGAATTACCTGATCCTTCGTTCGCCAAAATCGTGGTGCTGACGGACAGTCAGGACGCACGCAAAACCCTCAAGTTCCGACTGCGCGAAGCAGTTGCTGAAGGCCTCGCGTCGGAGGCTCGTGTGCGGGCAACGCAAATTGTCTTTGGCCCTTATTCGCCGTTTCCGGTTGCCTACCGGGTGATGGGCCCTGATCCGGCGAAGCTGCGCGATATCGCCGAGCAGGTACGCGGCGTGCTGCAAGACAGCCCGATGATGAGAACGGTGAACACTGACTGGGGACCGCTGACCCCGACCTTGCATTTCAGTCTCGATCAGGACCGTCTGCAGGCAGTGGGGCTGACCTCGAATGCGGTCGCCCAGCAACTGCAGTTTCTGCTGAGCGGAGTACCGATTACGGCGGTGCGCGAGGATATTCGTTCTGTGCAGGTCGTCGGGCGTGCCGCCGGTAATATCCGGCTCGACCCGGCGCAGATCAAAGGTTTCACCTTGGTCGGCGCGACGGGGCAACGCATCCCGTTGTCGCAGATCGGCGAGGTCGATGTGCGCATGGAGGATCCGATTCTGCGGCGCCGTGATCGCACGCCAACCATCACCGTGCGTGGAGACATTGCCGAAGGCTTGCAGCCACCGGATGTTTCGAGTGCGATCCTCAAGCAGTTGCAGCCGATCATCGAAACACTGCCTTCCGGTTACCGGATCGAGCAGGCGGGTGCCATCGAGGAGTCCGGCAAAGCGGGCAAGGCAATCTTGCCCCTGCTGCCGATCATGATCGCCATGACGTTGCTCATCATCATTGTGCAGGTTCGTTCGATCGCGGCGATGATCATGGTCTTCCTCACTTCGCCGTTAGGCTTGATAGGTGTGGTGCCGACGCTGCTGATCTTCAATCAGCCGTTTGGCATCAATGCGCTGGTCGGGTTGATTGCGTTGTCGGGGATCCTGATGCGCAATACGCTGATTCTGATCGGGCAGATCCACCACAACACACAGGAAGGACTGGACCCGTTCCACGCCGTGGTCGAAGCCACGGTGCAACGTGCGCGGCCGGTACTGCTGACGGCAATGGCGGCCATCCTGGCGTTTATTCCCCTGACACACTCGGTGTTCTGGGGCACGCTGGCTTACACCCTGATTGGCGGCACGTTCGTCGGCACTATCATTACGCTGGTGTTTCTGCCGGCGATGTATTCCATCTGGTTCAAGATCCGCCCTGAGCACCAGGCTCAGACTGAAACAGTCAAACTGGCGTAGCGACAACGCCTGCAATCGAGGCCCGCTTTCGCGGGCCTCTTTGTCCCCACGTCAAAGCGTGGTGATCTGTCCGTTGCGATCCAGTTCGTACACCTTGTTGCCCTGCAATTTCTCCTTCAACCAACGTTCGGCTTTACCCAGCGGCCGTTGCCGCGCCCACAGCAAATCCACACCAATCTGCCAGTCGGTATGCGGATACGCCGAGAGCTGCAGTTCCACCAGTTCACCCTTGGCCAGTTCACGCTGAACGAGCTGGCGGGGCAGGGTGGCCCAGCCGAGCCCGGCGCGGACCATTTCCAGTAACGCCAGATAGCTTTCCGCTTGCCACAACTGGGTCGAGCGCAGGTATTCGCTGCTTGGCAGTTTGCTCGCATGAGCGCTGAAAGCCAGGCGGCGATGGACGTGCAGGTCGTCGAAGGTGACGTTGTCGAGTTGCGCCAATGGATGATCGGGGTGGCAGACGTGGAGCATGATCAGTTTGCCCAGTTGCTGGAACGCCAATTCCTTGGGATAGCCAGGCTGCGAAAAGGCCACGCCGAGTACCGCTTCACCGCTGCTGACCAGTTCGCTGACGTCGCCGTAAACGGGGTGGCGGATGATCAGGTCGACAAAGGGGAACGCGGCCTCGAAGGCTTTGAGCACCGGCATGATCGGGCCGTACGGCGTTTCAATGGCGAGCGTCAGGCTGGTTTCGACGTTGTCCGAAAGGCAATCGGCGTGGGCTTCGAAGGTCATGCAGCGTTCGAGCACGGCTTCGGCCTGCACCAGCAATTTGTGGCCGCTGGCGGTGAGGGCAGGGCTGCGGTTGCTGCGGTCGAACAGGTCGACGCCAAGGTCGGTTTCGAGGTTGGCAATCGCCGCACTGATAGTCGATTGGGTCTTGCCCAGTTGGCGCCCGGCGGCGGAAAACGATCCGCTTTTGACCACTTGGACGAACATCAACAGTTGATCGAGTGAGAAGCGCAAGCGGTGGACTCCCGGGTCAAGGATGGGGGGTAAAGCAGATTACGAATGCTAGATTCGTGCCATCGAAAAAAGCGATGGTTGCTAATTTGGTTCATCGCAATAAACGTTCAACCATGGCCCCGCGTCAAACGATCTCCGGGGTGGATCTGACTTTCAAACGCCCCTGAGCATGCCCGCGATCTCAACAGATGCCGCACCTTCAGGAGCGTGTGAAATGACCACACAACGCATTCATCCGGTGGACGAGATTTTGCCACTGCGACAGTTGTTCACGTTTGGCTTGCAGCATGTGCTGGTGATGTACGCGGGAGCGGTGGCCGTGCCGCTGATTCTCGGCAGCGCGATGGGACTGACCTCGGCGCAGGTGGTTTTGCTGATCAACGCCAACCTGTTGACCTCGGGTGTGGCGACGCTGATTCAGACCCTCGGTTTCTGGAAGTTCGGCGCGCGGCTGCCGCTGATTCAGGGCTGCTCGTTCATTGCTCTGGCGCCGATGATCATGATCGGCAAGGAATTCGGTCTCGGTCAGATTTTCGGTGCGGTGATCGCCGCTGGCTTTATCACCATTGCGCTGGCGCCGGTGTTCAGCCGCTTGCTGCGTTTTTTTCCACCGGTAGTGATTGGCAGTCTGATCACCATTATCGGCATCTCGCTGATGCCGGCGGCGGCGATCTGGCTGGGCGGCGGCAATCCCGACTCGGCGGATTTCGGCAATCCCGCGAACTTGTTGCTGGGCCTGGCCACGGTCAGCGTGACGCTGGTGATCTACGCCAAATTCAAGGGTTTCATCGGCAACCTCAGCGTGCTGATTGGCTTGTTCGTCGGCAGCCTGATCGCCGCGGCTTGCGGTATGACTCACTTCAATCAGGTCAGCGAAGCCGCGTGGTTTGAGCTGAGTGCGCCGATGGCCTTCGGCGCCCCGGAATTCGCGCCGGTGCCGATTCTGATCATGACCCTGGCGATGCTGGTGATCATGGCCGAGACCACCGGCAACTGCCTGGCGATCGGCAAACTGACCGGCAGACCGACCACGCAACAAACCCTCGGCAACGCATTTCGCGCCGACGGTTTATCGACCATGCTCGGTGGTTTGTTCAACAGCTTTCCCTACAACGCCTTCACTCAGAACACCGGTTTGATCGCGCTTTCCAACGTGAAAAGCCGCTTCGTCGTCGCTGCGGCCGGGGCAATCATGGTGCTGATGGGCCTGTTCCCGAAACTCGGTGCGTTGATCGCCGCCGTGCCGACGCCTGTGCTCGGTGGCTGCGCGATCGTGATGTTCGGCATGACCACGGTGGCGGGGATTCAGGAATTGTCACGGGTGCAATTCGAAGGGACGCGCAACGGCATCATCGTCGCCGTATCGGTGAGCGTCGGCGTGCTACCGATGTCGTTTCCGGCATTGTTCGAACACGTCGGCCCGACCCTGAAACTGGTGCTCGACAGCGGGATTTTCCTCGGCGCAATCACCGCCATCGTCCTCAACGTCCTGCTCAACAACGACAAAAAATCGACCGAAACCCTCGGCGCTGAACTGGCCGACTGACTTTTGTTTTCCACTGCCCAGGAGTTACCCATGAATCAATTCACTCAGCTCATTCCGGCCGGCGTCAGCGCGCTTGATCTGACCTTGCTGCGCCAGACCATCGCCTTGTCCGAGGCATCGAAGCAACGCGGCCGCCATCCATTCGCGGCATTGGTGGCCGACCGCAACGGCAAGGTGATTGTCGAAGCGGGAAACAACTCGATGCCGCCGGAAGGCGATCCGACGCAGCACGCGGAGTTGGTAGCAGCCGCCGCAGCGGCAAAATTGCTGTCACCGCAAGAGCTGGAACTGTGCACGCTGTACACCAGCGCCGAACCTTGCTGCATGTGCGCCGGCGCGGTGTACTGGACCGGCATCGGGCGGGTGGTTTATGCCTTGTCGGAGCATGCGTTACTGGGATTGACCGGTGACCATCCGGAGAACCCGACGTTCTCCTTGCCGTGCCGCGAGGTGTTCGCCAAGGGGCAGCGCAAGGTCAGTGTGTTGGGGCCGATGCTGGAGGGGGAGGCGGCTGAGCCGCACAAGGGTTTTTGGTCGTAACCGCTTTGAAACGAAGCGCGAGTGGTGTGAGGTTGCGCTATCCAGAGACTTAAGAGCACTTGCTCGCCGAGAGGGAGAAGAGCGAAGTTTTGGAACTGCCAGCCCTCGGCCGATGCCGAATGCGTAACCAGAACGAGGGCAAAGCAATGACTGAAGAAACAGCACAATTTCCAGAGGAAGAAGTACCGGATCAATCGACGCCTGCGCATTCCACAGAGGAAGAGCAAAAGCGCCTTAAAGATTTTAACAAGGAAGGCATCCCGCCCGGCAGTTGCTGATGGGTAGGCACTGGCTCGGGCCACGTACCTTCGGCTCGTCGCGTTGCGACGCGCCATGAGGCGTTGGCCCGTGCCAGTGCGGCCATCGGCGGGGATTTCAAGCGTGTGTGTCAACGCTGAGTGTCATTTGGATCAATGTTGCCTGCAGCGCGTGGAGGTTGCCAGCGCATACAGAAATCTGATTTTGAATCTCGATTGTTCTTTGAGCCTTCTCTTCTTCTGGCATATTCATTCTTTCGGTTTTAGCCAGCTCAGCTTTGCGAGTTGCAAGTTGTTGCTGGATCTCGGCAATTTGTTTTTTTATGAGCTCGACTGCACTAATCGGCTGTTTGACCGTATTAACTCCTTCTTCGCTGGAATCAATTCTAAACTTGTCGTCGCTTGTGGTTTTCTTCGTGAGTGATAGATGGTTTTGCGAATCTGATTTTATGTGTTGGTTGTCCTCTGGTTTTTTCTTATAGGTGGTTACGCTGATTGCGCTGATTTTTGGCATGGCTAATTCTCTTGGCTTTCTCGCCTATAGGGCGGTGGGGCTATTGATCTCACACGGTTGCGCGGGAGTGCTCACTACGCCTTTTATGGTAATGAGCCTTCTGCGCATGGACATAGGAATTGTCTTGTTTTTATGCGCCATGGCTAGACGCGCAGAAACGACAAGGCTCTGAATAAATCAGAGCCTTGATGTTGAAGATTGACGAATTGAACGTGTTATTTCGATGTGTCTACGCTGGTAGAGCAAGAAAGCCGGTAATGCTCATAGTTCAAATCCTTCAGTCGTTCTGGAAGCTTGTAAGGGGCGGGGCAACTTTTACCCTGCCACTTGATTGTAATGATGCCTTGATCTTTGGTAACAAGCGCTAACGCCTTGCCGGTGGGGTCAGAAAGTGCCAGTTGTTTACCATCGGCGTCCATCAAAACCGCTCCGAATGGGAGGGGTTTGCCCTCGGCATCGTAGAGTTCGAACTGGATCCGCCTCCCTTTGCTGCCTTCAAAGCGCGCGAGCACGACTGAACCTCGTCTCGGTACGAGTTGTTGAGTGGCGTTGTCCAACTCGATTTCACCGCCGAGATTGCGTGTATCCAACGTCACCCAGTTCACGCGATAGGGCTGTGCATTTGGAACGACGGCATAGCCGTTGAGGCCGGTTTTCACGCCGGAGTAGCTGCTGACTTCTACCCCTGACATGCCAGGCACCGCCACCAGTGCGAATGTTTCGCCCACGGTCTGGCCCATGTTGATGCCCCCCGCGTGGGCCACGATCGATCCGGCCGCGCTCAGGTTTTGTGATTCATAACCGCTGCCTCGGCTGTAGCCCAATCCCAGATCGCCCATCGCTGTCCGGGTACTCAGGCTAAGCGAGCCGGAGCGGTCACCTTGCACACTGCGCCCGGTCTGTACGGAATAGTAGGTGTCACTGTCTTCAGTCAGATAACCATTGATCCCGGCTTGTGTACTGGTGCCGGTATTTTGATGATTGCTGGAAATATAGGCGCGAGGTGCGCGAGGTGTCGATCCGAGCGGGAATGAGATCGAAACGCTCAGTTGGGTGTCGTGAGTGGTGTCGCCGCGTGCGCCGAACTCTTCGGTTTTACTCAAACTGATGTTGTAGTTCAGGTCGCGCCAATTATTGTTGTAACCGGCAGAAAAGCTGCGCGAGCCACCGCGATCCCAATAGCGCTGATCACTGGCATTCAAGTACAGCGAGCCGTACTGGCGCGCTTCGCCCAGGGTCTGGTTGACCGTGAGGTCAGTACGGGTTTTGGCGTTACCTGCGCGCCGCGTAGCGCCGGTGCTGGTGTCCTGAACGTGGTCGGTCAGCGTGCGGTAACCCTCGGTCGAATAACGATAGGCGGCGAGGGTGAAGCTGGTATCGGTGCCGGTGAAGGTCTTTGCATAGAGCGCGCGTACGCTGCTGCCCTGGGTCGTTTTGCCGAATGCCTTGCTGGACGATTGCGTGACGTCCAGTGACATCGCGCCAATCGAAGTGTTCTTCGCCGCACCGACGGAAAGCGCCTTGAAACCGTTGCTGGCCTGAATGCCGGCAATGCCTGTCAGGTTGCTGGTCAGACCGTAGGCGAAAGTGCCGCCCAGGAAGGCCGGCTTGTCGTAGCCCTCGCTGTTGTTGTTGAATTTGCCGCTCGACAGGCTGTACTTCAACTGTCCCTCACGCACCATCGTCGGCAGGGCGGAGAACGCCTGTCGGGTGACCTTGCGCCGACCATCCGCCTCGACAATGGTGATCTCCAGATCGCCATTGGAACCCGACGGATAGATATCACTGATCTCGAACGGCCCCGGCGGCACGTTGGTGGTGTAAAGAATGTAGTTATCCTGGCGGACCTCGATCTTCGCATTGGTTTCAGCCACGCCACGAATGATCGGCGCATAGCCGCGCTCGCTGTCTGCACGCATGCCCTCATCAGAGGCCACCTTGACGCCTTGATAGCGCACGCTGTCGAACAGGTCTGAGTCGGAAAAGATTTCACCCGCGCTCAGTTGCCCCTTGATCGCCGTGAGGTCGCGCTGGATGAACGTGCGATTGCTGACAAACCGATTGGGCCGGCCGGTGGCACTGCTGAGGTTGGACTCGTTGCGCAAACGCCAGGCACCGAAGTTGATGCCGTTGCGCAGCCCCAGATTATTGGAGATTTGCGTCGAGTAATCGGTTTTGCTGCGGGTGCTGCTCAACTGATAGTTGATGAACCCGGCGGCCACGCCATCGTCCCAAAGTTCTGGGTCAACATAGCCGCGCATGCCACGCGCCATCGCAACCTGCGGCACGCTGATATTGAGGCGCAGGCGGTTGGCGTCAAAACTGATACTGGCTTGCTCGATCATCGACGCAAGATCGTAGTGATCGGCAGGCCGTTGCTCATCAACCAGACCTTGCTCACGCAGTTTGCGCATGTCCACACCCAGCTGCTGTAACAATTCCAGGGTGATACGTGGCTCGACTTTGCCGTTGAGCGGGTTGGCCGCGAAATCAACGTCGCGACGACCGACCAGCGTGCCGTTGCTGAACACGTCAACGCGATATCGGCCTGGCAGAACGCTGTTGGCATTCAACAAGGGTTGCAGATCGACCGCCGATGAACCTTCCAGAAACAAGGTATTGAACGCCTCACCCGCTACCGCGGCGGGGGCTTCGGCACCCATGGCGAATCCACAAATGGCCATATTGATGGCAAAGCACAATGGATGCAGGCAGCCCAACGCCGTTTTGTTTTTATGGCGCGCAACGTGATGCTTTACACAACTTGAAGATGTGTGGTGTTGGGAGGAAAACATGCAATTTGCCTTATCAGTCCGTGTTGCTTCAACCGGAGTCCGGAACTCGTAAATAGCTTGTAAATTGGCGGGGTGGGGCGGGGAAGTTATTGGGCGGATGCATCTTTCAAGCGCTCGGCATGACTTTCGGTAGCGCTGAGTGGTGCATCGAATCGTTGTTGTGCGCCGTAATCGTTAATGGCTGAAAAAGTCAGACGCGGAGATCCAGGTGGCAACTCTTTCAAGTTGAATGAACGAACTTCGCCCGGAACGATCATTGTCGAATCAATCACCAACTCTGCTTTTTTTCCTGCAGCGACTTTCAGGTCGGCCAGCGATACGTGGTAATTACTTTGATTTTTTACTTTCAGTACCGACTTGCCAGCTTGCGTGACCAATTGCCATACAAGTTGCACCGGCGCTTGCGCGGCGTCACCGGTGAGTCCGTTCGGGCGGAAAAAAACCTTGATGCGCTGACGCACCGCCAGTTGCAGGGTGTTGACATCGGCAGCGCTGGCCTGAGGGATTTCCTGCACGTTCAGCCACACCACTGACTCTTTGTCCGCAGGCATGCCGCGGCCTTCATACAGAATCCTCAACAGCTGCTGTTGATTGGGTTCGAGTCGGGCCAGCGGTGGAGTCACCGCAAATGGCGGCGCGCTGCCAGCCGTGTCGCCGGCATCCAGCCACGATTGCGCGAGGATGGTTTGCCCGCCGTTGCGCACGGTGACGTTTGCCTCTTTGTGCGCGCCATCGAAGATGATCCGGGTGGAACTCAAGGAGATGCTGGCGAATGCCGAGTGCGTCATCAACAACCCGGCAAGCCCCAGGCAGAGCGGAAAATAGCGACTTAACATAGTTTTCACCGATTGATCTGGTCGGGAAGGACGAGGCACAGCGGCCCCGTCCAGGTATTACGCGCTGCTTATTCGTATTCGAGAACGAACGGCAGAGTGGCGTTACCGGTACCTGCAGTAGCGGTGGTCTTGTCGCCGGTGGTGACGTAAGCGGCTGCGAACGACAGGGTGCCGTCGCCGCCAGTGGTGCCGTCGCCAGTCAGGCTGGTCTGTACTTTGGCTGTGGCTTCGGAGCTCAGGTCGATCAACTGGCCGTTGCTGTCCAGCAACGCGATACCTACGCCTTTGGCCGCATCAGTACCTTGCAGCTTGAGAACTTTCTTGCCATCAACCAGGCCCGAACCGCCGTTGACGGTTGGTTTGAACAGCATCGACACCTTGGTGCCGGCGTTGCAGTTCACTTTCAGGTTGAAATCGTTTGCAGCCACGCGACCAGCACCCGGAGCAGAATCGGTGCCCATGTCTTTGATCGATACGCTGCCCATGTCCACGGCGATCATCTTGTCGTTACCCGAAGCGCCATCTACCGAGCACGCATCGTTGTTGATGACGCCGGTGAAGCTGATTTGACCGCTGCCGCCCTTGACGGCTTTAGCGGCTTCTTCAGCCAGTGCACCAGTGGAGGCAGCCAGCACGGAAAGAGTGAGTACTGCGAAAGCGAACTTTTTCATGTTTATATCCGAAGTTATTGTGAAGTGCTGCATTTGAAATGCCCGGCCATCTTAGGTCGGTGATGGTGGCGGGTCTTTGAGATTTGTCTTAAAGCGTGGCAAGTTCGAGCAAGTCAGTAACATCGGAAGTGCGTATTTATATTTTCAGTCAATTGTATGACGGATCAAATGAGACAATTCTCAAAGTCGCACGGGTTCTATTTGGTTAGTATTCGCGGATGCAGAAATTCTCAGTCAATGCAAAGTTTGTCAGTGTTCTTTCTGCTTGAAAGATAATTCAGATGTTTTGCTATTAATGGCTGATAGAAAGAGGTTCCCGGTTTGTGAACACGCTTCGTATATTGGTATTGGAAGATCACGCCTTCCAGCGCACGGCTGCGGTCAGCGCGCTTAATAGTCTGGGTTACAAAAATATCTTTCAGGCGGCTGACGGCAAGGATGCGCTGGCTGTGATATCCCAGGCAGGGGGCGTGGACATTGCGTTGTGTGACTTGAGCATGGCGGGGATGGATGGTTTGACCTTTTTGCGCCTGGCGAGAGAGGCCGGATTGATTCGCGCAGTGATCATCTGCAGTTCATTGCCTGAAGACTTGTTGCGCACGGTTGATCGAATTGTCACGTTGCAGGGCCTGGAATTGCTCGGCAGTGTCGCAAAGCCGTTGATGGTCGATGTGCTGGCGCCATTGCTGGCGCGCTATCGGCCGCACAGCCAGGTCGATGCCAAAGTGGCGGAAAGTCATCTGGATCAGCCTTCGGAGAACGAAGTGCTCGAAGCGATACGTCGGCAGGAATTTCGCGCGTACTTCCAGCCCAAGTTCCATCTGCGCAGTGGTGAGGTGGATGGCGCCGAGGTGCTGGTGCGCTGGCAAAGCCCCAGTCGCGGGCTACTTTCACCGGGTATGTTCCTGCCAACGATCGAGCGTTGCGGGCTGCTCGACGAAATGTTTTTCAGCCTGCTCACGCAAGGACTGAGTCTGCAGCGTTTTGTGCAGTCCCACGGCAAGCCGTTCAAGCTGGCATTCAATCTCGACGTGACGCAGATGGCCAACCCGAATCTTGTCGACCGGATCAAGGCACTGTTGCGCATACACGGCGCCTCGCCAGCCGGGCTCATATTCGAGCTGACGGAAACCGGTCTGCTGCAGATGCCCGAGATCAGCATGGAAAACATGGTGCGCCTGCGCATGCTCGGCTTCAGCCTGGCGATCGATGATTTCGGCGTCGGCTATTCTTCGCTGGAGCGACTGTGTCAGATGCCGTTCAACGAAATCAAACTCGACGCCGGCTTCGTGCAGAATTTCCAGCAGGCTCGCTACAGTGCGGTCATCCACGGTGCTCTGGCCCTGGCGCGCGAACTGGACATGCGTGTGGTGGCAGAAGGCATTGAAACCGCAGACCAGGTTCATCACCTGGCTCGACTCGGTTGCCAGTGGGGGCAGGGTTTCTTCTATGCCCGACCCATGAATTGGGCGCACCTGGTCGATTGGCGTTTCGAGGGTCAAAAGTCGTCCTGGCGCCGCGCAATAGGCACGTCGGACGTTTAATGAGCGCACGCGGTCTGACTTTTGGGACAAAGCCCTATTTCGTCACATCTTCAAAACAATCATCATGTGCCGAGAAATCAATCAGATGCACCTGAAAGCTTCGGTGATGCCCGGGATCTGCTGCGGTTGCCAAGTGCTGATGATCCTTCAACCCTCCTCATCATGGAGCTGCTCATGCATTGGTCAGTCGTGAATCCGTTACGCGTTGCCATCCTTGATGATCACTCGCTCATACGTCTGGCGATGAAATCGCGGCTGACGCGCGAAGCCGAGTTCAGTGTCGTGGGCGTGTACGGGAGCAGTGCGCAGTTGCTCGCTGGATTGCGCGAGATCGACATCGACCTGCTGATACTCGACTACAAGCTGCACGATGGCGAACTGGACGGGCTTAATCTGATTCGCCTGCTGCGCAAGCAATATCCGGGCATGCGCATCCTCGTTTCATCCTCTGAAGAGCGCCCGGCGGTGGTGAACATGGCGATCGGAGCGGGCGTCAGCGGATTCTTCGGCAAGTCCCAGCCAGTCGATGATCTGATCACGGGTATCCGCTGCGCAGCGTCCGGCCAGTTGTACCTGTCGCCGGCAATGGCCTTCGAACTTGATGTGCTGCCTGCGTCGGTCGATGAGCCTGCTGGTGCCAGTGATGACGGCGCGGCGCACAGCGACGATTTCCTGAGCAATCCTTTGCTGTCGCCGAAAGAAAAAGAAGTCTTGCGCTGCTGCCTCGAGGGTATGGGGGTGACGCAGATCGCTTTGAAGTTCTCCCGAAGTCGCAAAACCATCAGTGGGCAAAAACAGGCCGCTTTCAAAAAGCTTGGCATTCGTGGTGATGCAGAGCTGTTCAAGTTGCAGCACAGCCTGACAGCCGATAACCAGGGATAACACGCTTATGTTTCATCTGTTGCGCGGTGTTTTGCTAGTCAGTGTGCTTTTCGTAGTCGGTAGCGGGTCGTTGTGGGCAGCAGAGCCGCGCACTCTGCAGGTTTTCGGTCGATCAGACTGCAAGGAGGTGCAGGTCGATCTGGGCAATGAAGACTGGAGTTGGCTACGGCAGAAACGCAGTCTCGTATTGGGATCGGCGCTTCCGGATTTCCCGCCTTATGTCATGACCGCCAGCGGTACGCGTTACGAGGGAATTGCCGCCGACATCGCCTGCATTATCGGTCAGGCCCTGCATGTCGAAGTTACTGTCAAGGCATATCCCGACCGTCGCGATGCCATGGCGGCGCTTGAACGCGGCGACATCGACATGTTGGGCAGCTCCAACAGTTTCGAGTTGATCGACGGCCTCGTCACGCTCAGCAAACCTTATGTCGAAGACGTGCCGGCAATGTTCATGCGCGGCGATGATCGGCGACCGATGCCTGCCAATCTGGCCGGTTTGCGTATTGCGGTTGCCGACGATTACCTGCCATCCAGTCAGCTGCATGGCTTGTATCCCAACGCCGAGTTCGTACTCTTCCCATCCAACGAGTTGGCACTGGCTGCGCTGGCGTTTGGCAAAGTCGATCTGTTTCTGGGCGACACGGTGTCCAGCAACTATCTGATCAACCTCAACTACTTCAATTATGTGCGCCTGCACTCTTTCGTCAAAACGCAAACCAACGGTTTCAGCTTTGCCCTGCGCCGAGGTAATGATCAACTGCTGCGTCTGATCGACTCGGTCATCGAGTCGATGGGTGAGGGCAAGATAGCCGAAATCACCAAGCGCTGGTCCGGTGGCGGCGGGGCACTGACACCCAAACGTATCGATCTGACACCCGGCGAAGCACGCTGGCTTGAGCTGCACCCGGTCGCGCGGTTCGTCATCAATGACGATCAGGCGCCATTTGCGTTCTTTGATGGCGATGGCAATTTTGGCGGGATCGGCGCCGATCTGCTGGAACTGATTCAGCGGCGCACCGGTTTGCAGATCGATGTGAAGCGCACCGACAGTTTTTCCAGCTTGAGCACCCGCCTGCTGGATGGCAGCGCCGATATCTCGTTGCTGACGCCAACCGTCTCCCGTGAAGTCGGTATGCGTTTCACCCACCCGTTCCTCGCCAGTCCCTTTGTGATCGTTACCGCCAAGGACGCAGGCGCGCCTTCAAGCTTGCAGGAGCTACGCGGCAAGCGCGTCGCCGTTCCCGAGAGTTCGGCGGAGCGTGAGCTGCTCAAGGATTATCCCGACATTGAAATTGTCGACAGCGAAACAGTGCTGGGTGCGCTGGCTGACGTGAAGGATGGCCGAGCGGACGCGATGATTACCACGCTGCACGGTGCGCGCTACTACATCGCTCACATCTACAGTGACAGTTTGCGCATCTCCAACATCGTCGGCATGAACAAGGGTTTCCTCGCCTTCGCCGCCCGACGTGCAGATACCGAACTGGTCAGCATTCTGAACAAGGCTCTGCTGAGCATTCCACCAGACGAGCTGGACGTGATTCTCAACCGTTGGCGTCCCATTGCTGCGTTCTCGGGTTTATCGTGGCGCGATTACAAGGTATTGATCTACCAGATCAGCGCTGGCGCTTTCTTGATTATCCTCGGGTCGCTGGCGTGGAATTTCTATATCCGCCGGCAGATCCGCGAGCGCAGTCGGGCAGAGCGCTTGCTCGGCGATCAACTGAAGTTCATGGGGGCGCTGATCAACGGCACGCCGCATCCCATTTACGTTCGCGATCGGGAAGGTCGGCTTGTCACCTGCAATAACAATTATCTGCAGACGTTTGGCCTGTTGGAAAAGGACGTGATTGGCAAGACCGTGCTCGAAAGCGGCAAGCGCAATCGCCAGGAAGCGTTGCAATTTCACGATGACTATCTGCGCGTCATCGAGCGGGACGAACCTTACGAGGTGGATCGCACACTGCATGTCGGTGATACGCGGCTGATCATTTATCACTGGATCCAGCCGTATCACGACACGACGGGGGAAGTCAGAGGCGTGATCTGCGGCTGGATCGACATCAGCGAACGCCGCGAACTGATCGAGGAGTTGCGTTCGGCGAAAGAACTGGCCGATGAGTCGAGCCGTGCCAAAACCACGTTCCTGGCGACCATGAGCCACGAGATCCGTACGCCGATGAGTGCTGTGATCGGCATGCTCGAACTCACTCTCAAGCGTGCCGAGCAGGGCCACTTCGATCGACCGGCGATTGAAGTGGCCTACGACTCGGCGAAAGGCCTGCTGGAGCTGATCGGCGATATCCTCGATGTGGTTCGCATCGAGTCTGGGCATGTCAGTCTTTCGCCGAAACGTGCCAACCTGCGCGAGCTGGTCGAATCCGTGGCGCGAGTGTTCGACGGCCTGGCCAGGCAGAAGAGTCTGATATTGAAGCTCGACATCGACGCCACTGTCGGCTGTGACGTACTGGTTGATCCGATGCGCTTCCAGCAGGTGCTCTCGAACCTGGTGGGCAACGCCATCAAGTTTACCGATACCGGGCATGTCAGCGTCTCGATTCGCGGCCAACGCCTTGCTGACGAACGTTTGCAAGTCGACCTCAAAGTCGAAGACACCGGCATCGGTATTTCCAGTGCTGATCTGCAGAACCTGTTCCAGCCGTTTTCGCAAGCCAATCACGGTCCCTCGAACCGGGGCGGCACCGGTCTGGGATTGGCGATTTCACGTTCGTTGTGCGAGTTGATGGGCGGGCGGCTGAACATCACCAGTACGCTGGGCAAAGGCACCTGCCTGGAAGTGTCGCTGTTCTTCAATATCCTCAGTCCGCTCGGCGGCAAGGTGCTGCCTGTTTCGGTTGTCCAGGACAAGCCAGTGCCGACGCTGCGGATTCTGGTAGTGGACGACCAGAGCGCCAACCGTTTGTTGCTGACGCAGCAGCTCAGTTTTCTTGGCCAGGCGGTGCGTGATGCTGCCGATGGTGCCCAGGCATTGGCGTTGTGGCGCTCGGAGCCGTTCGACATTGTGATCACGGACTGCAACATGCCGGTCATGAACGGCTATGAACTGGCCCGCACCATTCGCCAGGACGAACGCGGTAGTGGTGAAGCGCCGTGTATCGTGCTGGGCTTCACAGCCAACGCGCAGCCGGAAGAAAAAGTGAAATGCCGAGAGGCGGGGATGGATGACTGTCTGTTCAAACCGATCAGCCTCAGCACCTTGTCGACCCTGCTTGCCGGCTGGGAAAAGAACGTCGAAACCGAGCCAGTGGAAAGCCCGCCTGCGGCGGGTATCAAGGAGCTGGGATCGATTCGCGAGCGTCTGAACGAGCTCACCGGAGGCGATCTCGACATGATGAAAGAACTGCTGCGCGAGGCGCTGTCGAGTTGTGAGAAGGATCTGGAGGAACTGCATTCGCTGATACCCGAAAGCGATCCCGGGCTGTTGGCTGACCTGGCACATCGGATCAAGGGCGCGGCGCGCATCGTCGCCGAGCATCAGGTCATTGAGGCGTGTAACGAGCTTGAGGCCGAGTGCGAAGCGCCGGTCATCGATCCACTGGATATCAATCGCAGCGCGTTGAAGCTGGAGCATGCACAGGCTGATCTGATCAAGAAAATCAAACGGGTCGAGCTGTAACCGTATTGGCGCAGGGCTCTGCTGACTGGCCTTGCATTGAAGGGGGATGCTAAAGATCATTTTGCAACGGGCGATACCTTGGTTAATAACCATGGAGTTTCGCGATGATCATTCGACGTCCTTTATTGATTGCCTGTCTCTGCCTGCTGGGTTTTGACACCGTCAGCGCGGCCCAGTCTGCACCCGTCAGCGGAGTGATTCGCTTCAGCGGACAGATCGTCGAGGCAAGTTGCATGGCGAGTGGCGCCAGCCGTGCTTCTGCTTCTGTCGAGCTGCTTGATTGTCCGCAGGCGAGCACTGGTCAGATGTTCTCGGTGACCAACGTCAGTGCGACAGGGCGGGGTGAGCCGCGCCAGCAAGTGTTCGTGAGGATGATTGCCGATACCCACGAGCAGGAAAAATATTACGACCAGCGTTTGCTGCTCACGGACAACAAGGGCCATCAGATAACGACTGGCAATTACGTCGTGACGCTGACGCTGCCTTGATGGACTGAGAAAGAATGAGTTTGCGCCTCTTGTTTCAAGGTTACTGACAACAAGGGGCGTTAATAATGAGAATTGTCTGGTTCGTACACAACCGTCCCGCGCTTCTGGCATTGCGCCGCTCGCCACCGTTGCAAACCCCCTCCCTCCAAAGACTTTGAACCAGGCCGGGCCCCGCTAGCGCGGGCTTGTCATCAAGGTGTGGTTTTCGTTCAGCGATCCCCGTGGTCATTTTGAGACAAGTCTCATATCGGACAGGTTGGCCCTTGGTTATTTTCTTGAAAGGAAGAATGGAGCTGCCAAAGGTGTCCGATGTTTCTTGAAAATAACCGAAGTCGATCCTTGCGGATCCTGATCGCCGATAACGACGTGCGTAGAGGTCTGTCGATTGAACAACAGTTCAACAAGCTGGGCTGTCTCAGCGTAGTGAATGTCTGTACTTATCGTGACCTGAGAGTACTGACGTATTACTGCCCCCAACGGCTAAGCCTGGTCGTCGTCAATGCTGAGTTGCTCAACGAGATGGCGATGGATCCGCTCGATTTTTTTGGGGAAAACCCGCTGATTCGTCACCTGCTGATTTTCAACCCCAGTGATGATCATCAGTGGTCGAAGACCTTCTTCAACCCGCATCCGCAACGCTGGATGCGTCTGGTCTCGAAAATCAATCTGCCGCGATTGGCGGATTTTCTGATGCTGGCCGACCCGACGCTCAAGGAACTGGCGGAGCCGGCCTCATCCGATTCCACGCTTCCTTCAGGTGCAAACCGCTAGCTGTTGCGCCTTCGCGCGGTAATCCGCTTGTGCTTTGAGGTGCTATTGCCCAGCGCCTGCTGTGCTGCCCACTCGTTTGCCCCATTGTCTTGAATACACTCTAAGGTAAGGCATCATGCTGCTTCGTAAACTCAATCTCGCGCCGCGTTCGGCGCTGTGTTTTGGCTTGTTCTGTCTCATGATTATCGCGATCGGACTGATCGCCTTGCAGCAAGTCGACTTGCTCAACAAGGCAGAGACCTATGTCGAGACGACCATCGTGCCAAGCATCAAGCTGCTCGGACAACTGGATCGTGAACTCATCGAAATCAAGGGTAATAACGCCCGCCTGCGCAACCCTATCGAAACCCCTGAGCGCAAGGCTCAGGCTCTGATGGACATTCAGCAGTCGCGTCAGCTCATCAAAAATCATCAGCGAGCACTCATTGATCTGCTGGCAACTGACGCTGGGCGTGAGGCCTTCGAGGCGTTCGCCAAAGCACAACAAGTCAATGATCAGGCGCAGGACCAATACCTTGAAACCGTGGCAAAAGGGCAGCTTGAAGCGGCCATTGCGCTGTCAAAGAATCAGATGCGTGCCGCCTCGGACGGCGTGCAGGTCGCGCTCAAAAAGCTGATTGCTCTCAACGAGATCGAAGCATATGAAGCGGGCAAGCAGGCCGACAATGTCTACGAACACACGCTATTGATCGTCAGTGTGTTCATTGTCATTGCCATCGGTGCTTCCTTGGCCCTGGCGGTGTTGTACACGCGCAGCCTGACGGTGCCGATTGCAGGCTCGCTGAGGGTAGCGGAATGCATCGCTGCCAACGATTTGAGCGAAACCATCGCGCTGGATGGTTCCGATGAGGCGGCGCAGATGCTGTCGTCACTGGCGGCGATGCAAACCAGTTTGCGTGATGCGCTGATCATGATCCGTGACTCGTCCACGCAGTTGGCCGAAACCTCGGAAGTCATGCACGGCGTCACCGAAGATATCTCGCGTATCACTCAGCGTCAGAGCCATGAAATCGAAATGGCCGCCACGGCCGTGACGCAAATGAGTGCCGCGGTGGAACAGGTTGCGGACAACGCCGCATCGACCTCGCAACTGACGTCGGAATCAAGCGCCGCAGCCATCGCCGGTAAAACCCGGGTCAGCGAAACGGTTGCGGCAATTAACCTGATGGTTTCCAGCGTGCATAGCACCTCGGCAGAAGTGCAGGCGCTTTCTACGATGGCGAGCGATATCAGCAGCGTGCTGGACGTCATCCGAGAAGTCGCCGAACAAACCAATCTGCTTGCCTTGAACGCAGCGATCGAAGCTGCGCGGGCGGGGGAGGCGGGCCGTGGCTTTGCCGTGGTCGCAGATGAGGTGAGAGGGCTGGCCCAGCGTACGCAGAAATCGACCGAAGACATCGAGTCCATGGTCAGCTCCATTCAATCGGGCACCAGCAGGGCGGTTTCTTCCATGAGCCACACCCGCTCTCAGGCCGAAAGAACGCTCGAGATGGCCAATATCGCCGGCGAAGTGCTGACCGACATCACTGGCTCTCTGAATCTTATCAATGAACGAAACCTGCTGATGGCGACCGCTGCCGAAGAGCAGGCTCAGGTTGCGCGCGAAGTGGATCGCAGCCTGATCAGCATTCGCGACCTGTCTTGCGAAACCGCAGAAGGCTCGAAACAGACGGCGGTTGCATCGGCGGAGCTCTCGCAGTTAGCGGCGTCGCTGAACAAATTGACCAAGGAATTCAAGCTCTGACTGTGAGCATAAAGCCCTGGTTGCCAGGGCTTTTTTATCAGTGCTTGATCGGTGAAGTGAAGTCTTGCGCATCGGGTGCAGAATTCTGAGCTGGCGATGCGGTTTGTGCCGTCAGTTGTTCAATGCAGGTGGCGAGTTGTTTTTCATAGCTTTCAAGCACGGCTTCGGCTTCAGCTTCGCGCTCATCACGCAAGCGAAAGAAGTCGTCGCGACTGAGCTGATCCGCTACAAGGCGGATATTTTGCTCGATGATCGCGCACAGAGAATCTTCGTCCTCTAACGCGGCGCTGGTTTGCGCCGCGCGTTGAGTGTTTTCGAGCTCCGTCTTTGCCGCCTCGGCGGCCTTCACTTGTTCCTTCGTGGTAAGCAGGTCGGTTTCCAGGGCTTGCTTCTGTTCTGCCAGACGCTTGAGTTCTGCGCTCATTGACTGGATAGCATCGGCGCGGTGGGTGAGCTGGACCTCCTGTTGTTGCACCACAGCCTTCAGTGGAAACAGTTCATTGAGCTGGTAACCGGCGACCACAGTCATGGCGATCAGCGCCAGTGCCAGAATCGTCAGGCAGTAGATGGCGGCGTTGCTCTGGGGTTTTGGACTATTGAGGGTATCGAGGGCTCTCACGGAATCGTTTCTCCTATCACGAGCGGCCAGTGTAATGGCCGAGTTCCGTTGCGCCTTTAAGACGAGTCTTAAATTGGGTGTTGGTTATTTGCGCTGGTAAAGGAGGTGTTCAACAACGCGTCCTTTTTATAGGTTTAAAGATTTAGTTAGTTGACTATAAATCCATGAGAATTGTCTGATTGTTGAATAAATAAACTTTTTGCCCAAGTGCTATTTATTCATTATCTTCTCGCTCCGGTTGTGGTGATTTTGCTGCCGGTTGAATATTCGCACCATCGTCAATCATTCAGTTGTTTGCATGCAACGCAGAGTCAGAGAGAGTGTTATGAAGTTATGCTATATATTAATTGTCGGGCTCTTGTATGTGCTGTCGTCAAATGCAATGGCGGCGGTATGCGAGTTCTATCCCGACAACTCCAAGGGCAATGTCCACGTTGTCCTTCCGGCCACGATCTCGGTGCCGCAGGACACACCGAACGGCACGGTTATCTATGAAAGCCCAATCGTGACCCTGGGAGCCATTCCCAGTTCGTTCAGGTGCTCTGCGGTACACAATGAAGGTGTGCGCAACTCTGTGGGTGTCACCCAATCAGGCGCGCAGATTTTTCCTGTTGGAAATACCGGGATCGGCTGGCAATGGATTCGACCACCCTCGGGTAAAGCATGGAAAGGCTTTCCGGGAGACAGCGACGTTGCTGGCGGTTGGGGTTGGAATGGCAGTGAGCACATCTTGCGGCTCGTAAAGACGGGCACTATTTCAGGGAGTGCGACGATACCCTCAGGCCAATTGGGAGTCTTTGTCGCCGCTGAAATCGAGCCTCTGGCAATGAATACAAATGGCACCAGGGTCGTCTCACAGTCTTGCGAAACACCTGATGTGAAAGTTGATATGGGTAGTTATAACTTGAGCGATTTCCCGAAGAACGGTGCCTATGCCAAGGAGCAATACTTTTTTCTCAGTATGAAAAACTGTCCTGCCGGAATAAATAACTTCCGCTACTCCTTTTCGCCCACTGCGGGCAGCCCTGCGTGGGACGCTAATACTGGCATGGTAAATCTGAACAGTAGCTCCACTGCCAAAGGTTTGGCATTGCAGATGCGCTTCAGAGACGGGAAGCCACTCAAGCTGAATCAGAACTACATAACGAAAGCGCCTACATCGGAAGGCGGGAATGCAGCTGTAGACTTGCAAGCGCGCTTCGTGCGCATTGAACCCGCCAATTCACAAATGAGAGCGGGCAATGCCAATGCCGAAATTGCCTTTGTCGTTGAGTATCTATGAGGAGGCCAACAGCTTCTTCACCTCAGCCACAATCACTTCAATGTCGAAAGGCTTGGGCAGCACCACGTCAAACAGATCCGAGCGCTGCATGCCAATGTGCGCCTGCGCTCCACTCATGAGAATGATCGGCAGGTGTTTGACGCAAGGCTGGGCACGCACGGCTTCGGCGAATTCGAGGCCGTCCATGACCGGCATCATGAAGTCCGTGATGATCAGTGCTGGCCGTTCTCTCTCCAGCACTTCGAGGGCTTTCTTGCCATTGCTGGCCGTCACCGTCATGAAGCCTTCATCCTCCAGCGCAAAGCCAAGAATGTCAGCAATCAGATACTCGTCGTCGACTACCAGGATGGTGGTCATGTTATTTCAACCCGCTCGAAGACTTACGATATTGAACCAGGCAATGACTCAGATGAGACGGAAGGTTCATTTCTCAAAGCCTTTTCCAGGAACACATCTTGATCACGGATGACTACCTCGAACCGCGAAGGGTTATAGGAGCTATCACGTATCTTGAGAATGGAAAGCGTCCTGCGAAGTTCAGCGTGATTTTCAAAGAAACGCATGAGAATCAGGTTGTCGGCAATACTGGACAGGTCGGAATTCGGTGCGCTGACCTCGGAGCCGAACAGATCGCGCATTTCCCAGGAGGCGAAGACCGTAACGCCTCGGGATCGCAGCTCGTTCATCAGTGCACTGAAAAAGTCGGTGATGCGTTCCGGTGTGGTTGAAACCCGAGTCATGCCGCTGAGGCTGTCGATGAACAGGCGTTTGATACCTTTTTCATCGACCAGGCTCAGCAGGCGCGCACCGAGGGCGTCCAGCAAGCCCTCGGTGGTCGGCTGCCAGGCAATGCTCAGCGCACCGCTGTGTTCCATTTGTTCAATATCGATGCCCAGCGAATGGCCTTTGAGTCGTAGCCGTTGCGGGCTCTCATAGAAACCGAAATGCAGGCCCGGCGCTTCGGCCGTCGACTGCGCGAGAAACTTCAGCCCCAGCGTGGTTTTGCCGATCCCGGAAGGCCCCATGACGAGCGTGACGCTGGAGCTGTGCAAGCCGCCACCGAGAATGTCATCCAGCGAAGCGATGCCGCTGGGAATGCGTGTCATGTCTGCACTGTCGGGGGCGGAAGGGCGCTTGTACAGACTTTCCAGGCGCGGATAGACCACCAGGCCGTTTTCGGTGATCTCACACTCGTGAACACCGGTCAAGGCGCCGCTGCCGCGGGTCTTGCGCAGGTGAATGCGTCGCACCGATCGCGTGCCGAACAGCTCTTCGCCCATTTCGATGACGCCGTCGACCATCGTGTGTTCCGGGCTGCCGTCGTCCAGGCGCGAGCTAGTGAGAAACAGCACGGTGCAACCGGCGAATGCCGCATGGCCTTGCAGTTCGGAGATGAATTTTTTCGTGTCGATCGGTGAGTCGGCCTTCGAGCGGGCGTTGAGCAAACCGTCGACGACCATGACCGTCGCTTTCTGCCGGCTGATTTCGCGCCGCAGCAGTTTCACCACTTCATCGAGGCCTTCGTTTTCCAGCGTATCGAAAGCGCTGACAAACTGTATTTCAGCGCCCACTCGGGATGCGTCGAAAAAACTCATGGTCGACAGAAACTGAAACAGTCGGTCGTGAGACTCGGCCAGCAACGTGGCGACCAGAACGCGACCGCCATTACGGGCATGATTGAAGCCGAGCTGATTGGCGAGGATGGTCTTGCCGGAACCGGGGCGGCCCTGAACGATGTACGAAGCACCCGCGACCAGGCCACCCTGAAGCAGCGCGTCGAGCCCTTCGATTCCGCTTTGAAGGCGTTTTAGCTTTTCCACTTTGCGACCCTGATCTGAAAAAACAGGCTTGTTAAGCCGAATGGGTGAAATGCTAACGCCATTTCCATTTTTGGGCCATGCCGGTGGAGGGAAAGTAGCGTTGGAACGTATCGTTTTGGCGTGTTCCACGCCCCCGTGACTTCGGCCAGGCCTTTCAAAAACGGTGCGCATCCAGGGCACCGTTATCAATCGAGAACTCAACCCGTTTCAAATCAAGTTCAGCGCGATTTTAGGAACAGTCTGATAGGAAAACTCTTGATGAGTCCTGAGAATGGGGGTGAGACCTCAGATAATGCCCTCGTCGAAGGATTAAGCCGATGAAACCTCTGCGTGACCTTCAAAATCTTCAGCTAAGACTGGTTGAGTCTGCCGCTGTGAACGAAAGCTGCGCCGCTGACTTGTTAAGCATTCTGCAAAAACTGACGAACAAGGAGGCAAACAGCGTCGTTGAGATAATCGGCTTACTGCAGCATGAGGCAGCAATGCTTCAGCAACTATCGAGAGACTTAACGCTTCAACGCTATAAAACGATGTTTGGCTAACGACTTGCCGACCCGAGCAGCGCATCGCGAGCATTATCTTGGATGGAGTAACGCAAAGCGCGGGGAGAGGTTTTCACCGCTGTATACGCCATACAGCCGTCGCAAAGCAGCACTTGTACGATGTCCTATCACAAGGTATTACTGTGTTTCCCCCAAAAAAAATAAAATCACGGAGATCGCTACATGGACTCATCCCTGTCCGCCAATTCTGAAAGCCTTGACCCAGCGAAAGGCAATACCCGCCGCAGTTTCCTGAAAAAATCCCTCGCCGTTTCCGCCACGCTCGCCACCGTCGGCAGTACCGCGCTAACCCGACTCGCCGAGGCCGCCGAACCCTTGAGTCAGCGCTACCCTGATCCGCTGATCCACATCCTCGACGACAGCTTTCTCGAACTACGTGTTTTCAACGCCAGTGTTGAAAAACTTGCCACGGGCATGCGCTGGGCCGAAGGGCCGGTTTGGATCGGTGATGGCCGCTATTTGTTGGTCAGCGACATCCCCAACAATCGCATCATGCGCTGGGACGAGATCACCGACACCTTCAGTGTGTACCGCGAACATTCGAACTTTTCCAACGGCATGTGCCGGGATCGCCAAGGGCGCCTGATTGTCTGCGAAGGCTCCACCACAACCAGCGAAGGCAGGCGCATCACGCGCACCGAAGCCAATGGCACGATCAGCGTGCTGGCCGACAGCTTCGACGGCAAGCCCTTCAACTCGCCCAACGATATCGTCTGCAAAAGTGACGGATCGATCTGGTTTACCGATCCGCCATTCCAGACCAGCAACAACTACGAAGGCCACAAAATCACTCCGAGCCAGCCCCACGCCGTGTACCGCATCGACGGCGAAAGCAAAAAAGTCACCCGGGTCATCGACGACCTCAACGGCCCCAACGGTCTGTGCTTTTCGCCCGATGAAAAAACCCTGTACGTCGTTGAAGGTCGCGCCAAACCCAATCGGCTGATCTGGGCGATTGTCGTAAAAGACGACGGCACACTGGGCGAACGTCGCAAGCACATCGAAGGGCTGGAGTATGCCGCGATCGACGGCATCAAATGTGATGAAGCGGGCAACCTCTGGTGCGGCTGGGGCGGCAATGGTGATCCCAAGGCCGACCTGGAAAAACTCGACGGTGTGCGCGTTTTCAATCCGCAGGGCAAGGCCATCGGGCATATTTCCCTGCCGGAGCGCTGCCCGAACCTGTGCTTTGGGGGACGCGAAGGGAATCGGCTGTTCATGGCCAGCAGTCACTCGATCTACTCACTGTTTGTGAATACTCGCGGGACTACGTTTGCGTTGTAAAAACAGCCTGCAGCGCATCTGAGGATGCGCTGCATTTTCGGCTGTTTTATGAAGCCCTACTGCCTGGAGACGCCTGGCACATCCATATTGATCTTGCGCCAGAACGCTTCAGAAAAACTGTAAACCGAGAAGGCAATCAACCCCAGGGCCATCATCATCAAAACCAGCCACCCAGCGGGCAGACTCTGCAGCGCATCGAGCGCTTCTTTCAGACCCGGTGGATCCATGGCTTGATAGGTGGAACCGCTGATTGCCAGGAGCAATGCAATCTCTATAAACACCAGTCCGCGAGCGATCAGACCAAACCGGGATACCGGGCGGACGTAGCGCATGACTTCTTCATCGGCCTCAAAATACCTTTCGAACGACGCTTTCCAGCCCTTGATGATGTGAGCAATGCCAACACCGAGCGGAACGAGGGCGATCACATACACCAACACATTCGAGTATTCCCACGACAAGAGATGCGCTAGCCAATCTTTGGTCTGCCCTCCGGTATTGCCCGAGCTTCGAATACCGCTTACGAGCAGGCCCAAGGCAAAAAACGCCAGAGCCCCATTGACCAGACCTCCCGCCAACAGGCCGGCGCGAATCACCAGGCCTTTGAGCTGTTTGCCGTGATGATCGACATCACGCGTAGCTTGCAGGACACGCCAGGCCGCAAAGGCGAGCAGACCCGCCACCACCAACCCAACTAAAAAGTAGCCGAATGGCTGGCCTAGCAAAGCCTCCAGACTCTTGTGGCTGTCCTTGGGTCGGGTCGAATCCCGGGCGGCGAGCAATGCGAAGATACCGATGATCAGATACAGCACTCCCCGAGCGGCGTAGCCTCCCCGAGCAAGTATGACGAGGCTGTGTTGTGCGGACATGAGGTGTATTCCTGAAGGGGGCATAGGAGAGCAGACCCTTCTTGCCAGGAGGGGTTCTATTTCGCCTTCCTGGCGTTCAAACGTTGGTTATCTGCGGCGGGCAGAGGAGGGCTTACTCAACCATCACCTCATCCAGTGCCTGCTCCAGCAGGCTGACTGTGCGCTCGATATTCTGCAGTTTTTCGAGTCCGAACAGCCCGAGGCGGAAGGTCTGAAAGTCGGCCGGCTCGTCGCATTGCAGCGGCACGCCGGCAGCGATCTGCAGGCCGTGTTGGGCAAATTTCTTGCCGCTTTTGATATCGGCATCATCGGTGTAGCTCACCACCACGCCGGGGGCCTGAAAGCCCGCAGCCGCCACGCTTTTGATGCCTTTGCCGGTCAACAGCGCACGCACCCGATCGCCCAGCGCCTGTTGCTCGTCGCGAACCTTGTCGAAGCCGTACGCTTGCGTCTCTTTCATCACGTCGTTGAACCGCGCGAGGGAATCGCTGGGCATGGTCGCGTGATAGGCATGTCCGCCCTGTTCGTAGGCCTGCATGATCTGCAGCCACTTTTTCAGGTCGCAAGCGAAGCTGCTGCTTTGCGTCTGTTCGATACGCTCAAGCGCCGCAGCACTGAACATCACCAAGGCGCAGCAAGGTGAGGCGCTCCAGCCTTTCTGCGGTGCGCTGATCAGCAGGTCGACCGCGCATTGGTGCATATCCACCCAGATCGTGCCAGAGGCGATGCAGTCCAGCACGAACAGACCGCCCACCGCATGCACGGCGTCGCCGACTTCCCGCAGGTACTCATCGGGCAGGAGGATTCCGGATGAAGTTTCAACGTGGGGCGCGAAAACCACTTTCGGCTTGTGCGCTGCAATGGCGGCCAGCACTTCGTCCAGAGGTGGCGGGGCGTAGGCGGCTTGGCGACCCGTCTCAACCGGCCGGGCTTTGAGCACCGTAGTGGCCGCCGGGATGTTGCCCATCTCCAGAATCTGGCTCCAGCGATAACTGAACCAGCCGTTGCGTATCACCAGGCACTGCTGGCCGGTGGCGAATTGTCGCGCCACCGCTTCCATGCCGAATGTGCCGCTGCCCGGAACCACCGCCACCGCCTCGGCGTGGTAGACCTGTTTCAGGGTCATGGAAATGTTCTTCATCACGCCTTGAAAGGACTGCGACATGTGGTTCAGCGAGCGGTCGGTGTAGACCACGGAATACTCGACCAATCCCTCGGGATCGATGCTCGGATAGAGCTTGGACATGGTGACTCCTTTGGCAGGGCTAAACATCTTTGGCAAGCAAGTGTAGGCAAAGGGCAGGGATCAGCTCATCGAAATGCGCAAATGAGGTTAGAGTGCTCAGCAATGTCTCTGTCGTTGCGTGAACCATGAAGCTGCCGCTGTTTATTTCTCTGGATGGGCCCAAGGGCACCGGCAAAACCACACTGCTGGAGGCCGTTACCGCTGCACTGCGGGCAAACAACCAGAAAGTCATCCGCCTGTGCGAGAGAAAAAGCGATCCGTACCGCGGCGAAACCATGGCCCTGGTCAACCAACTCGCCAGACATCCGTCCCGGGATCTGGAGTGGGCGGTGTGTCAGCGCCTTGCCGATAGCCGTCGCTGGATTTCTGAGCGGGTGCTGCCCAAACAGCCGCTGGACAGCATCATTCTGATCGACCGCTGGTATCCGTCGGATGCCGCATTTCGCCATAGCGTGCCGTTTGCCGAGATTCTGCATCTGAACATGCAGCTAGGCGTGCGCGTGCCGGATCTGCATGTCGGCGTCGTCACCGCGCCGGACATTTCATGGGCACGGGCAACGGCCCGATCACGAGGACTGGGCGGCACAGTGATCCAGAAACACACCGAGCATGTCGTCTGTAGCGAGATGTTCGAGCAGGCGGTTGCCGATCATGGCTGGGTGTTGTGCCGTAATGAGGGAACCATCGAAGCCGCAACGACTCAGGTAGTTGCAGAGATCTATAGAGTGCTTGGCTGATCGTCGATGCGCAGGCGCTGGTTGAATTTGAATTTCAGGTTTTTCTGATCTGAGCTCACCGTACTGACGGATCACACGCCCCCCATGCTCACAAACCTCTGGTATGTCGTTGTCCCATCGTCACAGTTGACTGGTGGATTGATGCCGGTTCGATTGCTCGGACAACCTTTCGTGGCGTTCCGCGATGACGCGGGTGTCGCTCACGTGCTGTCGGATATTTGCGTGCATCGCGGCGGCTCGCTGTCCGCCGGCAGCAAAGTGGGCAATAGCGTGCAGTGCCCTTATCACGGCTGGCGGTTTGGCACTGATGGAGTGTGCACGCTGATACCGGCGCAGCCCGACCTGCGGATTCCCGCCAAGGCCCGCGTCGATGCGTACCCGACGCTGGAGCGATACGGATGGATCTGGGCGTTTTTAGGTGATCTGCCTGAGTCTGAACGTCCACCCTTGCCCGCGCTCGACTGGATCGACGATCCCGCCATCCGCGTGGTCTCGGGCCACTTTGACTGGCAGGCCAGTTGGGACCGGATTATTGAAAACGGTCTGGACTTCGCGCACGCACCGTTTGTCCATGGTTCAACCTTCGGCGATCCGGATCATCCCGAGATTGAATCATTCGAGGTCGCAAGCGATGCGTGGAGCGGCAGCGCGCAAATAGTCATGCGCAGGCCGGCACGCAAGGGGCTGCTGCGGCGCAAATCCTCCACTGAGTTTGTCAGCGTCGGCACTGTTCCGGGGTTTCACCTGTCCGGCCCTTGTACAACGCTTGAGCTTCAGTTGCCCAACGGCTGGCGGATCTACATCGTCTCGGCGCATGTTCCGATTGACGCCAATCGCACGCGCACCTGGTGGATGATGGGCAGAACGTTCCTGCGCACCCGACTGCTGGATCGCAGGTTCATTGCGAGCAATATCCGCATCTTCGAACAAGATCATGCCGTGCTGAAAAACGTCCGGCCCGAACGTGTGCCGGACTCTTTCCAGCAGGAGGTTTCGTTGAAATCCGATGCGCTGCAGATTGCTTTTCGCAAAGACGTGCAGGCACTGGAGCAGCGCGGCTGGCGCATTGATGAAGGCCGCCTCGCGCGAACGTTCACTGGACGCAAAGCCTGCGCAATACCCAGCCCTGAACGTCGTCAGATTCGCGCTTGGGCCATTGAGCCGATTCCGCTCGTGGACATCACCCACGAATCTGAATAGTGCTGCGAGCCAGCCTGCGCTTGACGCAGACTGGCGCAACCCTTAGCGCGTCTCACATTGTGGCGAAGGTTCGCCGCTCAGTGCATCAACCATTGGCGGATGCTCCTGCACTGCCTGACGCAGATCTTCGGTCACTCGCAATTCCGCACCTGTCGGCGAGAAGGTTGCTGCCGCTGCAAACGGCGCGGGATTTGCCGGAACCGGACGTTTGCCACGGCGCCACAGGAAGAAGGTGACCATGCACAGATTGACCAGCGCAAATACCCAGAACAAACCATTGGCGCCGAACGAATTCATCACCGGAGAGATCATCATCGGGCTGATCGCCGAGCCCAGCGAATTGATCAGCAGCAAGCCCTGAATCATTGGCACCAAGGCTTCGGCAGGGGCGCGGTCTGCGGCGTGGCTGACCGCGACCGGGTACAGCGCGAACACACCACCGCCAAGCAGAAACAACATCACCGCGAGCATCGTCTTGGACAAGGGCACCAGGACGATCACCAGCGATAACAGCGTGCACGCCACCGTCAGAATGGTCAGCACTTGCAAGCGATCCTTGCGATCGGACCAGCGCCCGACCGGGTATTGCAGGAGCATCGCGCCGAGAATCGTCCAGGCCATCATGCTGCCGACTTCACCGACATTCAGACCGCTGCGCTGCAGATACAACGGCAGCAAGGTGTAGATCGCCGCGATGGTCACACCCGAGCCGAAACAGCCGACCAGCCCGGTCGGGGTCACGCCCAGCAGTTGCCGTGGTTTGAGCGGTTCCACCTGATCAAGCAGTGGCGACACGCGCGGCAGGATTACGATCGGCAGCACCGACAACGAGGCGAGCATGCCGGCGACCATGAACGGCGCGCTGTCGCTGAGCCCGGTGATTTTGCCCAGCGTTGCCTGACCCAGCACACCGGCGCCGTACAAGACGATCATGTACAACGCGAGCAAGCGCCCGCGAATCTTCGCGTCGCCCGCCAGCAGCAGCCAGCTTTCGATCACCAGAAACACACCGACCGTGGCCCAGCCGTTGATCAGGCGCAGGGCGAACCAGCCCCAGGTGTCATAGAACAAGCCCTGCAGCAGGATGGTCACGGCGATCAGCGAAGCAAAGCTGCCGTAGGCGCGGATATGACCGATGCGCAGAATCAAACGGTCATTGAACACCGCACCCAGGGTCAGACCGATGAAGTAGGCCGATGAAACGACACCGATCATCGTCGCCGAGGCACCGGCGGCGTCGAGTCGAAGGGTGGTCAGCGAAGATAGAAAACCGTTGCCCAGCGCAACAATGAACAGCCCGAGCAGGGGCGCCAGCGCCATGGCCAGCAAACGCGGAGACATAAAAACCTCTGGAGATCGAACAGCAGAACGTGCGCCTCTGCGCATGCGATTGCCAAGCCGAAAAAATGTGTGGTGCGAATGCCTGCCGAACGGGCAGGGCGGTTGAGTCGGCCACTCGTCAATGAGGTGTGGCTAGCCCTTCAAGTCGGGCGCCAACTCTGGCGACTGCAAGAGCGCGCGGATTCTAAGGCTTGTATGGAATTTTCCAATGGCTGTTTGCTGCGACAGTTGGACGCAGGTCAATCAAGGTCGTGACATAACGACAGCTCATGGTTTGCACGGCAAAAATGTTCCTTTATTGATCCTCTTGCGCTGGTTAGCCTGTGCGGTCGGTTTGCCATTTTGTGCCAGGAGTCATGATGCTGATCAAAGGTGAGCGGGCCGCCACGGCGTGTGGTTTGGTAGCGATCGTTTTGTGGAGTACCGCAGCCGGATTGATCAGAGGCGTCAGCGAGCACTTCGGCCCGCTGGGGGGCGCTGCGCTGATCTATTCGCTGGGCGCGATGCTCTTGCTGGTGTTCCTCGGCCGCCCGCGGATTCGCTCGACCTCCAGGCTCTATCTGGTGCTGGGCAGCGCTTTGTTCGTCGCTTATGAGGTGTGCCTGTCGTTGGCGTTGGGTTTCGCCAGTGATCGTCATCAAGCCATCGAACTGGGCGTGGTCAATTATCTGTGGCCGTGCCTGACCGTGGTGCTGGCGATTGTCATGAACGGGCAGAAGACCCGGTGGTTCATCATCCCAGGCTCCGCGCTGGCGATTTTCGGCATCTTGTGGGTGGTCAGTGGCGAGGGATTATCGTTGCCGGGGATTGTGCGCAATGTTCAGTCCAACCCGTTGAGCTACAGCCTGGCCCTGACCTGTGCGATTACTTTTGCGCTGTATTGCAATGTCACGCGTCGTTATGCCGGCGGGCAGAATCTGGTGGTGCTGTTTTTCGTACTGACGTCCGTGGTGTTGTGGTTGAAGTGGTTCCTCAGCCTCGAACAGATTCCGCCATTCACCTGGGCAAACTCTCTGGAACTGCTGGCGGCGGGAATCGCCATGGCCGGTGGCTACGCACTCTGGAACATCGGCATTCTGCGGGGAAACCTGACCTTGCTGGCGACCGCGTCCTACTCCGCGCCCGTGCTGTCGTCGGCATTCGCTGCGGTGTGGCTTGGCGTCAGTTTGCAGATGCAGTTCTGGCAGGGCGCCGTGCTGGTGACGGTGGGTTCGCTACTGTGTTGGCAGGCGACCCGGCAGCACAAGATTTCCCAAGCAACTCCGATCAAGGTCAGCGTGGGCGAAAACCCTCACTGAAAGAGGCCTTAGCGGCCTCCCTTAACGATGCTAAATTAGCGTCGCAACGCAAGTCTCCCGCAATCACGCGGGTTTATGGAGAGCAACAGCATGGAAGCCACCCCGGTAGACCGTTCAGCCCCGATCCGTTACTGGGCAGTACTGGGCTTGTCACTGCTGTTCAACCCCTCAACCCCGGCCATGGCCTTTACCCCCGAGCTGCATTCGGCCTACGCGCTAGAAGCAGCGCAGGCGTTTCAGCGCTGCCCCGGAGTAAAGCTACCTGTGCAGTTGGGCGAGGCGTTGGCTAAAGGCACGGATGCAGAAGACTCAAGCCCGCGGACGATCCTTCAGCGCGCCACCCACTGGCATTTCTACAACCGCAACGAAAAGCTTGAGCCATTCTGGTTCTTCGAGCGCAATCTGGACGCGATTTTCAACAAACGCATCAAGAAGCTGAACGAGTTGCTGGTGAAACCTGATGCCGACCCGGTTGAGGTCTACGAGCAAGCGGGAAGGGTCTTGCACTACATACAGGACATGAGCGTACCCGGCCATGTGGTGCCGGCTTACCACGCAAAGTTACCGGGCAATCATGCCGATCCGTTTGATGAGTTCGAAAGTATTGAAGCCCTGCCAGTGTTCGACTTGTCTGACGCGCAGTGTCAGGCGCTTCGTGATGGGGCGGGTAAAGCCGATGCCAACCCTCGACGTTTTCTGGACGCCGCTGCCACAGCAACCTTGCAAGCGATAGGGCAGATAGACGCGGCCGGTAAACCTGTCGTCGACGGTGCATGGAACGCGTATTGGGTTTACCCCGCACGAGACACCGATGAAGCCCGCAAAGGCTGGGGCCAATACGGTACCTGCGAATTTGCAAAGGGCAATGTCAATGCTGGGTGCAAGCGTGAAGAAGAACTTGTGACGTTGTTCGAACAACAGTCTCGGCAAGCTCAGAGAAACTCGGTGCTGATGCTTTTTTATGTGCAAAAGAAGCTGGCCGAAGCAGGCCAGAAAAACGCCAGTGCAATGGCTGATCAATAACCAGGACTGAAATTTAGAATGCGCCGCTTAATAGCTCATGGATGTGTTGTTGTCAGTATCGCGATGCTGTGTTCCGGCTGTACCTCCTATGCGACCGTGCCGACAATCAACGAGCACGCTGGAACTGGAACACAGGAAATCATCTCTAGCTTCAGCTACCAAATAGACTCTCCCTGGAAAAACAGTCGCCTTGGCAAAGACGCCTACGCGCAGACAAAAAGCATGTTTCCAAATGCACAGGATCTCAGCTCCAGACCTGCAGCCTCGAGACTCCCTGCACTGGAAATAAAAGTCTCGGAATTTTCATTGGGTGGCGCTTGCACACAAGAGTATTTGACGGGGTTGAGTTTTGGTTTGATTCCGAGCTGGTGCACAAGGCCAGACCTGTTCAAGTTTGATTTCATCCTGAATAAAGAAAACGGCGTTTGCAGGCAAAAAACCTATTCAGTAAACGCCACAACGGTTTCACATCTCGTTGTGATTCCATTTGCACTGTCGCAGCCCGACAATCGACCACTGACCCTTTATCAGGCTTCGCTAAAAGATTTCCTTCAAGCCGATCAATGTTCCAAAGGCTTGTGACCAGCGCATCAGGCTTTCAAAAATCTCGCGGCGTAGCTGACAAACAACAACAGAAATACCAATCCCCCCAATGCAATGACCAGCGTACTGAGATGCGCAACCATGCCGATAAACGCCGGCCCCATGAGAATGCCGGCGTAGCCCATGGAAATGATCGCCGGGATGGCGGTGCGCTGGGGCATGCGCTGTTGCCGACCCGCCGCCGTAAACAGCACCGGAACAATGTTCGAGCAGCCGATGCCGACCAAGGCATAACCCAGCAAGGACGCTTGCCAGCTATCGAACACAAGAGAAACCAACATGCCGGCAGCCGCGCAGATCCCGCCCAGCGCCACCACGCGAACGCCACCCAGCCGGCTGACGATGGCATCTCCGGTCAGGCGCCCGAGCGTCATCGCCGCCGCAAAACTCGCATAGCCCAAACCGGCGTAGCTGGGTTCCATTGCGCGTTGCGAGGCGAGGAAAACCGCGCTCCAGTCGAGCATGGCGCCTTCCGTCAGGAAAACAATGAAACACAGACAGCCCAACAGCAGCACGATCCCCCTTGGCAGCGCCAACAACGGGCCGTCTCTCTCCGTGCCATAGGGCAACAAACTCGGCGCAGCCTGGTACAGCGCGGCGAGGATGATCGCCACCAGACACAGCACCGACAACAGCGGATCCAGACCCAGGCTGAGCATCGCCGTCATGGCACCTGCGCCGGCGATGCCACCGACACTGTAGAGCCCGTGGAACCCGGATTGCAGGGTTTCGCCGCTGTTCTTTTCAACGATGATGGACTGGATATTGATCGCGCAATCGAGCATGCCCATGCTGGCGCCGAACCCCAGCACCGCAAGCGCCAGCCCCGGCAGCCATGTCAGATGGCTCAGCATAGGCAGCACCGAACACAACGCGAGGGTTGAGCAGATGATCACTGGCCGACAGCCAAACCGTGCAGTCAGATAACCGGCAAACGGCATGGCGACGATCGAGCCGATACCGAATCCCAGCAACAACAGGCCCAGTCCACCGTCGTCCAGTCCGGTACGCGCCTTCACCAACGGAACGAGCGGCGCCCAGGCCGACATCACAATGCCGGTGATCAAAAATACGATGCGCGTGGATACGCGTTCGCCGTGGTTTGCGTAAGCTGCCAGGGATGACGTCGAGGCGTTCATTGATGCGGACATCCTTATCGGTGCCTCCCGGCTTTTTTGGCGACGAACCGGAATAACAGCTTTTCGAGACGAAAGAGTCCCTGCCAGCATCCGTCGGGATGCTGGCAGGGAGCAGGGTTAACGCAGGTCAGCCAACAGACTTCAACGGGATAGGGCCTTTGAGCCGATCCATCATGGTGGCGCAGTACCAGTCATCGAACTGGCAAACGCCGGTCTCGGCGGTTTCCGAATAAGGCCCCGGCTCGTACGAAGGCGAGGTCACGCCACGCTGGGTGCCCTCGACCAGCGTGCGGTCCTGATCGTTGGTGGCAATCCAGACTTTGGTCAGGCGTTCGATTTCGTAATCAACGCCTTCCACTGCGCTGTCGGGTACCAGCCATTTGGTGGTGACCAAGGTTTCGGTGGCGCTGATCGGCAGCACGCGGAAGCTCAGCGCATGGTCACCGAGGAAGTGATTCCAGGTGGAGGGGTAGTGGAAGTACAGCAGCGCGCCGATGTCCGCTTCAGCTGTCTTGTCCAGGCGACCGGCAACGGCCGGTTTGCCATCCATGGTGTAGCTGACGGCACCGGATGACAGCGGAATACGGGTCATGCGGAACTGGCCGTTGATGTCCATCACCAAACGGCTTGGCAGCCCGGCGCTCTCGCACTTGGACCAGTAAGCGGACAGCTCTGGATCATCTTCGCCACTGACGCCGCCCACCGACAGGTTATCGACGAACGAATGCAGCAGCTCCGGGTGTGAGCCGTCGCAGTGGTAGCACTCGCGATTGTTTTCGAAGACCAGTTTCCAGTTGCCTTTCTCGATGATGTTCGATTCGAACGCCACTTTGCAGTTTTCAAGATAATGCGGCGCTACGAAAGGGCTGACGGCTTTGCGGAAACCCTCGAAGTCCGGGGCCTTGGCGGCCACGCAGACATAAATGTAGGTATCGACGATCTCGCAGTGAACGTTTTTCAGACTGTATTGGGACTTGTCGAAATCCTGGCCCATGTTGCCGGCGAACAGCAGGTTGCCATCTAGCTCATACGTCCACTTGTGATACGGGCAAACCATCTTCGCCACTTTGCCATGATCGGCCTCGCAGATTTTTGCGCCACGGTGACGGCAGGCGTTATGGAAAGCCCGAACCTCGCCGTCTTTGCCGCGTACCACTGCGACGGGATAGTCACCGATCTGCAGAGTGAAATACTGCCCTGGCTTGGTAATTTCAAAGGTATGGCCGGCGAAGATCCAGTCCTTGTGCCAGATCTGCTCAAGGTCCTGACGGTAAACGCTTTCACTGCTGTAAAGAGCACCCGGCAGCGAGTGCCAGGGTTTGCGCTGAGCGATCAGGTCAAAAACGCTTTCTTTATTGTTCATTGTTATCCTCCCATAGGCGACATGGTTCTCAGCCTATATGGCTCAGGACAGACGTCACAAACGATATTTGCTGTGGGCAATTCATGCGTTGGCGTTATCGATGAGCACCTGGCTGGAGTGCCGGAACCGGGTGGAAAATCGGTTCCAGGGCGGTTATGGCGCAGCTGGATTGAGCGATGTGTTTGATCGCTGTTTTCACCTCGGCACTGCGTTCTACACCGAGACCGCTGGCGAACAGATCAAATTTCTGACTCAGCTCTTCAGCGCTGAGGGCGGTTTCGGGATCGCCACGTGCGGCGGTGACCGGACTGACCAGCACGGCACCGTTTTTCAGGGTGATGGTCAGTCGCGAGAGGATTTCGTCGGGGAATCGGGCGGAGATATCGGCGGCTTCGACGACTTCGATACGGCGGCTCAGTGCCAGAATGTCTTCGGCAAAAATCGCCGCCCCGGTGACTTCTTCCGGACCGACCTTGCCCCGCACAATCAATGCGGCCAGCGGAAAGGCGAGGGCGTACTGCGCCTGGTCGGCGTCACTCGGCGTATGCCCTTGCAAACACATTGATTCGTAGAACGTTTCCACACGAACGGTTTCAATCGAGTCGGCATCGAGCTGAGGATTTTCCCGCTGCAGTTCGAGCATGGCGGTCAGCGCCGGTTGCGCCCAACGGCAGACCGGCCAGGGTTTGAAGTACTGACTGTCGATCTCCCAGCGTGTTCCGATGTCGGTCCAGTATTCGGCGACGGTGACATCTTCAACCGTTTCTGCCGGTGCACCGGTGATGCCATCCAGAGCCATGAACAGCGCGTTCAAACCCGCAAATGCGCCTGCACCGTGGGCATCGCGCAGCATCGTCGGCGCTTGCACCACGCGCATCATCGGGCAGCGTGCGCTGAAGTATTCGGCGATGCCCAAGGCGTGGCGAAAGGTCGGCTCATCCAAGCCCAGCAAGCGCGCGCCGGCGCAGACAACGCCCAGCGCGGAAAAACCACCCGATGCGTGATAAGTCGGCGAGGTCGCCATCAATGCGGAACCGGCTCGCAGCGCCGTTTCATAACCGATGCACAACGCGGTCAGCAGTTCATGGCCGCTGATCGCCTGGCCTTGATGATGCAGCGCATCGGCGAGGGCGAGCACGGCGGGAACAACGGTGGCACCGGCATGACCCTTGGATTTGAAGTGGCCCTCATGGGCGTCGAGGCTGTCAGCACTGAACCCTCCGGCCCAAGCTGCACCGAGTACGTTGACGCGCTGCCCGGCAAAGATCAGGCGACTGCTGTAAGCGCCCGCCGGGTAATGCCGTTCGGCAAAACGTCGCATCGCGCTGGTGGTGTCATTGCTGGCCGCACCGGCCATGACGCCGACGATATCCAGCAGACTGTCCTGCACGATTGCACGAGTCTTGAGCGGGGCATCGAGGAAATCAAAGTCGCGACAGAATTCGAAGAGTGACATTCAACAATCCCTTCCTGTGAGTTGAGCCGAACCGATCATGGCCGGCGCGGCTCAACAATGAGCCAGGGGGAGGGTGCCGCTCTAGCAACATTTTCGGCGGGCTATTGATAACCAAATCAGCCGACGCCTGTGCGGACTGAATTAACGGCGGGGAAACTTCGCCAGAATCCATTCGCGGAAACGCCGCAGTTCGTCTTCGTTTTCGGAGCTTTCGCGACAGCTCAGGTAGTGCCAGCTGTTACGCAATTGCACCTGTTGCTCGATCGGTCGCACCAGCAGACCTTGCTGTACCAATCCCGTGACCAAGTGATTCCAGCCCAACGCAATGCCCTGATGGGTCAGGACCATGCTGATGAGCAGGTTGTAGTCGTTGGCGTTGAAGATCTGCGGACTGTTCGCCGGGCGATCGTCAATATCGATGGCCTGAAACGCCAGCCACACGCCCCAGTCGACATGTTCGGCGACTTGCGAGCGGCCGTAAGGGCTGAGGTTGAGCAATGACGAATCGCGCACGCCTTCGATCGTCGCAATCTCCGGGTGTTTCTCCAGATACTGCGGGGTGCACACTGGGTAAATCACGTCGTGGCACAACGGGTAGCTTCTATAACCATCACGAATGCGCGAAATCTTGGTGATGAAGATGTCCGGCTGCACACCGGGTTCCATGGTCAGAAAGTTCTGCGTGGTGATCAGGTTGAGTTCGATGTCCGGGCATTGCGCGAAGAACTCCTGCAAATGATTCGACAGCCACAGCGCGGAAAAGGCCGGCGAGCAACAGACGGTGAGCACCTTCTTGGTCGACTGGCTGCTGCGGATACGTTCGGCAGCTTGGGCGATGTTGACGAACGACAGTTGCGCGGCATCGAAGAACACCGCGCCGGCGGCCGTCAGTTCCACCGCCCGGCCGACCCGGGTAAACAGTTGCGCGCCCAGATAGCTTTCCAGCTCGCGGATCTGCCGGCTGATCGCGGCTTGCGAAACGCACAACGCCTCCGCCGCACGGGTGAAGCTTTCGTACTTGGCCGCGGCGACAAATGCCTTCACAGCCCTCAAGGACGGCATTTTCAGCAGGATGGTGTCAGGGTCGACATGCTTGCTCATTCGTACACTCTCCTAACGATACAGCTCCCCAACGAAGCGCGAGGAGGGTAACGGAACCGTGCGGGGAGGGCTACGCGAGCGTCGCTGTGGGGATAGACCCGGTCGCTCATGGTGTTGACGCGGCACTCGGCAATGGCAGCCGTCGCAACCGATAACCCGACGTTATCGAATTGCCCCTGTAAATGTAGTTGGATTAAGCGGGGTGATGCTAATAGATTTGAAACATCCCTTTTTCCTGGGACCTCAAAAATAATAAAAGGAAGCCCGTCGTGAAGACATCTATTCATTACCGCTGCCGCTTACAATTATTTTTGCTCGTTTGCCTGTCGCTTGATGCGAAAGATGCACGATGCGAAGGAGGCAAGGTATGACAAGTTCCGACGAGATCATCTGCGTAAAGAATGTTTTCAAAGTCTTCGGTACGCAGCCAGCACTTGCCATGAAAATGGTTAAAGAAGGCGCATCAAAAGCTGAAGTGTTTAAAAAGACCGGTCAGGCGATTGGTGTTTTTGATGCCAACTTCTCGGTTCGCCGCGGTGAGATTTTCGTGATCATGGGTTTGTCCGGCTCGGGCAAATCGACCATGGTCCGATTGTTCAACCGGTTGATTGAACCGACCTCCGGGCAGATCTTTCTCAATGGCAAGGAAATCACCGGCCTGGGCGACAAGGACTTGTTGCAGGTTCGTCGCAAAGACATGGGCATGGTCTTCCAGTCGTTTGCTTTGATGCCGCACATGAGCGTCATCGACAACGTCAGCTTCGGCCTGGAAATCAGCGGGGTCAGCGAGAAAGAGCGCTATTGCCGTGCGATGGGCGCACTGGAGCAGGTCGGGCTCTCGGGGCAGGAGCTCAGCTTTCCTCACCAACTCTCCGGCGGCATGCAGCAACGCGTCGGCCTGGCCCGCGCGCTGGCCAACGATCCCGCCATTCTGCTGATGGACGAAGCCTTCTCGGCACTCGATCCGATGATTCGCAGCGAGATGCAGGGCGAACTGATCAAGCTGCAGGCCGAGCAGGACCGCACGATCATTTTCATCTCCCACGATATAGAAGAAGCGGTTCGCATCGGTCACCGCATTGCGATCATGGAAGGCGGGCGCGTGGTGCAAATCGGCACGCCGCGTGAACTTCTGTGCAACCCGGTGAATAAATATGTTCGTGATTTCTTTAATGGCTTCGACACCAGTCGCATTCTGAAAGCGGGCGATATCGCGCAACAGGATGGCAATGTCGCTTACATACCGGGCGGGCAAACACCGATTAAAGCGGAAGCGTCTCTTCGCGACATCTTTCATCTTGTTGCTGCCTCGGCAACTCCCATGCCGGTTGTGGATGAAGTTGGGCTTTATAAAGGCTCGATTTCGCAAGGCCATCTTCTGAGTTGTCTGTGTAACAGCTGAATTGCGAATAATCAGCATTGATATGCCGTTTCTGAGTGCGAGGTAGCATCATGTCAGACTTCAACTTTTTAGATCCCTTTCAAAGTCTCAATATTCCTTTGGGATCCTGGGTGGAAACCGCCCTTAAATACCTGGTGCATAACTTCAGGGAAGTGTTTCGCTCGATCCGCTGGCCGGTCGATCAAGTGCTCGACGGTGTGCAGTGGGGACTGCTGTCGGTTCCGCCGACGGTGTTCATCATCATCGCCGGACTGATCAGTTGGCAGATTGGCGGCAAACGCATCGCCATTTTCAGCGTCGCCACCCTCACCGGGCTTGGACTGATCGGTGTGTGGAGCGATGCGATGGTCACGCTGGCCCTGGTGCTGACATCGCTGTTGTTCTGCGCAGTGATCGGCATACCGCTGGGCATCCTGTGTGCACGCAGTGATCGCACGGAAATGATCATCCGTCCGGTACTGGATGCCATGCAAACACTGCCCGCGTTCGTCTATCTGGTGCCGGTGGTGATGCTCTTTGGTATCGGCAACGTCCCCGGTGTGATCGTCACCATCATCTTTTCCGTCGCGCCGCTGGTGCGGCTGACCAACCTTGGTATTCGCCAAGTCCCTGCGGACAAGGTCGAAGCTGCCCGCGCGTTTGGCTGCACGGCCACGCAAATGCTGATGAAGGTGCAGTTGCCGTTGGCGGCGCCAACGATGATGGCCGGTCTCAACCAGACGTTGATGCTGTCGCTGTCGATGGTGGTGGTCGCCTCGATGATTTCGGTGGGCGGTCTGGGCTTGATGGTGTTGAGCGGCATCGGTCGCCTCGACATGGGCCTGGCTAGCGTCGGCGGCGCGGGGCTGGTGCTGCTCGCGGTATTCCTTGACCGACTGACCCAGGCAATGGGTGAGCGCAGCAGCGATCTGGCCACTGGTCAGCGCTGGTATGAAAGCGGCCCGGTGGGGCTGGTCATGAAACTGAAGAAAAAGAAGAACGTTGCACGTCCAGTGACGAATTGAGTTGGCCTGCTCACCCCATTAAAAACTCCAAGCGTGGTGAAACATGAAACTGACAAATCTCAAGAAAAGCGTGGTTGCGAGCCTGGTAGCTTCAGTGTTTGGGACTTTGCTGTGCTCGGCGGCCTACGCGGCCGATGCCAACAAACCGGGTGCCGGTGTTTCGATTACACCGATTTTCCCGACCATTGCTGAAGAACGCTTTCGTGGTGAGGTGGTGATCGCCGGCCTTAAGGAGCTGGGCTACGACGTCAAACAGCCAAAAGAAGTCGACTACCCGGCGATGTTTCTCGCGCTGTCTTACGGCGATGCGGACTTCACCGTGCATGAATGGGAACACCTGCACCAAGCGTTTTATGAAAAGGCCGGCGGCGATGACGTGATGGTCAAAGTCGGGCAAGTCATGAAAGGCGTGCTCCAGGGCTACATGATCGACAAGAAAACTGCCGACGCTTATCAGATCAAGGATCTGTCGGACCTGAAGAAACCCGAAATCGCCAAACTCTTTGACAGTAACGGTGACGGCAAGGCCGACCTGACGGGCTGCAACCCGGGCTGGGGCTGCGAGATCATGATCGAACACCACATGAAAGCCTATGGCTTGGGTCCAACCGTAGTCGACAACCGCGGCTCCTACTTCGCGTTGATGGCTGACACCATTGCGCGGCTTCAGCAAGGCAAGCCCGTGCTGTTTTTCACTTGGGTTCCGCAGTGGATTGCCAGTGTATTGGTGGAAGGGCGTGACGTGGTCTGGTTGCCGGTACCTTTCACCTCGCTGCCGGATGGCAAGGAAAGCAAGGACACCTTCCATGACGGCAAGAACCTCGGTTTCCCGGTGGACACGATCAATGCCGTCATGAACAAAGAGTTCGCTGAGAAGAACCCGGTGGCGCGCAAATTCCTCTCTGAAGTCAGCATCCCGACGGCCGCTGAAAGTGCGCAAAACCTGCGCATGCAAAACGGTGAAAAGTCGCTGGCCGACATCAAGCGCCATGCCGCGGAATGGATCAAGGCCAACCAGCAAGCCTATGACGGTTGGTTGAGTGACGCCCGGGCGGTAGCGAAGTAATCGGTTCGAACACGGGTTGGCGGCGGGCGGTGCCAGTCGCCAAGCCACAGGGTTGTCGTTTCAAGTGAAGGCGAGCGGGTGACGCAAGATGGAAACGTTCCAGAGTCCGTTGAAACAACAGAACATCGGCTTTCGCCCATCCACCGTGATGTCGGGCCATGAACGCATGGTGCGGGTGGCGTTTATCCTGCTCGATCATTTTTCGTTGACGACCCTTTCAACGGCGATGGATGCCCTGGCCACTGGAAACCTGATCAACGCTGAGACGATTTACACGGTATCGACCTACTCACTTCAGGGTGGACTGGTTGAAAGTGATATCGGCGTGTCGCTGGCTTCGCAAAGGCTGGTCGCAGAAGGCTTCAGTCATGATGCAGTGATTGTCGTCGGAGGCCAGCGTGTGAGGCTTGCCACGCAGCCAGTGCTGCGCCGAGTGCTGAAGAGGTCCGCGAGCAAAGGGATCGTTGCCGGTTGCTGGAATGCCGCGTTCTATCTCGCCGATGCCGGTTTGCTCGATACTCAGGAGTTCGCCTGCCACAGCGACAGCTGCGGTCTGGTCCATGAATATTTCCCGCAGTTGAAAGTTTCGACTCGCGAGTTTATTTGCACACAGCGTCGGGCCACTTGCGCCAACGCTCATTCGGCGCTGGATATGACCCTGGCGATCATGCAGGAACTGGGTGCGCACAACGATGCGGTACTGGTCGATGAGATAAAACGTGTTCACCAGCCCGCACAAGCTCGTCCGAAGTTCTCGGCAAATGCCGACAGCCTTCGCTGTTCATCGATTCCAAAGCCTTTGAACATCGCGCTCGACTTGATGGAAAAGAACATTGAGGAACCGCTGGAAATCGATGCAATCGCCAGCCAGGTCGGCGTGTCACGCCGGCAACTGGAAAGAAGGTTTGCCCGCTATCTCAATGCGGCACCGAATCGCTACTACCTGGAACTGCGTTTGACCCGGGCCCGGCAACTGATTGTGCAAAGTGATCGCTCGTTGACGGATGTGGCACTGGCAACCGGGTTTGTCAGTTATCCGCACTTCTATAAACGCTTCAAGGACCTGTTCGGCTTACCGCCCATGACCTTCAGGGATTATTACTACGCCAACGACTGTGCCAGTAGCGGACGTTATACCGTAGCGGCCAGTTTTTAAAACAAGCAGTCAATCGTCATTGTTTGTGCAAGTGCCAGTTTTGCAAGTTTCCGGATCAACGCCATTGCGTGCGTGTGCTTTGTGTCGCGTGCGTTTTGCAACTTCAACGATTAACGGTTTAACACTATGAAAGTCAGTTCATTACCCGCCGATGATGATAGTTGTGGCTGGTTTCATCTGAGCACGCCACGCAGTCCCGAGCCGGCTCACCGTGGGCACCGTTCAGCCCGCTGGGTGATCATCGGTGCCGGCTTCACGGGACTGGCGTGCGCGCGGCAACTGGCGTTGAATTTTCCCGACGACGAAGTGGTGCTTATCGAAGCGCAGGAAGTCGGACTGGGCCCGTCGGGTCGCAATGCCGGTTTTGCCATTGACCTTCCCCATGACATTGGCGCTGAGGATTACATCGGTGACATCGCACTGGCCCGCACCAGTTTGAAACTCAATCTGGCCGGCCAATCGATACTTCGCGAGCTGGTCGATCAATACCGCATCGAATGCCAGATGAAAGCCTGCGGCAAATATCAGGCAGCGGTAGAGACCCGCGGTATCGCCGTACTCGATGCCTATCGCCGGGGCCTGGAAAAACTCGATCAGCCTTTTCAGATGATTGATGCCGATGAGTTGCCCGAACATTTGGGCACGCGGTTTTACCGCAAGGCGTTGTTCACGCCGGGCGCAGTGTTATTGCAACCGTCCGGACTGGTGAAAGGCCTGGCCGACAATTTGCCATCGAACGTCACGCTGTATGAGCGCACCCCGATTCTGGAAGTGGAATACGGCGCCAAGACGCTCCTCAAACATGCCCACGGCAGCATCACCGCCGACAAACTGATTCTGGCGAACAACTCGTTCGGCATGCGCTTCGGTTTCCTGCAAGGGCGCATGTTGCCGATCTACACCTACGCGAGCATCACGCGGCCGCTGACCGAAGAGGAACAGGCGCGCCTTGGCGGTAAACCGTTCTGGGGCGCCATTCCGGCGGATCCGTTCGGCACCACGGTGCGCCGCACCCCGGACAACCGTCTGCTGATCCGCAACAGCTTCACCTTCAACCCGGATGGCCGCAGCAACAGCAAATACAACGAACGTTTCGTGCGTCGGCACAAGGCGTCATTCGATCAGCGGTTCCCGATGTTGCCGGGCGTGACGTTCGACTACACCTGGGGCGGCGCCTTGGCCATGTCGCGCAACCACAACGGCTTCTTCGGTGAACTGGCGCCCAACGTTTATGCCGCGCTCGGATGCAACGGTCTGGGCGTCACGCGCGGAACCGTCACCGGCAAGTTGCTCGCTGACTGGCTGGCGGGGCAGCGTGACCCACTGATTGATTTCCTGTTGCAGGCGCCAGGTCCCAACAGCAACCCGCCAGAACCGTTTCTTTCGCTTGGGGTGAACATGAACCTCAAGTGGGGGCAGTACCGCGCCGGGAGAGAAAGCTGAGTCTGAGGTGACTAGTCGCCGAAGCCTCGTCGCTCTGCTGCCGTCCTGAAGGCTTGCGCCGCCAATAACCACGGTCTGCCCGGCATGCCGTCGGGCGCACGGATTGAACATTGAACCACTGGAGAAAACGCTATGAACTTTGACGGAATTTTTACCCCTGCCATTACCCCGTTGTCCGCTGATGGCCAGATCGACTATTCGGCGTTCGCCGACGTGCTCGAATATCTGATCGAGTCCAAGGTTCACGGCATCGTTATTGGCGGCTCCACCGGCGAGTATTACGCGCACACCGCCGAGGAGCGCGTGGCCGTGGCCGAGCGCGCCAAAGAGGTGATCCGCGGACGCTTGCCTCTGGTCATCGGCACCGGCGGCATTCGTACCGAAGACTCGGTGTACTTCGCCGAAAAGGCCAAATCCCTGAAAGCGGACGCGATTCTGGTCGGTTCGCCACCGTATGCCTTGCCGACGCAGAAGGAAATTGCCGCCCATGTGCTCGCCGTGGACAAGGCGGCCGGGCTGCCGATCATGCTTTACAACTATCCGTCGCGAATGGGCGTGGCGATGGGCGACGAGTTTTTCGAAGCCATCGCTGGCTGCAAGAATATCGCCGCGATCAAGGAAAGTTCGGGCGAGATGAGTCGCCTGCACCGTCTGGCTCACGCTCATCCGTCGATCCAATTGTCCTGTGGCTGGGATGATCAGGCGCTGGAGTTTTTCGCCTGGGGTGCGCGCAGCTGGGTTTGCGCCGGTTCGAACTTCATCCCGCGCGAACACATCGCGCTTTACGAAGCCTGCGTGCTGGAAAAGAACTTCGATAAAGGTCGGCGGATCATGTCGGCGATGCTGCCGTTGATGGATTTCCTCGAGAGCGGCAAGTTCGTGCAGTCAATCAAACATGGCAGCGAACTCAGTGGCCTGCGTGCCGGCGGCGTCCGTGCGCCACTGCAAGCACTGGAGCCTTCCGAGAAGCAAGCGCTGGAAGGTGTGATCAAAACCCTGCAGAAAAACGTCGCGCGTATCGTCGAGGAGGCTTGAAATGGCAGACCTGCTGAGTAAAGAGCAATACCTCGAGCTGGCTGCGAAGCTCGAATTTCGCAATCAAGCGTTCATCAACGGCCAGTTTTGCGCCTCGCGTTCAGGCAAGACATTCACCACAACCAACCCGGCTACCGACCAGGTGCTGACTGAGATTGCTGCGTGCAACGCCGATGATGTCGACGCGGCCGTAGCGGCGGCGAAGGAAGCCTTCGATGACGCACGCTGGCATTCACTGGCGCCGTCCGCACGCAAATCGGTATTGCTGCGCTTCGCCCAATTACTGGAAGACCACGCCCATGAGCTGGCGGTGCTGGAAAGCCTGGACAGTGGCAAGCCGATTCGTGAATGCCAGAACATCGACGTGCCGGAATCGATTCATACGTTACGTTGGCATGCCGAGCTGATCGACAAGATCTACGACGCTACGGCACCGGTCGGCTCGGGTGCGGTAACCATGGTCGTGCGTGAACCGATCGGCGTTGTCGGCCTGGTGTTGCCGTGGAACTTCCCGCTGCTGATGCTCGCCTGGAAAATCGGCCCGTCGCTGGCCGCAGGCTGTTCGATCGTGGTCAAACCGGCCAAGGAAACCACCTTGAGCACCTTGCGTGTCGCCGAACTGGCGTATCAGGCGGGGATTCCCGCCGGCGTGTTCAACGTCGTGCCCGGGGGAGGCAAGGAGGCCGGTGAGCCGCTGGGTCGTCATCCGGATGTGGCGATGGTCAGCTTCACCGGTTCAACCGATACCGGCCGGCTGTTCCTCAAATATTCCAGCGAATCGAACCTGAAACGCATCGTGCTGGAATGTGGCGGCAAGAACCCTGCTGTGGTGATGAATGATGTCGAAGACATCGACCACGTCGCCCAGCATGTGGTCAACGGCGCCTTCTGGAACATGGGTGAAAACTGTTCGGCCTCATCGCGGCTGATCGTCCACGCTGACGTCAAGGATGAACTGTTGCAGCGTGTCCAGGTGCATCTGGGCGACTGGAAAATGGGCGATCCATTGGACCCTGAAAATCGCTTGGGCTCGATGATCAGCAAGGCGCATTTCGACAAGGTGCGCTCCTACCTTGATGTGGCCCGCGACGAAAACCTGCGCGTGCTGGTGGGCGGCAAAACCCGCCAGGATATTTTCGTCGAACCGACTATCGTTGACGGCGTGAGTCGCGATAGCCGTTTGTTCCAGGAAGAGATCTTCGGCCCGGTACTGAGCGTCACCACCTTCCAGACCGTTGACGAAGCCATTGCGCTGGCCAACGACACAGCCTACGGTCTGGCAGCATCGGCTTACACCGGCAACCTGCGCCATGCCCTGAAACTCTCACGCGGGATTCGCGCCGGGATCGTCACGGTGAACTGCTTCGGTGAGGGCGACGCCTCCACGCCATTCGGCGGCTACAAGGAATCAGGGTTCGGCGGGCGCGACAAGTCGATCTGGGCGCACGACCAATACACTGAAATCAAAACCATCTGGATTGACGCTTCCTGATAGCGCCTTGACGCAAGAAACCACATCGCCCCCGACACTGGATTCAGTGGCGGGGCGATTTACCCAATCCATGAGCTGGATTGGTTGGTAGCCACGTCAGCAAAAAAGCTTTCAGTCATCCGCTTTTCTTCAGACATTTTGAACCTAACCCGAAATCGGTCGCTCAACCGTGCAATGTTCGGGGGTGGCGAAATGAACGCGTTCAAGAACCAACTGACATTCGCACAAGAAACCAGACTACTCGCTTTGGCTGCCTGGCAACGTGCACTGGAAAACCTTGAACTGCGCATGGACTGCCCAGACGCCTATCACGACGAACTGCTGCGCCAGTCGGATGAAATGGACCGCTTGGGCATACTCAGTTGGAACGAGTGGCGCGACCTGCGAAGAGAAGCAGATGTCGCGTACCTGCGCGCAGTCGCTGGAGACGATTACCATTGAGGTCATGTACGGTCGTTATCCGCATCCACTGAAAAGATCGAATCAACAAAACAGGAGATTTCCATGCCCGAGCCGTTGTCCTCATCAGGTGCACCAACTCGCTCCTGGTTCGCTCGTTTCTCAGGGTCTGGATGGGGCGGGCGGGTCTTCTGGTCAATTCTGATCGGCGTGACAATCTTCCTGCTGATAAGCGGGTATGGCGCCTTTGTCGGGGCGAACAAACAAAATCTGCACTTCGCTTTTATCGGTGGCATGACTGGCTTCGCTGCGACAGCAATCGGTGCTGTCGTAGCGATCGCGTTGCGAGACATCGCCGCCCGAACCCAAGACATCATGCTCGGCTTCGCCGCCGGGATGATGCTGGCCGCGAGTTCGTTTTCGCTCATTCTGCCTGGCATAGAAGCGGCTCGGGCGCTTTGCGATAACCAGTTGCTCGCGGCCTGCGTCGTCGTCGCAGGGTTGGGATTGGGCGTAGCGCTGATGGTCGGCCTTGATCGTTTCGTGCCTCACGAACACGAGAAAAGCGGACGCCGAGGGCCGGACGCGCAGCGCATCAATCGTGTCTGGTTGTTCGTCCTGGCAATCACACTGCATAACCTGCCGGAAGGCATGGCCATTGGCGTGAGCTTCGCCAACGGCGACATGAAGGTGGGACTCCCGCTGACCACGGCGATCGCCATCCAGGATATTCCCGAAGGCCTGGCTGTCGCTCTAGCGTTACGCGTGACAGGCATCTCTGCACTTCGCGCAGCGCTTATTGCAGTGGGTTCGGGGTTGATGGAACCGATTGGCGCCATTGTCGGACTGGGCATTTCCAGCAGCTTTGCGTTGGGATATCCCGTTGCGCTCGGTTTGGCCGCCGGGGCGATGATTTTTGTGGTCTCCCATGAGGTCATTCCCGAGACCCATCGCAACGGTCATGAGACCCCGGCTACCTTGGGACTGATGCTCGGCTTTGGGGTGATGATGTTTCTCGATACTGCTTTGGGTTAATCACGAACCTGACCACTGGAGAGAAACCCTCACGCACTGGCTTTAACCTCAGCCTTGACTACTGATTTACGGTAAGTCAGCAAAACGATGCCCGTGACCACAATCACCCCGCCGAAAATCTGTCCTGTACTGAGCATTTGGTCCAGCACAATCCAGCCCATCAACAGCGTTGCTAGTGGCTCGATGTTCATGACCGGCGCATTGCGCGGCATGTCGAGGCGAGGCACGGAAATGAACAGGACGATAAAACCTGTGCCGTACAGCACCACCAGGGTGGCAAGGGCCAGCCATCCGGTCGAGGTGGCGGGCAGGTTCAAGCCGCCGGGAAGGGCGCCCGTCAGTCCTGCCAGGTTGACGCTGCTGAACACGATGAAAATGGTCAGCAGACTGCGCACCGAGCCGCGTACCTGAGACAGTTTGTGGTCGGTGATCCACAACGCGCAGGCGAACACGCTGGCGGCACAGAACGCGAGCGCGACGCCGGTCAGCCATTGCGCACTGACGTCTGTCGTGGTCGAGAGACGCCCGGGGACGTCCAGCACAAACACCAGACCCAACAGAATCAAACCCATCAACGTCGCAGTGCGTGCGCTCGGTCGCTGGCCACCCAGCGCCCAGGTGAGCAATGCCAGCAGAATAGGAAATACGTTCGCCACCAGCAGGGCCAGCGCCACCGGCACCCGTGCGACAGCAGAGTAAAGGCACAGACTCTGCGCAGTGATCAGCAACCCCAGCAACAGTTGCCAGCGCCAGGCACCGGCCGGCAAGCGCGGGCTTTGTCTTTGCCACAGCACCAGGATGGCGAGCACCAGCAGGGTCCCGCCGGAACGCATCAAAATAGCCAGCAACACACCCGCACCATCATCAAATGCGACCCGCGCCGCCACATGATTGCCGGCAAATGCACAGCCCATGCACAACAGAATGATCACCGCCAGATAACGGGGGTAGGGTGGCGGCACGGCTTGCGTAGCGGTAGGGCGAGGCATGGCAGATCTCAGGATTATTAGCCGTTCGAACGACTTGGTTTTTATTAGGTTGTCGTACAACTAGCCGTTTTATCGCATTCAGCGACATCGGGCAATAGGCCTGAAAGCGCACAGATACGCATATGCTCGGCGTCAAGGTGGATTTTTACGTATTTGATTAAGCGTAGAGATCGTATGACTTGATAGAACAGGGGCGTATCGGCCCCTGCTTCCAGGGATTTACACATTCATGACAGGCGGGTGGTCTGCTTCTGCTCAAGCATGAAATGGATAATCGATATACCCACGCTGATCCCCGCCGAAAAAGCTGCTCGGGTCTGGCGCGTTGAGCGCCAGACCATCATGCAGCCGACGCGGCAAGTCAGGGTTGGCCAGGAACGGGCGGCCGAACGCAATGATGTCGGCACGATCGGTAATCAGTGCCTGTTCGGCAGATTGCGCATCGTAGCCGCCCGCCAGGATCAGCACGCCGTTCCACGTCTTGCGCAACTGCGCAATGATCGCGTCCCAGCGCGGGTCGAAGTTCTCATCTTTGACTGTGCCGACCATTGCTGGCTCGACCAGGTGCAGATAGGCCAGATTCCATTGGTTAAGCGCTTCGACGAGGTGGCCGAAGGTTGCCTCCGGAGTGTCATCACCCATGCCCATAAAGCGCCCCATCGGCGTCAGGCGTACGCCGACCCGTTCGGCACCGACTTCTTCAGTGACGGCCGCCACCACTTCCAGCAGAAACCGCGCGCGATTCGCCACGCTGCCGCCATAGGCATCGTTACGCTGATTGCTGTTGCTGTTAAGAAACTGATCGAGCAGGTAACCGTTGCCGGCATGAATTTCCACGCCGTCCATGCCTGCCTGCAATGCGTTGCGCGCGGCCACGCGATAGTCCTCGACGATCCCGGCGATTTCTGCGGTTTCCAGCGCACGCGGCACCGGCACGTCTCCCCAGACGCCGTGACCGTTTTCATCGACGATAAATGTCTTGCCCGGCACCGGCAGCGCGCTGGGCGCAACCGGCAGGCCGGCATCGGGTTGGAAACTGGGGTGGGACACCCGGCCGACGTGCCACAGTTGCATGAAGATCACCCCGCCGGCCTCATGCACCGCCGCGCTGACGTCACGCCACGCCCGGACCTGCTCTGGGCTGTAGATGCCCGGCGTCCAGGCGTAACCCTGAGCCTGCCGGGAGATCTGTGTGGCTTCGGTGATGATCAGCGCGGCACTGGCCCGCTGGCGGTAGTACTCGGCGTTCATCGGTGTCGGCACATCGCCCGGTTGGCCGGCGCGGGAGCGCGTCAACGGTGCCATGGCCACGCGGTGGGCGAGGGTGTAAGGACCGAGTGCGAGGGGTTGGAACAGACGACGAGTCATGGGTAGCTCCAGATAAAAACAAAGGAAATTCAAGCGCGGCAGCGGCGCCGCGAACCAGTGCCGCTAAATTAACCGGGTGCAGCGGGGCTGATAATCAGTGACCGGCGCTACGCTGTTTTGCGCAGGGCGCAATGGCGCCCGTGCTCATCAGCGATGAACACGGGCGTGGCTCAGGCGGGCTGGTTAGAACGGGTCAGCGGCAGGTTCAGCCAGCGCCGGCCAGTGGCGTTGGCGACAGCGTTGCCAAGGGCGGCGGCCATCGGCCCCTGGACGATTTCAGCGGCACCGAGGAACGGTTCTCCCGGTTGGTCGAGCAAATGCACATCGACTTTTTTCGGCAGTTGTGTGAAACGCAGAATCGGATAACCGCTCCAGTCGTAGCTGCGAATACCCCCCGCGTCGTAGGCAACTTTTTCGTACAGGGTCCAGCTCGCGGACTGCACGATGCCGCCCTCGACCTGATTGCGCAGGCCGTCTGGGCTGACGATCTGGCCGACGTCAACCGCCGTCACCACGTGATCGATGCGAATCTCGCCGGTCTGCGGATGCACCCGCAGCTTCACGGCGATGGCGCAGTAACCCATGATGTTTTTGTAGCGGGCAAAGGCGAAACCGATACCGGCGCCGGGCTCGCTGCCTTTTTGCGGCCAACCGATCTCATCACGCACACGTTCAACGACCGCGCGAGCACGCGGGTCGCTGAGATGGGCCAGACGCAAGGCGACCGCGTCGAGGCCGGCCCGGATCGCGAGTTCGTCGATACTCGCCTCGATGGCGAAGATATTGATGTGCGCACCCAGCGAACGCATGGCCGAGGTGCGAAAGGGCATTTCGGTGACAAAGGTCATGTTGATGCGCGTCGAGTTCAACTCGTACAGCGGCACCGCGTTGCGATCACCATCGCCTTCGGGCTGGGCGATCGGCACGGATGGCGCTGACGTAAAGGGCCGCGCGAGCAAGCGTGCCGGCAGCAGACGCCCGGCGTTGACGATGCGTTCGTTGTGCGGCGTGGTCCAGAGTTCGTAGGCCCAGTCCTGCAGGCGGCCTTGGCTGAGGCTGGCGTCGACGTCGGTGACCATCGCCGAGCTATACGGCTCCCAAAGATTTTCCTGTTCGCGCATCCATTGCACGCGCACCGGCGTCCCGGGCACGCGCAGGGCAATCAATGCCGCATCGGCGGCGGCATCATCGGCGCCGTTGTGGCCGTAACACCCTGAGCCTTCGGTATGAATACAGCGCACCCGCTCAGGTGGCAGACCGAGCATTTCGGCAATGCCGGCGCGCAGCGGATAAACACCTTGGGTGTGGGTCCAGACCGTGAGATTGCCGTCCTTGAACCAGGCCACTGCGCAAGACGGGCCGATCGAGCCGTGCATCAGATATTGCTTGGTAACCCGCGCCTGAAAACGCGTGTCGGCCGCGCCGCTCGGCGTGCCGCTGTGGCTGATCGGATAGCACCGTGAGGGCAGGCGTTTAAGCAGACCATGAATTTCGGCCGCCTCGGGAATCGCCTCGCCCTCGCTCCATTGCGTCACCTCGCTGGCACGGCGCATGGCTTTGATCGCTTGCCACTCATCACCGGCGACCACCGCCAGATAGTTGCCGTCGCGGATCACCTTGACCACGCCAGCCAGCGCTTCGATGGACGCCGCATCGAATGCTTGCAGCGTGCAGCCCGGACGAGGCGGGCGGATCACCCGCGCGTGCAGCATGCCCGGCAGGCGCATGTCCTGGACGAATGCTGCGCCACCGCTGACCTTCGCCGGGATGTCGAGGCGCGGCAAAGAATGGCCGATCAGTTTGAAGTCAGCGGCGGCCATCGCCGGTGACTGGGCCTTGGCGTATTGGTGCACATCGACATGCCCGACCGCGTCGGCATAACTCATCCGCTGACTGGCCGGACCTTCGATCACACCGTCGCGGGTGCTCAGCAGCGCCGCATCAACCTGCCAACGGCGCGCCGCGGCATCGACGAGCATTTCGCGCACCTGCGCAGCGGCGTTATACAACGCGGTACCGCTGTCGAAAATGCTGTGGCTGCCGGCGGTGTAGCCTTCGTTGGGTGTCAGCGCGGTGTCGGCGGTGAGCAGGTTTATGGAGGTTGTCGGCACCTGCAAACGCTCAGCGGCAATTTGCAGCAGCGCGGTTTTCACTCCGGTGCCCAATTCGACCTTGCCGGTGTAGACGGTAATGCCATCGGCGCCGATGCGGATCCAGGCGTCGAGAAACGGGTTGGTGCGCAGGCTTCCGGGCAGGTCGGGTGCGAGGACCACGGTGCCGAGCGTATCGACTTCCGTATCCGCCAACACACGTCGCGCCACCGGCATCAGGGTGAACGCCATCAGCAACGCACCACCGCGCAGAAAGGCGCGCCGACTCGGCTGCAAACCATTCGACTCGCTCATTTCAGGCTCCCGTTGTGCCCGGCCACCTGTTTGATCGCCTCGATGATGCGCAAGTGCGTGCCGCAGCGACACAGGTTGCCGGCCATGTGCTCGCGAATGGTCGCCTCATCCGGGTGTCGATTACGTTCAAGCAACGCCTGCGCGCGCATCAGCATCCCGGCAATGCAGTAACCGCATTGCGCGGCCTGTTTCTCGATGAACGCCGCTTGCAGAGGGCCGGGTTGTTCCGCGCTGCCGAGGCTTTCCACGGTGCGGATCTTTTTGCCTTCGAGGCCGGCGCAGGGCGTCAGGCAGGCGAACACCGGTCGATCATCGACGATCACGGTGCAGGCGCCACATTGACCGAGACCGCAACCGTATTTGGCGCCGTTGAGGTTCAAGTGATTGCGCAGCGCATACAGCAGCGGCATGTCCGGCTCCAGCTCAAGCGGTTGCGCGGCTCCGTTGACGTTGAGGGTGATCGGGCTCATTTCGTCTCCTGACGTAACGCTTCAATAGTGGAAGAGAGGTCGGCCCACGGCTGATCAGGGCTGGCTTGCTGACGCAGATACGCGGCCAGTGCACCGAGTTGCGCGTTGTCCAGGCTGGCGGCGAATGGAGGCATCACCGGGCCGGGCGATCCGGGTGTGGCGGGCAAGCCTTCAAGCACGGTTTTGAGGAAGTTGCGCGAACTGGCCGCTTGCAGCGCCGAGGTGCTTTGCAACCCCGGGCGACCATCGATGGTGCGCATCGGCGCCGCCGGGCCATGGCAGCCGGCGCAGGCACTGCTGAAGAGCAGGGCGCCGCTCGAGTGGTCTGCCGGCTCACTGGCAGGCGTCTTCGCCGTCGTCTCTGTCACCGAAGGCGGGTTTTCCAGGCTGAGCAAATACTCGGCAATTGCCTCGGCTTCACTGGCGGGCAAGCGGGCCAGACTCAAGCTGACCGGACGCATCGGCCCGGCGGGTGTGCCGTGGCCATCGACGATCTCGGCGCGCAGATAGCCGACCAGTTGCGCGCGACTCCACGGGTTGACGCGTTGGCCCATACCGACCAGTGCAGGCGCTTGCCAGCCATCGATGCTGCCGCCTAGCAAATATTCTGAAGATTGTTCCGCGCCGATCAGGTTCAGCGGCGAATGGCAGCCGGAGCAATGGCCCGGCCCGTCGACCAGATAGCGTCCGCGATTCCACGCCTCGCTGCGCTGTGCCAGCGGCGTCAGTGGTTCACCGTGCAGGAACAGCAGGTTCCAGAACGACACCAACGGGCGAATGTTCATCGGAAAATTCATCTGGTTGTGCTCGGCCGGCGCGTGCACGGCGGGGCCGCTCATCAAGTAGGCGTAGGCGTCGGCGATATCTGCTGCACTCATGCGCCGGTAGTGCACGTAGGGGAACGCCGGATAAAGAAAGTGACCATCGCGAGCAACGCCCTGACGCATCGCCCGCTCGAAGGCCGGCAGCGACCATTGGCCGATACCGGTCTCTGCGTCCGGGGTGATGTTGGTGCTGTACAGCGTGCCGAACGGCGTTACCAGCGGCAGCCCGCCGGCCAGATATTCACCGCCGGGGCGCGTATGGCAGACCGCACAATCGCCGGCCTCGACCACCCGCGCCCCGCGTTGCAACTGCGAAGTGTCGAACATCGTCGGGCGCTCGATCGGCGCAATCACCGGGCGCCACATCAGCCAAGCGGCACCGATCAGGCCGAGCACGGCGACGACGGCCACGCTGATCCAAAGCGTTCTGGATTTCAGAAATGAGTTGTTCATGGCACAGGAAGAAACGCGGCAGGCGATGACAGGACGGATGGGCTGCGGGTCATGGAAACGCTCCTTGTGATAGCCGGGGAAGGGCGCCGCCGGGACGACAGCGCCAGAGGCCAAAGCGTAGAGAAACCACCAGCGCCGGAGAATCAGCGGCGCGCGCAATAGCGCGTTGCGCGAGAAGCAACACCTGCGCCGTTGCGCCAGACGCATCACTGCGTTGCCCGCCGCATGGATTCTGCGCATCGCCACAGGGCCGTAGCCTTGGCAGCACTTTCCTGAACTCAATGAGGTGTCATCATGCTCACGAGCAATCCGGTCATTGCGACCAACGCCGAACAGCCGGCTGGACTTTCCGGCCTGATGGTCGCGTTCCTGGCATTTTGCTGTGGCGCGGTCGTGGCCAATCTTTATTACGCGCAGCCGATCGTCGAACTGATTGCACCGCAGATCGGTCTGTCCAGCGCCAATGCCAGCCTGATCGTTTCGCTCACGCAGTTTGGCTACGCACTGGGCCTGTTGCTGCTGGTGCCGCTGGCCGATCTGATGGAAAACCGTCGGCTGGTGGTCGGCTTCACGCTAGCGGCCAGCGTCACGCTGTTGTGCGCCGGACTGACCCATTCGCCGTCGATGTTCCTGGTGTTGTCTTTGCTCATCGGTCTGACGTCGGTGGCTGTGCAGATCCTTGTGCCGCTGGCGGCGCACCTGGCGCCCGAGGCCAGCCGTGGCCGCGTTGTCGGCAATATCATGAGCGGTCTGCTGCTGGGCATTCTGTTGTCGCGGCCACTGTCGAGTTTGTTGGTTGAAGTGTTCGGCTGGCGCGGAGTGTTTTACAGCGCATCAGCCCTGATGGCCGTCATCGCGCTGATTACCGCCGTGGCACTGCCGCGTCGGCTGCCGACGCATAAAGCCACCTATGCTGCGCTGATCGGTTCGGTGTTTGCCTTGGCCCGGCGTTATCCGCTGTTGCGTCAGCGCTCGCTGTATCAAGGGTTGCTGTTTGCAAGTTTCAGCCTGTTCTGGACCCTCGCGCCGATTGAACTGATGCGTCACCACGGTTTCACTCAGGCACACGTGGCGATCTTCGCGCTGGTCGGTGCGGTGGGTGCCATTGCCGCGCCGATTGCCGGACGTCTGGCCGATGCCGGGCATGGTCGTCGCGGCACGCTGGTCGCATTGCTGCTGGCGCCGGTTTCGCTGCTGATCGCTGCGCTCCCGGGCAGCGGCTATATCTGGTTGGTGGTGTGCGCGGTGCTGCTGGATTTCGCCGTGCAATTGAACATGGTGCTCGGCCAGCGTGAGGTGTACGCCCTCGATCCCCACAGCCGTGCGCGCCTTAACGCCGTGTACATGACCAGTATTTTCGTCGGCGGCGCCGTGGGCTCACTGGTCGCCAGTCCGCTGTACGAGCACTTCGGCTGGAACCTGTCCGCCGTCACGGTGGCGCTACTGCCAGCGCTGGCGCTCGGGTTGTTTCTGAGCCGCAAGAGCGATGTCTGAACAACCGGTGACTGTGTTCAAGCACGGCGGTACAAGACGTTGGAGGAACAGTGATGCACAATCATCCGCGTTCCCTATCGACCGGACCCCGCTTATGGACAAGTTGCTGGCACTGAAGATGTTTGTGGAAACCGTGCGCTGCGGGGGCTATTCCTCGGCCGCGCGCAAACTCGGGATATCCACGTCGTCAGTGACACGGCAAGTGGCAGGGCTGGAACACGAGCTGGGCGCGAGCCTGCTCAATCGCACCACGCGCAACACCAGCGTGACCGTTGCCGGGCAGACCTATTTCGAGAAAGCCGTGGCGATTCTCGACGCGATCGACGAAGCCGATGCTGTCGTCGCCGATCGTGGCGCCGAAGCGCAGGGCCGTCTGCGCATCAGCGTGCCTGTGGAGTTCGGCCGACGCCTGATCGCGCCGCACCTGAGCCGCTTGCTCGAGCGGCATCCGGGTCTGGAGATCAGTCTGTCGCTGAGCGATCAGGTCAGCGACCTGCTCAGCGAGCAGATCGATGTTTCGGTGCGGTTGGGATCGTCGGTGGTCAGTGAAGACATCGTCAGCAAACGCGTGGGGCAGTTCGAGCGCTGGGTGGTCGCCAGTCCGGCGTATCTGGCGCGTAGCGCTACGCTCTGTCATCCACGGGACTTGCTGGAGCATCAGTGCCTGCGTTTCGATTACGGCGGCACACACCAGCACTGGACCTTTCAGAATGAAGACGCGCCCATTCAACTCAACGTCCACGGGCGCCTGCAAAGCAACAACGCCGACATCCTGCGCGAGGCCGCCATCGGCGGCGGCGGGGTGACGCTGCTGGCTGACTGGCTGGTACGCGACGACGTCGCAGCCGGCCGGCTGACCCGCTTGCTTGAGCACTACGAGGTCAATCCCGGCAGTGCCAGCACGTGCATCAACGCGTTGTATTTACCCAATCACCGTGGGTCCAGCCGGATCAATGTGTTTATCGACTTCCTGATGGAAGTTCTCAACCCGGCGCCCGCGACCACGCCCCCAGGGTGACCCTGCCGCTCAACGGCGCCCGGTCCGCGTACTCACATCCACCCAAACCGCCAACACCAGAATGCTGCCCTTGACGATCATCTGCCAATAGCTGTCGACGTCGAGCATCGACATGCCGTTGTCCAGACTGGTAATAACCAGCGCGCCGAGGAGGGCGCCGTACACCGTGCCGGAACCACCGCGCATGGAGGTGCCGCCGATAAAGCACGCGGCGATGGCGTCGAGTTCACCCATGCTGCCAGCCGAAGGCGAGCCGGCGGCCAGGCGCGCGGTGTTGACCACGCCGGCGAGGGCGCACATCACGCCCATGATCCCGAAAATCCACAATTTCACGGCCTGTACATTGATGCCAGACAAGCGCGTCGCTTCCATATTGCTGCCCACCGCATAAACGCGGCGGCCGAAAACCGTCTGACTGGTCACGTAGCTGAACACGCCCAGCAGAATCAGCAGCAACAAGACCGGCACGGGAATGCCGTCATAGCTGTTGAGCGTCTGCACGAAACCGGCGAGCACGGCGCCGATCACCAACACGCGGACGACGTCACGCAGCAATGAATGCGCCGCGAGGCCGTGCAGGGCACGATTGCGTCGTTGTTTCCAAGTCAGGAACACGGTCAGCGCGAACAGCACAATGCCCAAGCCAGTGCCAATTGCGTGGGGCAAGTAACCCTGGCCAATGTAAACCAGCTCCGGCGATACCGGTGCGATGGTCGTGCCGCCGGTAATCCCCAGCAGAATCCCGCGAAACGCCAGCATGCCGCCCAGGCCGACGATGAACGAGGGGATGCGCAGGTAAGCCGTCATGTAGCCGTTGGCGAGGCCGATCATCAGCCCGCACAAGGCGACCAGACTGAGGTTCGCCAGCAGCGGAATGTGATAGACCACATCGAGAATCGCCGCGAGGCCACCGAGCAAGCCCAGCAATGAGCCGACCGACAAATCGATCTCGCCGCTGATGATCACCAGCACCATGCCACAGGCGAGAATGCCGGTGATCGACATCTGCCGCAGCAGATTGGAAAGGTTGCGCGGGGTCAAAAATCCGCCCTCGGTCTGCCAGCTGAAAAACAGCCAGATCAGCACCACGGCAAACACCAGCGCGAGCATTTTGTAGCGGGTGAACAGTTGTTTGACCTGATTCATTTACGCGGATTTCCGATCATTATTGTTATGGCTACCAGGCGGGGTGAGGGCGGCGGCGAGTACCTGTTCCTGGGTGAGCTCATGGTTGATGAAGTCGCCGCGCAACTGGCCTTCGCCGATCACCAGCACGCGGTCGGAAACGCCGAGCACTTCGGCCAGCTCCGACGAGACCATGATGATCGACACGCCGGCGGCGGCCAGCGCGCCCATCAACTTGTAGATTTCGTATTTGGCGCCGACGTCCACACCTCGGGTGGGCTCGTCGAGAATCAATACCCGGGGTTTGGCCAGCAGCATCTTCGCCAGCACGGCTTTTTGTTGATTGCCGCCCGACAGGCTGGTGATCGGCAGGAACGGGCTGGCGGTTTTGAGGTGCAGGCGCGAAATTTCCTTATCGATGCTGCCCAGTTCGGCTTCGGCATCGATGCGGGTCAGTTTCGAATAGTTGTCCAGCACGGCGAGGGTGATGTTCTGACCGACGCCCAGATCGGGAATGATGCCTTGGCGCTTGCGGTCCTCGGGCACCAGGCACAGGCCAGCACGGATGGACTTGAGTGGCGTGCGGGTGTCGATGGGTTGGCCATCGAGCCAGACTTCGCCCTCATGACGGCCGGGGTAAGCGCCGTACAGCGCGGTGACCAGTTCAGTGCGGCCGGCACCGACCAGCCCGGCTATGCCGAGGATTTCCCCGCGCTTGAGGACGAAGGAAATATCGTCGACCCGTTTGCGCTTGGGGTTGTCGACGTCGTAGCAATTGATGTGGCGGGCCTCGAAAATCACCTCGCCAATGTCGTGCGGCTCGGAGGGGTAGAGGTTGCTCATTTCCCGCCCGACCATCTGGGTGATGATCTGCGCAATGTCCATGTCGGCCATGGCGGTGGTGGCGATGTGTTTGCCGTCGCGGATTACCGAAATGGTGTCGCACACGGCGGCCACTTCATCGAGTTTGTGCGAGATGTAGACGCAGGCCACGCCCTTGGCTTTGAGGTCGCGGATGATATCCAGCAACACCTCGATTTCCGAACGGCTCAAGGCTGATGAAGGCTCGTCGAGGATCAGCAGGCGGGCCTTTTTGTTCAGGGCCTTGGCGATTTCCACCAGTTGCTGATAGCCGCCGCCGTACTGCGAAACCGGCAGCGATACGTTCATGTCGGGGACTTTCAATTCGCGCATCAGCGCTTCGGCGCGGTGGATCATCGCCGGGTAATTCATGCGTCCGCCGGGCAGCGTCAGTTCATGGCCCATGAAGATGTTTTCAGCCACTGACAGGTCAGGCACCAGGGTCAGTTCCTGGTGAATGATGACGATGCCGGCAGCTTCCGTTTCGCTGATCGATTGCGCCCTGAGCGGTTGCCCGTCCCAGAGGATTTCACCGTCCCAGGTCCCGTGCGGGTAGACCGCCGAAAGGATCTTCATCAGCGTCGACTTGCCGGCGCCATTCTCGCCGCACAGGCCAACGCACTCGCCGGGTCTGACCTTGATGTCGATGCCGTTGAGCGCTTTGACACCGCCGAAGGTTTTGACGATGCCGTTCATTTGCAGCAGATAGTCGGACATGGACAGGGCTCGTATTCCAAAAGGATCAGACACTTAACCCTGTGGGAGCGAGCCTGCTCGCGAAGGCGTCTTTTCAGACAGAGCTGTACTGACTGACACTCCGCCTTCGCGAGCAGGCTCGCTCCCACAGGAGTTACGCACAAACAGCGTCAATCACTTCCCGGCAATTTGCGCCTTGGTGTAGAAGCCGTCCTGTTCGAGCAGGTCGATGTTGTCCTTGGTCAGCGGGGTTGGCGTGAGCAGGATGGTGTCGACTTTTTTGCTGCCGTTGTCGTACTGCGAGCTGAAGGCGGGTTTTTCGTTGCGCGCCAGTTGCACCGAGAGTTTGGCCGCTTCGGTGGCGATGAGTTTCAGCGGTTTGTACACGGTCATGGTTTGCGTGCCGGCGATCACACGTTTGACTGCAGCAAGGTCAGCGTCCTGCCCGGAAATCGGCACCTTTCCGGCTAGTTGCTGCGCCGCCAGTGCCTGGATAGCGCCGCCGGCCGTGGCGTCGTTGGAGGCAACGATGCCGTCGATTTTGTTGTCGTTGCGGGTCAGGGCGTTTTCAACAATGCTCAGCGCTTCGGTCGGGTTCCATTCCTTTACCCACTGTTGGCCGACGATCTTGATATCGCCCTTGTCGATGGCCGGTTGCAGCACTTTCATCTGGCCTTCACGCAGGATCTTGGCGTTGTTGTCGGTGGGCGCTCCGCCGAGCAAAAAGTAATTGCCCTTGGGCGCGGCATTCAGCACGCCGCTGGCCTGCATCTCACCGACCTTTTCGTTATCGAAGGAAATGTAGGCGTCGACATCAGCGTTGAGAATGAGCCGATCATAGGACACAACTTTGATCCCGGCTTTCTTCGCTTCGGCCACCGCGTTGGTCAGCACCGTGGCGTTGAACGGCACGATGACGATGACATCGACGCCTCGGGAAATCAGGTTTTCGATCTGGGAAATCTGCTTCTGCTCGTTGGCATCAGCCGATTGCACGAAGACCTTGGCGTCCATTTTTTCTGCCGCCGCGACAAAGTAGTCACGGTCACGCGACCAGCGTTCCAGGCGCAGGTCATCAATGGAGAAACCGATTTTCGGGTGGGCAGCGTCAGCCATCACCGGCAGTGACAGCAGCGCCAGGGCAGAGGCCAACAGCGTGCGTTTTACGTTCTTCATGTGGGGCGTCCTTTTATTGTTGTTGGAAAGACACGGCCTGACGATGAGTATCGGGCTGGTAAAACTGTAGAGAATCCGCAGACGCCGCAGGCACAGATTTGTCGTAGAAATGTCACCGCGTGAATGCGCCCGCAGACTCCCTGTGTGATCAGCGATAGATAAACCGGTTGACGATGTTCTCAAGCATTTCCTGGCGGCCGCTGACGGCTTGCGGGTTCAACTCGTTGGTGAACGCGTGCTCGGCCAACGACTCAAGATTGAAGTCACCGGCCATCACCGCCTGCCCGAACGGCTGCTGCCAGCCGGCATAGCGTTGATCCTTGAGCCGTTGCAGTTCGTCGTTCTGCACCATGGCCGCGGCGCGTTCCAGAGACAGGGCCAGAACGTCCATCGCGCCGACGTGACCATGGAACAGATCGATCTGATCGAGGCTTTGCCGGCGCACCTTGGAGTCGAAGTTGAAGCCGCCATTCTTGAAGCCGCCGGCCTTGAGAATTTCATAGGTGGCCAGGGTCATTTCTTCGACGCTGTTGGGAAATTGATCGGTATCCCAACCGTTTTGCGGATCACCCCGGTTGGCGTCGATACTGCCGAAAATCCCCAGCGAGACCGCCGTCGCGATCTCGTGATGGAAGCTATGCCCGGCGAGGGTGGCGTGGTTGGCCTCGATGTTGACCTTGATTTCGTGCTCCAGCCCGAACTGCTGGAGAAAGCCAAACACGGTGGCGCTGTCGTAATCGTATTGGTGCTTGGTCGGCTCCTGTGGCTTGGGTTCGATCAACAGGTCGCCGGTGAAACCGATCTTGTGCTTGTGCTCGACCACCATGCGCATAAAGCGCCCCAGTTGTTCGCGTTCACGCTTCAAGTCCGTGTTGAGCAGGGTTTCATAGCCTTCGCGACCGCCCCACAACACGTAGTTGGCGCCTTTCAGGCGATGGGTCGCGTTCATGGCGCTGAACACTTGCGCTGCAGCGCAGGCGAACACTTCCGGATCTGGGTTGCTCGCGGCACCTGCCGCAAAACGCGGATTGCTGAAACAATTGGCGGTGCCCCACAGCAGCTTGATTCCGCTTTGTTCCTGGTGTTGCTCCAGGTGATCAACCATTTGCGCGAAGTGGTTGCGGTATTCCCTCAGTGACTGGCCTTCCGGGGCGACATCGGTGTCATGGAAGCAGTAGTAGTCGATACCCAGTTTGGAGAAAAATTCGAAGGCGGCGGCTGCCTTGCCGATCGCCATTTCCATCGGGTCGCCGGCGTGTTGCCAAGGGCGCTTGAACGTCCCCGCGCCGAACACATCGGAACCCGGCCAGACGAACGTGTGCCAGTAACAGGCGGCCATTCGCAGGTGTTCGCGCATGGGTTTGCCGAGGATGATTTTATCGGCGTCGTAGTGACGAAAGGAGAGGGGAGAATCGCTGTCCGGGCCTTCGTAGCGAATCGCATCGACATCGGGGAAATACTGCATGGACCTTGTCCTTGTTGTTCTTGGCGGTGTCTCGATACTAGCAACGGCCCCGGCCCTGCTGATTATGAAAAACATCAACACGGAGTGCGATTTTGCGTATTGAGCTTCTTCGGCCACGCGCCTAGTCTGTGCCAATCGCCTCAGTGACCAGAGGCCCGGAACAAGCATAAAAACAATGAAAACCGTACCGCCTGTTCACCGCATCGCCCTGTTATTCAACGGCAGCAAGATCTACGACCGTGGCATCATCAGCGGCATCGGCAACTACCTGAGCAGCACCCGCGCTTCCTGGGACCTGTTTCTCGAGGAGGATTTTCTCTGTCGCTTGAAAGGCATCGAACGCTGGCAGGGGGACGGGATCATTGCCGACTTCGACGATCCGCTGATTGGCGAGGCGTTGGCTGATATCCAGATGCCGGTGGTAGCAGTAGGGGGCTCGTACGAGGATAAACGCGCCTATCCGAAAGCGATTCCCTACGTCGCCACCGATAACAATGCGCTGATGACGCTGGCTTACACGCACTTGATCGAGGCAGGACTGCAGCGTTTTGCCTGCTTCAGCCTGCCGGAAGCGCAAGCCAATCGTTGGGCACAGGAGCGGGAAAAAGCCTTTCGCAAACTGATGAAACGCGACGGCTTGCACGGCGAAATCTATCGCGGCATGGGCACCAGCGCACCGCTCTGGGACAGCGCCGTCGAACAACTGATCGCCTGGCTGCAAAGCCTGCCCAAACCCATTGGCATCATCGCCGTCAGCGACGCCCGTGCGCGCCAGTTGCTGCAAGCCTGCCTCACGGCCGGGATTGCCGTGCCGGAGCAGGTGGCATTGATCGGCATCGACAACGACCCGCTGACCCGCAGCCTGACTCGAGTGCCGCTGAGCTCGGTTATTCAGGGCACGGAAACCATGGGCCGTACTGCCGCGCAATTGCTTCACCAGATGCTGCACGGCATGCCGTCCACCGGCACGCAAATCCTGATTCCTCCCGATGCGGTAAACGTGCAGGTGTCGAGCTTGCACCAGCCATTGGGCAATCCCTATGTCATGCAGGCGCTGCTGTTCATTCGCCAATATGCTTGCCAGGGCATCAAAACGGCGCAGGTGGCGGCTTATGTCGGTGTGTCGCGTTCGTCACTTGAAGCGCATTTTCGTACTGAGCGAGGCTGTAGCGTGCATGACGAGATTCTGCGTTTCAAACTGGCAGCGGCGACTAGCGGCCTTAAAGATGCAGATTCAGTGATTGCCGACGTTGCGCGCAGTTGTGGGTTTAAATCTGCGCAGTATCTGCACACGGTGTTTCGAAGGGAGTTTGGTTGTACGCCGCGGGAGTATCAGCAAGGGGCAGGGATGCGCTAAGGGAATACCCTACGGACTCGGCGCTATTGTTCGAGCGTGCTTGCCGCGAATCATTGCGTTAGGGGTAGCCAGTGCAGAAGAAGTAGAAATCGAAGCGTTGCAAGAGCGTCTGGATCAGGAGCGTTCAGCCTTTTCAGGCATCTACGTCGGTGATGTGATGTTCGGAAGCTGGGCGCGGAAGTTTTGACGTTTTGAAAAGTGGATATAGCGGACTCGCGTAAGCGAATGTCTGCTATTGGCCGTTTTCTGCCCGTCGCGAGAGGCAGAAAACGACCCATAGCAGGGCAATGTCGCAACCGCTGGCGGCGGCCTGGCATCGCAGTATCTGGCCGCCTGGTTCATTTCCCGCCTAGCGGGTGTAGAGGCTGAGCGCAGTGCGCTTCATTACGTTGCTCTAAATGCAGATTCCACCCAATCCGAAAAGTCAGGCTGTCATTGCCCGATTGGTGGCAATAATTTGCTGGTGAGTAAACTGACTGCCGGGAGTCATGAACTTTGCGAGCAGTGCGTCGCGGTTTTGAGGTGCTCGTACCTTGTCTGCAGCTTTCAGTGCTAATTTGAGTTCTGGCAAGGTCAGTTCAGTGCAGTAAGCAGGTGTACCTGGTTGCTGGCGCCATGAATCCTCAAGGTTGCCTGCGGCCAGAGCGATAAAGCCAGTGTCCTCTACGAGATCCTGTGCAATTGCCTCAGCATTAATATCATCGCCGGCTACAGGTAAGGCAATGCGTTCTGACGACCGCGCTGGTTGACCCTTGTCGGCAAGAGTCGCTGCGAGAACGGCGTTCCAAGCCTTAATCACCGGTCGGCCAATCTGTTCGCTTACCCAGATGCTCTCAGGCTTGCCGTCGTCAACTTCTTTGATCGCCCCGTCGCGCCCCGGATAATAATTGGACGTGTCAATGACGACGGTCTTCTCAGGGACACTGCTCAATGTCTGTTTGAGATCAGGGTATTTTGCGAAGGGGATCGAGAGGATTACAACTTCTACTCCGGACACCGCATCTTCCTTGGTTACCGCGCTCACGCCGATTTCATTGGCAAGGTTCTGAATGCTCTCAGGGTCTTTCGAGTTTGCCAGCTTAACTTCATGGCCGCACGCAGCAAGCTTGCGGGCAAGCGTAGCCCCAATATTACCGGCGCCAATAATTCCGATTTTCACTTCAACCTCCTTATCTACAACCAATACTTGAGTGACCGCTTGGTTGGATATACGAATGAATTAAGCATGTCACGCAGCCACTTCGCTCTGGGGCACGCATGTCGCCTGGCTCAGGTAAATACGACTCTTCAAGAGTGAAAGGTCACGCTGTCAGTAATTGGCACGCGATCCATATGCATGCGGTTGCCTGGAGCACTCTCGTCTGGGTAGCCAAATGACATGCCAAACAGCATTTTCATTTCTTCAGAAATGCCTAACACCTCGCGGATCGTTTCTGCATAGAAACCAAGCGAGGTTTGCGGGATGCCGCCTAACCCACGGGCAGCGAGTGACAGTAGGAAGGTTTGGCCGTACATACCAATGTCGCCAGCAGTTCGAACGCTGTCGCCAAACACCGGCATGAATAAAAAAACTGCCTGGGGAGCATTGAAAAAAGACAAGTTCAGGGCTGCGGCCCGCCGACGCCCCTCCTTGTCTTCGCGCATAACATTCATAGCCTCGTAGTAGGCTTTGCCTTGCGCATTCTTACGATCCCCATACATGCCGTAAAAAGCATCCATATCGAACGAAAAGTCTGGCGTGAATTCGCCTGCAGTATTTTTTGCGTGGAGGATTTGCGAAAGCTCTTTTAGTTTTTGACCGCGAACGATGTGCACGTCCCAAGGTTGGGTATTGCAGTTGGAGGGGGCGCACTGGGCATCCTTCAACACCTCCTGAATGATGTGATCGGGTACGGAGGTGTCCAGAAACCCTCGAAACGACCGCCGAGTACGTGCCGTCTTTTGAAATTGAAGGGTGTCATCCATCGCTGTATCAGCATCGAATCTAGATATTGAAATAGTCATGATTTCCTCTTTGTGCAAGGCGTGAAAAATACTCAGTCGGTTGCCGGATGACCGAGCGCATCGAGTGTTTGTCGAAGCTCATCGATACCCCGCTCATCAAGCTGGCAAGCTGACTTAATTTTGCTAGTGATTCCCCGAATGTCAGCTTCCAACATGCGGCTATTAGGCGTCAGGTCGATCATCACGCGGCGCTCGTCGGCAGGATCCCGTGTGCGGCTGACGAGTTCGGCAGCCTCAAGCCTTTTCAGCAATGGCGTTATGGTTCCAGCGTCCATCGCAAGCCGGGTTCCGAGTGCTCCCACAGTGAGTGGCGAACCGTTTAGAAGCTCCAGGATGACCAGATACTGAGGGAAGGTTAGGCCCAACGGCTCCAGATAGGGTTTGTGCAATCGCACGACCCGATTTGCCGCCGCGTAGAGTGAAAAAGACAGCTGGGTACCCACCCGTTTCAGGTTCGAGGTCATTTCATAGCTCGCTATTGTATAGTGCACTATATATTTAAGTAGGAGAGTCGCTCTGTCAACCGACGCCTTCGGCGCTCGACGAATGGCTCATCTAGCTAAGTAGCATATGCCTTGCACTTGCTGTGATTTGAGGCGGACGCCTGGTCATGCGGTAGGAAATGGCCAATCCCACTCGCCAGAGGGGTAGGCCAGCGTTTCAGGCTGCATCGGACTGCTCCGCTGGGTAGCCAAATTTACGGGCGTGAGATTGCGCACTGCATCCATCTACGCGCTCCAATTGGATGATCAGCTTTGCCGCCATTTTCCCTTGATGAATAGGAGCAACAAAAAACTGTGCGCCCAGTAGGCAGATGCTAGCTGCTTATTTGGACGCATCAGGTGTGCCCACAAGGTAAACGTTACTCTGTCGGTGGCTTGTATCCCGCGAGCATTTTCAAGACATCACCATGTGATCCGCTCGCTTCCGCAAATCGTAATGGCTTCGCGCGTTCAACGACAAGTTCAGGCGGGGTCGGAGAAATCTTGAGCAGTTCGAAGATTTCATCCAAAAACTCCTCCAAAGGCATAGCATTTTCGTCGTTTTCCTGTCCAAGCAATGTGGTACGTACCCCTGGCGGCGCAAGCTCGATGACCTCGACGGACGAGGCTTCTAGCTGCACTCGAAGACTTTGAGTGAACGAGTGAACCGCCGCTTTAGTTGCGCTGTAGGTCGGTGTGGCTGGCAGCGGTACGAATGCCAACGCCGAGCTGACATTCACTATCGTTGCACTGATCTGCTTGATCAGCTGGGGAGTGAATGCGTACACCATTCGAATCGTGCCAAGCAAGTTCGTTGTCACGATATCTTCGGCGGTGCTCAGGCTTTCCGGATCAGTCAGATCCTCCCAGTGCATGATCCCAGCGTTGTTTATGAGAACGTTCAGATTCGGATGGCTGATCGCAAGCGCTTCGCTGGTACGCTGGATGGATTGGGGATTTGAGACGTCAAGCAATACTGATTCAATGCCAGGGTGTTCTGACACGACCTTGTCGAGCAGAGCCTTGCGACGCCCAGCGATGATGACTTTGTTGCCCGCCTTGTGAAATCTCAGCGCCAGACCGAGGCCGATGCCTGAGGTGCCGCCAGTAACCAGAATCGTGTTGCCAGTGCTGTTCATAGTAAACTCCAGAAACGATGCCTAAGCGGACAGCTGTCCACTTTTCGACCGTACCGGACAATTGTCCGCTTAGCAATGCAGTGAAGGAAAACTTTTTCATGACTGACAAGTTGGTGATGCGTTCTGACGCAAAAAAAAACCGGGAACGGATTTTGGCGGTCGCGGTGGTAGAGCTGACAAGCGACCCTGCGATGCCTTTAAGCACGATTGCGAAGAAGGCAGGGGTAGGGCAGGGCACGTTCTATCGCCACTTCCCTACCAGGGAGAAGTTGGTGTTCGAGGTCTATCAATTCGAAATGCAGCAGGTGGCCTCCTTGGCGGAAGAGTTACTCGCGACAAAACCACCTAAGGAAGCCCTCCGAGAGTGGATGGACTGCCTCGCTGAATATGCAATGACAAAGGCAGGACTCGCTACTGCGATCCAACAAGCTGCTTGCGTTTACGAGTTCCCTGGGAAGTCGGGATACGCTCCTGTCCAAGGAGCCGCCGAGTTGCTTTTGAGGGCAAATGAAAAGGCAGGAACGATTCGTAGCGGGATTACAAACGACGACTTTTTTCTAGCCATCGCGGGAATATGGCAAATGGATGCCCAGAGCGAATGGCGCTTACGTCTCGCCAGATTGATGAATTTGGTGATGGATGGTCTGTGCGCTGGCAGCCCTGAGAGCCTGAAAAAGAATAACGCCTAGCATCAAAATCAGGACACGCGTCGGCGAGAACAGGAAACGGAGCGCATCGGCAAATAGTCGATATTGTTTAGAGCGGCTTAAGCTTGAGTAGGCGACCCAACCTATAGCCGCGATCCATCCTGAGCGGTGGCCATACCGCCAGCGTCCTTGTCGTCACTGCTGCGTCCATCTGCGTCCTAGCCCGTGAGTGTTCACGAGGTCTCTTGGTTGCCGTCCTTCGAGACCCGTAAGCAAATTTTCCAATGCGCGCAGTGCCATCGCATTGCGTGTATCGCCTGTTGCAGAGCCGATTTGAGGCACGGTGACAACGTTCTTCAATTTGAAAAGACCTGAACTCACTTGTCTTTTTCATGACGCTTTATTTCACCTGCTTCAAACTCAATTTGAATCGTGTCCTGACTTCAAATAGGTTTTCGCCCACTCACGGTAATTGTCCGAGAGTGTGTATTTAGAAAGCAGATCAGGAAGCGAAAGCTCACTTCCGTCTGTGCCGCTTTGTTCGCGCAGCGCCTCGTACGTCGCTTTGATTGCGGACAAATACGGAGCATGCCCATTGACGACAATCCGCACATTGGCAGCACTCAGTTTCTCAACATCACTAAGAGCCGGATTTCCATAATTGATCAGCATGATCGGCACGCTGAGGTGTGCTGTGAGTGCTTCCAAATGTTGGAAGTCTTTTACTCCGACGAGGCAAATCGCGTCGGCCCCGGCTTTTTCATAGGCCGTGGTACGTGCAATGGAATCTTCCAAAGTGGTAACGGCCACATTCGTTCGGGCGATGATGCTGAGCGCATCATCTGATCGGGCAAACCGCGCAGCGTAAATCTTGCTCGCGGCTTCTTCCCTCTCGATGAGCACATGCGATTGCTCGTCGTACTTGGCCGGTAGGTGGGTGTCCTCCAGCGTTAGGGCAGCGACGCCGGCTTTCTGCAGCTCGGTCACAGTTCGCATTACATTCAGCGCGTTTCCGAATCCATGGTCAGCATCCCCAATGATTGGGATTTGGCTAGCTCGTCCGACTCTGGAAACCTGCTCGACATACTCATCCAGCGTGAGCAGTGCGATGTCCGGTGCCCCGAGCACCTGAAGCGAGGCGACGGAACCACCTTGAATGGCGACCTCAAAGCCAAGGTCGCAAGCCATACGAACCGAGATCGGGTCGAATACTGAAGCAGCGAATTTGCAGACGGTACCCTGAAGTAAATCACCAAACGCCTTGCGCAGTTCATGATGTGATCGCTCAATCATTTTTGGCTCCATCAAATTCTTACAAGTAATTTGTTGGTCTCATTCGAGTTGAACGACACCTGGAAGGCACTACCGGTCATAACCGTTTCAAGACGAGATGACCGACTCCCTTTGCAGTTTATTTCTGCGCCAGCAATGCCTTCCTGGCCGCTTTTTCGTGTTTCATGGCGGCGATTTCACGCTCGCAGGCCTCGACATCGAACGAGTTATCCCACTTGGCAATGGCGATGGTGCCGATGCCATTACCGATCAGGTTGGTCACGGCCCGTGCTTCGTTCAGGAATCGGTCAATGCCCAGTAGCAAGACGAGGCCGACCAGAGGAATGGAGTGGATGGTTGTTAGCGTTGCCGCAAGGGTTATGAACCCGGCACCCGCCACGCCAGCGGAGCCTTTTGAGGTCAGCAGGAAGACGCCCAACAGAATCATCTGATCCATAAACGTCAGTGGCGTATTTGTTGCCTGTGCGATAAAAATCGCCGCCATGGTGAGGTAAATGCAGGTGCCATCTGCATTGAAGGCATATCCAGTGGGTAGCACCATGCCTACCACTGACTTCTTGCAGCCCAGCTTTTCAAGTTTCACCATCATTCGCGGAAGTACGGCTTCCGTTGAGCATGTGCCAAGCGTGATGAGAATTTCATCTTTGAAATAACGAAGGAATTGCATCAGCGGCATGCCCGACCATCTGGCAACCGTACCCAGTACTACCACGATGAAAATCAAGGTGGTGATGTAGAGCGCGACCAGCAACTGGCCGAGTGACAGCAAGGTACCAATGCCGTACTTGCCTATAGTGAAAGCCATCCCGGCGCCAGCGCCAAGGGGAGCCAGGCGCATCACCATTGCCACGATCTTGAACAGCCCTTGCAGAAACAAGTCGATGGTATTGATCAGCGGTTTGCTGGTTTCGCCCATCTGAACGAGGGCTACGCCCATCAATACCGAAATCAGAATGACCTGAAGCATGACACCATTCGAGAATGCGCCAATGAAGGTGCTCGGGATGATGTTTAGAAAGAAATCGATAGTGCCACCCTGTTCCGTGGCGGCTTGGCTGTACTTGGCGATAGCGCTGGCATCAAGCGTGGTAGCGTTGATATTCATCCCGGCGCCTGGCTTTGCGATATTGACCACAATAAGGCCGATGACTAGCGCAATGGTGGAAAGGATTTCAAAGTAGAGCAGCGCCTTGACGCCGATCCGTCCGACCTCCTTGATGCTGCCCATCTTTGCGATACCAACCACGACGGTACCGAAAATAATAGGCGCCAACAGCATTTTGATGAGTTTGATAAAGCCATCCGCAAAAGGTTGAAGCTTGGCTCCGAATTGCGGTTCAAAGTGACCAATCGCTGCGCCGATGACGATACCGATCAGCACCTGCACATATAGCTGGCTGTACCAGCGGGATTTGGAAATTTCCACGGAAGCACCTCATTTTATTTTTGTGATGGGCATGTGGTTTGGCGTCAACGGATGACGCCTGAGTCTGCGGTCTCTTTAAAAGAAACCGCAGATCGAGGTTGATCAGCCTTCGCCTAGCTCGCGCATAACTGCGTACAAGGCGGACTTGGCTTCGAAGCCAACACCTGGAATATCTGGCAGGCCGACATATCCATTTTCCACCTTGATTCCGTCGGCGAAGCCGCCGAAAGGCTGGAACACGTCGGGGTAAGATTCGTTGCCGCCCAAGTGCAGACCGGCTGCGATGTTCAGGGACATCTGGTGACCACCGTGCGGCACTACGCGGCGCGAAGACCAGCCCATTTCTTCCATCACTTTCAGAGTGCGCATGTACTCCACGAGTCCATAAGACAGCGCACAGTCGAACTGGAGGAAGTCGCGATCCGGGCGCATGCCGCCGTGACGCAGCAAGTTACGGGCGTCCTGGTGGGAAAACAGGTTCTCCCCGGTCGCCATAGGCAGTTCATAGTGATTGGCAAGCTCAGCCTGAAGTGCGTAATCGAGTGGGTCGCCGATCTCCTCGTACCAGAACAGGTTGTACTTCTTGATGGCTTCCGCGTAAGCAATACCGGTCTGAAGATCGAAACGACCGTTGGCATCGACCGCCAGTCGACGACCGTCGCCAACTACTTCGAGTACCGCTTCGATACGACGGATATCTTCGTCCAGTGGCACCGCACCGATCTTCATTTTGACAACGTCGTAGCCACGATCCAGGTAGCTCTGCATTTCTGCTTTGAGTTTGGTCTGGTCTTTACCTGGGTAGTAGTAGCCACCCGCCGCATAGACCCAGACCTTGTCATCGGCCACGCCGTTACGGTAACGATCAGCCAGCAGACGATAGAGAGGTTTGCCTTCGATCTTGGCGACGGCATCCCATACCGCCATGTCGATAGTGCCAACTGCTACTGAGCGCTCACCGTGACCGCCAGGCTTCTCGTTGGTCATCAGGGCTTTCCAGATGGCAAACGGATCCAGGTTATTGTTTTCATGGTCGACAAGCGTGTCTGGATCAGCTTCGGTGATACGCGCCAGGAAGCGATCACGCATCAGAGCGCCTTGGCCATAACGACCGTTGGAGTTGAAACCGTAGCCGATGACAGGTTTACCATCGCGAATCACATCCGTGATAACAGCGACGACCGAGCAGGTCATTTTGGAAAAATCGATATAGGCGTTGGCAATTGGGGAGGCAATGGAAACAGTTTTTTCACGGATGTCTACGATACGCATAACGGGTTCCTCTTGTTGTTTGTGGCCCCACGTTATGCTTTGCGATGTGACCCGCCCAATGCTATTAATGCCGCGCCCTATGCACAGGAGGCATTGCCCTTGGAACTCGTTTGGCTTGAGGATTTTTCAGCGCTTGCGGAATACGGCAGCTTTGTACGGGCGGCTGAAGCGCGCCACGTAACTCAGCCCGCATTCAGTCGCAGAGTCCGGTCTCTGGAGAACTGGATGGGCGTCGAATTGTTCGTGCGCACCCCCCAAGGAGCGACCCTGACCGAGGCTGGAAGACAGATTTTGCCTAGCGCTCAAGAGGCAGCCAGACGTTTGTACCGGATGCGATCTGAGGCTCAGGAAGTGGCGGGGATGGCCGCAAAAACACTGCAATTCGCAGCTACTCACTCCTTGTCATTCACCTTCTTCCCAAGATGGCTGAGAAGTGCAGAAAATGGCGCACCGATAGATGCGGTACGCCTGCATTCAGACAGCATGGCTGTTTGCGAACAGATGCTAATTCACGGCCAGGTTCAGTTTCTGCTTTGCCACCGCCACCCAGATGTGCCGCCTTTGCTAGCCCCTGATCAGTTCACTGGAAAGAAGATTGGCGAGGATGTACTCGTGCCACTGGCGAGTCCCTCTGCCAATTTTGGTTCCTCCCCTGAAACACTGCCTTACTTGGCCTATACGCACGAATCGGGGCTTGGCCGAATCGTCGCTCACCGACTCCACGGCAAAGAAGATTATCTTCATCTGAAACCTCTTTTCAGCAGCCATCTTGCTGCCGTCCTGATGTCTATGGCACTGGAGAGCAAAGGGGTTGCCTGGTTACCAAAAAGCCTGACTGAACAGGAAATGATTGATGGACGTCTCGTTCGGGCGCTCGACGAAAGTTGGGATATTCCTCTGGAAATTCACCTCACGCGTCCGACTGCCCCCATTAGTCCGTCAGCAGAGGAATTCTGGGCCCGAGTGGGCAACGATAAACCGCGTTCTATATGACATGTTGCGTTGCTCAATAGAAATACGCGCGGCGAGGCAAAGACAGGTGCGGCGGCGAAGAACTTTCTGTGCACGCGATCTCCGGCCCAGGCAGCAGCCTGCGCGGTGTCCAGGATGAAATTGGGCCGCACACCTAGAGGTGGCTCGAGTTGTCTGGCGCGGCGAGGAGGGCGGTAGCATCGAGTTTCTGTTCGGAAGATCCGCTGTCTTCATGCAAATGCACGTGGCAGGTAAAAGGCGCTTGCCGCTGGTATCGGATAAACGCGGCGCGTTCGCTGGATCGAAAGCTGTAGTGCAGCTGAAATCGGCCCCTTGATGATGGAGTTCATGGGCCATCGCCAGCATTGGCGTAATGTCAATTCCGCCGCCAAACAACAGGTGGCGTTTGGCTGAGTCCGCGCACAGCGAATATTGTTGAGTGAGGCCGCAGGCAATGTGGATGTCGATGTGAGCAACGGCGTTGAACGGTGGTAACGGGCTACCGTCTGCTGAGCACAGTTCAAAACTGCAAAGACCTTCGGCCTCAACGACTTTTCTTGACGGCCAGGGGTAAAGAATTGCATGACCGTGCGCTCAAAGTTGCACTTGAGTGAGAGTCGCGTCTGCAAAGCGGTGTGACGGGCACCGCTTTATCGGAATCGTATAAGCTGTTGATTTAATTGAGTAAAATTAACAGTGCTAGCCCTAGATTGGAAAACAGATTTCTGTTTTCCGGTAAAAAGCTGCAATTCCAGCCATTTTCCACTCAACGACTGCACTGAACGGGGGCTTAGTCGACCAGTTGTACGACAACCTCTAGCCCCATCCTGAACTCAGCCACGGGCCAAGCGCGAATGTCTTTAAGGGGCTTTGTCGCGGCCTCGCCGCGAGCTCAGCTGTCAACGGCGGTTAGTCATCGCCGGGAAACAGACTGGCAGTCCGCAATCATTTTTCAGAAAGTGAATTCAACGCGTTCGCTCTCCTAAGCGCTTAAATGGCTCGTCTAAATCTTACCCAACGAGCCCAAGGAAGCCGAAGGTTGCATGCCAAGAATGCGTCCAGGCGAAAGTACATTCAGTTCTGGAACGAGGTTCACGCCATACCATCAGGGATGCAGATGCTATCCTGCACTCATAAGACACGCGATTTAATAGACGAAAAATTTCATATTCTTTCTGGTGTTATAACCATGTCTGGGGGGTAATCGGATCGTCGCTTTATTTATATATTGCGATTTTCAATTTATAGGTAATTAAATTGCTCGCTCACAAGTGATTGTGCTGGCAGGAAAAATACATCGAAAAAAATACTAAATAAATCCCAATATTTAAATTTCAATTTAAGCATTATTCGGACTGCCAGTTTGTTGACGGTAGTGAGTTAATAAAAGTTGTTGTGGCTATCGGCGTTGTAAGCTAGCGTCTGTCACTAGCAACTGACGTGTAGTCTTCTGATAGATTTCAGTAGTCGTCTATCAAAACGTAAGTCCTGCGTGATGGGACTGCATGCCCATGAAGACTTGGCCGGCATACGGCTGCAAAAGGTTTAGATGTAGGCGAGCGCCGGCCACTTACCAGCGACGGCGATTACCTCAACCAAGATCATTCTGATGGCGGCGCAGAGTCATGGTTCCAAGAGGTCGCCTCACCATTTTAGTGAAATAAAGTGATGGTGTTAACCACGAGCATGTAAGAGTCAATGGGTCTCGGATGGTTGATTACTACTATGAGTTTAACATGACAGGTGATAACTAAGGTGAGTAAGGAAATTCGCACGGCCATAACTATTCATGCTTCTAAGCCGGTTCGAGTTAAGGTTCCACCCCTGAAGATCCCACGGCCTTGGAAGCCAGCTAACGCTACAGTTACTCAATCCGCCGTGCCTTATGAAGCTCTCGATGTGAGCGATGCAGAGTTACGGCTTGCGCGGAAGCGCGATGCGATATTCAAGCAACTGAGACTAGGCTTGATAGGTCAAGCCAAAGCCATGGAGCTTTTGGAGGTCAAAAAAAGCCAGTTCTACAATCTCTATCGGTCATTTTTACAGTCGACTAGCTATCTTGAGCTAACTAGAAAAAAGCGCGGAACCAAGCCCGGAAACCATAAGCTAACACCGGGCCAGCTCAGCGCTCTCGAACTTTCCTATCAGGAGAATTATAAGGGGCCAAAAGCATCATCAGCGAAAGTTTGGAAGGGGGCAGAAGGACTGGTACCTGAAGATGAGTTGCCGCCCAGCAGGTATCAATGTAGGAAGTTTGTGGCTGCAAAGCCGGAAGAAGAAAAGTATTACAGAAAGTATGGCAAGGAGGCTGGCGACAACAAATACAAGCCGAAGCCCAAGAAAAAAATCATGGAGCGTGTGCTTCAGCAAGTCCAGATGGATCACACTATGTGTTGACATGTTTTTGGTCGACGAGTTTGATCGCAAGGTTTTGCTAGGGCGCCCTTGGTTGACAATGATCATGTGTTCCCTCACAAGGGTGATACTTGGGATGTATCTGAGCTTCCGCCCCCCGAACTTAATAACTGTAGCAAGCGCTCTCGCCTTTGCAGTCCAGGACAAGTCTAGGTTTTTAGAACTCTACGGGATCGATCCCAGGGAATATCCGTTTTACGGCATCCCCTTTTTGATATACACGGACAATGCTGCTGAGTTCATAAGTCCTCGATTCATGGCAACGTGTAGGAGATGGGGGATGGATTGGGATCATCGTCCAGTCGACAAAAAGTGGTACGGCGGGTTGATCGAGCGCGTAATAGGAACTTTCATGGGGGAAGTTCACTTCCTGCCCGGAACCACAGGGAGCAATGTGATTCAACGAGCAGGCTTAAATCCAGAGCGAGACGCTAGATATAACATAGTGGAATGTGGTAAGTGGCTGCTTGAACAGGCGATTATTTACCATGGTACGGTGCATGAAGGCTTGCATAGCACTCCGCGCCAGGCGTGGGTTCATTATGATTCACAAGGGCTTCTAGATCATGAGAGGGTGATTAGGCCGGATCAACAGAAGCGCTTTGAGATTGATTTTTTGGCGCCATCTTACAATCACACGATTCAACCATATGGGATAAATTTTGCGGGCAGAAGGTATCATAGTATCGAACTTGACCCGTATATTGGTGCAAGAGATGTGGAGATAATGTTTCAGCCTTATGACCTGGATTCAATCTGGGTTATGGTGCCTGGGAGATTTCTACATGTCCCGTGCATATATACCAAGAATCAACTGTCCAAAAATTGGGAGTCTTATAGTAGCCATAAAGCCTTGTCTAGTGCTCGACACGTCGGTCATAGCGCGCCCGCAGGGCTGATTGACGATGAGCATGCTTTGGCAGCCCAAAAAAGGCAGCGCGAACTAGCAGTTGAGGTTGAGACACAAAAAAATAAAAAGCCAAGGCCGCCCAAAGATATCACCGCGAAAACGGAGCGGCTATCTACTCACCCAACAGTCCAACCAGTAATTGGCCCACCACGTATCATTGAAAGTAGTCGAGGTGCGCCCGAGGTTTTGCAGCCTACACTGATAATTGACAGGTTCAAAAAATGATCATGGACGCATTCTCATCATACGATCACGTGTTACCAGAACTTCGCCATAATCTTCAACTCTCTGCGACTGAGCGTATTGAGATCTGCAGGCATGATTTTTGGATCGACACACCAAAATTCGCTTTGATGTTTGAGTGTATTGACCATATGTTGTACACCCGCAATCAGATTCAATCGTCTTGCATCTTTATACACGGTGCGGGTGGGGATGGAAAATCAGCTGCGTGGCATCGGCTGAAATTTCTCAGCGCAAACTCTGAAAGAAAAATGGTATTTGTCGAACTGACCGAGAATACTAATCGCTTCAAGTTACATGATCGTATCCTGGAAGCGTTTGGCATTGAGATCGGTCGCCGTAGCACTGCTGACAAAGAAGAGCTAATCTTCAAATACATTAAGGCGAACAATATTTGCGCCATCGTTATTGATAAACTAAACGATGCGCTTCTACAACCGTACGCTCAGAAACGTACGCTTCTTTCACTAATGCGTAACTTGTCGGGCACTCTAAAACTATGCGTAATTGCATTTGGAAATACTGAAGCATGTAGCGTCCTCATGCTGGATCGTATCATTGACGAATTCTATCGGGGCAGCATGTATTCCCCTCACATCGAGGCCAGCCATAAATGAACGCAACGCTGGTTGAGACAAGGGCGGGGTTCAAGCTAATGCGCAGCCTAAGTGGCAAAGACTACTACGTTATCGCTAGTGAGCTCAGCGAGCCGCGGTGAGCATCCAATTGGGTTGACTCACCCGGCCCAAAGGCCGTTTTCGAGCTGTAGTACTTGGCAAGGCGCGGCGAGCGCCTTGGATTTAGACCTTTATGTATCCCGCAGACCAATCCGCTGGACGGCTTCGTGTGCGCTCGCATTCACGTACCACTTCAAAGTGCACTAAGGAAAATGCATGTCTGATCTGAAAAAATTGAGCTCACTGTTAAGAACTACATTGTTAAAAACTCTGCTGACATTGATACGCTCTATAGCCAAGTTCGGTGCGAAGACAGTGAAGGAAAAACTTTCTATTTCAAAGAAGTTTGCATGTTGGACTACTTGAAAAGGCACGGGGCGATTGTTACTGACAAGCCTCGTACGTGGTACTACAAGCATTTGAACAAGAAAACCATCGTTCTAGTGGCGTTCCAAAAGGCAGATGGAAAGGTCGAGTATGACCTCGATCACATGAAGCTTGTAGCCAGGTCTAGTGTACTGAAAGGCATTGTATTCACTCTTGCAGCGGTTCCGGCAGGGCTAATTATTGCAACCGCCACATACGGCCTGGGTCTTTTGTTTGTTCCGGTGGGTCTTTTTTACGGATATAGAAGCATGTTCACAATTCCTAAAATGCTTCGGCGTAAAACACTAGTAAGCGAACTGGCCGGCCATGGTATCGTGGTTCGCTAACGCGGAGTGCCAGCGATCGCCCAGGCTAGGTTATTCGATTGAGGAGGGCCAGATGGTAGATGGGGTGATTTTCGATGCCTTCGGTACGCTTCTTGAGATTCGAAATAGGCAGAATCCCTATCGGCGACTTCTCCGTCTGGGCTCAGCGCAGGGGCGCGTCGCATCACCCGATGACATTCGCTGGATCATGACTAACGCCTGTGGGTTGCAGGGGACTGCTGATTTTTTTGGAATCAAGCTGTCCTCAACTCACTGAGCTCCAGAGCTGCCTTGAGGTCGAACTTGAATCGATCACACTCTTTGAGGATGCGCTGCCGGCGCTCGCTCTTCTGCGAAACCACCAAATAAAAATTGGCGTGTGCTCGAACTTGGGTGGCCCGTATTGCTCGGTAGCCCGGAATTTGCTGCCGGGGCTCGATGGCTATGCGCTCAGTGCCGAGGTTGGGCTGATGAAGCCTGATGTGGCCATGTACCAACACATCTGCACCCAGCTCGAGGTTGCACCCAGCCAACTCCCAGGATCGAACGCGCCTCACGTTTTGATGATCGGAGACTCCCGGCGATGTGATGCTGATGGCCCCCGAGTAGCCGGCATCGAAGGTTACCATTTGGATCGTAGTGGGGCGGGTCGCTTTTGTGATCTGCTTGAGTTTGTCACAGGTATCAACACCAGCAGAGGTTGATGCCCACAGCCAGCCCTTCGCGTTCGGCCTTTGAAGAGTAATTGACACTCTCTAGGGTGCTTCAATTCAGGCGCCCGACCCTCACAGCGGTACTTAGGGGGTTGCCGGTATTCAGCAACGTGGCTATGTTGATTGGGTGGCAAATACGAGAATCCATATGGACGATCAATCTTCAACGAAGCATACAAACATGACGATCAGGATGAAGGTGCAGATTGCTGAAATTCTGCTCAGCATGTTCACGGCTGAGCTGCAGAGCATCGTGCGGGACTCTGACTTCAGAGACGATGCTGAGCATGGCATCGCAAACAGCCTGCCCGTAGATAGCGGACCCCTAATCCACGTTGGCTTTGGGTCGGGGAAAACGATTTTTGGTTCTGTCTGGATGAATGCTTTAACCAAAGCATTGGATGAGGCTGAGCAAGCGCGCAAGGCATTGGATTTCATTGCCTCGTACTGTCGATTTATCGAACTCACACCCTCTCTTGAACGGGAGGTCAAGTACTGGCTCGAAGTCTTGGCGTTCGCCCGGGCCACTGTGGCGAAGCTCCTTATCCTTTTTGCGTATTCGCGGTGCTCCTTCCTGACGCTTCCGCTGTTCGCTGACGGCCCTGAGCTCAACGGCTACAAGCACCGCCTTCGCTAACTCTTCCTTCGAATTGTTCATTTTCCTTGTTCGATTGGGAGATTTGCTTGTGCCTGAAAAAAAGCGCTGTGCCTGCTCCAAATGCCCGCACACGGGCAAACAGGGGCGTCCGGTACCCGTGTCGCCTTCGAACCCCGCTTCTGAGAAGCCCCAGGAGCCCCAGATGCGCCAGAAGCCTGAGCGGAAGTGGGTCACCCGATTGCTGGACATCCTGAAAATCGTGATTGGCCTGGCCAACTTGATCCTCGGACTGTTCAAGCACTGATAGCGTGCCCCCACTGATTGGGGGCGCTCTACTCTGCAGCAGAGGGCTCCACACTGGCTCGCTGACCTGCAACCTTAGCGTAATCCACCAATGAGTTCGGCGTTTCGCCCCTCGGGCGGCTTCGCTGCTTTGACCTCCAAAGGGTTAGAAGGCTGAAGCGGCGCGTGGCTTATTCCTGGGTGCTCAGCCAGTGGCTGCGCTCCCACGCTCGTAGAGTTATTCTTCACCCTCGTGCTCAGGCCGTTCGAGAGGGGGCTATGCGCAAAGGTGAGATACCGACCGAGCTCTCATTGCTCGCGTTTGACTTCTTCTACTGGTTTTCACGGTTTGAGTTCTGTCTCAAAGAGAACGGTTACCTAAAATACGAAATCCCTGGGCAGAAAGCTGAACCAAGTTGGGACAAATTTGTAGAGCGCCATGCCGAAACCTACGTACTGACAGCTGAAGCGGCAGAGCTGCTTGCTGCTCCACCTGATCGGCAGGTGGTTGGGGCCGGGTTGGTTTTGGAGTGGGCACCAGTTGGATTTCAAGACTGTAGATCTGACCTAGCAAAGGTTGTCCGAACGGTGAAAACAGTTCGAAACAATCTATTTCATGGTGGCAAGCATGGCACCGCGGGCTGGGATAGCCCTCACCGTACGCAGTCTCTCCTAACATCGAGTGCAGCTGTGCTGGAGGGTTTGGTGGAGCTCGGTGATTTCCGAGGCGACTACGAAAGGTTTTATTGACTTGTGATCATCAGCAGTGGCGAGTGAGCCAGCTCGACCCTTAGCGCAGTAAGCGAAATGTGGTTAAGCTCGAGCATGATGGATCAACCCTCGCGTGAATGGAGGCGCCATGCCCTTAACCGTTTTTTCCGCATCCCGCCGGATGGAATTGGACGTTGAGCAGCTATTGACACAGCTAGGAGCTGAGACTGTTTATGTCATGCCGTCGAAGAGTACGCCCATTCCGGAAAGCTGGAAGGTGCATTGTTCGACGGATCTCGAGTGCCCCTCGTGCTTCTGCACAGGTGCGGAAGTGGTAAGGGCGAGTAAGTCCAAGGTCGATGGTCACAATGTGCGGCAGGCCTATTTCCGGTTCCCTCAAAGTGATAGTTCAGCAGAACACCATCCATTCTGTGATTTTTCGGGGAATGTCTCAGCTGCGTTCATCCCGGAAAACCTTGTCCAGTTTTCGTCTGCGAAGGATGGCGTCTCCAGGGTTGTGCGGGAGCTCGTATGCAAAGGCATTCAGCTAGAGGTATTCACGCAGTGGGATATTCGGCGGATGCGCGAGTGGTTCTTCCAGACCAAGCTGCAGTCGCAGTTCACCATTACGCTAGATCCCAAACTGCCTGGATGGCTGGATGGACTGCATCGTCATGCCTCATGGCCTCAAGATTTGGATGCTGTGCCTATTGGGTTGACGACAGAGGTGCTGGGCATTCCCGGTTTTAATTTCGAGGCAGCAGCAACGCGAGAGGTCTCTCAGCGCCATCGCGCTACGCTAGACATCCTCCGGGAGAATCGCTTGTACCCAGGTGCAATGGTTGAGCGCCTCGAAAAGCTGGCCACTGACTACCATGGAAAATCGGTCTACGACCCTACCGTTCTGCAAAACCACTTCCAGCTCACTAACCGGCTTGCAGCATTCATATGCTCAAACCATAGCCCGTTGAGCCGGTTATCGAAAGCTCACTACCCCTTGAATGGGCTGAAAAATGTCAAACCGCTGTTGGCGTTTTCGGCTTTGCTATTGTTCATTTCCGACTGGCAGCTCGACGCTGCGGTCAGCCGCTTTGCGCAAATTGCCTCTAGTAAGCTGCAGGCGGATGAAACGTTAGGCAATGTGATGGGGCTTAACCCTTTCCATGACTTCGCGGCATGGGCCATGTTGAAAAGCATCCAAGATTTGCCTTCAATCCAGATCCCCCCTCTGAGCGTCAAAGAGGAAATCGCTTTGAAGGTTGCTGAATTGAAGAGGCAGGCGGGGACGTCGAACTAAACCGTACCCGGATAAAATCTTCGAGGCTTTTGCTACCAAAATTTAAGCGACATGCCTGCTGTCAGGGATCCTGCTCCAGGTGGCGCCATAATATCATCGCGCTCCATCATCATGTACAAGCGAATGGAGACGGCCCGATGTGGTTTCACGGAATTAAGGATGTTCCACGTTACGAACTTTACAAATTGAAACAAGTCCGAACGAAGGCATCATGGGATAAACCCGTTATTCCAGGTGGGCCACCGCTAGCTATTGATCCATCGCTTTTTATTTATGCGTCAACCCGCGCGTCAATCCTCGGGCAAAAAATCGGACTAAGAGGGCAACTGGCTGGACGAGGGCTGGGCGCAGCTGCTTTATGCTATCTGACAACTAATCTCTACAGTCCGGGCGCAAAGGCAACTAATAATATTTTCCTTCATCACAATTTTAACTATACCAAAGACTTCATCGGCTCAAGTATAAAAGGAACAATCGGTGCAGCCTTGGCTTACTTGGAGATGCAAGATCAAGGATATGCATGGTGCGGTCATTGGGAGGACTGTACAACTCCTGCAGTTTCGACCACAAGCTCCTCAGCATCGACGTCGAAAACTACCGTCTCAGCCAAAGTGAAAGCCAAAGCCAAAGCACCCGCGCCTGACTTTGTGTTTGCTTCCTCGAGCAACGTATGTTTAGTCGATGCTAAGGGTTCTGCTCGAACGATGCAGGAAGTGCAACAGATCGCCAAGAATGAGTGGAAGCGTCAAATCTACTCAAACAGACTAGTAACGTTAGCTGGCGGTGGCACGGCTACCGAGGGGCGCATTATCGCGGCCTCGTTGGCAAATCCGAATGGTGTCGGCCTAGTAACCGCGCACGGACGATTTATAGGCTCTTCTCTTCCTCCGGGCACTGGGCATTCGAGCCGAGTGAGCACTACCAGCAAAGCGATAAAAACTGTTCAGAAAATCAATTTCACCAACGCTTTCTATCTCTTAGGTTTAAACGCTATGGCCAACCATTTCATTGGTGGCCCTCTGGGGCTAGCGAGAGCCGAAATGGATGCTGCTCGGCGAAGTGCAGTAGATATCGATGATCTAGGTTCCGTGTACACAGGCAAACGACGAATTGTCGATTTGGGCGATCAAGGTGCTTGGACAATGCAGCCGTTCTGTAGGCTCGACGTGCTGGAGGAGGCCTTAGAAAACCTGGTTTCTGATAACGCTCCGGCAGTTGCTGAGACCCCGGCGATGCTGGCCCCGCCCCCTGACAATGCGAAAAGCTCCGGAGACGGAAAGGTAGTTTCAGCTAGCCAGGTGATATTCCAAAGTCGTGATGGGGTCGGAGCAATATTCGAGCGTGTGGCGGGTACCTGATTCCCGAGCGCCAAAGGGGATGATCCTGTGTTCAGCTTGGTGATGCCGGAAGGTGACACTTACCTGCACAGTGAGGAGCGCCGCCTGTTCTACGTCCCTTTGACGCGGGCGCGCCGGTCTGTCGCGATGTTTACCGTATCAGCCCGAAATTCGCCATTTCTGACGGAGTTGGTGAAGGACGGGGTGGTGACGGTCACGGATATGAAAGGCGAGCCAATCGAAGAGGAGCGTTGTCCGGTCTGCCAGCATGGTGTCGTGCTTCATCGCACCGGTAAGTTTGGTGATTTCAAATCCTGTTCAGCGTTTCCTCGCTGCAAGTACAAGCCGGCGAAGCCCACGAAAAAGAGCGTAAGGCAGGCAACATTTAAACCACGCCCATATGCTCTTTCTTAGTCGTTAAAGGGCCTGCCGATGAAAGAATTCCGCCCCCCCTATTTGGCTTGTAGAACGTAAAAAGTTGCGGCTCAATAATCGGCGTTACTATTTAGTTCGAGGCCGACCATGCTAGCGAGAATCGAGACGTCCAAAGCGGTTGTAAAACGTTATTTCAGCCGACCCTGCGACACGCCCGAGCGGGGTGAAAAACTGATCAGAACAGCGTTGACCCTGTGCTCGCTGGGCTGCCTGAACGACAGTCAGCCAGTCTCGGTATTTGCACATAACAAAACGCTCCGGCTCATCACGCTCAGCTCTGCTGGTCACCGCGCGGCTTTCTACGCGGAGCTTCAACAAGAGATCCATGCACTGCTGGCGGATCATCTTACCTATCGGGTGAAGGAAGACCCGGAGATCGCGGTAGTGGAAATCATTGAAAGTATGTCGCGCCATGAGCGAGAGGCATGTGAACGTGGAAAAGTGTTGCTAGAGAACCACAGCAAAATCTCGGCACAGGCCGGCACAACAAGCTCGGAGAGCGTAGTCGTCAATTGACTCATCCAGGCGCCAGCGGCGTTTCTGATCCTTGATTCGGCGGCGATCGCGCTAGCTCTGAGGTAGAACTTGCGGTGGTGCGAAATAAGCTCGCTGGGCGGGCCTAGGTTGATCAATTAGGAGTGAGACATGAGGTATAAAGCCCATCCTTTCCCGTTTGATGCGCAGGCGGATCTCGTCATGAAAGCGTTCATGAAAGCCACCGGGGAAAAGCTCGATCTAGAACGCAAACAGTTGGGTGGTGGCGATGAAGTCCAGCGCTTCAGCCACGGAGGATCGTGGCAGTCACATCACAGCTACGCTCCTGACCGCGTCGACCAGATGCAGACCATTGAGCATGAAACAAGGTTGCGATTTGAGGACATCATGGAGGGCCGCCTAGACGTCATTGAGCGCACGGTAGATGAAATTTCTAACGGCATGGCGAACAGCTTTGCCAAAGCGTTTTACCAGATGATTTCCGATACGTGCGAAGAGAGCGGCAACGTCATAGATGGCTCTACAGGGAGCTTGGGGGAGCAGATGCTCAAAGCCATTGAGCAAGTCGAATACTCGGTGGGTCGGGATGGGCAAGTATCGCTTCCAGAGTTTCGCATGCACCCTAGCCTTGCTGATAGTCTCCATTCTGATCCTTCGCTCCAGGAACCTGAACTGCTGGCGAGGGTAGACGAGGTCATGAAGCTTAAAACAGCCCAAGCGTTGTCAGAGGAAGCCACGCGAAAATCCAAATTTCGTAGCAGGGAGCAGTGATGTCCAAGGTTTTGCTGTGCATCGGTTGTGACGATTATCAGTCTCTCAATAAGCTGTCTGGAGCCGAGCGTGACGCGCTTGCTATCCATACCGCGCTTTCCACGGGGTCATTGAGCAATATTAACCCAGCGGACGCCTATTTGCTTGACTCTCCGGCCCGGCATCAGCTGGATGCTACGCTGCTTGATATTCAAGATAGGTACGATGAAATCGAGAGTTTCACGCTCTTTTTTGCAGGCCACGGCGGAGAAGCCAATGAAAGTTATTTTCTTTGCCTGAGCGATACCCGAGCTGATCGCCTTTCAACCACTGGTTTTGCGCTCAGTCGTTTGTTCGAGTACTTCAACGAGCTCAAAGCAGCGCACTGTAACGTTATCATCGATGCCTGCAATGCAGGCGGTATGGTTTCCAATTTGGGCATCCTGCTAAAACCCGAAGTGATTGGTAAGGCCAAGACATTCGGCGTTTCATTTTTTGTATCGTCTGCGGCTGATCAGTACGCGGGCGAGACCAGTCGTGGTGGGTATGGCACCCTAGCATTGCTGAAAGTGCTGTCTGGAGAGATCGATACGGGTTCTCGGGCGAGGATGCTTGATCTGGTGGATATCGGCCGACCCGCAGCGCAATACGTGGCAGAGCAGACCCACGGAGGGCAAATGCCGTCCGTATGGGGCGTCAACCTCTACGGTCATATGCCGCTGTTTGGCAATCCGCATGCTACTGACAATCCAACATCCTCTTTGCTAGGGCTTACGGGGATATCACCCGCATCCCTAGCTGGACAAGCCATCAGCAGTCACTCTGCCGAGCTCTACACGCTCATGTTCGCTCCGGAACACGAGCTCACTCCGGAAAAGCTTTTTCCTGTCCTCACCAAGTTCGTTGATCGATTGGCCGACATACCCAACTCAGTTGGGGCGTTCATTGGCGGGATCTGGCAATCATTGGAGAAGAGCACAGGGCGTCACGCTAATAGCTTCTCACGAGTGGAGCTGCGCGCTACGTGCATAGCTCTGCTCCTTTCTACGTCGCATCAGGACACCACCTCGCGCGACTGCATAGCCTGGCTTGCGCACGGAATCGTAGGGGAGGTTGAGCAGCTGCTCCGCGATATCCTCCAAGGACTTCGAGAAAATCCCAGCTCGTTGTGCCGTCATGGCATTCCAGATCTGTTCTACCTTCCGCAGCGCATATCGCGGATATTGGGATGGGCCGGCGCAGCGGTGCATCTGGCTCGGGAGCTTGGCATCAGTGACGCTCCACTCAGGGAGGCACTGGAGCAACTCAGCGTTTTTCTGATGGAGCACTACGCCAGTGTGTGTGCTGGCATGAGCGAAGACGAAGCGCCGTACTGGGCCTCGTTCCTTACAGCCATCAAAACCGATGACCTGAATGGCTTTGGCGAGCTGGTCGTGAGCACGCTAATCAACGCTCTCGTGGAGCATGAGGGCCGGCTTGCCAGGCCCTTGTTGCCGGCGAAGGATGTCTGTGCATATCTCAAGGCACGCGCGGATAAGGACTCGGCTGCTTTGAAACGCTTTTGCAACTCGCCTTCTGAGACACTAGCGCTTGTCTTTCTAATAAGTGAGCGACATTCGCTGGAAGAGGAATTGGACTACAACCTGGCGAGTCTCGATCACGCGCACCTTAATATCTTCATCCCGCAAAGCTACCTAGAGTTCAGCCAGCCATTCGTTCCTAACGGGATAAACCATGTTTTCCAGATCGGCCACAAGGTTTGGACGGTGGCAGATGTTGCTAAGCGTTGGAAGACTGCGTGCATCCCGCAAATGGAAAACGACACATCGCTGTGCCATCCTTCTACGCGAATCGGCGCGCTATGCGCGTCGCTAATCTTTCCGGATAGGGTGCCCTGGTTTCTCCTCAGCGATTGAGGCAGCAACCGGCGGCCGTGGCGACCACTCGATTGTGTATCTTGGCCAGCCTCAGTGAATAAACTAGCAATCTCACATCAGCCCCTGAGCGGGTCATCCCTGAAGATCCGAAACTTGGGATAACGGTAGGGATCCATCGCGCCGAACGCGAAGGTTAGAGTGCTCGCTAACTCGCGAATGAGAATATCTATGGCTATCCCGCAGCGTGGGGTAGACGCTATCATTCTGCCAATTACCTCGTTAGCCTCTTGGGCTTAAGCGCATTTCGACAAGGAAGTGAGTGAATGGCTTGTACTGCCCGGTGTATCTCCGGCCGCGTTCAATTTCCGCATCGGATAAATTATTCCCAGCTTAACCCTATCAAATCCGCACTCAGTTGTTTCTGGGCATTGAAGGCGGAGGTATAGCCATGAGCAAACCAAATGAGGCATTGGAAGACGCATTATCCAAGGCGACCGCAGATGCGGTCGCGAAAAGCCAGGACGAGGTGAGCAAGCTCAGCAGGCGTGTTGCTTCTGTATTGGCCCAGATGAGTAAGACGGCAGACTTTGCGCTGTCCCAGCGAGTACCGGACGCTGAAGGCGACGCAGCCCAGACGTTAGCTGACATTCTGAACGAAAAGCGCGGATTGATCCTGGATCTCGTTGAGCGCCAACGAAATGCACTGAGCACGTTCAATATCGTGCTTTTTGGTCGTACGGGGGCGGGAAAGAGCTCGCTGATCACAGCATTCACCCGAGGTAACGGATCAATTGTTTCCCAAGGTGAAAGTGACTGGACAACGGACGTTCAACCACTCGCCTGGAATGCATGCTTGATCTACGACACGCCGGGCATCAACGGGTGGGGACGGAATAACTCGCGCCTAGATCTTGAAGCGCGGGCCCGTAAGGCAGTGGAGGTCGCCGATTTTGTTCTGGTCTGCTTTGACAGCCAAAGCCAGCAGGCAGATGAGTTTGCCAAGTTTGCCGCGTGGGTCAGCGAGTATCGCAAACCAGTCATCGCAGTAGTCAACCCGCGAAACGCTATGTGGAGAATGCCGAGCCGCGTGTCCGCACCAATGGCCCGCGGTAATCTTTCACGAGCAGTCAGCGAGCATGCGACCAATATTCGAGATGAACTGTCGCGTCTCGGCGTGAATGACGTACCGGTTGTTGCGGTCAGCTCCAAGCGTGCTGTCTTCGCTCGGGCGTCAATGCCATTTGAAGGCCCTGATCTTGAAAGCCTGACCAAACAGAGGGATCTGTACAGCTGTGACAGTTTGGAGCAATGGTCTAATTATCCGCGTCTCGAAGACCTGTTGGTGTCGGTGATCACCGATGCCGCGGTTGATATTCGGCTTGGCTCCCTGAATGACCAGCTAAGGGGTGTTTTTAGCAGTTTGAGGCGTGCTATCGATGAAATTAGGCATGAGTCCAGTCTGGGTGCCGAGTCACTAGAGAGAAACATGCTTGAACCGATGCTGGCGCTCGTGGGCTATCCAGCTTTAGATGACTCGGATAGTAGAAAAACTCTGGCAGTTGATGACATGGACTTGTTGACTGAACTTGAACAGATCAGAGGCGGAAGGTTCCAGGCGTCGCAGGAGGGGGAATACGCTCAGCAAATCTCACTCATGCTTGGCACCACGTTGGGCAACCTATGTCACGCTTCGCTCAGTAAAGCCGATCGCATTGTCCGCGCTGCATTCGAACGTCGTGAAAAGCTGTCTTCGGACGACGTCAGGGCAGAGTGTTTCGATGAAAAAGAAATTATCGAGCAAGCGCAGTCCGTGCTGGTGCGCGGCTTGCAGTTTCTTCAAGCTAAAGCGCGACTGACACTCAGTGATGCCAAGCTGGAAATGGATATTCAGCTTCAAGGATGCACGATCGATGGTGATGCGGGCAGTGGTTGGAAGTACAGCGCCTGGGCGATAAAGGGGGGCGGGATACTGGCCGGTGCAATTGGCGCATTAGGAAGCTTTGCGGCCATCAACGCTTGGAATCCTTTCGGGTGGGCAGCCGGTGCAGCGGCTGCCATAGGTCTTGCTGGCGCTGTCGCCGCTAGCTTCTTCGGTTGGGGAGGGCAGAAGGCGCGAGATCAGGCAGAGCGTGAGCATCTGGAGGGAAGGCGGCGGGCCACGGCCGAGCTGCATCAGCTCATATACAAGGCATATAGTGGTGTAAGGGAAGAGGTGCTTGCACAATCGGAACTCGTCCTACTGAGTGCTACACGCGATCTGTTGTTTCCAGCTGTTCGTAGCGCGCTTTCGTTGCGCCGGGTCGCGCAGAGATGCGCGACAGTCATAGAGACCATTAACGAGCAATCTGGCTCTCTTGATGTCTCACGCAACGCACAGCTGCTGGTATGGGAGATCGCCCAAAATCGCGAGCGGGAGATGTTCAGCCAACGTCCTAATGCTGGCGCGCTTTACTGGTTAGGTGAGGATTGGATTGAGGATCCGCACGGCCTGACGCTGACTCAGGGAGGCTCAATCGCTGGAAGAACCAGAACTTACGACCTCAACGTATTCGAGAAACTGTTTCTGGGCATGCGCGGCTTCCTTAGTCGATTTACCCGCGATCTCACCCTTTCAGACTCCCTGGGGTGGCTCAACGACGCGCAGCAAGCTTGTGCGCGTTACCTAGGGGGCGAAGACGTTCTGAAAGCCCTCGTGGATTACTCGCGGGCAGGCAGGCCGCGCATTCATGTTATAGGCGACTACAACACCGGCAAATCCAGCTTCATCAAGCGGCTGCTGCTAGATGCAGGCCTACCAGTGCCGGATACGCTCAAGGTGGCTGGCAAGCCATTGACGGACGTTTCGAACACGTACGACATTGACGGTGTCGACCTTATTGACAGTCCTGGCTTCCAAAGCAGCCACCATGTGCATACTCAAGAAGCTTGGGCCGCGTTGGCTGACGCCAGCATCGTCATTTTCCTCCTGCAACCCAACTTGATAGTGGGGGATGATTCACCGTTGCGTACGGTCACTTCTGGCGACTACGGCAAGGGCATCGTTGATAAACGAGACAGCACGTACTTCATCGTCAACCGCTCAGACGAACTGGGGGTCGACCCGGAGCTTTCTCCTGACGTCTATCTGAAATTGGTAGAGCGCAAAGGTGTAGAACTGCGACAGGCGCTGGCGTCGCGCTCTATCGATGTTGATGAAAGGCAGATATTTTTCATGTCGAGCGATCCCTATGGGCTCGTCGGTGACCGCAGTGACGCAGACGCGTCAGCTTTTGATCCCTATCGAAACTGGGATGGTTTCACGCCTTTTATGGTGGAGCTTCGTGCATTGCGACAAGGTTTGTCGGTGTCGGGCATAGCCCATTCGATCCTGCACGGAGGCATCCATCGGTTGTGGCAACAAATACTGGTGTTGCGATCCGAGCTGCAACAGATGCGCAGGCAAACTACAGAGCTCGAACAACTCAAGCTGCTCCTCCTGGAATGCATCGACCAAGGCGATCGGCTTGGTGAGAATTATCGGTTCAGGCTCCGATCTCTTGTGCACAACAAGGCGAACGCGCTTAAGCAATCGATGCTTTCGGAGCGTGATCCAGTCAAGCTGAAAGCAAAAGCAGAACAACTGCAAAACTGGTGGAGCGACCTGGAGCTTGAAGCGGATATTACCGACTGGCAGACAATGTTCAGTAAGGATCTGGAGCGATGGCAGCATTTATCGAATGAACGTATTTCTCGTCGGATAGAATCTGTCACTTTTCGGCATGCCTTCAAACGCGAACAGCCTAAAGGCGAAAAAATTAACGATGCCAAGGGTAAGGGGTGGGCGTTTGAGATCTTCGATAAAGTCGGACGTTCATTTGGCGGCGCTACCCGGGATGTCGTTTACAGCATTGGCAAATCGCTTGGTTTCAAGTTCCGACCATGGGGCGCAGTAAAGCTGGCCAAAACCTTCGCCAAAGCGGGGGCGGTGATTGCAGTGATCGGAGTTGTGGTGGACTTTGCCTTCATTTTTGTGGACGAGAAGCGAGTCGCAGAGCGCGAAGCCGCCCGGAAAGCACTGGCCGACTCGCTGAATAAATCCTCGGATCAGTTGATTGAAATCTTGACCGAGGGTACAGACGACGCTCCAGGGCTCATAAGAGGAAAGGATGAGCTTGTCGGCAGGTTCCGAGATTGCGACGAGGCGTTGGGGCGCGATATTTTGATACTCAGCCAGCAGTATGAAACGACTTCAGAACGTGTTGATGTGTATCGAAGCCTATGCAGCAGGGGCTTGATACTTTTAGGTAAGAATGGAGACGAACTTGAGTAACTCGACAGCACACCTGATCGACCGAATCTGGCAACACCTACTGAGTTACGCCCCGAGCACGGATGTGGTGGCGAAGTACCGCGACCAGTGGCTGAAGATTGCCGAAATACCTACCGCCCGATTCGTCATCTTCGGTGCTTACGATGCTGGCAAAAGTAGCTTGTTGAAGCGGTTGTTGGTCGATTCCGATAGCCCGGTGCCTGATTGGGTTGTGATCAGTGCTCGACGTGAAACGTTCGAAAGTGCAGAGACCCGCGCAGGTTTCATCACCTTTATTGATACGCCTGGCTTGGGAAGCGGTAACGCTGAGCATGACACGATAACCCGCAAGACACTGCAGCTTGCTGACGCCTACATCTGGGTAATGCCACCGCAACTCGTTACTTCTGGCCATTCTGATTATGTCTCACTGATCAGTGGTAGGTTCTTTCACCCGAAACTACCAGCTACCGCGCTGAAAGGCGTGACCGTTGCTGTCATCTCCCGCATGGACGAAGCAGGGGTGGATCCCAGCGACAGTCCGGATGGCTATGCAGGCCAGGTGGAGAAAAAGCTGCAAGAGTTTGCCAATATGCTCTCCAAGGATGACTTGGTAAAAAACGTTGCGGTGGTTCATTGCGTCGTGGCCGACCCATATCAAATGGTTGGCAACATGTCTGATCCAGATAGAAGCATGTATGACATTGGCCGGGACTGGGATGGAATTGCCGCTCTTGAAACGACGCTCCATAGCTTGGAAAAAGACAAGCCACACTTACGCGAGCTCTCGGGACTGCGTTTTGTGTATTCGATAGCCGCAGAGCTGGAAGAGGCGGTGCGGGCCCAGTCGGGTGTTCTGAAGTTGCAAGCCGAGCGGTTTGACAATGACACGCAACGGTACGCGTTGTTTAGCCAAAGGCTACAAAACCAAGCGGCCCACGCTGAGATGGACTTGAGAGGTCGGATCGAAGAAGCGCTTCGCCCCACCGCACAGGTAGATCTGGAGGACATTGACAGGGTGCTGGAGCAATTGGAGGTTACGCTTGCTGAAACGATCGGGCTGTGGGCGACGGACAGCATCTCAACACTGCAGAGACTCGCGCAGGAAATAGAACTTGAGATCCGTGAGTCCAATAGCCGGTTGGACATCGGCGGCCTGTTAAATAAGGAGGGGTTTGCGGCCCAAGCTTCCAATAAAGACGGGGCTGAGTCGGGGTCTTTCTCCCAGCACAGCAAGCGCTTGTTCGGTTTCCTTCCTGTGCTCGGCCAGTCTCTAAAAAAGTTAGCTGAGTCTGACATTGGAATGTCAATCGAGGAGGCGCGTGTCAAACTCGGGGAGCTTGTCGGTTTGACCGGGGACGAATTGAAGGACGCAATCGCCAAAATCTTTAAGTCAAAGGAGGCAATGGAAAAGGCCAGCAGCTACGTGCGCTGGACTTCGGCGATAACTGCATTGGCCCCGCTTGTCACAGAACTGGCGTCTTTGGGCACTGACCTCCTGCAGCAGCATTTAAGTCAACAGCAGATTGAAGCGGGAATCCAAAAGCGCGAGTCGCTCCAAAGACAGCTTGATAAGAATATAGGTGTTATTCGGGAGCAGGCTTTGCGCTTGTACACGGATTCAAGCCGCGCCTTGGATCAACAATTGCTGGCACGTCAGCAGGAGTGCGTCGAAGCTAAGCAGGCAGTGCTGGATCAGCGCCTACAGGCTGAAACCTTTCTGACAGGGCTTACAGCTTTGCTCGACTGACCCCAATATCGTCGTATACGCAACGCAACGCACCAGCCGATCCGGGCCTAAACCCCTGATCATTCGTGCTCAGATTGTGTGGCGCTGGATGGTAACGCGGCATAGCGTTGAGAATGCCCCTGCACTTCTGTAGTTTTGGTGAGCTAGCGCACTATCATGCAGAGGGCAGAGACACCAGATGAGCCGGCCTCGATGAGGCGTATAGTCCTTGATTCTTATTCGCTTACCCAGCTTCGTTAAGTGGGCGGCGACAGTCACTATTGGTAATAGGAGCCTAGCTGCTGCGTACCCCTAGTCGAAACATCTGCATTCGCGACGTCGAAAACGTCCCGCTACAGCTAGGATCCCTGCTGCTTCTCCAACCAAATAGAGCACTCGATCCGACCGGGTAGATTTCAACGGCGGTATGTGGCGACGTTCGACCTTCAACCCACCTTGCTCATTCGCTGACAAAGCAAATCAGCAGATTTGGTCGGGGAACGCCATTTTCTGAAAGGTCATTACGTTTAGCGGCAACTGCTGGTGATCTCCCCCCAGCGACGACTTACTCAGTGCAGGGCCTGCGAAAATTCTGTTTTTTGCCTTCTCTTGATGCAGTGGCCGAATCTGGCATCCGCCTCTCAGTGATGACATTATCTCGCCATCTGTAAATATCACTGGTGGAGAATGGACTTGCTGGATCTTAAGGATGACGAACAGCTCAGGGCTGCATGTATTAGCCTCCAGGAGCAGGTGATGTCCTTGGCGGGCAATCAAAGCTGGATCACCGAATTCCAGAAATGGTTGGTGCGTGTCAGGGATGTGTCTCATGAAGAGTTCCTAAGCAAGGACTTCCAACTGGCGCTCTGGGACACTGAGGCTGTTTCGGCAACAGGCATGGGGCGCATCAACATTTCTGCGGTCGCCGAAAATTCGGCAATCGCAGAAAGCCTCTGGAAACTGAAGCAAAAGTACGCGCAGACCCTGGATCCTATTGAGAATGAGATGCTCATTGCTGACGCTTGGTCTCAAATTGCATCCGCGGTTGCTGGGCTGACCAAAAGAAACCCTCGACTCAAAATGTACCGCGTCTTCGCGTTGCTTTGTCCAGGTGCTTTCACGTCGATAGCGCATCATCGGAAACTGCGCGAGCTGGCTCATGCCTTGGGGATTCCACTGAGCGGTCAGAGGCGTCATCTGCACCAACTCGTATTGAACCGGTTAGATGATGTGCTGGGTGAGGTGGCTGACGTCTATTCCAGGGAGGGGGTCTCACGCTTGACGCTGCCTTGGCTGCTGTTCGTCAACTATGTTCAGATTCCAGAAGGCGAAGCCACCGAAGTATCCGATCTGGAGACAGGTGACGAAGTACTCAAGCCCTTGCCTCCTGAGAGGAGGAGGCGCGGTCTGCTGGCGATTGGCGGAGGCACGGCCACCATTCAAAGCATGATCGACTTTGCAAAGGATGGATGCACTCGTGAAGACTTCATCCAACACTTGCAATCGATCAGCCCTCAATCAAAAACGTCGAGTTGCAACACTCAGCTGAATGCTCTGATCGCCGAATGGGGCGTGCTGCGTGCCACCGCAAATAACCTGCAATTGACACCCCGCGGCGAGGCATTCCTGGAGTCGGGTGATCCAGATGAGGTCATTGACTGGATGATCACCCGCATCTTGGGGTTTGACTATTTGCTATCGGCATTGCGTGACACACCGTTATCCAACCGTGATGCCATCCTCACACTCAGAAAGGCAAACCCTGGATGGACGACTGATTTCGCCCCATCAGCGATTATTGGTTGGTTCAGGTACCTTGAACTGGTCACGATCTCCGAGAAAATGCTCAGCCTCACCGAAAGGGGTAAGCAGTGGGTTAATCGTATTCACTGGGAGCCTAAGGGCCTTCCGAGCATTCCAGGTATCAGCCCGTCCTTGGCTCAAGTACCCTCATTACAGCTCGATATCGAAATTGAGAGGCCGAAGCTAGGCGCCGTGATTGCCCGATTTGATCAAGAGTTTCGCTTTCCAGAAGAGCTGATCGGACAACTTGATGCTGGATTGTGGGGGCATCCGAGGCGTCATTTCGCAGTGCTCACAGGCTTGAGCGGTGCGGGAAAAACGCAACTTGCCCGTAACTATGCGCTGAGCCTGTGGCAGGACGATCGCGAGCCAAGCGAAGGATTGCTGATCGTGCCTGTCCAGCCAGGCTGGCACGATTACACGAGTCTGCTGGGCTACGTTAATCCGCTAGAGTCAGACGCGTATGTGCGTACTGGTGTTCTGGATTTCCTCCTGCAGGCAAGCGCCAACCCGACGAAGCCTTACACCTTGGTTCTTGATGAAATGAACCTCTCTCATCCGGAACAATATCTGGCGCCGCTGCTTTCAGCGATGGAGACTGGCGAAACAATTGTTTTTCACGGTCAAGTCGACGAGATTGATGGTGTTCCTCCGGGTATTCCGTATCCCAGCAACCTCGTGATCATCGGCACCGTGAACATGGACGAGACCACTCATGGATTGAGCGACAAGGTGCTGGATCGAGCCTCAGTGATCGAATTTTGGGACATTGAGGTCAAAGCATTTCCTGGCTGGCAGAAGAGCTCGCTTGAGGATGAACAGATCGCGCTCGTTAGAAATCTCATGTCCTCACTCATGGATGTGCTTCGGCCAGCCCGACTGCATTTCGGGTGGCGCACGCTCAACGACGTGATCGGCTATTTGCAGCAAACACAGGCGGGTGGTGTCATCGAGTTCTCACGAGCACTCGACCATGCCATTTATTCAAAAATACTCCCCAAGTTGCGCGGTGAAGACAGTCCTCGACTTCAGGAGGTCTTCACATTGCTCCTTACCACTCTCAAACATGCTGGGTTGGGAATGTCGCTGCGCAAGGTCAAAGAAATGGCCGACGACCTGGCTCACTCCGGCTCGACCAGATTCTGGCGGTAGACCATGTCGATCATTTTGCATGTAGAGCAGGGGGATGCTCGTTTTGAAGTGCACCCAGGTCAGTTGAGCCCAGGTTTCATGGAGAAGAAGGCTTATCGTTTTACTGCGCTTCATGGCTTTTCCTTCTACATCGATGACCTTTTGATCGAGATGGTCAACCAAAACGGGGCGTGTGCGTGGTTATGGTCGCCAGGCTTTTATGCAGGAGAGGTCGCGGCCGAGCTTCTGGATGACCAGGGGCGGACTGCCGTCAGTTACCGGCTGGACGTCTCAGCAGCTGATAATAAGCTTGGAGGTCAGGTATTCGCTGCCATGGTTGAGGCGATTCTGGATTTCGACCCGGCTCTCGTTGTGGGCTCAGAAGAGGCTCAGTTTGGAATTGGCCATGATGGAGCATTAACCAACCCGCATCTGCAGTATGCAAGGCTGAGACGCTACGGGGATCGGCTACACCGCGCGCTCAAACAGATATCTCAGCGGCCGTTAACAACCTTGAAGAGCGATCGCACGTCGGTGAGTGCGCACACGGTAAAACGGTTGGATTCCGCATCCGTGCATAAGGCACTGAGAGGGCCGGCGGGGCAGGCACTGTTGAATCCTGCTAGCACTCAGCGTCCGGCCTTGAACACTGTTCGCTTTGAGGTCAGCAGATCTTACGAGGAAGAGGACAATCCCGCGAATCAGGCCGTTGGACTTGTTCTCTTCGATGTCCTTAGACGTTGCCGGCAGGTGGTGAGTGGGCTTCAGCATGCGGCTGCCACTGAGGTGGTCAGCGATACCCGATCAGCGCTAACGCCAAGGCTCGTACGTCGAATCGCGTTCACCGAGTCGCTTGCTCGCAAGCTTGAACGGCTTCAGCGCGCGAGACCTTTCTCCATCGTGACTGCCAGGCGTCTATCGGCTGCAGGATTGAATGCGATCTCTGCTCACCCTGCATATGCGCGAGCTTATCGGTTTGGTTGGTACGCGTTGCGTTCAGGGTGGTTGGGGAAGGATCCTGATGAGACGCTGTGGATCAGCCCAACATGGGAGATCTATGAGCGGTGGTGCTTTGTGACGGTAATCTCACAGCTGCAACGTCAGTTTCCTGAACTCGTCTGGAGTCGTGAAGATCGATCGTTGGGCTTAAAAGAAATCGTATGGCGGGGAAAAGCGGCTGATGTGACCGTTGAGGCGTGTTACCAAGTCCGATGCCCAGCGGTTGATCAACCTACGCATCGCGGTTTTCAAAGCTTATCGCGAGAGCGATATCCGGACATCGTCGTGACGTTGGACTCGCCTTCGGCGAAGCGCTTCGTGGTTTTCGACGCGAAGTATCGCAGCGCCCGCGCCAGCGTCCTGGATGCAATGGAGTCAGCGCACATATATCACGATAGTCTCCGGTGGAAGGGCATCAAGCCTGACGTTTCATTGCTGCTGATACCTAGGGGAGACAAAGTAACGGCGCTTGTCAGCCCGACCTATCATACGGACTATGGGGTAGGAGCCTGGCAAATTGGGGCTGAATCAGAAGGGGAGGCACTGGGGATCGAGCTCAAACGTATTCTGAGTGCAATACCAATCGCGGCCGCTCCGGCGCGTACAATTGCTACTGGAACGGCGAAGTAATCGATTGCGTCCCCAGTAGCGCTCAACTCGCTGACAATCCCGCAACCCGAAACAAAGTCTTCGGCTCCCGGCGTATTGGTTCGCGAGGCCATCGTTCACAGGAAAATGGAGAATCCATGAGCAAGCAGGTATGTGTTGATTGCATCACTGACAGTTATTTACAGACGAGCTTCTCCGACAATAATGTCGACGAATGCGACTACTGCAACGAGGAGCGGCCGGTCGTAACGCTGGAAGAGCTGGTTGAGAAGCTCGAAGAGGCAATCCACGCCTCATTTACCTATGCTGAGCAACCTCCTGCAGTTATTCATCATGGATACCCTGAAGTAGGGCATTCGATCTTTGACGTGCTACAAATCGTGCTCTGCGCTGACGACATGAATTTGCTCAGCGATCTTGAAGGGGAGCTAAGGGGGCAGTGGAGCGAGTGCGAAGATGATGACCCGTTTTTCATTGAACAGACGTATGCATCCTCGCAGCTGACCTCAGACTGGGCTCAGATGCAACGAAGTCTTCAGTTCGAATCCAGGTTGGTAAATCCCGTGGTGGGTCGGGTACTGGAGAAAATATTTTCTGGGATAGAGGAGCTTCACACTGCGAGCGAACCCCGTTCAGCGATCACCCTTGCGGGCCCGGGCCAATCCCTCACTGCCTTCCAGCGGGCAAGGAAATTCGAGGACGAGGAGGGTATGGCTGCTGCATTGAAGCATCCTGAGAAGTATCTCGGCCCAACACCGAGAGGTAAGGGATCGGCAGGTCGCATGAACGCTGCAGGTATATCCGTTCTCTATGGAGCAACTGATAACCAAACGGCCATAGCGGAGGTTCGTCCGCCTGTTGGCAGTTGGGTAGTTACCGCCACTTTCGAGGTCATTCGGCCGTTGCGACTGTTGAACCTCGGTGACCTAGGTGGAATTTGTCCAGACGCTAATCTCAGCTACTTTGACCCAGTGCGCCAAGAGCAAGCCGAACGCTGTGCATTTCTTCGTGAATTGCAGCAACAAATGCTCATCCCAGTGATGCCTGAGAGCGCAGATCAGGGTTACTTGATAACCCAGGCGATCGCCGATTACCTGGCGACCAACGAAACGCTTAATCTAGACGGCATCCTCTTTCCATCTGTTCAAGTGCCCAAAGATGCATCGCCAGGTCTGAACGCCATTCTGTTTCACAAGGCCAGCGGGGTCGAGAAAACTGAGGATCAAGATGCACTTGACCAGGTGAGCCTGTGGGAGTCGGACGAAGATCAATGGGTCTTCTACCCACAGATCTGGGAGGGCAGTCCCTCTACCGGAGAGTCAGCACATGGCTTTATGGGTCATACACATGCGCCCGAGGCCAGTCTGCGGCTCGCTAGAGGCGGTATTACAATCCACAAAATCCAAGGTGTGAGCTTCACCTATAAGTCTGATCCAGTTCGCCACGAGCCTTGGTCAGAGGGCGCACGTCATTTCGGGATTCGATAATCGCTAACGTCACTGATCCTGAAATCACCGTGACGGACTAGGTATCGGTCACTCAGGATGGTAAGAGAGAGTGACGTAAGATCGACAGGTACAACGAGCCACCTCAGCGTCACAGTGGCGCTCGACTGAGCGCGGCACTAAGCCCGTATTTTTCGCCAAGGGAATGACGATCATGATCACCAGAATTCACATCCGTGGGTACCGAATCTACAAGGACTTCAACCTTCTCCCCAACCCTAAAATGAACATTTTGGTGGGGGGGAACGATGCGGGTAAATCTACCTTGATGGAAGCGGTCTCGCTGGCCCTGAACGGCCGGATCGGCGGCCGCAGCGCTCTTGAAGAATTGAACCCGCACTGGTTCAACACCGAGCTCGTTCAGGAGTTTGTAGCGCAACGAACCGCCGGCAAGAAACCCGCACTGCCCGAAATTCTGATCGAACTATACCTTCGCGATGACGATGAATTGCAGGTGCTCTGCGGTGCCGTGAACACAGCCGTCCCAACTCATGCATGCCCGGGCGTCTTCTTGAGGATCTACCCCAACGAAGAGTATCAGGACATGCTGGATGACTGGCTAAAGGCACCTAATGCCCTGCTGCCCGTTGAGTACTACACGTGCGAATGGCGATCGTTCGCTGACCGTGAGCTAACGAAGCGCCCACGGGTACTGTCGGTGGCAACCATCGATTCCAGGACAGTCAAGTCTTCAGCAGGTGTGGACTACCACCTGCGTCAAATTCTGAGCGATCACTTGGAGGCCACCGAGAAAGCCGAGATATCGTTGGGCTTTCGTACGGTGAAAGCGTCGATGACTGAGGGTGCTCTGGCGACAGTGAATACAAGGTTCTCGACATTGGGTGCATCTTTGTTGGCGGAGCCCATGGCATTGGCTATGGATCAGACGTCACGCACGTCCTGGGAAAGCGTCATTACGCCTCATGTAGACAACGTTCCCTTCTCGATGGCAGGACAGGGTCAACAAGCTGCGATCAAGATATCGCTCGCGATGAAGCGTCACTCAGCGAAAGTGAAGATCGTCATGATCGAAGAACCAGAGAATCATCTCTCTCATACCAGCCTGTCGACGCTTCTTGACCGTCTAGAAAAGCTTGCATCTGACGACCAACAGTTGTTTGTTTCCACGCACAGCACCTACGTGCTGAATCGGCTCGGTCTCAATTCCCTGCACCTGCTGAATCGGAATCATGCCTCGAAGATCACTGCTCTTGATCCCGGCACCGTACGGTACTTCCAGCGCCTGCCAGGTTACGACACGCTCCGTCTAGTTTTGGCTAAAAAGGTTGTCTTGGTGGAAGGGCCGTCTGACGAAATCATTTTCGAAAGGGTGTTCAACGACGTTCACCGGCTAACACCCATGGCTGCCGGGGTCGATGTCATCAGTATGCGGGGACTTGCGCTGGCCCGCTGCCTGGAGCTTTGTGCTGCCGTTGATAAGCCGGTCGCTGTAATGCGGGATAACGACGGCATTAAGCCGGCGGATCTTCGAGTTCCGGTCGAGAAGTGGCTGGACGGCAATAAGCGAGAACTCTTCATAGGCGAAGTGAGTGATGGCCGCACCCTCGAACCGCAACTGATCACAGCGAACGGTGAAGCTCATCTACGGGATGTACTTGGGATCACGCCAAAAGCCGACCTTGTGACCTGGATGACACGAGAAAAGACTGAGGGAGCTTTGCTCATCGCTGAGTCCCCGAAAGCCCTAACCGCCCCGAATTACATGAAGGAAGCGGCGGAGTTCATCCAGAATGCCTAACCATTTGACGCTCGCAGTAGCTGGAGGACGAAAGACGCAGGGTCTTGTCGATTACTGCAGCAGAGCGACTGATCGTAAAATCGCGGTGCTTACTTTCACACAAACGAACCAGCAGGAAATCCGCTCGCGCTTAGCAAGCCAGGCGGGTGATAGCAGCACATTGGAGGTCATGGGTTGGTACACCTTTCTGCTTCGTCATTTTGCCCAGCCCTTTCTACGGTTCAAATTCCCTAAGGAGAGGGTCAAGGGCTTTGATTTCGAGGGCAGACCATTCGAGCGCGCTCTGGGCCGAAGCAGGTTTATGGACTCCGGAAATCGGGTGTACGCATGCGAACTCGGCAAGCTTGCCTTTGAACTCATGGAGGCGACCCCTGCGCTTTTGCGTAGGCTTGAGTGTATTTACGACGAGATTTTGATCGACGAAGTCCAGGATCTTGCGAGCTTCGACTGGGAAATTCTGGAGGTACTGCTCGGCTCTAAAATCGATGTGCGGATGGTGGGCGATGTCAGGCAGGCGGTTTTGTCTACAAATCCCCGAGGCCAGAAGAACAAGAAATTTGGATATGCCGCGTCGCTTGAATGGTTTAGAGAGAAAGAGGCTAAGGGGTTACTCACCATTGCCTATGCGACCATCACCTACAGATGCAGAGCCGAGATTGCGACGTTTTCCGATACCATCTTCGACGCCACGTGGGGCTTCCCGGGCACCACCTCGGAGAACCTCGATGAGACGGGGCACGATGGCGTGTTCCTTCTCCATACTCAGCATGTCGATGAGTACGTCGGCCAATTTAGACCGCAGTGCCTCAGGCATTCGGTCAGCTCTGCGAAGCACCTCAATTTGGACTTTCAGAACTTCAAAGGGGTGAAGGGTGCGACGTTTGATCGAGTATTGCTCGCACCCACTGCCAATATCGAAAGCTTCATCAAGAAGGGCACAGCTTTGGAGGCTACGGCTGCTGCGGCGTTCTATGTCGCGGCGACGCGAGCTCGACAAAGTCTGGCCATCGTTATCGATAAGGTTGGTACATCCACGCTACCCGTATGGACTCCATCGCCTTGAGATCTCACGAGCCGGAGGTCGCCAGGCTTTGCAGCACGTTGCAGAGCCGTCCTTTGCCGCAGTGTGAGACTGTCTACTTATCGTATCTAGGAGGTAGGGGGCAGTCGTATTTCACATCGATCATGTCGAGATTCTTCAGGTCGAAGTTTGCGTAGTCACGTTCATTCGACATCCGTATTGCGGGTTGGCCGTAGAGAAACACGAACGCTGTTGGCTTGTCCTTCTCGGCAATCTTGGAAAGCCGCACTGCCATCAGGTTTTTGAGCTTGTAGTTTTCTATGAACGCGTCGGAGACGAAGCATGAGGTGATCAGGCTGTCGTCTCCTCGCTTGAAATTCTTTTTGAATTTGATTCGGTAGCCATTATTGGCTTTCGTGCGGTCAACATACGCCCAGCCGTAGTAAATGATGGGGTGGTCAGGCAGGTCGTCCAGATCCTGCTCCCAGATGCATTTGAAGATGCTGGCGTAGGGCACGTCCTGCCCGGCGATGTTCAAACGCCGGAACTCGAGGGTCTCATCGGAACGGAATCGGATGTATCTGCTGACTACAGATCGAACCGAGTAAATGGGCCCGACTATGCCTGATTCCCCGAGCCTAGGGGTGTAGGGGCGGGTGCTTCTCGCACGCTTTTTCGCTATATGGACGTCCGCCCCAGGCTCGACCGAATGCTCGTCATAGTAGGAGGCAGGTCGCTCGAGCTTGAAGATGTCGACAATGGATTGATCAACTGTTCTGCGTTCCTGCCCATCCAGTTCCGCGGGCTCGAGCTCCAATTCGACAGGGGCGCCGTTGGCAATGCCACACGCTTCACTATGAGCCCCGTAGACCTTGAAGTGCGGAACGACCCTCATGTTCTGGACGTCTTTGTCCAGATTCGCGCAGGTAACTTGGGCGGAGCAGTCAGCAGCCGGACATACGAATGCGCGCTTGTTAGTAATCACCCCAGACCAGTAGAGATCGTAGGCGCGATCAGGGTCAACAAAATCCTCAGCCTCAATGCTGTAGGCCACATCCAATGACATAGTTCATCAAGTCCTTTTGAGCAGTCTGAAAAGTGGTCGCTAGTATCGGCCATTGCCTCGGTCGTGAACCAGCGTCTTGATACGTGACCATAGTCTAATGAACTCGGCAGGGACGTGGGCGGGTATAGGGCCATCGGTGGGGCCGATGTCGAGGTATGCCACATTCAATACGCCGGCTCGGATCTCTTTCACTGGATTTCCTCCTATAAGTCATATCCGAATGGATGGAACGATATCCACGCCTGACTACGCGCAGATCGACCAGTTCTCAACATAGACATCGCGCTTGCAGTAGCTATCCGGTGCCGATCAAATCACAGGGCTTGGCTAGGACGACACAACCCTGTGGTTTCTCCGCGTTGTGGTGGCGGCATCGCAATCCCCTATATCCGAGACGCGTTTCTTCCAGTCTTGAAAGGATTTGTTATCAGTGCTGCAGACGTCGTGCCGGCGATTTAAGTCTCGGGTAGAATTGCGGTGTTTTGAGTAATCCCTACGGGCGTTGCTTGACCCACTCGGCCCGCGATCACTGCCAAGGATGAACATGCGTACGACTGCAGACCTCAAGCTGGCCGTTGCGATTCTGGTTCAGAATATCTCGACAACCAATTCGCACCATAGGGTTGTTAGCTCTACTCTTGTGTTTACCGCGTGGCGCAGATCGCCAGCAGGGGAGTTCGCCAGTTTTCTTAGACAGGCCTTGCGCCGACCTGCTGCGCAAGCTCGTTTCGATGTCATCCGTAGCGAAAGCAGCAAAATCGATCTGCTGGATGCGTCTACTGACCTGAAAAACAAGCTTGACACCCTTTCTGTCGAAAATGCATCAGTCAAAGAGCTAGTGAAGCAAGCCAATTTCCGTAGTGTGGTGCTGCACTCCACGACCCAGAAAGCACGTCAAGACCTAGCGCGGCGATCTACGAAATCCGGTCAAAGCAATGGAAGGCAGGTGGCGCGTGCTCCTGTAGTTGGAACCGTCGTTAATCCTAGGTCTAAGGCAGGAGGTGAGAAGCCGGTCAAATTTCCTGCTGAGAAGGTGACGAGAGTCTTCAGAGATGACTCGGCTTCGTCTCCGATAGGACACAAGGCCACAGTTCGATCGCCTGAACGATTAGCCTATAAGCAGCCTTCCGCCAAGCGCTCCGTGGAGGTCAATCAGCGGTTCACCACGCATAGGCTCCACTTTGGGACAGACCGGCTCTTGAACCTTAGTCCAGCGGGCGCCGCGACATTTGGTGATTCGCGAGGAGACGGTAAAGTGACCTACGGGGTAGCAAACGTCTCCATCCCCAGTGTGCACAAGGAAGGGGCTCTGGAGCGGCCTCGACGTAGTTTTTTGATTCTGTCGCGGTTAGAGGAAGATCCCAATAAACACATCGTCATTCATACTCTGACGCCACTGGAACTCAGTGACTGGTGTCGATGCGCGAGGCTTGAAGAGGGTGAGGGGCTGCTGTTCATCCATGGCTACAACGTCAGTTTCAACGAGGCAATCTGGCGTGCGGCACAGATCTGTCATGACCTGAAGTTCGTAGGGACAATGCTCTGTTACAGCTGGTCATCTAGCGGGAAGGTTCTGGATTACGCTGCTGACGAAGCCACCATTGATTGGTCTCAGGAGCACCTTCGTAAATTCTTGACTGAAGTCACGACCAACTTGGGGTTGAGCTGCCTTCATATCGTTGCGCACAGCATGGGTAATCGCGCGCTACTGGCGGTTCTAGAAAGCTGGCAAAATGAGCCTGGTCACACGCCCATCAACCAGATTGTGTTAGCTGCTCCCGACATCGATGCGGGTAGATTCAAGCAGATTTCAAAGGTCTTCAAAAAATATGAGCAGGTTACTTTGTATGCCTCTCAAGCTGACAAGGCAATTCTCGCTTCGACGAAGATCCACAAGCACAAACGCGCTGGCAACGCGGAGCCGCCTATCGTTCTAGATGGTTTGTCCACCATCGATGTGTCAGTGGCTGGTGCTGATATGTTTGGCTTAGGGCACAGCTACTTCGCGACATCAAAAACGGTCTTTCGCGATCTTTATTACATCATCAAGCAACGTTTCACCCCTGAGCTACGAGCTGGAATTACGTTGGACGAATTGGGTTACTACAAGCTCAGTTAACCGGCCAAGGTTTTTTGTCACGCCTGTATCGTGTCATACCAAGAAATGCTGAGCTCTGGTCTGTTCATTGGCATCAGGGCCAGGAGACGCAATCGCGGAGCCCTAGCCCTCGACCCAATCCGCACGGCGTTAAAACCTTGCCGCCACCAACTGCGTTACGGGTGCAGATTCTCGGTAAGGAAGGGAGCGGGCGCCTTGCGGTAATATACGGACATGATCGCCAGTCAGTCATGGAGCGGCAAATGAGCATCGATTTGTACCAACGGCAGGTAGCTACCTGCCAGAAGAACATCGCCAAACTACAGGCTGACAAGGGGAAGGCAGCCGCCAAGGCGGCTGATGCCCAGAAGAAACAGGGTGACGCACTCGCCGCGGCCAGGCGCACCACTAGCCAGCCTACAATCAAGGCAAAGCATCGGGACGCTGACCGCTACAGCAGCGACCATGCCAAGGCTATGGCTGAGATTGCGAAACTCGACAGCAAGATTGCCAGCGAGCAGAAAAAGCAACTCGACTCCCAGCACCGGCTTGACCAAGAGGTTGCCAAGCAGCGAAAGAAGCATCTCGCTGGTCAGAAAAAAAGTGAAGCCGAGTCTAAGAAGCAAGCCATCGCTCAAAAGCGCGAGGATCAGGCCCACGAGCTTAGAATGCGTAAGGTAGACGCGGGGCTTGCCCGGCACGAGATCCTGCATGCTCAGACCGCTCTGCAGCTGCAGATACTTCAGGCTTTGCCCGAGCGGATCACTGTACTGTTTTTCTCGGCTGACCCTGGGCGCAGTACCTCCAGCGCGTTGGCGCTCGATGAAGAGGTCAGGCTCATCGAGCGAAATATCAGGCTCTCCAAGCATCGAGACGCCATCGATTTCCAGACCCGCTGGGCTGTACGACCCTCTGACATACTCCAGGCGATCAACGAGCTTGAGCCTACCGTCGTTCACTTCAGCGGGCACGGCACCAGTGACGACGAATTGGTATTGCTCGACGAGTTAGGAGAGCCGAAGCTGATTCGCAAGGAGGCTATCGTACGGGCGATCTCGACCCACAACAATTCGATAAAGCTCGTGTTTTTTAACAGCTGCTTTTCGTACAACCAAGCAGAGGCGTGTGCCGGTAACATCAGCGCGGCAGTAGGAATGAACAAGGCAATTGGGGATCTGGCGGCGAGAGTATTCGCCGCCCAGTTTTACTCTGGCATCGGCTTTGGTCTCTCGATACCTAAAGCCTTTGCCCAAGCGCAAGCAGCCTTGATGATGGAGGATATGGATCAAGGCGATATCCCGGAGCTTTATCAGGGCACCACTTGCACAGAGGGAGACCTGACGCTGGTCAGGCCCCCAGCGAGTCCAGGCAACTGAGTCTTGCACCATTCAGAATGCCGGTCTAACCGCCGACCGGCCTGGGCGTGTTAGGGGCGAGACCTTGTTCGCTACAGATTCAGAGGCTCTTTAGTTTTTTGATAGGCCTTTGCAGCGGCCGATTGTTGCCGCTGTGAAAGCCTCGTCCACTTGGAAGCTCGAATCTCGACGACGTAGCCAAGAAGGAGAGATTGATTGCGGTTGCGCAAAACGCAGCAGCATTAAGATCAAATTGCAGGTGTCCGTTCCGGGCGCCATGACTAGGATCAAAGGACAACTCTGTGGTACTCGCGCGATCGATGTACGTTCCTGACGCACCTGCTGGTGCGTTGCGGATTAGATCAGGATGCCCCCAAGCGCCCGGGAGAAGCATTTGCAGCCAGGCCGCCAAACGATGCGCCCGCATCGACATAACGAAGCGCCGACTTCATATCCTTCCATCCCACATAGGTCATCAGCCCTTTGATGTCCCATCCATTGGCAGACGCCCAGGTTGCGAAGCCCCGTCGCATCGAGTGGGCGCTGTACAGCTCTTCAGGCAGCCCGGCTTCCTTGAAGATCCGTCGCAACATCGGAATCAGGCTGTGTGGTTGGATGGCCTTGTCCGCAAGATTTCCCCAGCGATCCAGACGGCGGAAGACAGGGCCCTTCGCGAGACCTGCAACGGTAATCCAGTTGATATAGGCCTCGACCGGACACAGCATCGTCAGCGCCGGCGTTTGAAAGGTTGTCCCTTCGTGCAGGCGGTCACCCTTGGTGTGCGGCAGGAAGAACGTGATGCCTTCACCGCTATAGGCTTTGGTGTTTTCCACTGTAAGTCTGGCCAACTCATCCCCGCGGAATCCCCGCCAGAATCCGATCAGCACCATTGCCACCGAGCGACGGTGGCGCAGGAGCGTCTTGTAGTCACCGCGGTCGAGCGCGGCGGCGGCTTCTGCCTCCAACCATTTCACGGCTTGTTCGAGATGCGTGAGTAGGAGGGGCGCGGCCTGCTTGGCCTGGGCGGGATGCACGACACGGATGCCCTTAATCATCTGGCGCACGTTAGGCGTCTTGGTCGGGTCTGGGAATCCTTGGGTGATGTGCCACTGCGCTAGCGCGGCCAACCGCGCAGGAGAATTTTTGTCCGATTAACTTTCGTCAATCGCCCAGAGTACAGGAGCATCTTTGATATTTGAGCGAGAATAAGTTCATTGGGAACAAGCATTTGCGCTGGGGCCAATATGGCTGAGTTCCGTTTTCCAATTTACTTTCGTCACGCAGCACACCAGGGAGAGATTTGGTCGCAGGCGGTGGGCACCAAAAATCAGGGGCTACAGAGCGGTTTTTTCCAATTTAGTACTGACAGAAAAGGCGTAGCCGGGTTGAGATAGTACGTCAGTTGTGCAACCTAACTGGTTGGCGTGGAATGCTTTCCGATTAAGTCGTCCACGTTTCCGATTAATCAATGGGGGTCACATTTGGTTTTAGGCAATTGCCGCTCTGCAAGGGCGCATTGCGTAATACATGATTTAACATAATATACATTACACGTAACAAGATGTTGCGAGATCAGCCCGGTTGCACAGTGGATTTCAACCTGCAGAATCGCCCTGAATCCGGTCCACTGCTTTTCCTTGAATTCGACGGCGCTCAACGCTCATCACGCGTCAGCTTTTCAATCAGCGTTCGATGCTGTGGAAATTGCAGCGTAAGTTTCTGCCGATCACCCATTTCCATATCGGCAAAATCAAACCCTGGCGAAACGGCTTCGCTGATCAGCCCAAATCCGTTTTCGCCTTCGAGCAACCGCGAAGCTTTCCATATTCCACCCGGTACGTGTAATTGCAAAAGCTGTCCTGCCAGAATGTCGGTGCCCATCACCAATGTCTGCAATGAGCCGTTAGCATGAATCAGGCTGTACTCAATGGCGTCGCCCAGGTGGAAATAATGCAGGATGTCGGATCGATTGAAATGAAACTGGCCCACCGGTGATTGCTGATCCAGCAGATAGTAAATCGAGGTCATCAGATACCGTGGGCCGCTGGGGGTTTCGAGTGGGTCGCGATGATCGGCCTGATAGGTTCTACGGAAATAGCCACCTTCGAGATGAGGCTGCAGATCCAGCGTTTTAATAATGTCTCCAGCTTTGGCTTCACGCATGATCACGATCTCTTCTCCGTCGAAATTGATGCCATTTTACGTTAACTCGACTAAACGACCATTTAGTGTAGTTAAACGTGAGCCGCATACTTTCCAGTAAATATAGGGCCACGCTCGCGCCACTGCTTTTGAAATTCGCTACGTCGGTGGTATCGCCAGGCAATCATGACGGAGTCGCCCTACCCTCAACGCAAAACCTCCCCCCGATCGGCTTCTTCGTGGGCACCTTTTTTCAATTACTGCCGGACCAAGGCAACTCGATGACTATTGCGCCGGTACTCCCTCGATCAGGTAGACATCCGTTCTGGCTGAACGCTGGCGGACTTTCCTCAGTTCCGTGTATTCCACTGAGTTGTACCAAGCCTGGGCTTTTTCGACGCTGGCGAACTCGATGACAACACGGCGTCGCTTTGGCGCTTCACCTTCAAGCGAGATGGTCTTTCCGCCGCGCACGATGAAATGTCCGCCATAGGGTTTGAAGGTTGATTCGACCTGTGCACTGTAAGGCTTCATCCCCTCGGGATCGGTTACTTCAAACTCGGCGACATAGTAGGCCGGTGCTGCTGCCGCGTGGTCGTCCGAAGCCATCACGCGACAACTGCCCGCCGCAAAAAACGCCAGTCCCGCCATTGCAATTACCATCACTTTTAAATTTTTCATCACTTTGCTCCATTGAAAAACCAGCTTGCCCAGCGCGCAAATCTCTTTCGAACCAGCTGATTACGGGCCAGGCCGGGGGCTAAGTTCGATTGGTGTGGATTCAATCAAGCGTTTCGACACAATCATCGACTGCGTGGTAACGGCGTACTTTTTGAAGTGCGGCGATTCGATATGGCTTCGGTATGCCGAGTCGCTGGCGTAGATTTCGAAGAAATGAAACCAGTTTGGGCGGTCGACTTCGGCGACAGCGTAGATTGATATGACGCCCGGCTCTGTTCGAGTCGACTCTGTGATCTCCTCCTTGACTGCGGCTTGATAGGCCGCAACCTGTGCAGGATCGATTTCGAGTTGCGCGATGCGCACAACCAAGCCATTTTCCTCGGCGGCCAGGGCTTGTCCTGCCAGTAATCCAGCCAATGCGATCACTCCTAAAAAACGTTTACCTTTCATGTTTCCCCTCCTTCACTGCGGCAGCGCATACGCCACGACGTAATCACCCTTCTGCGTCGTGGCTGAATTACCGCCAGCGCTGACGACTAAATATTGTCGGCCACTTTTTGGCGAAACGTACGTCATCGGTGTTGCCTCGGCCCCGACAGGCAACCGCCCTTTCCACAGCTCTTTGCCGCTACGAACATCAAAAGCTCGGATGTAATAGTCCTGCGCTGCCGCGATAAATACCAATCCACTGGAGGTGGTAATTGGCCCACCGCGAGTTGGCATGCCGATCGGCATAGGAAGGTGAGTAGCGATTCCCGATGGGCCAGTTTGCTCGGTCGTTCCCAACGGCATAGACCAGGCGACCTTACGCGTCGCCAAATCAATCGCGCTGATCGTGCCGTATGGAGGCTCTTGGCAAGGGATTCCCAAGGGAGACAGAAAACGCCCCATCTCGATACCCCATGGTGTACCCGCTTGGGGAGCGTTGCCCTCATGGCCGCCACCTGTTGTGCCTGCGTCATCATAGGCTTTACGGGGAATCATCCGACTCCAGGTGGCAACTCTGGTGTCATTGACGATCATGTAACCCAGGTTCTCGGCAACGGAAACAGAACCCCAATTCATACCGCCTAACCAACTCGGATACTGCAGGGTCAGGCGTTCATTGGGTGGGGTGAACTCGCCTTCGTACCGCGCCTTGCGAAAGTCGATCCTGCAGATCAGTTGATCTAAAGGTGTCAGCCCCCACATGCGTTTTTCGCTGAGGGGTTCTGTACCCATGGCCGGCATTCCAACCGAATACGGTTGCGTGGGAGATAGACGATCATCTGCAACGCCTCCTTGCGGAACCTGGCGCTCTTCGACTTCAGCGATCGGCGTGCCGGTACGTCGATCCAGCATGAAGATCTGGCCGCGCTTGGTAGTTTGAATCAGCGCTGGTAGCGTTCCACCCTGACCGTCCGGCACTTCATACAGCGCTGGTTGCGACGGCACGTCGTAATCCCAAAGGTCATGATGCACTGTCTGGAAGTGCCAAAGCTCACGCCCAGTGGCAATATCCAGCGCTACGATTGATGAAGAATAACGATCATCCGCCGCAGTCCTGTGGCCGCCCCAAAAGTCGGGAGTGGCGTTGCCGGTTGGAAGATAGATCAGACCCAGTTCATCGTCGAACGCCGGGGTCGACCAGACATTGGGCGTTCCCGCTGTGTAGCTCTGGCCTTCTGGTGGTTCACGCAGGATGCCTGGATTGCCCAAATCCCACGCCCAAATGAGCTTGCCCGTATGGACGTCAAAGGCACGAACGACACCCGAGGGTTCACCCGTTTTCTGGTTATCCCACACCAGTCCCCCGACCACCACTAGATTGCGCACGACGGTTGGAGCTGCTGTCGGGAAGTAGAGGTTCTGATCAGGACTGCCCATCCCGCTACGCAGACTGACGCTGCCGTGATCTCCGAAATCGTCGCAGGTTTTTCCCGTTTGCGCGTCGACGGCAACAATTCGAGCGTCGACGGTCGTTGAAATGATCCGGCGCGAGCAGGCTGTTACGGGTATCTGAACGTCAACGGTTGAAACCTCGGTCGTGGCATCGTGATAACCCACTCCACGGCAGCGCGGATACACGTTGTTTGCCTGTACATTCGGGTTGTGGCGCCAGATCTCTTTCCCCGTATCAGCGTCCAGAGCGAATAACTGGCTCGACTGCGTACAGCCATAAAGCACGCCGTTAACGTGAAGCGGTGTGACAACGTGCCCTTCCCTGCCTTGCGGAATCTCTCCAGTGCGGTACGTCCAGGCAACTTTCAAATCAGATACGTTTTGCGGGTTGATCTGATCCAGCGCAGCGTGACGCGTACCTGACGGGGTGCGCCCGAAGTAACGCCAATCCGCAGCAGGTTCGACGAGGCCCACGGCCTTGCCAGCAACAGGGGCTGAAGTTCCTTCTGCAGTCTGGATGGGTTGCGGTTGCAGGGCTGCATAAAACGTAGCGCCTAAGGCAACGGCCACCACGGCGGCACCTGCGTAAGCGATTTTGCTGATCAAAGATTTGTCGCCATTGCGCAGCCACGGCATTGCCAGCAATACCAACAGCGCTAACACTGCCAGCGCTACCATGCGGGAAAACAGCGGCCAGAACGCGAAGCCAACGTCCCATACCGACCAGACGATGGAAGCAAGGAAAACTAAAAGGAAAACGACGGCCCCCGAAGCTCGACGGCGAACCAATTGCAAACCACCGAGCGTCATGCCGAGACCCGCAAGCGCGAAGTACCAGGAGCCGCCCAAGGTAATGAGATAGCTGCCGCCCGCTAACATGAATAACCCAGCCAGCAGGATGATGATGCCCAATGCAATCACCGTCATCATTCTTGCTTTGGATGGATTCGATTCCAACATGTAGCTCTTCCTTTGATGGGCGGGTGAACGTCAGGCATGGCTCGCAAAGGCCACGCGCTGCCAGTGGTTCAAGCATTGAAAAATCAGCGCACTGTTAAAGAGTCATTTCGCCGCACGATCACCGCATAACGAATCCGCCATCCACTGAAATGGACTGGCCTGTGACATAACTGGAGGCGCTACTGCTTAACCAGAGAACCGCGTCGGCGATCTCTTCCGGCTTGCCATGCCGCCCCATTGGCACCGCTCTGGTCATGCCCTCAAGCGCCTCGCCCTGCCCGGCCGCGACCATCTGATCGACCATCGGCGTCCAGATCAGCCCTGGGCAAACCGCGTTGACGCGAATATTCCGAGCTGCATATTCCAATGCTGCACTTTTGGTCAGCCCTATCACTCCATGCTTGGCAGCGTGGTAGTTGGCACGTTCGGCACCCCCGATCAGTCCGCCCAGAGACGAGCAGTTGACGATGGTGCCGCTACCTTGGCGGCGCATGTGCTCCAGCTCAAACTTCATGCAGCTCCAAACGCCGCGAAGGTTAACCGACATTACTTTGTCGTAATCCTCCACTGTGGCATCAGCGGTTTCTGCAAGAAGGTTCTGGATACCGGCATTATTGAAGGCAGCATCGAGGCGACCGAACGTTGCGATGACTTCTTGCACCATGGCTTCGACCTGGTCGATTTGCGCGACATCGCAGCGGATCCCGATGGCTCGATGACCGGCCTTCACCAAGGCCTCAGCGGCAGCATTGGCCGCGTCGCCATCGACATCGGCCAACGCGACGGCAGCGCCAGCCTGGGCGAATGCCTTGGCCGTTGCCAGCCCGATACCGGAGGCGGCGCCAGTAATCAGGGCGACTCTATTTTCAAATGCGAAGTTCATCGATTTTTCCTCTAATGCCAAGGCTGTTGAATCGGTTGCGAAAGGCGCAGGGCGAAGGCTGCACTCAGTGCGCATCCCAAGCCGCAAATGGCTACAACCCACCCCATGGGCCAAGGCGTACCATCAGCAAAAACGGCGACCAATGCCGAGCCCAAAATCCCCGATCCGTACTGCAATGCGCCGGCGAGTGCCGACGCCGACCCGGCAAATTCAGGGAGACAGTTGAGCGCACCAGTGATCGCGTTGGCCAGCACGAAACCGGTGGCCGATACGAATAGAAAACAGCCGCAGATCAAGAGCGGCAACCCCCCCCCAATCTGCCCACGTGGTACCAGCAATAACGCGGCGCACCGGCGGTAATGTCTCTGGCAACCAAAGCAAACTCGTCAGTGTCGCTCCACCCAATAGCACCAATGTCCAAAAGATCGCGTGCCACGACCACAGATGGAGAATCTGTCCACCCACTGTCGGCCCCGCGAGCGGTGCGATTGCCATGACTGTCATCAGCGTCGACATCTTCTGTGCGGCCCGCTGACCTTCATACAAATCCCGCACCATGGCGCGTGCAAGTACCACATTCGCACAAGCGCCAAATGCTTGAACCAGGCGCCAGGCGATCAGGGTTGTCCCGCTGGTCGAGAGTGCACAGCCAGCAGAACCGGCTATGAACAACAGGCAGCCAAGTGCTACGGGTAGTCTTCTGCCAAACCGGTCGCTGAACGGCCCCCAGAAAAGCTGCCCCACACTGAAGCCCGCCAGGTAACCGCTGATGGTCAACTCCATCGTGCCGCCGTCCGCATGCAGGTCGGCAGCCATCCCGGGCATCCCAGGCAAATAGAGATCCGTGGAGATGGATGCAAACGCGAGCAGCGCGCTGAGGATCAGCAGGATGCTCAAGCCGTGCTCTCGCTCGCCTTGCTGGCTGCCTTCGCCTAGACCCGGTTGCTTTGTCGTTGCAATGCTGGTCTGGCTCACCGGGCACTCCTTGTCCGTGAGAAACGCACAGTGGCCGTATGGGAGCGCTTGCTAACCTTCGAAGCTATGTACCGACTAGCGCTGTATTTGGTGCGGTAATACGCCCATGTTTTATCCAGAGCAGAGCCGCCGAGCAGTTTTAAAGCGACTATCGCCGAGCTGGATAAGCGTGTGGGGATCATCAATAAGCCTCCGTCAGGCGCCGTAGGAATCACAGCCAGTGAATGGGGCTGGTGAGGCCACCCACGCTAATCAAGGAGCAAGAAGATGAATATGGGGCAAATCCGGGATGTTCTGATGAGTGATACTCAGCAATCCAGGTAGCGACTGCGCTAGAGGACTCGAGTCAACAGGAGCAGGCACACAGCCGGACTAATGAGAGATATTCATCGCTTCATGTCGGTTTTGCCGTGTAGTCCTCAGGTGGGTCTTGGAATAGTTTGTCAGCTCTATTGCATATCCAGCAGGAGCTTGCCTCATGAGAACACTCGTCACCGCCTCGATGCTGACTGCCGCGATCCTGTCCGACGCCTCTGCGCACGCAGCGGATCTCCCTAAGGATCAAGCCATGAGCATTGTCAGGAATGGCGACCAAGCCTCACTGATGGGGGCTCCAGGTAATTTCGTCGGCAACGCAAGGATCGACCCTCTTTTCGCCGCGCCGGAACCTTCTACTGTTTCTGCAGGTGCGGTGACCTTCCAGCCGGGGGCTCGATCGGCTTGGCACACACATCCAAAAGGCCAGGCGCTTGTAGTCACCGCCGGCGTTGGCTGGATTCAGCAGGTGGGCGGTGAAAAAACCGTGATAAGGCCAGGCGATGTGATCTGGACACCGCCCGGCGTTAAACACTGGCACGGGGCGACCGCGACCACGGGTATGACCCATATCGCGATCCAAGAGGCCGTGGATGGCAAGAATGTCGTATGGATGGAGCCGGTCAGCGAGGCGCAATATGAGGCATCGCGATGAGGCCTCTCATGGCTCATCAAGGGGCTGCAGTTCACGGATGAGATCGATCAGCAGACGCAGGCCCATCGGTAACTGCCGGTGACTTGAGTAATACATGTGAAAACCGGGTGCGATGCTGGCCCAATCATCAAGAACTGTCGTGACATACCCGCTCTCGATAAGCGGCGCCATGGCCGGCTCTGGGGCATACATCAAACCGGCGCCCTGGCGAGCTAAAGACAGGCCGACACGGGTTTCGTCGATGGTGATCAACCCAGGCACCGCAATCGAAACGGCTTCCTCGCCTTTCTCGAACTCCCAGTCGTACATACAGCCGTTGCCCAAGCGAATGCGTAAACAACGATGCTTGAGCAAATCCTGCGGATGCTCTGGAACACCAAAGCGCTTCAGGTATTGCGGAGCGCCGGCAACGACCCAGCGGATGTCCGGAGACAAACGTTGCGCGATCATGTCCTCCGGCACAGTGCCGCCGTAGCGTATACCTGCGTCATGGCCACCGCCGATGATATCGACGATCAGGTTGGTCACCGTCAGGTCAATCTGGATTTCCGGGTAGCGGTCGTTGAAGACGGGCAATACCGGGCCGAGCAGAAGATCTGCGGCGTCGCTGAGCAAGTTCAAGCGAATACGACCAGTAGGCTCATCGCGGAAACGATTGAGAACCTCCATGGCCTGCCCCATCTCCAGCATGGGCTCACTGATCAGCTTGTGCAGTTCTTCGCCCGCCGCAGTGAGAGTAACGCTGCGAGTGGTGCGATTGAGTAGACGAACACCGATTCTGCTTTCCAGGCCCTTGATCGCGTGGCTCAGCGCGGAGGCGCTGATCCCCACCTCTTTGCCTGCGCGATTGAAGCTTTGATGGCGGGCAATGGCAAGAAAGTAGACAAAATCTGCGAGGTTGGCGCGGCTTACATTCATGAGACCTCACAACTTGAATTCTGGATGGAAGCCGGACGAGCGACCACGTCAGATGATTCTACGGATCACATCAACGTATTTTGATGAATTTGCCTCATCAAACTATCGCATCAAACTCATCAGTTGATCCCGCTGGAGAACGGCGGAAAAAAATCGTTCCAGTGATCATTGCCACGGGTGGCTGATCGCCCGAGAGCGTCTGCCGCGGTGCGATGCCCCCTCGTTTACCCCTACCGTTAGTCGGATATTTCTGAGGGGTTTAGCGCAACAGCTAGCCTGCAGCCTAGCGTCAGGGATAACGCTGATCATTCGGTCCATGAAGGGCCAGTACGCCTCGTCGTCCCGACGCTTTATCTGCTGAGGAGACGATAATGAAAATAACCCTGAAACGGCTGGCGTGCCTGAGTGCAAGTTTCACCAGCGCGCTCGCCATAGCCGATGCGGCTGGCCCGCCGGTGCTGTTATCTGCGATTCCCCACGACGTCACCGCCACCCCCCCCTTCACTCTGGACAACCTGCAACACGATTTCGACGTGCTTTCGTGGCAGACCTTCGTCGCCCTGAACTGGCCCGCCAACGCTGACGGCAGCGCCAACACCTCGGCGATGATCGGCGCGCCGGGGCAGACGGTGTGGGAGTCGTGGAAGGAGAGCTACGAGATTTTCTTGCCCCAAGGCCAGAAACCGGTCGCCTGGAACCAGAAGGCGCCGCTACCCGCCGCCTGCCAAGGCAAGGGTGATCTGCCCGTGTTGCAGCAGATGGGCAAGGTCGCCGGTGTACTCGACGAGATCATCCAGCCATTCAAGACCGGCCCACTGGTGGATCAGAACGGCACTTACACGCGCAACGCGATCATGGTCAACCAGCCGATGTTCGATGACATCGTCAACAATGGCCTGTACAGCAAGGAAGGCCAGCAAGCGTTCCTGAGCAAGGCCAGCAACGGCATCGCCTTCGCCTGCGGTACGAATAAGCCCCAGCAGGTCGGCGCGATCATGGTCAAGTCGGCCTGGAAGGTACTCGGCGGCAGCGACAACCCGCAGGAATTCCACGCCATTGACGCCTTGGTCTACACCCCCGGCAACGCCGACCCGAATAAGGGCGCGGTGATCCCCGAGTCGTGCAGCGCGCATAAGGTCGGGCTGGTCGGCCTGCACATCGTGCACAAAACCGAAAGTGCGCCGCAGTGGGTGTGGTCGAGCTTCGAGCACGTGCGCAACGTGCCGGAGAAGACCACGCCGATGAACGAGCGCAAGGGCCCCTACTTGTTCTACGACGCCCAAGCCAGCGACCGCCCGGTGAACGAACCGCCCGCGCAACCGTGGGACCCATCAAAGAAAGCCACGCCCTCGCAGATCGTGCGGGAAATCCCGCTCACCGCCGCGACCCACCAGCTCAACGCACAATGGCAAGCCTCGCTCAAGGGCACTGTGTGGGCCAACTACCAGTTGATCAGCACCCAATGGCCGACCGCCCCGGCCAAGGGTTGCGAAGAGCCGTCGCCAACCAACCCGCTGGGCACGCCTGCGCCGAGCTTCCTGGCCAACGCCACGCTGGAAACCTACAACCAGGGCACCACGCCGCAGGCTTCATCCAGTTGCATGGAATGCCACAACAACGCGACCACCCGCGTCACCCAGTCACCGCGAACCAGCTTCGCCGATTTCACCTTCCTGCTTGAACGTGCCCAATCCACCGGCGCCAAGGAGTGATGCCATGAGCGACCCGAACCTGCAGAACTTCATCGACCTGTCCGCCACGCTCACCGGCCTTGCGGCCGACAAGCTCGCGCCGTCCGTCGACCCGATCAACCTGCCTCCGCTGTTCTTCGCCACCGCCCAGCAAGGGATGGGCACCGTAGCGTTCAGCAACCTGCTGGAGCTGTACGCCAGCCTCAAGAGCCAATCAGATCAGCAAATCGCCAGTCTCAAGAGCCAGTCAGAGCAGGAAATCGCCAGCCTCAAGGGCCAATCAGATGAGCAAATCGCCAGCGCCATACGCGGCCATTCGGATCCGCAGATCGCTCAAGGCGCCCGCTCGATCATGAAGCTGTGGCTGCTCGGCAGCTGGTACCAGCCTTATGACCAAGGCAACGCCAAAAAGGGTTCTATCCGCGTGGTTTCCGACCAGGCCTACAAGGAAAGCTGGGCGTGGAAGATCGCCCAGTCCCACCCCATGGGCTACAGCCAGTACCATTTCGGCTACTGGGCCGAACAGCCACCGACCCTCAAGCAATTCACCGGTGTCGACGCCAAGGAAGGGCAGCAGCCATGAGCAATCTAAAAACCCAGAACATCGAAACCGCCGATGTGATCGTCGTCGGCGCCGGTATGGCCGGCAGCGTCATGGCCTATCAGTTGGGCCTGGCCGGATTGAAAGTGCTGGTGCTCGAGTCGGGCCCGGCGATTCCACCTAACCGCAGCGAGTACCTGGAGCGCTTCTACACCGCCGTGCTCAAGTCGCCCGAGTCGCCATACCCCCCCGAGCAGACCGAGCAGACCCCAGCCACGCAGTTCGCGCCACGGGCGACCATCCAGGACCTGATTACCGCCGGCAGCGAAGAAGAGAACAAGGCGCAGAAGAGCTACCTGGTGCAGCAGGGGAATCTCCTGTTCGCCAGCACCTACGAGCGGGTAGGCGGCGGCACCATGTGGCACTGGATGGGCACAGCCCTGCGCCTGTTGCCCAACGACTTTCGCATGCGCACTGCGTACAACGTCGGGGTCGACTGGCCAATCAGCTACGACGACCTGCAGACTGCCTACTGCCGTGCCGAGGAAGAGATGGGCGTGTCCGCCGATGTCGCCTCGCAGACCTACCTGGGCGTGACCTTCCCCAAGGGCTACGAATACAGCATGCACGGCATCCCGCCGTCGCTGGTCGACCAGGGCCTGAGCAAGAATGTCACGGGCAAGGTTTACCAGAGTCCGGAGAAGGCCCCCGACGGCAAGCCTTACCCGGGTGTCACCCTCAACGTCCGGCAGACCCCGGCCGGGCGCAACTCGCAGAACGACAATGGCCGCCGGGTGTGTGCCGGCAACACCAGTTGCACGCCGATCTGCCCAATCCAGGCCAAGTATGACGCCACCGTGACCATGGCCAAGGCGTTGGATACCGGCAACGTACGCATCCTCTACCAGAGTGTGGCGAGCAGGGTGAAGGTCGATGCCAGCGGCGTCACCGGTATCGAGTACATCCAGTACCAGAACGATGGCACGCGCCAGAACGGCGAGGCTCAGGGTAAACGCTACGTGATCGCCGCCCACGCGATCGAAACGCCGAAACTGCTGCTCAACTCGGTCAGCCCGGACAGCCCCCACGGCGTCGCCAACAACAGCAAGCAGGTCGGCCTGGGGTTATCCGACCACCCGGTTTACCTGGCCTGGGGTCTGATGCCCGAAGGCAAGCCGTTGTTCCCGTTCCGCGGGCCACTGTCCACCTCGGGGATCGAGGACATGCGCGATGGCCCGTTCCGCAGCCAGCGCGCCGCCTGGCGTATCGAGATCGGCAACGAGGGCTGGAACTGGTCGGCGAATGATCCGTACAACACGGTCTGCGATTTCATCGACGGCAGCAACAACGGCGGCGCTAATCCCAAAGGTCTGGCGCTGTCCGGCAAGGCGCTAGTGCAGCAGCTCAACAGCGTGCTGACCCGTCAGTTCCGCCTGGGATTCTTGGTCGAGCAGTTGGAGAAAGACCCAGACGAGCCTGCCCGCCCGGGGAAGCCACCCAAGGCGATCTGCCAGGTGGAGCTGTCCAAGACGCTCACTGATGGCCTGGGCCTGCCTCGGCCGCAGATCACCTACAATTTCTCCGAATACACCAAGGAGGGTTTCAAGCAGGCGCGCCTGGCCGCCACGCACATCATCACCGAGCTGATGGGCGCCACCGAGCTGACCGACCTGAACCCCACGCTCAAGACCGGTTCGCAAACGGTGTTCGAGTACGACCACCAGAACTACACGTTCTTCGGCGCTGGCCACCTGATGGGCACCTACCGCATGGGCTCGGACCGCAAGAATTCGGTGGTGGACAAGGACCAGCGCACCTGGGACCACTCCAATCTGTTCCTGGTTGGTGCCGGCGTATTCCCCACCAGCGGCACTGCCAATCCGACCTTGACCATCACCGCGCTGACCTTCCAGGCCGCCGACGTAATCGCCAATGATCTGATCAAGCATACCGTGCAGGTGCAGGCCAACCAGGCCTGGCAGGGTACCGGTGTGCAGGTCAACGGGCAGAGCTGGCAACTGGCGGTGTGCACCGGTGGGGAGTGGACGGCCAACCCGGACACCGGGAAGGTCAGCGCGGCGGGCAATCCGAGGTTGATCGCCAAACCCGGCTATACCTTGCCCGGTCAACCAGAAGGAGCGTTGATCGGGCGGATCGGCACCAGCGGCGTGCCGTTCCTGGTCGGCAACCAGGCGCAATTGCCGCGTGGCCAGCAGGGAGAGTTGCAATTGTGCATCAATGACGACCTGGACGGGCGTTTCGGGGCTGGGCTGAGCGATAACCAGGGCAGCCTGTCGGTGGAGGTGCGTTTCGGGGCGGTGTAGGCCCTGTCATACCAACCCCACAGCGCTGCGGCAATGCCGCAGTAGTGTGGGGTTGCTCTCTCTGGCCAGATGAATCAACAACTCTTAAAGCTGCTTCGTATCGCTATCTCCCACCGAGACTCCCTCCCCCATCGACGCTGATCACTTGGCCCGTTACGAAGGATGCCGCCTCGCTGAGCAGGAAGGTAATCAGCGAGGCCACTTCTGATGGCGTTCCCAGTCTTTGCATCGGAATCGTGGAGAGTATCTGACGCTCGCCCTCTCTGCCCACGGGTCGGTTTTTTCGGAAAAGCTCGGTGTCTATCGGGCCAGGTGCGACCGCATTGACCGTAATGCCAATGGGCGCCAGTTCAAGTGCCCACGTACGCGTGACACCCACCAATGCGCTTTTTGCGGCCGCGTAAGCGGTTCTGTCCCGGGCTCCAAAAATGGCTCGGCTGCAGACATTCACGATGCGTCCTGCAGAAGATCGCTTGAGAGACGGCAGGCAAGCCTGGGTGACTTGTACCGAGGCTCTGACATTCAGGTCAAAAACGTTTTGGAGTGTTTCGAGTTCAAGCGTTTCCAGGCTTTGCGGAGATGCAACGCCTGCGTTATTGACGACGGCATCAATAGAAGTCCGCTCCAGGAGTTTCTCAAGCATTTCCCTCGTTTGTTGAGCATCGCTTAAATCACAGAGCAACAGCTTTCCGGGAAAATCATTAACCGGATGCCTGGCAATGCCGACCACATTCCAGCCTGCCTGATTCAACTGAGTACTGAGTGCGAAACCGATTCCTTTGGTTGCACCCGTGATCAGTGCGGTTCGGCGGTTGTTCATGATTACCCTCTCATCATCCGATGCCAGACCTATTGATAACACTTTCAGAACCCTATCCGACAGACAGGCTTTTCCTGGTATTCGAGACACGATCTCGAGGCGGCTCGTCCAACAGCCGTTTATATTCCCGGCCAAATCGATGGGCGCTTTCATCGAAGCTGGCTACGCCCAGGCATCAAAGCTTTTTGCTTTGAAGCCAGTTATCAATGGCAACAACGAGTCCTGACTTGCATTCCAGCGGCAGCCAGTGCGCGCCTGGCAGGCTCGTTATGGTGAGGTCTGCACAAGCCGCCCGCATCGGGTCGCCCAATCGATTGCCGTTGATGTTGTTCATCTGATCGTAGTCGCCGTTCACAAACAGCACAGGCAATGACAACCTGCCGCCATCCGGTGCGCGACGAGCGTAGGCGATGTTGGCGTCATCGTTTAGGTACCACGCGCAGGAAGAGCGGAAGCCTCGCTCCTCGAATGCCTGCAGCAGTGCGGAGAAGTCCGTCACTGGCCAGAGCGCCAGATCAGGCTGCATAGGCGGCGCACGATGACTGACGCCGAACCGCCCTCCTTTGCGTGTCACTTCGGCATTCGACGCGACCTTGCCAATATTCGCCGGGTCTCCTCGTCGATAAATCGAAGCCAGCGATGCCGCTTTGTCCGCGTCCAGATCAGCGACGGCGGATGTGAAGTGCGTGTTGTAGTAGCGGTAATAGTCCCATTGACCATCAGGATACTGATTGGCTGGATAGATCGCCCGGTCAACCAGTGGAATCAGCGTCGACAAAGCGTTCGTGTCGGGGAAATACGGCACGGAGATCAGCACCACGCCACGACTGCGCTGTGGTTCATGAGCCACCAATTCACCGGCCACTACACTGCCCCAGTCGTGGCCAACCCAGATGGCGGGCTTGCCGTCGAGATGGTCATGAAGTTCGGCCATGTCCGCCACGATTTTTTCCATCGTATATTCGCGGGTGGATTCTGCCGCGGCAGAACGGCCATAGCCGCGCATATCCGGTGCAACGCAGTGCCAGCCTTTTGCAGCGAACGCTTCCATCTGCGCGCGCCAGACCAGGCTAATCTCCGGCCAACCATGCAGGAACATCATCAGCGGCCCGTCGTCTGGCCCGGACTCCAAATAATGCGTCGTATGGCGCGGGGTACTGAAAGTGCGTGAGGTCAGCGTGAGTGTGGACATGAGAACTCCCCTGCTTGATGTGACCTTCTCAGAGGAAGTTTGCGTTCAATCAGATTGAGCGCCTCCTTCCAAAATCTCAAACCCATCATCAATGGGAGCATATCCGACAACTTTTCTGCTCTGATCAATAGAGAGGCGCTTATAGCGGTTATCTGAGACCCCATGGATAACGTGAAACCCCTTTAGCTCGGCTTCAACGCAATTATTGAGTAGCGCGACAACATCTCTAAAACTGATGAAGGCGGCGACGTCTCTGGGACTGTGGGTCTCCCCTTGTTGAAATTTGGCTACGTTGGCAATACGGACTGCGATGGTCGTCATCTGTCCGTCGTTTGCATACATCGAAGCCAATGCTTCTCCAAACGCCTTGCTGACGCCGTAAAGATTGCCTGGTTTAGGTGCCATGCATTCCTGTACCTGAACATCCGTTGGATATCCTTCGATCACTTGGGCACTGCTCGCAAATATGAAGCGCTCGCAGCCTTGCGCCTTTGCGGCGAACAGCATGTTGTAAGTGCCCACGATGTTCACTGGAAGCAGTGAGGCCATGAAATCGGCGTCTGGGTCAGGGTCAGCAGCTAGATGGATGACGGTGTGGATACCTTCGCAAGCTCGAAGGCAACTGGCTTGATCCGTGACATCCAGAGCGAAACGCTGTGCCGAGTCCGGAAGTGCTGTTACGTCTAGATCGGCCAAACGCAAATCGGATTGATCATCGCGCTCTTGCCAGAAAGCAGTGCCGATTTTTCCTGCCGCACCTGTGACGAGGATTTTTCCTGAGCTCATTTCGGCATGTCCTTATGGTAAATGTCACGCTAGCCTCCCAGCCTTTTGAGCGGTCTACAACCTCTGATCCAATCAGCAACCCGCCAGCTCGCGTCGGGCTGCAGCCCTCAATTTCACGCTGCAGTCTGCCGAGACTCACTCCTCACTCGGGTCATAACTGTTCACATTGGGCACTTGCAGGTGCAGGCGCCCAAGCAAGTCAACCAACGTGTCGACCTCAGCCGGGGTCAATCCGCTGAGCAGACGCGACTCACGCTCAAGTGCGACTTTGAGCACGCGGTCATGCAGTTCTTTGCCGCTGGCCGTCAATCGCACGGTGTAACGCCGTGCATCTTTGGGATCCAGCTGACTGGTGATCCGCCCCGCCGCTTCCAATGTCTGCAACGAACGGCTGACAGCGCTCTTGTCGAGACCGATCGCCTGGCAGATTCGATTGGCGGTGATGTCGGATTCAACGGCGAGCATTGAAAGCATCCGCCATTCAACAACGCCGATGCCGAAGTGTTTGCGATAGCACTGGGAAGCCCCGGTGGCGAGTTTGTTCGCCAGGAATGTCACCAGGCCAGGTACATAACGCGACAGGTTCAGTTGTGTATCGGTAGGCATCGAGAAAACACCGTAGATCGAAGATCTTGCAATTTGGTTGACACCGCAACTAAATTATCTGAGGATTCACTCAGCCCAGTATTGCGGACAATGCGCCGCATGATACGCCGTAGCACAACCTCAAAAAAATAATTAACAGGTCTTGCTTATGAACGCTCCCCAACTGTGCCCTTCCCTGGCGCCCTTGATTACCCAGCCTTTCTACTTCTTCTTGCCTGGCTGATTCGTCACCCGCAAGCCCCTTTCGTTTTTCAGCAGCCACTTCAATGTGGAGGGAGAAGTCATGCTTCAAGTCAACGTCACCCGCAAGGTCGTCGAGGCCGAGGGCATCTGCAGTTTCGAGCTGTGCGCAGTGGACGATAAGCCGTTACCACCGTTCAATGCCGGTGCTCACATCGACATCCACATTGCCGGCGGCCTCACCCGGCAATACTCGCTGTGCAATGATTCCCGAGAACGTCATCGCTACGTGATCAGTGTGCTGAAGGACCCCGCCTCGCGCGGCGGTTCCACTGCGATGCACGACACCATCAGTCAGGGACAGACACTCAGCATCAGCGAACCCCGCAACCTCTTCCCAATCGCCGATTCAGCGAAGCGTCACCTGCTGTTCGGCGGCGGTATCGGCATTACGCCGATGCTGGCAATGGCCCATGAACTCCATCATCAAGGCGCGGATTTCGAACTGCATTACAGCTTCCGATCCAGCAAGCGTGCCGCGTTTATCCAATGGCTCAAGCAAGCGCCTTTCGCCAACGACGTGCACTTGCATGACGACAGCGGATCGCCCGAACAGAAACTCGATGCAACCGCCCTCCTCGCCGTGCCCGAGACCGCGACTCACCTCTACGTGTGTGGCCCGGCCGGCTTCATGACTTTCATCCTCGACACCGCGCAGGCCGCTGGCTGGCCCGAAGATCGCGTGCACAGAGAGTTCTTCGCCGCCGCACCTGTCGATGCAAGCGCTGCTTCGCCTTTCGAAGTTCAGCTGGCGAGCACAGGGCAGATTTTTTACATCCCCGCCGATCGCACCGTTTTCGAAGTGCTCGATGAGGCCGGGATTGCCATCGAATCATCCTGCGAGCAAGGCGTCTGCGGCACCTGTGTCACGGGCTTGCTCGAAGGCATTGCCGATCATCGTGATCAGTTCATGACGGCTGCAGAACACGCTGCCAATGACCGTTTCACCCCGTGCTGCTCACGTGCCAAATCGCCCCGGCTGGTATTGGACCTTTAACCTGAACCGAGCATCGACCGTTCGCTGGAGAACATCATGACTACCGCTGCCCAGCCTCTCGCCCATGAAATTGCCCCGGCCACTGCGCCGAGTTTTCCTCTCGATCAATGGTACGTCGCAGCCTTGAGCCGGGAGTTGAAAGACCAACCCCTTGGCCGCACGTTGCTGAATAAACCAGTGGTGCTTTTTCGCACGGCAGATAACCAGGTCGCCGCGCTGGAAGACCGCTGCTGCCATCGTGCATTGCCCCTGTCTGGCGGCACTGTGGAAGCACGCGGTTTACGCTGCGGTTACCACGGTCTGCTATTCAATGAAGGCGGGAAATGCATCGAAATTCCGGGACAGGACAAGATCCCCAGCAAAGCCAAAGTCCCTGCCTACCCAGTCCGAGAGCAGGATCAGATCATCTGGATCTGGTTTGGCAGCGCCGAGCATCCTGAGCCGACATTCGCGCCACCGGTCTACGACGTGCACAGCAGCGGTAAATACCTGTTCGACGGTGATGTCTACCACTACGACGCGCCCTATCAACTCATCCACGACAACCTCATGGATCTCAGTCATCTGGGCTACGTCCATTTGCACACCATTGGCGGCAACGCCAGCATTCATATGAACGCGAAGATGAACGTCGATGGTGATGACTCAATGGTTCGCGTGGTTCGTCATATGCCTGACTCCGTTCCGCCGCCGACCTACACCGCGGCCTACCCGTTCAAAGGCAACATCGACCGCTGGCAGGAGATCGAATTTCACTTCAATCACCTGCGCATCTGGACCGGCGCGATAGACGCGGGCACGGACGATCTGAACAACCCGGATCGGGGCGGTTTTCATATGCGTGGCTTTCACGGCGTGACACCGGAAACGGACACTTCAAGCCACTATTTCTGGACCATGGCCACCAACCCTGAACATGACCCCGAGGCCGTCACAGCCAAAGTTCTGCATCAGACGCGATTGACGTTCGATGAAGACAAAGTGGTGATCGAGGCGCAGTACCAGAACATGTGCCGGTTTGGTACGCGCCCGATGATTGATATTCACGTCGACGTCGGTGCCAATCGAGCCAGGAGAATCATTGAGCGACTGCGCAACCCAACGAGTTGATGGCCGCAAAACAGTGGCGGCGGCAAACGCCGTCCACTGTGTTCAAAGCCTGCCGTTCTCTTACTGTCGTTAAAGGAATGCCTCGAACAGCCTGATCACTCCTCGAAAATAGCCACCGCGCGCACAAAACCTGCAGACGCATGGCGGATCTTGTAGGGAAAGCACGACACCGTGAAACCACTCGTAGGCAGGGACTCAAGGTTGGCCAGTTTTTCCATTTGCCCGTAGCCGATATCGCGCCCGGCCTTGTGGCCTTCCCAGATGATCGAGGCATCGCCGCTGGCGGCAAAACGCTCACGGGTGTATTTGAACGGCGCGTCCCAGCTCCAGGCATCCGTGCCGACCACGCGCACGCCGCGTTCCAGCAGATACATCGTGGCTTCGCGTCCCATGCCGATGCCAGCATCGAGGTAACCCGGCTGACCGAACAGCGCACCGGCGCGTGTGTTGATCAGCACGATATCAAGTGGTTGCAGCACATACGAGATACGCGCCAGTTCCGCTTCAACCTCTTCTGCCGTGACCACGTGACCGTCAGGCAAATGGCGAAAATCCAGTTTGACCCCCGGCTGCAAACACCAGTCCAGCGGCAACTCATCAATGCCAAACGCCGGCTCGCCGCCATCGGTGGTCGAGGCGTAATGCCACGGCGCGTCCATGTGGGTACCGCTGTGGGTGGTGATCTGCAAGCGCTCGGCGGCCCACGACTCATTGCCGGGCATTTGCTCAAGCTGCAAACCCGGGAACATCGCCGCCATCTCCGGCCAGCCTTGTTGGTGATCCATGTAATCGATCTTCGGCAACAGCGGTGGCGGGTCTGTGTACGGGTTGTTATCGAGGGTCACCGAAAGGTCGACCAGACGACGTTTACGCTGGATGGGCTGTGACATGAGGCGTATCTCCGTTCAACGGCAGAGGCCGATAAGGGGCTGGGTTGAGGGCGTTGCGAATAAGCGTGGCGACGTTGCCGTCATGGTTGAAGCCGGCAGCGCGGGCCTGTGGGGTTTTCAAGGGCGGCATGCGCCCGAACAGGGTTTCGAGGTCAAGTTCAGCGGCGAAACTGATCAGCGCACGGCGTTGCTCGCCGTAAGTTGCCGCCAGCGCATCGATGACTTGGGCGATGGACAAATGCAGCACCGGCAGTTGCCAGACCCGCTGTTGCGCGGCGGCGTCATCCAGTTCGGCGGCGTGGATCAGGTTGTTCACGCAACAGCGCGCCGACATCCACCACGCCGTAGCCTGCGGCGACACCGGGCAGCAATACTCAGCGCCCTCGGCGAAGGCACGCATCAAGTCGCTCATGAAGGCCGAGCGCAAGCCGTTGGGTTCACGCGGGCGCGCGACAATGCCCGGCAGGCGCACCGCGCGTCCATCGACTTCAGCGCGCCGACCCAGATCGATCAGCGCACGCTCGACCATCATCTTGTGTGTGCCGTACGACAATTGCGGGTGCAGTTCAGCCTGCTCGTTCATCTTTGCCGGCAGATCAGCGCCGTACACCGCGACGCTGCTGGCATACACCAGCACCGGAGGTCGCGCCTTGTTGCGCAGTTGATCAAGCAGTTCGAGGCTGGCCAGCAGGTTGACCTGATAACCCGATTCGTAGTGCGCCTCCGCTGCTCCGCCGGGAATACTGACCAGGTGAAACACCACATCAATGCCATCGGCCAAGACCCGGCGCATCAACGCTGCATCCGTCACGCTGCCGCTGTGCCGCCGCAGGCGGGGATCGTCTGGCAGGCCTTGGACATCGGTGTCCAGCACCAGCAACGAACGAATGACTTGCCCGCGCAAACTGCCGCGCGCGAGCAGACAACGCAGCAGTTCGCGACCGACAAAGCCATTGGCTCCGGTAATCAGTACACGCATGGGCGTTCCTTAGCCGTTGGCTTTGACGACGCGTTGATCGATCGCACCAAACAGTGATTGACCATCGCTGCCAGTGACGTCCATGCGCACGCGATCGCCGAAACGCATGAAACCTGTCACCGGCGCACCCTGCTCGATCATCTCAATGGCCCGACGTTCGGCGATGCACGCCGAGCCGACGTTGCGCTCGGCGTTCGACACCGTGCCGGAACCGATCAGCGTGCCGGCGCGCAGGCGACGGGTCAGGGCCGCGTGAGCGATCAGCTCGCCAAAATGAAAGTTCATCTGTGCGCCGTGCGGTTGGCCGAACCACTCGCCGTTCCACTGCACTTGCAGGGGCAAATTGACGCGACCGTCTCGCCAGGCTTCACCGAGTTCATCCGGGGTAATCGCCAGCGGGGCAAAACTGGAGGACGGTTTGGCTTGCAGGAAACCAAACCCGGTGCGCATTTCCCGCGGAGCGAGTGCACGCAGGCTGACATCGTTGATCTGCAGGATCAGCTTGATGTGCTGCAACGCGTCTTCCGCCGAACAGCCCATTGGCACATCATCGACCAGCACGACAAATTCGCCTTCGAAATCGATGCCCTGGCTTTCGCTCGGCAGTTCGATGTCATCGTGTGCGCCGATGAAGTCATCCCCGGCGCCCTGGTACATCAACGGCGTAAGGTCGGCGCCTTCAATCGGGTCGAGGTTGAACGCCTTCTGCATCAGCGCACCGTGACTGAGAAACGCCGAACCGTCGCACCATTGATAAGCACGCGGCAACGGCGCCATCGCCTGCGCCGGGTCGAAGGCAAAGGCCTCGCGGCAATCGTGGTTTTCAAGCTCACGCGCCAGGGCCTGCAAACGCGGCTCGGCTTCGCGCCAGTTTTCGATGGCGTGCTGCAAGGTCGGCGCCACCAAACGCGCGTCCAGCGCCCGGGCCATGTCGCGCGAAACCACCACCAATTGGCCGTCACGGCTAGCGTTTTTCAGGGTTGCGAGCTTCATGATTTTTCTCCCGGGCTGCTTTGCAGTTCAGCGGCGAAACGCCCGTCCAGCAGAATAAACACCATGCGTGCCATGGCCTCGGTACGGTTGCTCCACGCGTGATTCGTACCGCGTTGAACCACCACGTCGCCGCGCTTGAGGTGGACCTCTTCATCGTCGAGCACCAGCCAGACTTCGCCTTCGGTGACGATGCCGTAATCGAGGGTTTCGGTGCGGTGCATCAGTTTGTGCCGCGAGTTCGCCTGGCCGGTACCGGCATGCGCCTGGCCAATCTCGGCGAATGCGGCGGCTGCATCGGCAGCGCTGACCTGGTTCTGCACGCTGTCTGGCGGAATATCGACGACGCGAATCACACTGCCCAGCGGGCCGGGGCTCAGCTGTAAGGGTTTGCTGGTTGGATCATCGGCATTGTCGAGCAGGGCCGGACTGCCGCTGCTGTTCCATATTTCATGAAACACCGTGCCCGGCACCGCTTGCAGTGCGAAGACGTTGGTAGTTGCTGCGTGACTGGCGACGACCGCGCGGCCGTGGGCATCATGCCCGGTGACCACGCGTTTGAAAGGGGGAAGCGCTTGCATGGAATATCCTCGTTCAATGGCCGTTGCCGATGGAGTCATGACCGCCGACATGGCTGCGGGTCAACAGTCCACCGAGCCTCGGCACGGACAGACAAAACAGCGCCACGACCAGTTGCAACCAACCGATCATGGCCAAGGCTTGAGGCAACGCCGTGGAAGCCCCGGAAGTGATGGCGAGTACCACCAGCGGGCTGATGAACTCGCCGGCAAAAATCGCGGCGGTGAAGCACCCCGCCGCTCGCCCACGCTGAGCAAAACCGACTTGCGCCATGATCCACGTGATCAACGTCGGCAACATCAGGCCGATGCCCAGACCGTTGATCAAGACCGCGACCACTACTTGCGCGTGGCTGCCGGCAGCGGCCATCAACAGCCCGCCGATGCCGGCCAGGCCATAGGCAATCAGCAACACATGCTGGCTGCGCACACCGCTCAACAAGCGAAAACTCAAGGCCCCCGCGAGCACGCCGAGTTGATTGGCGCCCATGGTCATGCCGATCTGCTGCGGTGCATCCACGTGCAGCAAGTTGAGCAAGTAACCGGCCTGTACCGGCACGATGAACAGGCTCAGGCCCGCGAGCAGCGACAACGCATACAGGGGCGTCAGTGCGCGCCACGGAAAAACGCGCAGGGCTGGCACCGGCAGCGTTGTTGACGGCTCCACGCGGGATTGCGGTTCCCAGAGTTTCCACGCCATCAGCGGCAGGAAAATCAGCCCGACTGCGTACAACGCAAACGGCGTGCGCCAGTCGTCCTGGCCGAGGAAACCGCCCAGCGCGATAAACACCGCAGCGGACAGCGATGTCGCGACCATCTGCAACGCAAACAGGCGTTCACGGCGTGCGCCGCTGTAGTAGTCGCCCATCAGCGTCGTGCAACAGGTCATGATCCCCGCCTCTGCCAGACCGATACCGGCGCGGCTGGCGACAATCGCTGGCAGCGAATCCAGCCACAGCGGCAACACACCGCACAGCGTGTACAGGGCCATGCTCGCCAACAACAGCGGTTTGCGCCCGAGCCGATCGGCGATGACCCCGGCAAACGGCGCCAGTACTGCAATCATCAATGCCGGCAAGGTCAATACGATCGGCACCAGCACCGCGCTGCCCGTGACCTCGGCAAAATGTGCCTGCATGCGCGGCAATACCGGTGCGAGCAATACCGCGCCGAGCACGGGCAGACAGCTGCCGAGCAGCAACAGCAACGATTGCGTCAAACCAGCGCGACGGCCGCTGTTTTCCAATGAAGACTCAACGGCCATGACAGGTCTCCCGATGACGCGATTGAAGAACATCTACCGCCACGGCTCGCGACGGCAGGCTCAGATTGATGGCCTCCGCCGGCGTTTCTGCGTCGGTGTTCGTGTGCCGTGCAGGCAGCAGGAAGTACGCCAGCGCTGGCAACAACACCAGTGCGCCGACCATGTTCCAGACGAACATGAACGCCAGCAGTACGCCCATGTCAGCCTGGAATTTGATCGGCGAGAAGATCCACGTGGCCACGCCAATGGCGAGTGTGATGCCGGTGAGCATCACCACTTTGCCGGTGGACACCAGGGCGCGGTAATAGGCTTCTGACAGGCTCGCACCCTGGCGCAGATGACCGAGCAGGATGCTCATCACGTACAACGCATAGTCGACGCCAATGCCGACACCCAACGCGATCACTGGCAACGTCGCGACCTTCACGCCGATGTTCAGCCAGACCATCAACGCTTCGCAGAGGATCGAGGTGACCATCAGCGGAATCACTGCGCACAGCGTGGCCCGCCATGAGCGGAAGGTGATAAGACACAGGACGATGACCGCCCCGTAGACCCAGAACAGCATCTCGCGATTGGCCTGCTTGACCACGATATTGGTCGCTGCCTCGATGCCGGCATTGCCCGCCGCCAGCAGGAACTGCACATCCTTGTCGTTATTGGCGGCGGCGAATTGCTCAACGTGCTCGACCAGCCGCGTCAGCGTTTCAGCCTTGTGGTCGGTGAGGTAGGCGTACAGCGTGAGCAGGCTGCAATCCTCGTTGTACAAGCCGCGTGGCGCACTGGCGGTGATCATGTTGAGCATCGCCTGATTGTTCTGCAGCTCGTACCACTTGGCACTGCCTTCGCTGAGGCCAACCAGCATGCGGCGGTTGAGCAAGGCCAGCGAGTTGGTCGAATCCACCCCCGGCAGCGCGCGCAGTTGCCAGTCCAGCGCATCGACCTTGGCGAGGATGTCGTAACGCGCACATTGCCCGGCCGGAGTCTTGACCATCACTGCGAACAAATCACTGCTGGCGCCGTAGTGCCGGGTCAGAAAAGCATCGTCCTGGTTGTAACGTGAGTCGGCCCGCAGCTCCGGTGCGCCGGCATCCAGATCACCGATCTTCAATTGCAGGCTGACCACAAAACCCAATGCCGCCAGCGCCAGGCTGATGGCAATGCACAGGCTGGCCCAGCGACGTCGGGTAAACAGATCGAGAAAACGCCAGAAACCATGACGCCGCGCGCCGGTCTGGTCGTTCTGCTCGCTCTTCAGGCTAAGTTGCGCCGCACGCGGCGTTACGCCGACATAGGACAGCAACACCGGCAGCAGAATCAGGTTGGTGAAAATCAGCACCGCCACACCGATACTGGCGATCACCGCCAGATCCTGAATCACCTGGATCTTGATCAGCATCAGCACGGCAAAACCCACCGCGTCGCAGAGCAATGCCGTGAGCCCGGCCAGAAACAGTCGGCGAAAGGTGAAGCGTGCGGCAACGACCCGGTGCATGCCGCGACCGATGTCCTGCATGATGCCGTTCATCTTCTGCGCACCGTGGCTCATGCCGATGGCGAACACCAGAAACGGCACCAGCACCGAATACGGATCCAGTTGATAGTCGAGCAACGGCAACAGACCCAGCTGCCAGACCACCGCCACCAGCGAACAGAACACCACGAGCAACGTGCTGCGCAGGCAGCGTGTGTACCAGAACAGCACGGCGGTGGTGATCAGAATCGCGACGGCGAAGAACAACAGGATCTGCTTGAGCCCGGCAATCAGGTCGCCGACCTTTTTCGCGAAACCGGTAATGTGGATGTCGATCCGGTCGTTCTGGTACTCACTGCGCAACGCCTCCAGTTGCTCCGACAGCACCGAGTAATTCAGCGCCTGGCCGTCGGCGGTCGTTGCCAGCAACGGCACGTAAATGATGCTCGAGGTTTGATCAAACGCTACCAGTTGGCCGAGCTCGTTGGAGCGCTGCACGTTGCGGCGCAAGGCCTCGAGACTGGCCGGGGTGCCGGCGTAATCGTCCGGAATCACCGGACCGCCATCGAGGCCGTCTTCAGTCACTGCGACCCAGCGTGTTGCTGGCGTCCACAGCGACTTCATGTAGGCACGGTCGACGCCGGGCAGCAGGTAAAGCTTGTCGCTCAAGGCCTGCAAGGTTTTCAGATACTCAGCGTCGTAGATATCGCCCTGGCGATTGGCGACGACAATGCGCAGAGAGTTGCCGAGACCGCTGAGCTGCTTTTGATGTTGCAGATAATTGGCGATGTAAGGTTGTTGCGCGGGAATCATCTTTTCGAAACTGGCGTTCAGCTCGACGCGCGTGGCCTGATAACCCAGGAAAAGCGTGGTCACCAGGCACACTAGCAACACCCACAATCGGTGATTGAACAAAGTGCGTTCCACAACCGAGCCGGAGCGCGGGTCGAAACTCGCCAGGCTGGCCGTGGCGTTGTCGAATGGTTTCATAACCTCACTCCGAAGCTGTAGCAGTGGGCGACGCCAGGCGCGTCACCCCGGTGAAGCCGGCCAGCACCAGGCTGCCATCGGCGGCCTGCACGACGCTGGCAATCGGTTTGCCCAGCGGTTTGCCGAAAGGCTCTAGGGTGGGTACATCACCCGAGGTGCGAAACATTGCGCCCGCCTGATTGACCAACAACAACTGGCCGTCAGCGCTGCGGATCGCATCACTGAAGGACACCGGCATCGGTACGGGCGCGGGCACGAAGCTGTTGCCGCCGTCGATGGAAATGAACGCGTTGCCTTTCAGGCCTGCCGCCAGCAGGGTGCCGTCATCGCGTACTTGCAGGGCGAAAAAGCTGCCGCTGTACGGGCTGTCGAGCGCGACGAAGGATTGTCCGCCGTCCTCGGAACGGGCCACATAGCCTTGCTCGCCAGCGATGAACCAACGCGCGCCTTGTTGTGCGATGGCATACAGATGCGCGCCCATCGGATTGTCGATATGGCCCATCAGCGACTGCCAGCTCACGCCGCCGTCCTCGGTAGCAAACGCGAGGCCGTAGGCGCCGACGATCAGGCCGTGACGCGCATCGGTGAACTTGAGGCTCAGAAACGGTTTGTCCGCGCCTTCGCTGACCATCCGTTCGGCGGTTTGCACACGCGCCGCCGCTGCGTCGGGGTCAGTGGCTGTCGGCAGTTGCTCGCGTGCGGCGTGCAATTCCAGTTGCGCAGCGCGGTTGCCGTCCAGCTGCAAAACCCAGTTTTCGCCACCGTCGTGGGTGACCAGCACTGCACCGGCATGGCCGACCGCCCAGCCCGTGTTCGCATCGACAAATTGCACCGCCGTAAGACTGACGGAGACCGGAACCTGCGCCTGCCGCCAATTGATACCGTTGTCATCGGAGAGCAAGACGATGCCGCGTTCGCCGACCGCCACCAACCGCGCACCTGCCCGCGCCAGATCAAGCAATACCGCTTGCCGGGCCTGTGGCGCACGCATCGCCGGGGTGTGCAATACATCACCGACGGCAGCGGCCTGAGCCTGACTCACGGGTAATACGCAGGGCAGCGCCAGCAGCGCCAACAACCGCCCGAGCACCTGACAGATTCTGTTCATACCGACCTCGAAACCACCTGTGAAACCGGATCGCCACAGCGTGTCGCGATCCGGCCCGATTCAACGAACCCCGGCACCCGCCATCGCCGCTGGCGAGAATTCCGACGCCTTGTAGCGATCGACCACGCCGTATTGCTCAGGCAGACCGGTGTAGACGTTCTGGATAAACCAGGCGCCGGAGGTCAGGTCGTAGAAACCCGAAGACAGCTGCGCTTGCGCTGGCAGATCCGGCAGCACGGCTGGCAGCGACCACAAGGTTTTGGCGAGTTGGCCGTTGGCGTCCCAGCGATCGCCGAGCATCGCTTGCCAGGTATCTTCGTCGAGGTAGTAGCGGCCCTTCGGCAGTTGGTGACGCTTGCCCGGCGCGAGTTCGGCGTCTACCACCCACACGCGGTGCAACTCCCAGCGCACGTAATCAGGATTCATGTGATGGGCCAGAAACAGGTCTTCCGGTTTGCCGGCCGTCAGAACCTTGTTGGTGTTGTAGGGGATATACATTTCCTGCTTGCCGACCAGTTTCCAGTCGAAGCGATCGATGCGCCCCTGGAACACGCTCAACTCATCGAACGACATCACCCCGGCGGTTGCCGGCGTCGGTGTATCGCAGCAGGCATTCGGCAACTTGCGCACGCGGCGCTGGCCGGTCAGATAGACGTGGGCCTGGGACTTGTCGCCGTTGATATTGGTGCGGCCCATGATCTGCTCGCCAGCACGCAACGGCGGGCCGACGTTAAGCAGGCGGAACAGCCAGTAATCACCGGCGAAGCTTTCCGGCGTGCCGTCCTGGTAGTAATAAGGCATGTCCTGGATCGCCTGGCCGTCGGTGGTCATCACCTGTTTGCCGTCTGCAGTCATCAGGTAATGGCGAAAGTGCATGGCGAGTGACGTGCCGCGCCAGTTGAGGATGTGGTTCCACATGGCTTCGGCGCCGTTATGCGGAATCGGGAATGGAATACCGCCAAACGCACCTTCGGGCACCGGTCCGGCGCTGCTCTCGACCAGCTTGGCGCGGGTGGCATTTTTCAGGGTGTTGTCGTACACCCATTGCGGTGCGGCGGCCGTGCGCCGGGCCGGATAGACGTCGATGCGATAGGTGTCGGGAAAACGCTTGAACATTTCCTTGGTGCCATCGCTGAGCTTGGCGGCGTATTGCGCCAGGTTTTTCGAAGTGATGCTGAACAGCGGCTTGTCGGCCGCAAACGGATCGCCGCGCTTGCCGCCCGCTTTGTACGCCGGGTCGACCTTGGTGTAACCGCCCTGCCAGGCTGGAATGCTGCCGTCGGCATTGCCTGCGCGCTCGGCACCCATTGGCGTGAGGCTGCTCGACAGTTTGGCCGCCTCTTCTGCGGTGGCCGCAGTTGCAACCTGACTCAGGACGGTCAGCGTTCCGAGCAAGGCAAAGCACAGGGCCTTCAGCCGTGGGAAGCGATTGTGGTGGTGAGAAGTCATGCGCAAGTCCTCTTAAAACGTGGTCTTGACGGAGAAGGCGAGGTAATCCCGATCCTTCAGCGATTGCTTGTAATTGAACTGGCTGAGGCCGTTGAGGTTGGTGTCCTCGGCGCCGTAGTAATGCGTGTAGGTCAGGCCGGCCGTGACGCGATCGAGGTAAGTGGCGGTGATGCCGATGTTGATGTCGCCACCGTTGTCCGGGCCGAACGAACTGACCACCGCTGATTTGCCCAGCGGGAAATAACTGACGCCGACCGGAATGCTGATATCGATGCCGGAAAAGAACTGGCGGTAGGTCGGCGTATAGACGACTTTGAAACCGAGGCCATCATCGGTGGCGTTCGGGTCCAGCGCGGCGCGATTTTTGCTGACGCTGAGCAGGCGGTTCCACGCCACTTCGCCGACCAGTCCGGACTCTCGGGCGATGAAGTTGGGGCCAAACGATGCCAACACGTTCAGGTTGACGTGAGCGGTGCGGCCGACGGCGTAGAGCGCTTCATCATCGTTGTCGGCGACGCCGCCGGGTAGCACGGTCTGACCGTTCGAAACCAGCGGCATGTTCCAGCGCATCGACGCTTCACCGGCGAAGCTGTACTCGTTCACGGTGGTGGAAAAACTCGCGCCCAGCGCGCGAATGTCTTCGGGGTAAACCCAGTAGTACTCGCCGATCTGGCCGGTGCTGAAGTTCGGCGCCGCCGTCGACGGTTTCAGATACAGCTTCGGCGTCTTGTCGTGATACTGGATGGCGTAGAGGCCGTACTCGACGGTCTCAGCGCTGTATTTCAGTTGCAGACCGCCCTGCCCCGAACTGCGCGCTTCCTTGTCATTACCGTGGAAAAACGCGGCGGGACTGGCCGGGTTGCCGCCGAGGAATGCCGGAAACGGCGCACCGACGATCAAGCGCTCATTGCCTTCGCCAATGGTGTCGCTGGTGGAGAAATAGCTGCCGGCGGCGGGCAGTCGGGTTTCTTCCCACTCGAGTTGGTAGTAAGCGCCGAGCGATACGTCGTCAGTCAGTTGGAAGGTGCCAGACAGTTGATTGACCGGACGGGTGATTTCCTTGAACTGCGTATTAGGCACCGACTGCGCCTTGACCACGTCCACCGGGGCCATGCCACCGGCAATGCCGTTGGCGCCAAAGAACAGGCTTTCGCCCCAGATCAGACCATGACGGCCGGCGCGCACCGACGTTGCGCGGTCGGCCACTTCACCGTTCCAGTAGACGAACGCGTCGAGGATTTCGCCGTCACCACCGTGCAAATGACGGGTGTCGTCGGTGAACTCGTCGTAGCCCACGGAACGTGCGTTGGCGCGGGACGGATCGTTATTGTCGTTGTTGCCCTGGTACTCGCTGTCGTACCACGCTGCAGCGCTCAAACGTGCGCCGAAGTCCTTAAATGACAGATCCAGCTCCGAGAGGATGTCGGTGCGATTGGAGATCAGGCCTTTTTTGAACGCACGATCACCATCGTCCTGATTGAGCGCTACCTGACCCTCGGTCAATTTGCTGCTCGGATTCTGCGTGCGCCAGGCAGCGCTGTACTTGACCGTGTTGTCCCAGCGCAACTTGAAATCCGGGTTGCCAGTATCGATGTCGAAAGCCTGAGCGGCCTGGCTGCACAGCACCAGCAGCGCAGCAACGCTCAAACCAAAGGGTGCAGACGAGCAGACCGGGCGACGCGCGAGCGCCGCAGTCGTAGAACTAACCATCGCGTTAACCTCTTGTTTTTATAGTGGTAACTGCTGTGGATGCGTCGCAGGTGGGGCTTAAATCGGCTCGGCAGTGCGCGCGAGCATTTGCTTGACCAGGCCAATGCGATCGAAGGCGCGGTCGTGCTGCATCTCCTTGTCGCCGGCCAGCACCGAGCTTTCGCTGATGTATTTGCAACGCTCGAAGCGCCGCGCCATGAAGCGCTGCAGCTGCTGTTCGACGCTGGTGGCGGCGGACTGCTCGCGAGTCAGTTCTTCGCTGAGCACAATCGCGTCTTCGATGGCCATGCCGGCGCCTTGACCGAGATGCGGCGTGGTGGCGTGGGCCGCATCGCCAATCAGCAGGACGCGTCCGCGATGCCATGGCTCATCAACGAACACCACTTCCATCGGCTTGTAGACGACTTGGCTGTTGTCGGTGATTTGCTCACGCAGCTCGCCGATCAGCCCAGTAAAGCCTTGCAGGCGCTGGCGCATCTGCGCGGCCAGATCGGCAGGATCCATCCACGGATTGGACGGTTCGTGAGACGTCAGAAACAGGTACATCAAATCGCCGGCCAACGGCACCAGCCCGGCGTTGCCGTCAGCGCTTTGATAGTTGGCCAGATGATCGATTTGTGGCGCGCGGGGAAAGTTGTAGCGCCACACCGACTGACCAGTGAAACGCGGGGTGTAGGCATCGCCGAAGACCAGGCTGCGCACTTTCGAGAACAGTCCGTCGGCACCGACCACCAGGTCGTAGTGGCCGCGATTACCGTCGGTAAACAACACGTCGACCTCTGTGCCGTTGTCGTCCAGCGTTTCCACACTCAGGCCCAAACGCACGTTGGCACCGAGTTGCAAGGCGGTTTCACTGAGGACTTTATGCAGCGCCAAGCGGGAAATCCCGACGTTGGCGGGGTATTGCGGGCCAGCGAGGCGTTGACCCGGGATGCGCGCCAGTTGCTGTCCGCCCGGGCCGTAGATGGCGACGTCTTCAAACGCATAAGCGGCATCGAGATAGCCGTCGAGAACGCCTAGCTTGGCCATTTCACGAACGACGTTGCTCTGCTGAATAATCCCGACGCCATAGACTGTCCATTCGGACTTGAGCTCGATCAGGTCGACCTCGATACCTTTACGCCGCAAGGCGATGGCCGCACACAAGCCGCCGATACCACCGCCCACGATCAGAACGTTGTTCACTGCACTCATGGTGTTCTCTCTTTTTATTCTTGTGATCGATGCTGCGTCGGGCACGGCATCGTTGGATGAAGCTTCCCGGCAAAGCAGGGATTTGACTAATCGCGAGTAAGGATGCGATGTATCGCCGTACGCGATACCTCGATTTATCCCGGCAGCGGCAACCCTTCAGGCATTTGCACCAGCAGCCAGCCGTCCTTCTCGCAGCTCGGCAGCGCCTCCAGCGTCTGGCCCAGACACGGGCCGTAGATGCACTCGCCTGTCGCCGGCAGAAATTGCGCACCGTGGGCATAGCAGACGATCAACTGGCCATCGGCGGACAGGAACTTGTCCTTGCGATACTCCAGGCGCACGTCCAGATGCGGACAACGGTTGCGATAGACCCGCACCTGATGGTCATGACGCAGGGCAAACACGCTGTCGCGTCCCTGCGCCAACGGATCGAATCCGCGCGCCCGGCCCTCCTCCAATTCGTCCAGCCGACACAGTGGCTGCGAAATTGCGCTCATGATCAGCGCCGCCATCAACCGAGTTTTGGCGGCGGGCCACCGGGAGCCCATTTTTCTTTGGCGCTGAACAGGAACAGCTGCGAGTTATCCGCCGACAGCGGCGCGCGACGGGCCTCCCAGGCGTCATCGTGCTTGTCCATGTCGGCGTCGTATTCGATGTGGCAGCCCAACGGACTGTTGAAGTACCAGAACCAGTTGGAGCCAAACAGGTGACGGCCCGGGCCCCAGAAACTGGTCCAGCCTTTTTGCTCGAATCGCGTCCCGGCCAGCAGCACTTCGGTGCCACTGCCCATGTGGAAGGTGAAGTGTTCGCAGCCTTTCATGTGCGGCGGGGTCTGGATCATGAACAGGCAATGGTGATCGTCAGAGCCTGCCGGGCGCATGAACGGCCCGGCGCCAATGAAGGTGTCGGTGGTGCGAAAACCCAGGCGCTCGGCGTAGAAAGCTTCTGCTTTCGCTGCGTCGGGCACGAAATACACCACGTGCGACAAAGTGCGCGGGAAAGCGCCCATATCGAGGGTAATGCCCGGCTGGTTAAGCGGCCGCTGTGGCGCATGGCCGGCGGCGTTGGTCAGGTCATCCGGTGCGCTGTACGGCTTGCGTACGCTGACCTGAAAAGCGATCGCGAACCCCATGTCGTCGACGCTGTGCAGCACGCCGTGCTGATCACGACGGACGCTACGATCACGGGCCAGTTCATCTTCGATGGCATCCAGATCGCTGATCGCGCCGACCCCGTAGACCGTCTCGCGAATCGACGGCGCCGGACCGATCGCCGCCGGCAAATCAGGATCGTCGGCTAGACGGATAATCACGGCGGTGCCGTCCAGCGCTTCGAAACGCCCGCCGTTGCTGTCAACGCCGACCGGCGCAAGGCCGTAGTCGCGCAGGCAATCGGTGCAGGCTCGAATGTCATCGACGCCAAAAATCAGGGCATCAAGGCCAATGATGTTCATGGCTTACCACTCCATTGAAATTATGATCCGGTGACGGTCGCCATGGACGCCTTGCAGCGCGCCAAGCCTGACTGGAAACCGGTGGTGGTGTCGGCAGCAGGGCCGACTGCGGCGAAGATTGGCGCAAGGGTTGGCAGCTGACTAATCGCGAGTCGGGATGCGACCTATCGGCAAACGCGATACCTGCGACGAAGGTTGACGCGCCGATGGATTCGTTCGAATGTATTGCGAAAATAAATACAAGAACGGACCTGCCCATGCGTTTCAACCATCTGGATCTGAACCTGCTGGTCGCGCTCGATGTGTTGCTCGAAGAGCAGAACATCACCCGCGCTGCCGAACGCCTGCACATGACCCAATCCGCCACCAGCGGCGTGCTCGCGCGTTTGCGCACCTACTTCGAGGATGAGTTGCTGGTCCAGGTCGGACGCAAGATGCAGCCCACGCCTTACGCCACGGAACTGGCCAGACCGGTGCGAGAAGTCCTGCTGACGATCCAGTCTTCAATCACTGCCAAACCGGTGTTCGACCCGGCCACCAGCAAACGTCATTTTCGCTTGGTGACCTCGGACTATCTGATCAGCGTGCTGTTCGCCCAAGTGATCCAGAACATTCATCAGCAAGCGCCCAACATCACTTTCGAAATGCTTGGCCCCAGCGACAATTCCGGCGAGTTGCTGGTACGTGGCGAGGTCGATCTGATGATTGTTCCCGAGCGTTACATCATTGAAGGCCACCCTTCGCGCCTGCTGTTCGAGGAAGAACACGTGTGCGTGGTGTGGCAAGGCAATACGCAAGTCGGCGACACCCTGACCCTTGAGCAGTACATGGAGATGGGCCATGTCTCGGTGGGCTTCGGCCGTACCCGGCACATGAGCGTCGAAGAATGGTTCATGAATCAATACGGCTTCAATCGGCGCATTGAAGTGATCACCAGCGACTTCAATACCCTGCCGCAACTGATTGTCGGCACGCAGCGCATCGCCACGATGCACCAGCGTCTGGCGAACCTCTACGCGCACTATCTGCCGCTGCGCATCCTGCCGCCGCCGGTGAAAATTCCAGTCATGCGCGAGTACATGTTGTGGCACCGCAGCGTTGATGGCGACCCGATGCACCGCTGGCTGCGCGAACGCATCAGCGAATCCATCCAGCATCTGCAACACGTGCCCATCGTATCTCGCGATACCTCGTATCCGCCGTCACGATTGGCCAATTAGCCGGGTGATCCTTAACGTGCCTTGGGAATGCCAAGGCAACCATAAGGACAACAATAATCATGTTTCGCTATTTCCCGACCAACTACGTTTGGAATCTCTCTGTCGACCTGGCCATTGAAATGGGCGCCCGCATGGGTGAAATCGAAGAGATGTGCGCCCCACTGCAAGAGGCGGCCAAGCAGCCGGACGCGGCCGGCACCCGCGCCTTTCGCGAAACCTGGGCGAAAATGGCTGACAAGCTCTGCGGTCTGGCCGAGGAAGACGAAGGCAATGGCCGGATGCTCTCGGCTGGCGAAAAATACAACCGCGCCGCCACTTACTATCTGACCTGCGAGCGCCTGCAGGCCCACGGCGCGCCGGGCCGTACCGAGCTCTATCAACGCTTCCTGCAAACCTTCAAGCGCGGCATCGAACTGTCGCGTGAAAACTGTGAACGGGTAGAAATCCCCTACGAGGGCAAACATCTTTCCGGCTTGCTGGTGCGCGCCGAAGGCGTCGAGGGTCCGGCGCCGATACTGGTGCAGGTCAACGGTCTGGACTCGACCAAAGAAATGAAATACCGCGTGGGCCTGCCAGCCTGGCTGGCGAAACGCGGCATCTCTTCGCTGATCATCGACCAGCCCGGCACTGGCGAAGCGCTGCGCCTGCATGGCCTGACCGCACGATTCGACAGTGAACACTGGGCCAGTCGCGTGGTGGATTGGCTGGAAACCCGAAGCGATGTTGATGCCAAACGTATCGGCCTCGAAGGTGTCTCGTTGGGCGGTTATTACTGCCCGCGCGCGGTTGCCTTCGAACCACGCTTCGCCTGCGGCGTCGTCTGGGGCGCCAACCACGACTGGCGTGATGTGCAAAAGCGTCGATTGGAAAAAGAAGGCAGCTTCCCGGTGCCGCATTACTGGGCGCATGTCTGCTGGGTGTGGGGCGCCAAGGACGTCGAAGAATTCATGACCATCGCCGAAAACGTCCACCTCGATGGCGTGCTCGACCGGATCAAGGTGCCGTTCCTGGTGACCCATGGTGAACAGGATTCGCAGATTCCGTTGAAGTGGGCGCATCGCACCTACGAACAACTGGTCAACAGTCCCAAATGTGAACTGAAAGTCTTCACCGAACGTGAAGGTGGCGTGCAGCATTCGAGCTTCGACAACAGCATCAATGCCGGGCATTACATTGCTGACTGGATCGCCGAAACTCTGGGCGGCCGTACCGCCTGATCACTGAAAAACACGCACAAAAAAACGCCGGACAATCTCTCGATTGTCCGGCGTTTTCGTTGGTGGCTTCAGCCCGGCGCAGCTATTGACGCAATCAATGCGCAGCCATCGATGCAATCTGCTGGTCGTCCCCTCGCCTGCTCTCTAGCCTCTCTTTGCATAACAATCACATAGCGAAGACGCCATGACTGCCCTGCACCTGAAATGCCAGACCCTGTTTGACGGCAGCGGACTGCAAACCCGCCAGCAACAGACATTGATCGTCGAAAACGGCCTGCTCAGTTACGTCGGGCCCACCGCGCTGGCCCCCGCTCCCCAGCCAGGCGATACACAGGTGGATGCGGGGGATGATTTCGTGATGCCGGGGCTGGTGGACGTGCACACGCATCTGGCCTTCGGCAACGCGCAAAGCGAAGAAGACATTGATCTGTGGACCAGCGACGAATTTCGCGCGTTGCGCGGGATGTTCTTCGCACAACACGTGCTGGCCGCCGGCGTCACCAGCATGGTCTGCCCCGGCGACAGCGGCCAGCTCAGCATCGCCGTGCGCAACGCGGTGACCGCTGGTTTATTTGAAGGTCCGAGGATCGCGGCGAGCAGCCGCGTCATCACCAATCGCCAAAGTCTCAATGACTGGTTCCCGAGTCGGGTCGGCGCTCCTGAATACTTCACCGCGCAGTTGGTCACCAGCCGTAGCGACGCCGTCGCGGAGATCCGCAAGCAGGCCAAGGACGGCGTTGATCTGATCAAGATTGCCATGGACGGCACGCACCGCCGTCCCAACGGCGAAATCATTGCGGCCTTCACCGCCGACGAGACTTTCGAAATGGTCGAGGAAGCACACCGTCTGGGCTGCAAGGTCGCCACCCATGCCTACGGTCGCGAAGCCGTGATGTACGCGGCGCGCGCCGGCGTTGATCTGGTTTTCCACGCCTTTTACATGGACGACGCGTGCATCGAGGCGCTGCTTGAAGCCGGCAGCATCCTTGCCCCGACCATGACATTCCCGCAAAACACCGTGGATTTCTGCCAGCCCCATGATCCGGCGATCAGCACCGGTTATGCCGGTTATTGTGCTCGCACATTGGAGGTCGGTTCGGCGGTACTCAAACGCGCCAAAGCGGCGGGTGTTCCGTTCGCCTGCGGCAGTGACAGCGGTTTTGCGGTGACGCCCTACGGCGAATGGCACGCCCGTGAACTGGAACTGCTGGTGACCCGGCTCGGATTCACCCCGGCCGAAGCGTTATACGCCGCGACCGCTGTCGGTGCGCGCTGCATGCCGCGCGGCGAAACCCTTGGCTCGCTGCAAGTGGGCAAGCAGGCCGACTTCCTCGTGCTCGACGGTTCACCGCTGAACGACATTCGCATCCTTCAGGATCGTTCGCGCCTGAAGGCCGTTTACAAGGCCGGCCAACCGGTGCGCATGGATCGCAGCCCCTACAACCCCAAGCAAGTGTCCGATTTCAACTCGCTGAAATGGACCGATCTTTACACCCGCGACCGCGTGGCCCAACTGGGCAAGTGGGCCGTATGAGGACAGATGCCATGCAACGACTTGATTTACTGACTGCGACGAACATGGCCAGCGATGCCATCCGCATCGCTCGGGAAACCGGGATCAAACCGCTTGGCGTTGCCGTACTGGATGCCGCCGCCCATCCGTTGGCGATCTTGCGCGACGAAGACGCCACTTTCCTGCGCACGCAAATCGCCACCGGCAAGGCACGCGGTTGCCTGGGCATGGGTTTTGGCGGACGTGAACTGGCGCGGCGCGCACAAGCCATGCCGGCGTTTTTCGATGCGATCAACAGTTTGACCGGCGGCGAGGTGATTCCCGTGGCGGGCGGCGTGCTGATTCGAAATGCCGATGGCGTGGTGCTCGGGGCCATCGGCATCAGTGGCGATACCTCGGACAACGACGAACGCTGCGCATTGCTGGCCATCGCCAAAGCCGGATTGGTCGCCGACAGCGGCGATCAGACAGAGGGTTGATCGAGTAACGCAGCCTGTTCCAGGAGCAGGCCGCGAAACCACTGCATGGCCGGGTCATGTTCTTGATAGGGATGCCATTGCAAGACTTGAACGGCCTCGGAAAACGCCAGCGGTGCCGGGTGAATGCGCAACGGATAACGCTGGACGAAGCGCTGCGCCTGTCGTTGAAACACCGTGGCAATGCGCGCGGTACCCACAATGAATTGCGGCATCAGCACAAAGCTTTCAACGGTCACCGCCACTCGCCGCTCAATGCCGAGTTCATGCAGGTGCACGGCATCCATTGCCAGGTTTTGCCCGTTGGCAAATTCGCGCACCACGTGCGCCTCGCCGCAAAAGTCGGCCAGGCTCAGCTGCTCGGCAAACTGTGGTTGTTGCGCGCAGACGATACAACAGAGCTGGTCAGTCATGAGCCGCACATGGGGATAGGCCGGATTCAGCCGTCGTTGCGGCACGATCACGCAATCACTGCGCCGATAATCCAGCGCTTCGCTGACGACATCGCCGTCGCGTGGAACAGGCATGTCGCGCAGGCTCAAGCGAATACCCGGAGCGATACGCGCCAAAACACGGCTGACCGCTGGGAGCAGCACATCGGCGACGTAATCGGAGGCTACCAGAGTGATGTGCCGATCGCAGTTCGCCGGGTCAAAATTCAGCGGCGCGTCGACGATCTCCCGGGTCAGTGCCAACGCCGCACGTACTTTGGGCAGCAACGTCTGCCCCAACGCGGTGGGTTCCAGGCGTCGGCCCACTTGCACGAGTAACGGGTCATTGAAATGCTCACGCAAGCGACCCAATGCCGAACTGGCCGCTGACTGTCCCAGACACAGACGCTCGGCCGCCCGGCTGACGCTGCATTCGCTCAGCAAAGCGTCCAGCGCAACCAAGAGATTAAGGTCGAGGCGTCGATATCGCATGTGGGTTCCGCTGAAGGTGATGATGACGTCTTTGCGCCCGGTTTGCGGGCAGGATCAAAAACGAATCATGACCTTAGCGAGCTGTGTAGCAATGCGCCAATCGCGTGTTTGGTTAGAAGGTATCGTTTACGCAGATACCAAGCGCCACTGGGCGTGAATTAGTTACTCAAGGGAAGCCACTAATAGAAAGGTCAACACGCACCATCGAGGATCCAGCAGGTAAGCGAAAGCCCTGCGATCACTTTTGATCGAGAGCAACTTATAGGTTGCTCGAAAATCGATGCTCGTGGATGACGGTAGTCGGCCAGAAGCAACCGCTCGGGAATGGGGTCTTTTGACCAGACGCTCACGCACCCGAACGGTTGCATGGGCTGATAGAGAAATCTGCTTTAACGCCTCCACCCTCTGCAGAGGGCCGACACTTTGATGAACTCATTCACTGAGCATGTCGCCAGTTTGACGTCTTTTTCTTACACAATTGATCGTCAAAAGCACACCGGCTGCAATGCCTTGTGTTCCGCACATAAGCCAGATTAGGCCTATGTGAAAAAGGACCCAGGCACTCAAACCTAGAATCAGTGTTAACAAAACCCCAAGTAAAAGTAGTGGCAGGTGTTGCACGGAGGGGCTGTCCTCCAGCGAGTCGGAAAAAATGCTCCAGCATGCCCATTGCGAAAACAGCGACACCAGAAGCCACAACATGATCACGCCCCAACCTGAAAAGGATTGTGAGGTGAACAGGTTGATCGTCGAGGTGATGGTGATCCAAAGAGTGAAGACGAATGTAGTGCTTGAAGGTACGGTATAGGCTGGAAGGGCAATGGCTATCTGAATCAACTTGAGTGTTTGCAATCGAGTCATTCATACGCTCCCTGCGAGTTGAATTTTACCGCGCCCTATGGACTCTTCAGTGACTATAGATCAGGAGTTCTTTGAGGGGAGTATGCTGACGGTCAGCTCTTGGCCGATTGCTGTCTTTGGGAAGGTCCGCAGTCGACCCATAGCTGTCATTAAATTGAGGTAACGAAGCGGGTTTCGAGGCCTACACTTACTGGCGGTAGCGCATTAATCAATACGACGGCATCGTCGCCCTGGTTAAGGTAGATCAACGAGTCACCGGTCTCGAACGTAACTCTGAATCCGGCCAGCCAAGGCTCTTGTCCGTTGAAAGAGTCAAGAATTCCCTCAACTGCGCAAATTTTTGTGTTCTCAAGGTGGGTTGCTGACAGATCCGCAAGCAGGTTTTCCCTCTTCCAGGAGCAGGTCACGTTTGGCTCTATCTCGAAGGGAGTCGGCGTATCAGAAGGAAACAAGTCCGCACCAACTCTCTCGCCATCACTCAAGAGATACATGGATAGAACTTCTCCTTCGCCAAAACGCCACTCTAGAGAACCTGTGTCTCCCAGATCTTTCTCGTCGTTGAAATAGTACTGGTCGTGCATCAGCACGCTCAGCCGTTTTCCCAAAAGCGAACGTGCGTTTTGCAGGTCTAGGACAGCTCTTGTAGGGGATGGGGAGTGTCGGCTAGACATCGGCATCTCATATAGGATGGAAGAGAGGCAGATACTACACAAACGCTATTACGTCCGCTTCTGGCCGTTTTCTACCCGTCGCGAGAGGCAGAAAGCGGCCAAAAGCCGCCACTCCATTCCTTACTCGACGATGTACACCATGCTAGCTCAACGATCCATCGTGTATCGGCGCACCACGATGCCCCTTCCAGTTCAGGATTGCCTCTAGCTGAGCGCACAATCCATCTTGAATCTGGTGGGGGGTTATGGAGCGCTTACAAAGCAACCAAGTGATGATGGCCATAGCGCGAACAGGCTTGTGCCCTCCGCTCTCGTTCGTGAGTTTACGAAGGACCTACCGAAAGCACATGCCCGATACGCTCCGCTTAGTCAGATATTCGCCCGGTAACCAAAGCCGCTGTCGGGATGCTCGCTGACGTGATGCCATTTAAGCAAACGCCGCGCGCGCACGTGCTTATAGATCCTAGAATCCGGATGGCCATACTGGTTAGGCCCCGCCGCCACCAAGCACGCATATAAATTCGGAAAACTGCTGGCTAACAGGGGATTGTAACTATGCCAGGAGCCGTGATGTGGCAATACCAGAACGCCGACACGCTCCACGTAACTGCTGAAAAATTCAGACCATGCTCTATAGCGCCCAAAGCGCGCCAGATGAGCATCGCCTGTCGCCAACCAACCTATTTCGCGAGGAAGGGTTGGGCTTGGCCGTTTCCATAGATTGAATGGCATTTCCATCGTAGAGATCACAGGAGTGGCGCGCGGACCAGCATAAAGCGACATGGACACCAGGTTGTGATCTTCCCAGAAATGGTCATAGCATTCTCTGAGCTTTTTTCGCCCATCTGCCGTCCTCGCATAGCCCGCAATCGCCGATCTTGTGAGACCTTTTCCAAACACCTTGTCGATGGCATTTGTGAAACCCTTTGTATATGACTTGGGAGGCTTGTGTGCAAAAGGCGCCAGCACCCAGTTGACCTGTCCTGCTCGCGTCATGACGCTGAGGGCACCTCCGATCGCGATGTCCTGGACCGTCCCCTTCTTTGCGGCTCTTTTTTTTACAGCCGAGGAAGGCCACGCTACTCGCAGATCCTGATCGGAGAAGGCCTCCGAACGCTCGCCCTCCTGTTCCGTCACACGCTCATCCCGACCTGGCTTCTCGGGATCGACCGAATGAACATAACTTACAGTACCGACGCCTCGGCTGATCAACCACTTGGCTGGGTCTGCCAAGAACTCCAGAAACGTAACGGAAAGCGTGCCTGTTGCGATATCACGGCCAACAGTTCCTGCGTACTCCAACGCAGAAAGGTAAGGGAGTACGACTTCGCCGACAGTAGTCAATGCAAGCAAACGATCAACACCATTTACATGGTCGCTGTCGAGATGCGAAAGAAAAAGCAGATCAACGTGGCCGCCATTCGCGACCCCCATGACCTCCTGCCCTAAACGGTCCATCTGGTTGGACCCACAATCGTAGACCCAACGAGCCTTTGCGTTACCGAGCTGAATCTGGCCCGAAAAAAGCCCGCCCTGGCCCACAGGGTGTTGCATCATGGTGACATCCATGCCGGACAAATCCTTGAATATGAGGGGTAGTGTGTGGGTGAAGACGCATTTTAACTCTAAGCGGTCCATAAGCCTCACATTCAAAGCGCTTAGCTAATGCCGGAGCTGGGCTCCCGGTTCTCTTCGGGGTCCATCCGACCAGAAGCAGACTTTCGCTGGAAGCCTCTAGCCTTGCCTGGTTCATCCCCAATAGAAGTAATCGTGATTGTTTTTTCGCAAGGAGCACAGCATGCAGTTCGACGCCACTGCAGAATGCTGTCGAGAACGCTTCGTTCAGGTTGATTTACGCAGGCGTAATCGTTTCCAGGTCGGTCCGGAACCTGCTGTCGGTCTACCCGAGTGGCAAGGCACAGGTACGCCGCACTGCGCGGGTGCCAGCCCCCGCGCAGCCTATCCACCGTTCGCAGGCGCCTTCATGGGACAGTTGCCAACCTCTGCGACGTGACCCTCAGCGCTTCTTGTGGCGCGTCTTGATCTTCTTCTTGCCAGCCTTCTTGGCAAGGGGCACCCCTCGGGCCTTGAGCATCTTCTCTTCATCGACATCCAGCTCTTGCGCAAAGAAGATTGAGCTCTCGGACATCGGACGATCGAAATACTTGCAGCGCAGGTGCTTGCCCATCAACTTCAACTGGATGGGCATCGCCAGATAATCAAGCAACTCTTTTGCAGTAGGCCGCTTGCCTTTCCAGAGCGTATGGATAGTCTGCTTGTTTACCTTCTTGCCATTCTGCAAACCGAAGCGAGAGATGGTGCTCTCCGTGAAAAACTTGCTCAACGCCGACCAATCCGAAATGTAGACGCCCTCCACAGGACCCCTGGAGTAGGTCATGGAGTTCAGCATCACGGGCACCAGGGTCAAGTCATCGAGCTTTCTGCGGAACAACGATTCAACAACGTCAGGGCGTTCTCTCAGGCCGCGTTCCAGACGCTTGATTTGTTCGACGTTCTCGTCAATCGACTCAGAATAGCGAAACGCCTGGACTGCATTGTTACTCGACAACAGGTTGTTCTTGCACTCGATGAGCAGCAGGGTGTCATCAATCAGTACCAGGGCGTCGTATTCGTACTCGGCACCATCAATCTTGAACTTCGTAAATTTGCACGGATATCCCCACTTGACGAAGCTCGACACGACGCGGCTCTCAAACCCTTTGCCCTTCTTGTCGAACTGGGTCGTGAGAGAGCTCAGCCTGGAGAACAGCACGTTGGTTACGTTGCAGGTTTTGAGCACATTGGCGAACAAGGTGTACTTGCCATCTTCCGAGTGAATCAACGGCGAGTCATACAGGTCGCGACTATCCTGGCCGAAGGTCAGATGATGGATAAGGGTCGGGATGCATTCTTCTGGAAGCTTGTAGTCGCGCAACCCTTGCTCAATCTCACTTTTTTCGAACGTGACCAGGCAGGAGTCGTCTTGCTTCGCCGCGGCCATCAGCCCTAGGGCATAGTATCCTCGCACCCACTCGCGCAAGGTCAGTCCGTGGAAGCGCTCTTGGTCCTCGAAAACATCATAGGCAAGAATCTCTGATAGCTTCGTCAGCGTAATGCCCTCGTCCTCAGAGACAAAGCCTGCGGTCAGCCCAGGCACTGCCGCGCCTTCCTTCATGACGGCTCCGCGTAACGCCGTCCCATTCGCCATCAACATCGTATTCTGCATCGCCCAGGTGTGCAGCCTGCGGTTGGCCATGAAGTCGTAAGCTTCGACCTCGGTCAGCTCACGGTAGAAGAAGATGGGGTCCGGGAACTTGGCATGAAATGCCGCCGGGAAGTGGTCAATAGATACCTTCGCATCCTGCACACTCCCGACTTCCCCACCGAAAAATAGGGTCCGGTTGGCGGCATTCTCAAGGGCGTTCCACGACACCGCATAGAGCTGGATTGAGCCAGCCTTGTAGACATGGTCGTCGGTAATCGCGGGCATTGCGGGGGGCCACCAGCTTGCCATCGTGAAGCAGCTTTTGCTCGAAGGAAAGCATCTTCAATGTCAAGCTGAGCGCCTCTACGATGCCACCATAAGCCGCGTCGACATTCACGATTCCGCCATGTTCAAGTTGCGCCATCAACGCTTCAGGAATCGCAGTCGGAATACCCGCCTTAAGCTTCGCTTCAATCTTTCCCCATTCCTTATTTCCGGCGCTATCGAGCCCAGCCAACTCGCACGACGCGCGCGCGACATGACTCCAGAATTGGATGTCTCCAGTAAATTGGGAGATGTCGCATTTTGGCAATGAATCCCGAATTTCGTCGAAGCACTTCTCTATCTTCTTGATCTTTTCGTTGATTTCATTGGCATATGGGCGTATCGAATCGTGCTCACCCGACATGACGGATGAGCTCAAAAGCGCGTCGTAGAACTTGTTCCGTTTGGAGCGATTGCCCCGTATCTGATATGCACCTGGTTGCGCCATCTTCTCGTCGAGAACGGCAGCTACCTTATCTGTTTCCATTTCCTCCAGGGCTGCGAGCGCCGCGGGAAGGTCGAACTTTTCGATGGCCTCTTTCAATCGCTTGCGCGGCTCTTTTGGGGCGGCACTCATCAATCTTCCTTAATTCTCAATCGTACTGACAAAGGGGGAGCCCTTCATCCGGCATTCCTAGAATGCCAGGTCTTCTTCTGCCACTTCATTCAGCAGCTCCTAGCGTGGCGCCAGATGATCTGACAAAAGTTTCACTTTGCCCAGCAATTCGTCGAAAGTGATGACTTCCACGTTCTTGCACGCATTGCGGAACACATCCAGGCTCTGGCGCTGCATTTCTTCCTGGGGCAGCATGCCGGTGACGACTACGCATTTGATGGCGTCCGGGCGCGAGTCCTGCAGCTCCGGTCGAATCCGATGGTTGAGCCAGTTTTCGTGAAGCTTGCTCTGCTGATACAACACCTGCGAAACGGCCCCACACTGCCGGTGACTTTTTGGCCTCGGGCAAGGTCTTTTCGCTTTTCCTCTTCTGCTCATGTCGCGTTTCTAGCGCTCGACTCAATTGGTTAAGAGCACGTAACATTACCCGACACAATTGGCGAATAATGCGACGCCAATTATTTAGCTCACTAATGGATATAGCACTTTTAACTAATGGATATTATTGCAACCCTTCGAGGAAAGATTGAGCAAGCTGGTGCAGGTGATCATATGCCTGGATTGATGGCGATGCTTGCGCACGTAGAAGTGGCTGATAAACATTTGAAAAGGGGGCGAAGGGACGCAGATGATTCGGCATTCACTGATGCTGTGTATAGAACAAATCAAGCATTCGAAGGTGGCCTCAAAGAGGCTTACGGCGTTCTAGCCAAGAAAAATCTTGATAAGGCGCGAATATTTGATATTGAACAATTCTTTAGCAAATCCAACGTATTCAGAAAGAGAGTACTAGATCAATTTACTAACTACAGACAGGAGTGGAGAAACCCCTCGACTCATGATCACAAGCTTGACTTCAGCGAAAGTGAAGCCTTCCTTGCCATCGTGTCAGTAACAGCGTTCTCATGCCTTCTTGTTGACGAGATGGCCTTACAGCTGGCACGCGAACGAGAAGAGGAAGCCGTAAAATTATTGGCTCGAACGATAAAAAGCAAGTTCGATTTTTCGGATGGGGATCTTTTGGGGCGTGTTACTGAGGCCCTTAAATCGTATTTTACCCTTCGTTCCTTGGAGGAATTGGAGAGCAACTCTTACCCTCAGTGGCTAGGGTCTGTAGCGGGTTTTTTGTCCGCTATCCTTCCTGATGCGGAAGTGTTGTCTGAGGCTCAAATTGGTGGGGAAAAGCAGAAGTTTGTTGCAGATATCCTAGTGAAGAGTGGTGATCAGTCAGTAGTTGTGCAGATCAAGAATAGAATAAATATTCGCACTTACAAGTCGATGTTAGTTCAGCTTGAGAGCCTGATCGCCAGTGCTGGGCATCAAGACGGAATCGTTTTCTATCTCCCAACCATGGTTACTTCTGGTCAGGTTTTTGAGAAAGATTGGATTTTCAGCAGCGGAGAAGGCCGTCTTAAAGTGCTCAGTTCAGTCCGCCTCTAAGAACACGTTTCTAGTGACACTTATTTTGTTTCAGAACGTTGATTGCACAAGGCCGTATATCGACAAAACTGCACATACGCGTAGATCGATAATCGGCCTGACGGAACGACCACTTTTGGCCGATTGCTGCCGGTCACCAAGGCCGCAATCGCCCATAGCTCCCGGTGAGGAATGGTAGATTTTGGCCACAACCGGACACTCGACAGCCCCCCGAACGTTTGTTGAGTCAGTCTGATCGTCTATGAAAGAAGCGCTCGCAACGGAGCTGGAATGGATACAACTTCCTTACTTTCCGGTGATACACAAACGTGTGTGACATTCGCTGTAAATGACAGCACGCCTTCGCCGATAAACCCCTCAACCAAAAAAGTAAAAGAGTGCTCCCCCAACCTGGCCACGCTGACTTTAATAGTCAATTCGTCATCCCACGTCACCGGAGCCAGCAACTCGATCGACATCGCACGCACCGGCGGCAATATATTAAAACTCATCACAGCCCTAAGCCCCGGCCCCCCTACCCATCTGTCGAGTGCTACACCAATGGCCTCTACAGCAAAATATGAGAATCGCGGGGTGTAAACCACCCCTGCCGGATCACAATCTCCGAACAAAATAGTTCTGCATACAAAAACCGCATCAGGCATTTAATCCCCCCTACTCGTCGACGTCAGGCCGATATCGATGAGTTCTTCTCGCTCGGCCATCAAGGGCTTCTGCCTTTGATGGCGGCGATTGTCCCCATATCAGCGACTCAAAGATTTTCACCTGGGACCTAAGCACTCAGCTGCTTGATCCAGTCAAGACTCGCAACGGTAGAGTCAGAGGGACGATATTCACACCCGATCCATCCGGCATAGCCGCGTTGCTCCAGCGCCTCGAACAAGGCAGCAAAGTCGATACTCCCCGTTCCTGGCTCGTGACGACCCGGGCAATCGGCAATTTGCACGTGCACGGTTCTGTCATAAAACCGGGCCAACACATCGGCTGCATCTCCGGTCAAAAGCTGGGCATGGTAAAGATCAAGAATCAGCCCGACACTCGGGAAGGTCTCCAGTACCTGTTGCGCCTTGCTGAAGCCAGACATGTAATAGCCCGGCATCGCCTGCGCGCTGATCACTTCGATCAGCGGCCGCAGCCCCTGGTCCTCCAAGTACTTAACCGCATATTCCAGGTTGCCCGCGTAGGTTCGCTCAGCGTCATTCTGCGTGGTAACGCCCGACATGATGTGGACATCCGCACACGCCAAGGTCTTTGCGTAGCGGGCGGCCTGGAGCAACCCGTCACGAAACTCCTCTCCCCTGCCCTGTAACGCGGCGATGCCTTTGGTCACGCCAGCCGGGGCGGCGAACTGAATCAACGGCAAACTGTATTGGGCTAGATGGTCGGCAAGCAGACTGGCGTCGAATTCATACGGCGAGGGGAATTCAACTGCCCGGAAACCGGCGGCTGCGGCGGCTTCGATGCGCTGCAGAAAAGGCAATTCATTGAATTGGAAACCGAGATGAGCATTGAACTTGAGCATTGGGTAATCATCCATCCTGGGAAGAAACGACATCATCAGCCTGGAGTATCCTTCGCCGCTCCAGCACTGCACTATCGCAAGTGCGTTCAACAATTAAAACCAGGTTTCCATCTGTATACCGTATTGCCACACCCCTCCCGCCTGGAAGTCGGACATGCCAAAGGAGTCGTTAGTACTGAACCTGTCCAGATCCGAAGACCAGTTCATGTAGCTGGCGAACACTCGCAACTCCGGACGCGTGAGTAGATCGCCGACGTCGAGTTTGAATGTCGGGGCGACCGTGAACTTCCAGAAGTTACCATCGACCGCATTACGTTGTAGATAGCCTTTGGGGTCGAGGTTCATGGTTTGCCAGCTCATTTCGTAGGCCATTTCGAAGTTGCTGTTGATTTTGTTGGCCAAGCGCACGTTGAGAGTCAGCCAGCGGTAGTCGTCACCTTTAACGTATCGATCCTTGCTCTGTTCAGCCAGCAAGCTGGGCCCGATGCGCCAGTCAGAGGTCAGCGGGGTCTCACCGTAAAGCGCCAGACGCAGCGCGCGGGCATCGTCGATCAGTTCACCATCCGAGCCAACGTTCTTGACCTCGGCCCCCAGACCTTGCCCATAAAGCAGCGCCGTTTTGAAGAAGCCTTCCCTGCCGAAAAAGCTTTTCTGGTGATTGGCCAGCATGCTGTGCAAACCGGAATCCGCAGGCGTCAAACCGGCTTTATTGGTGCGGGTGCCGACATCGTTTTTCTTTGCGCCGATGGCGTTGTACATCCACTGCCACTGGCCATCCTCGAAGAACTGGTTGGAGGTCAGGATGTAGCTTTCCACGTCGGCATTAATTCCGCCTTGACTGAAATCCCCGTAGCTACGCCCAATCAACGAGTAATTCGAGCGCCAATGCTGGTTCATCTGCACATCGTAAATTCCACCGCCAGTGCCGGCGAGGTAAACGACGTCGGAGTCCAGCCAGTGGATATCGAAATTATCTCTATCGAAGCGCTTGCCCGCCCACAACGCAGCGTTCTCTAACACTGAATTGCCTTTGAACGCGGCGACATGGTCGAGCGTGGCGAATACCTGGCGTACGTTGAGGTTGCTTTCGTCGGCCGTCCAGTCATTGGAGCTTTCCACACCGTCGGCGATGGAGACGGTGAATTTGGAACGGGTACCGTTTTGCGCATAGAGCTCTTTCGACAGGTCGATACGCATGTAGGTGTCGTCCTCGTTGCCGAGTCGCCCGACTGCCCCGCCCACCGAGCCGGCCGGCGTTGTATAAGGGCCGCCACGCCCGCCACCCAGCCCCTCGTCGACCAGCAATCCGGAGCGCGCATAGCCGTTGAAGCTGAACCCATCGGTGAGGTTTCCGGCACCGCCCTCCTTCTCCAGGCTTTGCTGACGGGCTTCGAGTTTTGCCAGTCGGGTGTCCAGAGCAGGCGCCGAAATGGCTGTTGCGTTAGAGTCAACGGGTTGCAAGGGCGGCGTCGCGAATTTGATCTGCTGCAATTCCCGGGCAAGCGCCTGGGTCTGCTGCTCGGCCGTGGCTGCACGCTTTTCCGCTGCGCTGGCACGGGCTTCAAGTGCGGCCATGCGCTCTTCCAGCGTCGCGGCCTGAGAAGCCGCCGCCGATGTGCCGAGCACGCCGACCAGTAGCCAGCTTGATCCTTTCTGCATGTTGATTCCCTGTTTTGTTTTTATTTTTTGGTTGCCGCAATTGCCTTTTTTGTGTAAATGGCGAGTTGTCACAAACGACAAAAAAAGGATGCCTCCTCGCAAATACGCTGCTACATTTGGCGATGTTAACGTTAACTTTTCTAAAAACAAAAATAAAGGACGCTCGATGAAACACCTGAAATCGCTCCTGCCAGTCGCATTGATCACCCTGTCTGCCGCACTGCCATCCGTGTCGAACGCAACCGATCTGACGATCTCCTGCGGTGCGGTGGGTGCGGAGTTGCAGCTGTGCAAGGAGGCCGTCGAGGCATGGTCGAAACAGACTGGCAACAACGTCGAGGTGGTCTCCACGCCTAACTCGGCGACCGAGAGGTTGTCGTTCTACCAACAGATCCTCAGTGCGCAGTCCACCGACATCGACATCATTCAAATCGACATGGTGTGGCCGGGGATGCTGGCCAAACACCTGATGGATCTGCGTGAAGTGCTTTCCGCCAACGCGACCCAAGGCTACTTCCAGGCCCAGGTCGATAACGCCACGGTCAACGGACGGCTGGTGACGATGCCGTGGTTCACCGACTCGGGGCTGCTGTATTACCGCAAGGACTTGCTTGAGAAATACAACAAACAGGTTCCCCAGACGTGGGAGGAAATGACCGCTACCGCCAGGGATGTGCAACAGGCCGAGCGCAACGCCGGCAACGCCAATCTCTGGGGTTATATTTTTCAGGGACGTGCCTACGAGGGGCTGACGTGCAATGCGCTGGAATGGATCAGCAGTCAGCCGCAAGGCGGACTGATCAATCAGCGCGGCGACATCGTGGTCAACAGCCAGGCCTCTAGAGCGGCGTTGACCCTGGCGAAAAGCTGGGTCGGAGATATCTCCCCGCGTGGCGTGCTCAATTACACCGAGGAAGAAGGACGTGGCGTATTCCAGTCAGGCAATGCGCTGTTCATGCGTAACTGGCCTTATGTCTGGGCCCTGGTGCAAAGCCAGGACAGTGCCGTAAAAGACCAGGTCGGCGTCGCTCCCCTGCCCCGCGGCGGCGAGACCGGCGAGCATGCCTCTACCCTCGGTGGCTGGGGCCTGGCGGTATCGCGTTACAGCACGCATCCGAAACTTGCCGCCGAGCTGGTGAGCTACCTGAGCAGTGCCCAAGAGCAAAAACGTCGCGCGCTGAAAGGCGGCTATAACCCGGTGATCGAGTCGCTGTATCAAGATCCCGAGTTGCTCGCGGCCATGCCTTATTACGCTCAGTTGCACAGCATTCTCAACGCTGGGGTCATGCGCCCCGCCGCCATCACCGCCGAGCGCTATCCACGGGTCTCCAATGCGTTCTTCGATCGGGTGCATGGCGTGCTGGCCGGCGAGTTGCCCGTCGATCAGGCACTGGCCGAACTGGAAAGCGAACTCACGCGCATCAAACGCCGGAACTGGTAAGCCACAAGGAAGGAAATCACCATGTCTGTCTCTACGACCCATGCCCCGTTTGACGAGCTGCTGCTCGCGAGGGAAACGCCTGTACAACGTCGCCGGGTGCGCGCCGCCTGGCTGTTTCTGACGCCAATGCTGATCTGCCTGGCCCTGGTGGCAGCGTGGCCGTTGCTGCGCACTTTCTGGTTCAGCCTGACCGACGCCAGCCTGGCGGATACCGGTGGCGCAACCTTCATAGGCGTGAGCAATTATCTGTCGTTCAGCGGTTCCGGCTGGTCGGGCATCCTCGTCGATCCACAGTGGTGGAATGCGGTGCGCAACACGTTGTATTTCACGGTGGTCTCGGTGGGACTGGAGGTCGTGCTGGGGCTGTTGGTGGCGTTGCTGCTGAACATCAAGTTCACCGGCCGTTCTCTGGTGCGGGCGTTGATTCTGATTCCGTGGGCGATTCCGACGATTGTCTCGGCGAAGATCTGGTCATGGATGCTCAACGACCAGTTCGGCATCATCAATCACCTGATGCTCAGCCTCGGCCTGATTGACGCCCCGTTGGCCTGGACGGCAGATGCGGACCTGTCGATGTGGGCGGTGATCATCGTTGACGTCTGGAAGACCGTGCCCTTTGTAACGCTGTTGATGCTGGCGGCCTTGCAGATGTTGCCGAGCGATTGCTACGAAGCGGCCAGGGTCGATGGCATTCACCCGCTGAAGGTGTTCTGGCGCGTCACGCTGCCACTGTTGATGCCTGCACTGCTGGTGGCGGCGATCTTCCGCATCCTCGATTCCCTGCGGGTGTTCGACGTCATCTATGTGCTGACCTCGAACTCGTCGAGCACCATGAGCATGTCGGTGTATGCCCGCCAGCACCTGGTGGAGTTCCAGGACGTCGGTTACGGCAGCGCGGCGTCGACGCTGTTGTTTCTGGTGGTCGCGGTGATCGCCATGCTTTATCTCTACCTCGGACGCCGTCAACTGGAGGTCCGCGCATGAGCCCGCGCCTGCTGAAAAAAGCGCTGTTGCGCCTCGGCTTCTGGTGCCTGATCGGGGTGTTGCTGCTGTATGCGGTTTTTCCTTTCTATTACGCCATCGTGACCTCGCTGAAGCCCTCCAGCGCGTTGTTCGAGGTGAGCTACTGGATCGAAAATCCCAACTTCTCCAATTACGCGGCGGTCCTCCACCAGGCTTCATTCCTGCGAGCGATCGGTAATTCGCTGGTGGTTGCGCTGTGCGTGGTGACGCTGGCGCTGTTCCTCAGCCTGACCGCTGCCTATGCCTTGGGCCGGGTCAAATTCCGTGGACGTGGCACGGTGTTGATGTTGGTCCTTGGCGTGTCGATGTTTCCTCAGGTCGCGGTACTGTCGGGACTGTTCGAAGTGATTCGTGCCTTGGGCCTGTACAACACGTCGTGGGCGTTGATCCTCAGCTACACGATTTTCACCCTGCCCTTCACCGTCTGGGTGCTGACCACCTTCATGGGGCAACTGCCCCATGAGCTGGAGGAAGCGGCAATCATGGATGGTGCGTCGCCCTGGGTGACGCTGACCCGCGTGCTGTTGCCGCTGCTCTGGCCCGCATTGGTCACCACGGGCTTGCTGGCCTTCATCGCCGCGTGGAACGAGTTTCTGTTTGCCCTGACCTTCACCCTCACCGACAGCCAACGCACGGTGCCGGTGGCCATCGCCTTGATTTCCGGCGGCAGCCCCCATGAGTTGCCTTGGGGCTTGTTGATGGCTGCCTCGGTGCTGGTCACCGTCCCACTGGTGATTCTGGTGCTGATTTTCCAGCGCCGAATCGTTTCCGGTCTCACTGCCGGCGCGTTAAAGGGTTGATGCCCAATAAAGACAAGGAACCGCATCGTGATCAAATTGAAACTGGACAACGTGAGCAAACAATTGGGCGGCGTGCGGATTCTTCGCGACATCAGCCTGGAGATTGCTGCAGGTGAATTCGTGGTGTTCGTGGGGCCTTCGGGCTGCGGAAAGTCGACGCTGCTACGCCTGATCGCCGGGCTGGATTCTATCTGCGCCGGTGATCTGCTGATCGACGGGCGCCGGGTCAATGACTTGGAACCGCGCGAGCGTGGCGTCGGCATGGTGTTTCAGTCCTACGCGTTGTACCCGCACATGAGCGTCTACGACAACATCAGTTTTGGTCTAAAACTGGCGAAGACTGAAAAGACCAGCCTGCGCGAGCGCGTACTGAAAACCGCGCAAATCCTGCAATTGGACAAACTGCTGCAACGCAAACCAAAAGAACTGTCTGGGGGGCAGCGTCAGCGTGTGGCCATGGGCCGGGCCATGGCGCGGGAGCCGGACATTCTGTTGTTCGATGAGCCGCTGTCCAATCTGGATGCCTCCTTGCGGGTGCAGATGCGCAACGAAGTCGCCCGACTGCATGACCGATTGGGCTCGACCATGATCTACGTCACTCACGATCAGGTGGAGGCGATGACCCTGGCCGACAAAATTGTCGTGCTCAATGGCGGCCATATTGAGCAGGTCGGCTCACCGCGCGAACTGTATGAACGCCCGGCCAGCCGCTTTGTCGCCGGTTTTCTCGGTTCGCCGAAAATGAATTTCCTGCCGGCACGCCTGCAGGCGCCGGGCGAAACCAGCCTGGTCGATGCTGCCGTTTTGGGGATCACCACCCTGCCCTTTGACAGCTCGAACCTGGCGGCAGACGCCGCGCTGAGCCTGGGCGTTCGCCCGGAACACCTGTCGCTCAAGGCGGCGCTGGGAACGGCTGGCGTCGTTGTGACCGGGGTCGAATACCTGGGCAGTGAAACCTATGTGCACCTCGATACCGGGCAGGACGAGCCACTGATCTGTCGTTGTGAAGTCAACGCCGGTTGGCAGGCAGGCGATCGGGTCGAGCTGCAACTGGACATCGACACGATCCACCTGTTCGACACCGACGGCACGGCATTGAAGCGCCCCCCGCACGCTATTGAGTCCGTGGCGGATGACCTCTCTCTGCGCTCAGTCCGAGCACACGCCCTATGACCTTGTCTTTGAATACCGCGAGCGATCACATGCCTTCGACCCTTGACCTTGCGCAGCGCGCCCTGGCTGACAGCCAGTCTCGCGTCATCGAGGATTATCGACCCGGTTATCATATTGCCCCGCCGGCAGGCTGGATGAACGACCCGAACGGGGTCGTGTACTTCCGTGGCGAATATCACGTGTTCTATCAGCATCACCCCTTCGACGCGAAATGGGGCCCGATGTATTGGGGCCACGCCAAGAGTGCCGATCTGGTGCATTGGCAACACCTGCCCATTGCGCTGGCACCCGGCGATGACTGCGACCGCGACGGCTGTTTTTCCGGGAGCGCCGTGGTCTGTGGCGATACCCTGGCGCTGATCTACACCGGACACACCTGGCTGGGCGAAGTGGGTGACGAGCGCTTGATCAAACAGGTCCAGTGCCTGGCAACCAGCAACGACGGCATCCGCTTCGTCAAACACGGCGCAGTGATCGACAGCGCGCCGCAAGACGCCATCATGCATTTCCGCGATCCCAAGGTCTGGCAGGAAGATGGCCATTGGTACCTGATTGCCGGCGCACGTCTGGGCGACAGGCCGCTGCTGCCGTTGTACCGCTCCACGGATCTGCACGCCTGGGAATTCCTCGACTATGTGTCCGCCGGCAGCGAGGGCGATGGCTATATGTGGGAATGCCCGGACCTGTTTCGACTGAATGGACGCGATGTGCTGCTGTACTCTCCGCAAGGCATGCAAGCCGACGGTTATGACCGGCTCAACAAGTACCAGACCGGTTATCGAGTGGGCCATCTCGACAACCAATGGCAGTTCACCGGCGGGCCTTTTATCGAGCTGGATAACGGCCACGATTTCTATGCGGCGCAGACGCTGTTGGCCGCCGATGGTCGGCGCCTCCTATGGGCATGGCTGGACATGTGGGAAAGCCCGATGCCGAGCCAGACCCATCACTGGTGCGGCATGCTCGGATTACCCCGCGAACTGGAACTGTGCGCCGATCGTCTTTGCGTGTATCCGGCACGCGAGCTCAGCGCGCTGCGAATGGCGCAATTGCCGGGGACGCCGTGGTGGGGAGAGTCGGGAGCCTGCTGGGTACCGCAAGTGAAGGGCAACATGCTCGAAATCCATGTGCATCTGGATCTGCTCGGCTGCACTGACGGCCACCTGGGAGTCGCCTTGCGCTGCAGCGACGATGGCCGTGAAGAAACCCTGCTCTACTATGATCCGTCACTGCAGCGCCTGATGCTTGATCGCAGCCGTTCGGGTGCGCAAGTCACCGGCCAGCGCAGCGTGGCGATAGACCCGACACAAGAGCGCCTGGAACTGCGCGTGTTTCTTGATCGCTCATCCATTGAGGTGTTCGACGAAAACGGCCGCTTCAGTCTCAGCAGTCGCCTCTATCCGCGCTCCGACAGTCTGGGTGTGAAGCTGATGGCCAGCGGAAGTGGCGGGCGCGTCTCGATTGCCAAGGCATGGCCGCTCGGTTCTGCATGGTCATGAGCGGCATCATTCGGGTCGCGAGAGGCCCGGGCCCTGTGTCATGATTCGGCGTCAACCTGACCGGCCGCACTTCGCATGACTTCAGTGAAAGACGTTGCACAGCTGGCCGGCGTGTCCCTGATGACGGTGTCTCGAGCGCTCAATACTCCGGAAAAACTGAGCCCCGAAACCCTTCTAAGGGTGCGTCGTGCCATTGATGAACTGCAATTCGTACCCAGCCTGTCAGCGCGCAAGATGCGCGGTGACAACCTGCAGTCGCGAACCATCGGTGTGTTCGCGCTGGACACTGCGACCACGCCCTTCGCGGTCGAGTTGCTGCTGTCCATTGAACAGACTGCGCAGCAAGCCGGCTGGAATGTCTTTATCCTCAACCTGCTAAGCAACCCGCCCACCGACCAGAACATCGACCTGATGCTGTCGCACCGTCCGGACGGTTTGATCTTCAGCGCCATGGGGTTTCGCCAGGTCAGCATTCCCGAGCGCTTGAAGAGCAAGCCTCTGGTGCTCGCCAATTGTCTGGCAGATGACAGCAGCCTCGTCAGCTATGTACCCGACGACGAAATGGGCCAGTATCGCGCCGTACACCACGCATTGAGCCTCGGCTACAAACGTCCTCTGTGTATCAATCTGCCGAAACAGAGTCTGGCATGGGGGCTGCGACAACAAGGTCTGCAGCGTGCCTGTCAGGCATTCGGACTGGCGCCCGACACACTCCTGCAATACGACCTTTCCGATCATGATGCCTACAGTGAAACAGCCGCCATCCTCGACCGGCATGTCATTGATGGGCGTCCCCAATTCGATATTCTGATCTGTGGCAACGACCGTATCGCCTTTTGTGCCTATCAACTGTTGTTGGGGCGTGGCCTGAAAATTCCCAACGATGTCGCCGTGCTCGGCTACGACAACATGATCGGCATTGCCGAGTTGTTCATCCCGCCGCTGACCACCGTGCAATTGCCGTACTACGAAATTGGGCGCCAGGCTGCACGGCATCTGATCGAAACCCTGGAGTTATCGGGAACCCAGCGAGTTGACTGTCCATTGGTGGTCAGGACATCACTCTGAGAGTGGGTCAGCTCGCTGATAGCACTCCCGATTGCTTTCGATTTTCCGAGTGGAATCAGAAGTCCACCGTCGCTGTAAGCAGATAAGTTCTCGGTGTCGACAACGTCAATCCTGGCTCACTATCGTCCGAAGCGCCTGCCGAACTCCAGTAGCGTTTATCCAGTACGTTTTCGACATTGGCGCGCAAGGTGACGGTTTTCTCATCGACCTTGAAGGCATACCGCGTACCTACGTCGAAGCGCTCCCAGGAATCGATTTCCTTGTCGTTGGACTGATCCAGGTACTGCGAACTCGAATAGATGCCCCGCGTTGTCAGCGTCAGCCCCTGCACAGTCGGCACGTCCCACTCTGCGCCCAGATTGACGTTGTATTTCGGCGTCGCCGGCGCCCGGTTTCCGTCGAAGGTGCCATTGGTGGTCTTGGTCAATTCGCTGTCGATGTACATCACACCGCCAAGCAAACGGAAGCCTTTGAGCGGTTCGCCGAACACGCTCAATTCCACGCCGTCGTTCTGTCGCTTGCCGTTGGGTCCGAAGACTCGGGTCGTTGCGTTGGTTTCATAAGCGGGCTGTTTGATCCTGAACACCGCAGCCGTCAAGGCATACGAGCCGGCGTCGTACTTGGCCCCAATCTCGACCTGACGACTGATAAACGGCGGGAAGATTTCATCTTCGTTCACCGAGGTCGACGGCGCGATCTTGCCCTGACTCAGGCCTTCCATGTAGTTGGCGTACAGCGACAATCGGTCCGTGGCCTTGAACAGAATCCCGCCCGATGGCGAGACCTTTTCTTCGTCGTAAGCCGTGTCGCCTTTGACGTCATCGCTCCAGTCATCGACTTTCACCCGTTGCCAGCGCGCACCGAGGGTCAGCAACAGTCGATCATCGAAAAAGCCCAACGTGTCGGACAGCGCCACGCCGCTGAAGCGATTTTCGGTGTAGACCTTGGCGTCATTGCGTGTCGGCGTGCCGGGTTTAACCGTTTCCACCGGGTCGTACAGATTGCTGCGCCCTGCCGCGTAACGTGCGCCGCCGTTCTCGAAATCCATGTAGAAGTAGCTGGCCGCAAGGTTGACCTCATGGCTCACCGGCCCGGTATGGAACCAGTTGCGTACGCCGGCCGTGGCGGTACGGACATTCTCGTCGCGGGTGAAGTCGCGCGGCAGTACGCTGAAATCACCGGCATCGTTGGTGACGGAAACGGCGTGGCGCAAGAAGTCATGATTACTTTTGCGCGCGCCGACGCCGCCGTACAGCATCACCGAATCATTGACGTCGAACTCGGCGTTGACTGTGCCGAAGGTGTCCTCGGTTTTCGCCTGGCTCCACGGTTGCGCATAATTGCGATGCACGCTATTTGCGCTCGGAACCTTGGCACTGGCGGCGACTTGTACGCGCTCTTGCGGTGCGTCGGTATCGCGCTCGGTGTGGCCGATATCGGTCGAAAGTCGCAAGCGCTCACCGCGAAAATCCAGGCCGAGCACGGCCATGTCACGGTCGACACTTTGATGATCCCACTCGGTATCACCGGACTGCTTGACGCCGTTGAAACGCAGGCCGAACTGGTTGTCCTCACCAAACCGGCGCCCGACATCCACCGCTCCACCGACCTGATTATTCGACGCGTAATTGGCAGTCAGTGAAGTGATCGGCTGATCGCTAGCGCGCTTGGGCACCACGTTGATCCCCCCGCCCACACTGCCCCGCGGCGAAATGCCGTTGATGAGCTGGCTCGGGCCTTTGAGAATATCGACGCGATCGGCCATTTCCATGTCGATCGTGTAAGTCGGCAACACACCGTAGAGGCCGTTATAGGCCACGTCGCTGTTGAACAGGCTGAAGCCACGGATGGTGAACTGCTCATAGCGGCCCCCGGCCGGGTTGGTCGCGCGCACCGAAGGGTCGCTGGCAATCAGATCACCCAGCGTGCGCGCCTGTTGGTTTTTCACGGTTTCACTGGTGTAGGTGGTCATGCTGAACGGGGTTTCCATGAAGTCCTTGGACCCGAGCAAACCCTGCGAACCGCGTCGTGCTACCTGCCCTCCGGCAAATAAATCGGCGCCTGTCGAATCACTGGCGCCGAGGATCGACGTCGGCGCCAATTGCAGGCTGCGGCCCTCCGCTGCAGGCACCAAGGTGTAAGCCTGATCGCCCAGCGGTTGCAGTTGCAAGCCAGAGCCCAGCAACAACCGGGTAAACCCCTCCTCCACGCCAAACTCGCCGGACAAACCATTACTGTTGCGCCCGCTGACCAGCGCCGGATCGACCGACAGATTGACCCCGGCCAACCCGGCAAAGCGGGTCAGTGCTGCACTCAAACTACCGGCCGGCACCTGGTAACTGCGCCGAGCGGCGTCTTCGGCCCAACTGGATTGAATCAACACAGGGCTGGCACTCAGGCTCAGCAGGAGGCTCAACTGCAACAACGGACGCAAACGACTTGGGAATACTGCGGGCATTGGAAGAAGCTCTCGATTTTGTTCACTTGCCTGGAATGACCAGCGAGGCGAAAAAAAGGGACAGGCTTCAGCCAGTTTTTTCTGAGGAGGGAATGTTTCGAGGCGTGAGAGACACCCAGAACCGTGTACGCGTATGAACGTCGATCGGCAAGCTGGCCGCGAGCAGTGTGAGGATTTGATCAGTATTGTCGAGGCGGAAACTGCCGGTGATGCGCAGCGTTTCCAAGGCCGGATCCCAGCGCAACAAGCCCGAACGATAGCGACTCAGCTCGCGCAAAAAATCCCCCAGCGGTTGGTTTTGCGCCATCAACACACCGTCGCGCCAACCCGGCATCAGCGCATCGAACGCTGTAACGGAACCGGAACCAGATGCTTTCAGGCTAACCTGCTGACCTTGATTCAACACCAGCGCCGCCCCGTGCAACGGTTGTAACTGCACCTTGCCGCTGACGACCGAAACGTTGCAGTCACGCTCATTGATACGCACGCACACCTCGCTGCGACTGACGATGATTCGCCCGTAAGGTGCGTTGATCGTCAGCGCCGAACTGCCCGGCACGTTGAGTGCTATCTCGCCACGCACCAGCGTCAATTGCCGTGCCGGCAGATCGACGTTCACTGCGCTGGCGGTGTTCAGTTGTAACGAACTGCCGTCACCCAACGACAAACGCTGGCGCTCTCCAGTGCTGGTGTGCAGATCGGCACGCCATGCATCCATCGGCAATTGTCGACTGATCAGCCACGCTGCTGGCACCAGCGCGGCGAGTCCGAGCGCACGTTTCAGCGCGGCACGACGTTCCAGATCCGGACGATCCAGCGTGGCCATGGCCAACGCCGCCGGCACCGCGGAAAAGCGTTGGCGCAGCAGTTGAATCTTCTGCCAGGCGTTCTCGTGACGACTGTCGCTGTTGCGCCAATACTGCAGGCGCGCGTGATCAGCATCCGTGGCGTCGCCCGATTCGAGCAGTGCCAACCATTGCGCGGCGGCACGAGCCACTTCGCGCGCTTCTGAGTTGGACGATACGCGCATCATAGATCCAACATCAAACAATGCTCGTAAGCCTGCGCCATATAACGTTTTATGGTGCGTTCGGAGACCTGCAGGCGCTCGGCGATTTCGCGGTAACCGAGGCCTTCAAGCTGACTCCATAAAAACGCCCGGCGCACTGCTCGGGGCAAACCATCAAGCAACTCATCCAGCGCTTGCAGGGTTTCCAGCAGCACCCAACGTTGCTCGGGCGACGGCACGCATTCTTCGGGCAATTGCGCGAGGGCTTCGAGGTAGGCTTTTTCCAGGCTGCGACGTGTGTAGAAGTTGCTCAGCAGGCGTTTGCCGACAGTCAGCAAATACGCCCGAGGCTCGCGCATATCGGTAATCGGCTGAGCGCTGCACAGCACGCGCAGGAAGGTGTCCTGACTCAAATCCGCCGCATCCCACGCATTGCCCATGCGCCGCCGCAACCAGGTTTCCAGCCAGCCCTGATGATCGCGGTACAACTCATGCAGGCTCTGCTCCGATGGCGTCGCTGCTTCAGTCATCTCAAGAGGCCCTGCGCGAAGTAAGAATTCAAATGAGACTGATTCTATTTAACTTCAACGCTGACACAAAGGTCTTTTTGCCCATTGATGTCGGCCTGCAACAAAATTTCGCGCAAGCAGCCTGTTTTTTGTCGCGCTTTAGTCTGCGTCGGGCTGTAATTTTTGCAACGGGACCTTCTCTAGCGGGTGTCATCACCTCAAAGAAAAGGAACAACCATGAACACTTGCACTTTGTCCCGCCTGCTTTCGAATGACTTCGAGATCAGATTGATGCGCTGGACGCTCGTACTGATCTTCGCGATCTTTGGCTATAGCAAATGGTTTGCGTACGAAGCTGAAGGCTTGATTCCTCTGTTGGGCAACAGCCCTCTACTGAGCTGGATGCACAGTGTGTTCGGAATTCAGGGGGCCAGCTATGCCTTGGGTGTAGCCGAATGGGCCATTGGCCTCGGTTTGATTGTGGGCGCCTGGTTTCCCCGAGTATCGCTGTGGGCCTCGGCCGGATCTGCGATCACTTACCTGACCACGCTCACCCTGATCCTGACCACCCCGGATGCGTGGGAAGCGTCTGCCGGCGGCTTTCCGGCAATGGGCGGCGCAACCAGTTTTCTGATCAAGGATGCAGTTTTGCTCGCAGGATCTGTTGTATTGCTCAAACACAGCTTGTTGACGCTGTATCCAGTCACCGCAGCGAAGGTTGTCAGCAAGAATCCGTAACAATCGAAACCGGCAGAAAAGCTGCGCGCCCGGGAAACAGGGCGCTGTCAGTTCAAATCACTGGTGAGCGTTTCAGCGTCTCGCTCGGCAACTCCTTGAACAACGCCCGGTAACTGCTGGAAAACCTTCCCAAATGCCAGAACGACCACTGCATCGCCACCTCGGCAACCGTAGTTTCCGTCGGCCGGCGCTTGAGCAATTCACGGTGTGCACTGTTCAACCGGCGCAGGCGCAACCAATGGCTAGGGGTCATCCCGGTGTAGGCTTTGAACGCCTGCTGCAATTGTCGCAATGGCACGCCGGCCACGTGCGACAGCTCAAGCAGATTGACCGTGTCTTCCGGCGAATCCGCCGCCCACTCTCCAACGCGTTTCATGATCATCCGCTCTTCGCTGCGCCGCTGTAATCCGCCGCGATCGAGGCTGGTGTGAGCGTTATCGAGAATGAACAGACAGTCTTCCAGTAGCTGCTGAGTCAGTGAATCTTTATCAAACAGATCAACAGCTTGCGACAACTTCGTGAGAGTGGAGCTTAACCAGCGACTGAACAGAGCGTTCTGTCCGCAATTGAGTTGTGTCATGAACAACCCTTCGAGTTTCGCCACATTCAGACCGTGCTGACGGACAAACTCCGGACCGAACACCACGGCGATTTCCTGGTAGTTCTCCGGAGTGATCCAGATGTTGCGGCTCTCTTCATTGAGCAGGTACAGCGCGTTGTCGCTGCGATCAAAACAGAACGCCAAGGCACCCGATGGCGCGCTGAAATTCTGCTCGACCCGGGTGTTCATCTGCTCTTCATAGACCTCGACACCCTGCAGATCCAGATAGCGGATCTGCCCGGCAAAATGCCCCGGTGACATCTGTTGGTAATGCTGGACCCAGCCCGGTGTGGCACGGACTTGTTCGGCGACATCGGCGGTGTTGAACGCTTGGACCTGTAACGAATTGCACGTTGTCATGGGGTGACCTTGCGCACTCTTTTGGTGCGCTTTGGTGCTGCTTAAAGTGGATAGATGGAACTGCATGGCTCGCCCAAGATAGTCGTCAACGCGCCACAGGGGAAGGGGCGGAAGATGAAACCCGCCCTCCCCGGCGTCTATAAAACCAATAACGAGGTCTTTATGAATGCCCCTTTCGATCAGCTGTTCACGTGGCTGAAAGATCACAAGATTACCGAAGTCGAATGTGTGGTCAGCGACCTGACCGGCATTGCCCGCGGCAAGATCGCACCGACCAACAAGTTCCTGCATGAGCGAGGCATGCGCCTGCCGGAAAGTGTGCTGCTGCAAACGGTAACCGGGGATTTTGTCGACGACGACATCTACTACGACCTGCTCGATCCTGCCGACATCGACATGGTGTGCAAGCCCGTGGCTGACGCGGTCTACGTGATTCCATGGGCGATCGAACCGACCGCCATCGTCATCCACGACACCTTCGACAAGTTCGGCAACCCGATCGAACTGTCGCCGCGCAACGTGCTGAAGAAAGTCTTGCAGCTCTACACCGACAAAGGCTGGAAGCCGATTGTGGCGCCGGAAATGGAGTTCTACCTGACCCAACGCTGCGAAGACCCGGATCTGCCGCTGAAGGCACCGCTGGGCCGTTCGGGCCGTGCTGAAAGCGGTCGGCAGTCGTTCTCGATCGATGCCGCCAACGAATTCGATCCGTTGTTCGAAGACGTCTACGACTGGTGCGAACTGCAAGGCCTGGACCTCGACACGCTGATCCACGAAGACGGCCCGGCGCAGATGGAAATCAACTTCCGTCACGGCGACGCCCTTGATCTGGCCGACCAGATCACCGTGTTCAAACGCACCATGCGTGAGGCGGCGCTCAAGCACAACGTTGCGGCGACGTTCATGGCCAAGCCGATCGGTGATGAGCCGGGCAGCGCCATGCACATCCACCAGAGCGTGGTGGACATCGCCACTGGCAAACCGATTTTCGCCAATGAAGACGGGCAGATGAGCGAGCTGTTCCTGCATTACATCGGCGGTTTGCAGAAGTACATCCCGAAAGTGCTGCCGATGTTTGCGCCCAACGTCAATTCGTTCCGCCGCTTTCTGCCGGACACCTCGGCACCGGTCAACGTCGAATGGGGCGAAGAAAACCGCACTGTTGGTCTGCGTGTACCGACTTCCAGCCCGGAAGCCATGCGCGTAGAAAACCGTCTGCCGGGCGCCGATGCCAACCCGTACCTGGCAATCGCCGCGAGCCTGCTCTGCGGTTACATCGGCATGGTCGAAGCCATCGCGCCGAGCGCTGCGGTACAGGGCCGCGCTTACGAGCGTCGCAACCTGCGCCTGCCGATCACCATCGAAGAAGCGCTGACGCAGATGGAAGAGTGCGAAACCGTTGGGCAGTACCTGGGCGACAAATTCGTCCGGGGCTACGTCGCGGTAAAGCGTGCCGAGCATGAAAACTTCAAGCGCGTGATCAGCTCGTGGGAGCGTGAGTTCCTGATGCTCAGCGTGTAATTCAGATTTGCACAGACCCTGTGGGAGCGAGCCTGCTCGCGAAGGCGTCAGCACAGTCACCATTTATGTTGCCTGACCCACCGCTTTCGTCGGAACGCCGCCCGGAGCAGGCTCGCTCCCACAAGGGATTAGCGAACCACCTGAAAAATCCAACAATTTAAGAGGTGTCGAAATGCGTCTGTTGAAAACCATGATTCCCGCCGCTCTGGCCCTGATGTGCAGCGCCGTAGCAAACGCCCAACCCCAGGTCAGCGTCTACAACTGGACCGACTACATCGGCGAAACCACCCTCGCCGATGTCCAGAGCCAAAGCGGGATCAAGGTGATCTACGACGTTTTCGACTCCAACGAAACCCTCGAAGGCAAACTGCTCGCCGGTCGCACCGGGTATGACGTGGTCGTGCCGTCCAACCACTTCCTCGCGCGTCAGGTGAAGGCCGGCGCCTTCCTCAAACTTGACCGTGCGCAACTGCCGAACTTCAAGAATCTCGACCCGAAACTGCTCGAACTGCTGGAGAAAAACGACCCGGGCAACGAGCATTCGGTGCCGTACCTGTGGGGCACTAACGGCATCGGCTACAACGTCGACAAGGTCAAGCAAGTGCTGGGCATTGACCACATCGATTCCTGGGCCGTGCTGTTCGAACCCGAAAACCTGAAAAAACTCAGCCAGTGCGGCGTGTCGATGATGGATTCCGCCGACGAAGTCTTCCCGGCCGTGCTCAACTACATGGGCATGGACCCGCGCAGCGAAAACCCGGAAGACTATAAAAAGGCTGAAGCGAAACTGCTGAGCATCCGCCCGTACATCACCTATTTCCATTCTTCGAAGTACGTGTCGGATCTGGCCAACGGTGACATCTGCGTGGCCTTCGGTTACTCCGGCGACGTGTTCCAGGCCGCCAACCGTGCCAAGGAAGCCAAGAACGGCGTGAACATCGCTTACGCCATTCCGAAGGAAGGCGCCAACCTCTGGTTTGATCTGTTGGCCATCCCCGCCGATGCGAGCAACACCAAAGAAGCCCACGCTTTCATCAATTACCTGCTCGATCCGCAAGTGATCGCCAAAGTCAGCGCTTCGGTCGGTTACGCCAACCCGAACCCGGCCGCCAAGCAATACATGGATCAAGAGCTGGTCAACAACCCTGAGGTTTACCCATCCCAGGCAGTGCTCGACAAGCTCTACATCTCCTCTACCCCGCCCCAAGCGATCATGCGACTGATGACCCGATCCTGGAGCAAAGTGAAGTCGAACAAATGAATCAGTACACCCAGGAACACGCCCGCTCCTATTACGCCGCTTCGGCCCGGGCGAGCACACCCTATCCGCTGCTGGACGGTGACTTGACCGCCGACGTCTGTGTGATCGGTGGCGGCTTCACCGGGGTCAACACCGCCATCGAGCTGGCTCAGCGCGGATTGTCGGTGGTGTTGATCGAAGCCCGGCGCATCGGCTGGGGCGCCAGTGGGCGCAATGGCGGCCAGTTGATTCGCGGGATCGGTCATGAGGTCACGGGATTCGCCAAGTATGTCGGTCAGGAAGGCGTGCGTTATTTGCAGCGCGCCGGCATCGATTCGGTCGAACTGGTGCGTCAGCGCATCGGCGACAACGCCATCGATTGCGACCTGCGCTGGGGCTTCTGCGATCTGGCCAATACCCCGGCGCAGTTCGCTGCCTTCAAGGATGAATTGGTCGACCTCGCCGAACTCGGTTACGCCCACGAAACCCGGCTGATCGGCCCGGAGCAGGTGCGCCAGCAGGTGGTCAACTCCGACATTTACGCCGGCGGCTTGGTGGACATGGGGTCCGGTCATTTGCATCCGCTGGATCTGGTGCAAGGCGAAGCGCGACTTGCAGCATCGTTAGGCGTAAGGATTTTCGAGCAGAGTGAAGTGCTGGAAATCATCCATGGCCCGACCGTGCAGGTCCGCTGCGCAAGCGGCACGGTGCGGGCTGGCAGTCTGGTGCTCGGCTGCAATGCGCATCTGGACGAACTCGAACAGCAACTCAGTGGCAAGGTGCTGCCGGCCGGCAGTTACATCATCGCCACCGAACCGTTGTCCGAGGCGCGCGCCGCGCAACTGATCCCGCACAATCTGGCGGTGTGCGACCAAAAAGTCGGCCTCGATTACTACCGGCTCTCCGCCGATCGGCGCTTGCTGTTCGGCGGTGCCTGCCACTATTCCGGGCGCGATCCGGCGGACATCGCCGCTTATATGCGACCGAAGATGCTCAAAGTCTTCCCGCAACTGGCCGACGTGCGCATCGATTACCAGTGGGGCGGCAAGATCGGCATCACTGCTAACCGCTTTCCGCAGGTCGGCCGGCTCAAGCAACAGCCGAACGTGTTCTACGCACAGGGCTATTCCGGCCATGGCCTGAACGTCACGCACTGGTGCGCGAAGCTGCTCGGTGAGGCGATTCATGCCGGTCACAGTCAGGGCATGGACGTGTTCAGCGGCGTGCCGCACATGACCTTCCCTGGCGGCCCGTCCCTGCGCTCGCCACTGCTGGCACTGGGCATGTTCTGGTATCGCCTGCGGGAAATGCTCGGATAACCCGCAACCCGCTCCGACACCATGCCCAAGTAGGAGCTGCCGAAGGCTGCGATCTTTTGGCCCTGAAAAAGCAAGATCAAAAGATCGCAGCCTCGTTTCACTCGACAGCTCCTACATGGAAACTGTCAACGATGCGAGCTATACACATTTGCTCTATCGCCAAGCACTTCTATATTGATGAGGTGCTTTTGCGTTCCTGACGCTCAGTGCCCATTCAATCGAGGAGACATGGATGAAGTCGTCAGCCACCGACGAGCCGCGAGCGCCAGGCCAAGCCCCCGTGAAAACCCGCCGCTTCGGCATCTCCCTCGTCTGGATCGTACCGATCGTGGCGGTGCTGGTGGGTATTTCGCTGGTGGTGCACAACATCCTGCAGGAAGGGCCGACCATCGTGGTCACCTTCAAGACCGGCAGCGGTCTGACAGCCAATAAGACCGAAGTCAAATACCGCAACGTGGTGATTGGTCAGGTCACCGATGTCGACTTGAGCGACGACCAGAAAAGCGTCAACGCCACGATCAAACTGGCCAAACAGGCCGAGACGTTTACTCGTGAAGATTCACAGTTCTGGGTGGTACGCCCGCGAATCGGTGCCGGTGGCGTTTCAGGTATCGACACCCTGCTTTCCGGCGACTATATCGGTGCCGACATCGGACAGGCCAACAACCGCGCCAAACAATTCAAGGGCCTGGAAAACCCGCCGCCGATTACCTACGGCGAACCCGGCAAGCGTTTCATGCTGCACACCCAGGATCTCGGTTCGCTGGACATCGGTTCGCCGGTGTATTACCGCAAGATCCCTGTCGGCCAGGTCGTCACCTACGAGCTGGCGCCTGACGGTAAAGGCGTGAATATCGAAGTGTTCATTCACGCGCCCAACGATGCGTTCGTCACTGAAAACACCCGATTCTGGAACGCCAGTGGCATTGACGTCAGCGTCGGCGCCAACGGTTTCCAGGTGAAAACCGAATCCCTGTCCTCCATGCTGGTGGGCGGTATCGCTTTCCGTGCGCCGGATTACAGCCCCAACGACGTGGCCGCCGCCGATGACAAGGAATTCGAACTGTTCGAAGACCAGCAAACCGCCCTCGCCCCACCCAACGGCAAGGCGCAGTATCTGAGTCTGCGCTTCGACCAGTCCCTGCGCGGCCTCAAGGTTGGCGCACCGGTGGAGTTCCTCGGCATGGAAATCGGTCGGGTGGTGGCGATCAATCTGGATTTCGATGCGAAAAAACGCAGCTTCCCGCTTAACGTCGGCATCGTCATTTACCCGCAACGTTTGGGCATGGCTTATGGAAAAATGCTCACTGCGTTCAAGCATGATCCCAACGATGAGGCCGCCGGCATTCGCCTGATGGGCACCTTCATCGACAATGGCCTGCGCGCCCAGGCCCGCAGTGGCAACCTGCTGACGGGGCAACTGTACGTGGCCCTGGACTTCTTCCCGAAAGCCGAAAAAGTCGCGTTTGACCCCACGGCGCGCCCGGTGGTGATTCCAACCGTGCCGGGTAGCCTCGAACAGCTGCAGGAAAAACTCGAAGCCGTGGTCGACAAGCTCAACAAGCTGCCGGTTGATCGCATCGCCAACAACCTCGACAGCAATCTGATCGAGCTGCGCAAAGGCCTTGCCCAATTCAATGCCAAAACTCTGCCGGGGGTACAGAGCACCCTTGCCGATGTGAGCAAGACCTTGCAGTCCGCCAGCTCGACCCTGGCCGAAGATTCGCCGCAACGCGAGAAACTCACGGAAACCCTCGACGAGCTCGGGCGCATGTCGCGCTCCCTGCGTGAGCTGTCGGATTACCTGGGCCGGCATCCTGAATCGCTGATCCGCGGTCGCCCCGATAACGCCGCGCCTATCGATCTGAAAGGCCCGCCACGTAACTGAGCACAGGAGCTGAACCATGGCTGTACCGCTGAAAATCACCGTGCTCGCTGCGTTCATGCTGCTTGGCGCCTGCCGCAGCGACCCGATCAGCTTTCACACGCTGACGCCGGTGCAGATCGCCAACACCCGGACCGGCGCGCAGATTCCGATTGAAGCGCTGAGCGTGCCGCCGCAGGTCGACCGGGCGCAAATCGTTATCCGCCAGGGCAACAGCGGCCTGGCGATTCTGGAAACCGATTGGTGGGGGGCGACACTGGCGGATGAGTTGCGCGGTGCATTGGCCGACCAGTTGAGCAATACCAGTGGCCAAGGCAACGTTTCGGTTCGCATCGAAGTGCAACGCTTCGACTCGATCCCCGGTCAGTACGGCCTGATCGACGCCAAATGGCGCTTGCGTCCCGTCGGCGCCACTGACAATGGCTCGCTGACCTGCCGTTCGACCCTGCAAACACCGTCCGGCCCGACCATCGATGATCTGGTGGGTGCCCAGCAGAACAACGTCAAACGCTTGGCCGTGCAGATCAGTCGGGCGGCCACCGGCAACGCGCGCACCTGCCCTTCCCCGTCCTGACGGGGCCTACAGATCGAAGCGATCGACCGCACGCCGCCGCTCGTTGTCATCACGCACATCGTAGTTGGCGGTGGTCTGGATGTTGCTGTGGTGCGCCAGTTTCTGCGCAATCGACAAATCATGCTCCTCGATCACCCGCGTGATAAACGAGCGGCGGAAATCGTGGGGCATGATCTTCACCCCGACCTGAGTACCCCGCTGACGGGCAATGTAATAAATCGCGTGTTTGGTGATGCGCTCACGGGTGATATGGCTGCCGCGACGGATGCGGTTGAACAGAAAGGCATCGTCACTCTCGCCCTCCTTGAGTTCTGAACGCCGCAGTTCCAGCCACGCATCAAGTTTGGCGAACGCCCACGCCGGTGCGTACTTGATCAGTTGCTTGTTGCCCTTGCCGGTGACGGTCAGGCTGCGTTCGGTGAAGTCGACCTGATTCAGGTCCAGATCCACCGACTCCGATTTACGCATGCCGGTGCCGTACAACAGCGCAATCACCGCTGCGTCGCGCAGCCCTTGCGGACGCGGATCGGCGGCGCAGACTTCCATCAATTCGTGGATCAAGGTGCGCTTCAAGTTGCGCCCCTGGGACAAGCGCGTGCCGGCAATACCTTTGACCGAGCGCATCTTCAAAAGATGATCCTGGCTGATCAGGCTCATGCGCCAGGCTTCATTCATCACACCGCGCACGGCATTCACGTACAGCGACGAGGTATTCGGCGCATAACCGTCGGCGCGCAATGCGGCGACCAGCGCCACGACGTCTTCCGGTTGCAGCCCGTGCCAGGGGATTTCTTCGATATCCACGTCTTCGAAACCGAGGCGGTCTGCAGCATCCTGCAAGACATAGCGCATGGTCAGTTGGCTGGACGGCGCCAGTCGCGCCAGATAAAGCGTCAGCGGATTAGTGGTGGACGGTGTGGATTCAGTACTCGACAAGTCAATCAAACGAAACGGCCTTGAATAGAAAACAGTTCAACAAAACAACTTAAAAGTGCAAACAAACTTATATAAAGAGCGACTCTTCCGTAGGACTTTTCTATTAAAAGAGCCGATGAACGGAAGAAGTCTGAACGGTGGCTGTATGGCTTAGAGATAGACGAATCGCCGACCGTTTTTTCATGTTCCTTTGACAAAAACGCGCATAACCTTAGTTACAACAGGTTGCCCCGAAAGGCCTGCAACCCTGCCGTCCGTGGACTTAAAAGTCAATCAGGCATTCCCCGGCCGGTATCTCAACCCTTTGAAATTCCGTGTTTTTCAGACAATCGGCTGAAGGATGGCTGTCGCCCCGAGGTTCTTATGAGTCAAGCGTTTCTGCCGTTTTCCCGTCCGAGTATCGGCGATGAAGAAATAGCCGCCGTTGAACAAGTATTGCGTTCGGGGTGGATTACCACCGGGCCTAAAAGCCAGGCACTGGAAGAACACTTCGCCAACTATGTCGGCTGCAAGCACGCCGTGGCAATTTCCTCGGCCACCGGCGGCATGCACATCACCTTGTTGGCTTTGGGCATTGGTCCGGGCGACGAAGTCATCACCCCGTCGCAGACCTGGGTGTCGACGGCCAACATGATCTCGCTGCTCGGCGCCACACCGGTGTTCGTCGACGTCGACCGTGACACGCTGATGACCGACGCCGCGCGTATCGAAGCGGCGATCACTCCGCGCACCAAAGCAATCATCCCGGTGCATTACGCCGGCGCCGCGTTTGATCTTGATCCGCTGTACGCGCTGGCCGACAAGCACGGTATCGCCGTCATCGAAGACGCCGCCCACGCCGCTGGCAGCCGTTACAAGGGCCGCCAAGTCGGCGCGCAGGGCACGGCGATTTTCTCCTTCCACGCGATCAAGAACATGACCTGTGCCGAAGGCGCAATGTTCGTCACCGACGACGAAGCCCTGGCCAGCCGCGTGCGCATGCTCAAATTCCATGGTTTGGGCGTTGACGCCTACGACCGGCTGACCGGTGGCCGCAAGCCGCAGGCGCAAGTGATGGAGCCGGGGTTCAAATACAACCTCGCCGACATCAACGCTGCAATTGCCTTGGTGCAGCTTGAGCGTCTGGACGCAATCAACGCCCGCCGCAGCGAACTGGCTGCCGCCTACCGGCAAAAACTCGAAGGCTTGCCGGTGCTACCGCTGGCCCTGCCCGCTTACGCACAAACCCACGCCTGGCACCTGTTCATCCTGCGCATCGACAGCGAGCGCTGCGGCATGGACCGCGAAGCCTTCATGAAAGGCTTGCAGGACCAGGGCATCGGCACCGGTATCCATTTCATCGCCACTCACCTGCACACCTGGTATCGCCAGCGTGCCCCCGACCTGTATCTGCCCGACACCGAATGGAACTCGGCGCGGCTGTGCTCGATTCCGTTGTTCCCCGACATGAGCGATCAAGACCTCGATCGCGTGGTCGGCGCCATCGCCACCCTTATGGACAAACGCCTGTGAAAACCTATCCGATCCGCTGTGTGTCGATCGTCATCCCGGTCTACAACGAACAGGACAGCCTGCCGGAACTGCTGCGGCGCACCGAAGCGGCCTGCCGCATGCTGCGTCACGACTATGAAATCGTCCTCGTCGACGACGGCAGCCGTGATGAGTCGGCCAACCTTCTGGAAGAAGCCGCGACACGTGAAGACAGCCCGTTTGTGGCCGTCATTCTCAACCGCAACTACGGCCAGCACGCGGCAATCATGGCCGGTTTCGAACAGTGCAAAGGTGATGTCGTGATCACCCTCGACGCCGACCTGCAGAACCCGCCGGAAGAAATCCCGCGCCTGGTCGCCGAAGCGGAAAAGGGTTACGACGTGGTCGGCACCGTGCGCGGCAACCGCCAGGACTCGGCCCTGCGTCGCTATCCGTCGAAGCTGATCAACCTCGCCGTGCAACGCTCCACCGGCGTCGCCATGAGCGACTACGGCTGCATGCTCCGCGCTTACCGGCGGACGATCATCGACGCGATGCTCGCCTGCCGTGAACGCAGCACGTTCATCCCGATTCTGGCCAACAGCTTCGCCCGCCACACCACTGAAATCGTCGTCGCCCACGCCGAGCGTGAACACGGCGATTCAAAGTACAGCCCGATGCGTTTGCTCAACCTGATGTTCGACCTGATCACCTGCATGACCACCACGCCGTTGCGCCTGCTGAGCATCGTCGGTTTTGCCATGGCTGGCCTCGGCGTGTTGTTTGCCGCCGCACTGATCGTGCTGCGCCTGGTGTTCGGTGCCGGCTGGGCCGGTGACGGCATGTTCGTGCTGTTCGCTGTGCTGTTCGTGTTCACCGGTGGCCAGTTCATCGGCATGGGCCTGCTCGGCGAATACCTCGGGCGCATGTACAGCGACGTGCGCGCCCGCCCGCGTTTCTTCGTTGAAAAAGTCTTGCGCGGCCAACCCGCCATGCCGCCGCGCGCCATCACCGTCGACGGTCTCTCCTCCTCCAATGATCAGGTTCTCTCATGAGCGCAAAAACTGTTGTCTTCGCTTATCACGATATCGGCTGCGCCGGCATTCAAGCCCTGCTCGACAGCGGCTATGACATTGCGGCGGTATTCACCCATGCCGACGACCCGAAAGAGAACGCCTTCTACGCCTCGGTCGCACAACTGTGCGCACGCAAAGGCATTCCGGTGCACGCCCCCGAAGACGTCAATCACCCACTGTGGATCGAGCGGATCGCCAAACTGAATCCGGACTACCTGTTCTCCTTCTACTATCGCCACCTGCTGAGCGAGTCGTTGCTGGCCACCGCGAAAAAAGGCGCGTTCAATCTGCACGGCTCGTTGCTGCCAAGCTACCGTGGCCGCGCCCCAGCCAACTGGGTGCTGGTCAACGGCGAGACCGCAACCGGCGTGACTCTGCACCGCATGGTCAAACGTGCCGATGCCGGCGCCATCGTTGCCCAACAGCGTGTGGCCATTGAACGCAGCGACACCGCGCTGAGCCTGCACGGCAAGCTGCGCATCGCCGCGACGGATCTGCTGCGCGACACTTTGCCAGCCATGCTGCAAGGCAAGATCAGTGAAACCGCGCAGGACGAATCGAAAGCCACAGTATTCGGGCGTCGCACGGCGGCGGACGGCAAACTGCTTTGGGCGAAACCGGCCGAGCAGTTGTTCAACCTTGTGCGCGCCGTCACCCAACCTTACCCGGGCGCGTTCTGCGCTGTGGGCGAGCACAAACTGATCGTCTGGAGCGCTGAAGTTGCCAAGGGCAACGACAGCCAGGCGCCGGGCCGGGTGATCAGCGTCGATCCGCTGCGCATTGCCTGCGGCGAAGACTCGCTGGTAATCCTCTCCGGTCAGCGCAACGACAACGGCCTGTTCCTCAGTGGCCCGCAACTGGCCAGTGAACTGGGTCTGGTCGACGGCTCGCTGTTGCGCGGTGCCGAATCCGGCCGTGCGCCACGTCGCACTCGCGTGCTGATCCTTGGCGTTAACGGTTTTATCGGCAATCACTTGTCCGAACGCCTCCTGCGCGATGACCGCTACGAAGTCTATGGACTGGACATCGGTTCCGACGCCATCGACCGTCTGCGCAGCCATCCGCACTTCCACTACGTCGAAGGCGACATCAGCATTCACTCCGAGTGGATCGAGTACCACATCAAGAAGTGCGACGTGGTCCTGCCGCTGGTGGCCATCGCCACGCCGATCGAATACACCCGCAACCCGTTGCGCGTGTTCGAACTCGACTTCGAAGAAAACCTCAAGCTGGTGCGCTACTGCGTCAAGTACAACAAGCGCGTGATCTTCCCGTCGACCTCGGAAGTCTATGGCATGTGCCAGGACAAGCATTTCGACGAAGACACCTCCAACCTGGTGGTCGGCCCGATCAACAAGCAGCGCTGGATCTACTCGGTGTCCAAGCAATTGCTGGACCGCGTGATCTGGGCGTACGGCGCCAAAGGTCTGAATTTCACCCTGTTCCGCCCGTTCAACTGGATGGGCCCGCGCCTTGATCGTCTGGATTCGGCCCGCATCGGCAGCTCCCGCGCCATCACTCAGTTGATTTTGAATCTGGTGGAAGGCACGCCGATTCGCCTGTTCGACGGTGGCGAGCAAAAACGCTGCTTCACCGACATCGCCGACGGCGTCGAGGCCCTGGCGCGGATCATCGATAACGACAACGATGTCTGCAACGGTCAAATCATCAACATCGGCAACCCGGACAACGAAGCGAGCATCCGTCAGCTGGGTGAAGAACTGCTGCGTCAGTTCGAAGCGCATCCGCTGCGCGATAACTTCCCGCCGTTCGCCGGTTTTCGCGACGTCGAGAGCAAGGCGTTCTATGGCGCTGGCTATCAGGATGTTGAGCACCGCAAACCCAGCATCGCCAACGCCAAGCGTCTGCTCGACTGGACGCCAACCGTGGAAATGCGCGAGACCATTGGCAATACGCTCGACTTCTTCCTGCGTGAAGCGATGCTCGAAATCGCGGACAAGCGCTAATGCAGGCCGGTCTACGCATCGACGTCGACACCTTTCGCGGCACCCGTGAAGGTGTGCCGCGCTTGCTGGAAATGCTCGACGAGGCGCAGATCAAGGCAACGTTTTTCTTCAGTGTCGGCCCCGACAACATGGGCCGGCATCTGTGGCGCCTGATCCGCCCGCAGTTTCTCTGGAAGATGCTCCGCTCCAATGCGGCCGGCCTGTATGGCTGGGACATTCTGCTGGCCGGCACCGCGTGGCCGGGCAAACCGATTGGCCGTGATCTCGGGCACCTGATGCGTCAGGCCCGCGATGCCGGTCATGAGGTTGGCCTGCATGCGTGGGATCACCACGGCTGGCAGGCCAACGCCGGGACCTGGAGCGACAAGCAACTGATCGAGCAGATTCGTCAGGGCGTCGACTCGTTGAGCGACATCCTCGGCGCGAAAGTCGACTGTTCCGCCGCCGCTGGTTGGCGTGCGGACGAGCGCGTGATCGAGGCCAAGCAAGCCTTCGGCTTTCGCTACAACAGCGATTGCCGAGGCGACCGCCTGTTTCGTCCGCTGCTGGCCGACGGCACGCCGGGCACGCCGCAGATTCCGGTGGATCTGCCGACCTTCGATGAAGTCGTCGGCCCGATCGTCGCAGCGCGGGACTTCAACGGGTTTATCCTTGACCACTTTCGTCCGCAACAGCTCAACGTCTACACCATTCACGCCGAAGTAGAAGGGATTCTGATGGCTGAGGATTTTCGTCAACTGCTGGTCGATGCACGCCAGCGCAACATCGCTTTCAAACCGCTGGGCGACTTGTTGCCCGAGTTCTTCAACACCTTGCCCATGGGTCGCGTACAACGTGGCGCCCTCGACGGCCGTGAAGGCTGGCTGGGAGTGCAAGACGCATGACTAAACGCTGGACGCTGCCACTGCTGTTGCTGGTCATTTGCTTGCTGGCCTATCTGCTGCCGCTGGGCACGCACGGCTTGTGGATTCCCGACGAAACCCGTTACGCACAGATCAGTCAGAACATGCTGCTGAGCGGTAACTGGGTGTCGCCGCACTTCATGAGCCTGCGCTACTTCGAGAAGCCGATTGCCGGTTACTGGATGATCGCGCTGGGTCAGGAGTTGTTCGGGCAGAACCTGTTCGGCGTGCGCTTCGCTTCGGCGCTGAGCACTGGCTTGAGCGTGCTGCTGTGCTATCTGGTTGCCCGGCGCTTGTGGAGCGAGCCGCGCAAAAGTTTCGTCTGCGCCCTGCTCTACATGAGTTTCACCATCGTTGCCGGTCAGGCGGGCTACGCCAACCTCGATCCGCAATTCACCTTCTGGGTCAATCTGAGTCTGGTGGCGCTGTGGTTTGCCCTCGACAGTCAAACCGGCGGCAAGCGCATGGCCGCTTGGGCCGTGCTGGGGCTGGCCTGCGGCATGGGTTTCATGACCAAGGGTTTTCTCGCCTGGCTGCTGCCGGTGCTGATCGCCGTACCGTGGATGCTCTGGCAAAAACGCTGGCGAGAACTGCTGATGTTCGGCCAGGTGGCGATTGCCATCGCGATCCTCATCAGCTTGCCTTGGGTGCTCTCGGTGCATGCGCAGGAGCCCGATTACTGGCGATTCTTCTTCTGGCACGAGCACATTCGTCGCTTTGCCGGGGACGATGCGCAACACGACGCGCCGTGGTGGTTTTACCTGCCGCTGCTGGTGGCGTTCAGTCTGCCGTGGGCCGGCCTGTTGCCGACGGCGTTCAGGCAAGCCTGGCAAACCCGCGCTCAGCCGAAAATCGTGTTCCTGCTGCTGTGGCTGCTGATGCCGCTACTGTTTTTCAGCCTGAGCAACGGCAAATTGCCGACTTACATACTGCCGTGCCTGCTGCCGCTGGCGTTGTTGCTGGGCGATGCGTTGGCCGATCGTTTGCGTCTGGAGCAAGGTCGGGCACTGAGCATCAATGGGTTGCTCAATCTGCTGCTGGGCGTCGTCACGCTGATCGCGCTGGTGTACCTGCAACTGAGCAAACCGGTGTACGACCACGAACTACACAGCATGGTGCTGGTGTTTATCGCGCTGATCGGCTGGATCATCGCCAATCTGCTGCAAGCCTTGCTTCCGCTGCAATGCTGGGCGGCTCCGGCGCTGGGCAGCCTGTTGCTGATCGCGGTGTTGCCAGCGGCGCTGCCGAAATCGGTGGTCGCCAACAAGATGCCCGATCAGTTCATCAAGCATCACGTCACGGAACTGGCGCAAACCACACACCTGTTGAGCAACGATCTGGGTGCTGCTTCGGCACTGGCCTGGCGCCTGAAAACCCCGCAAGTGGCGTTGTACAACACGATAGGCGAATTGAAATATGGCCTTGCCTATCCTGACGGCATTCAACAGCGGGTCGATCCCGAACACGTACAACAGTGGATGCGCGAGGCACGCCGCAGCGGTGCGGTCGGCGTGGTGATGCGCGTCAAGGGGCAGGACGAACTGGACGAAATCGACAAGTTGCCAAAGGACGGCGTCCGTTACGAGCAGGGCAACCTGGTGATCATGATCCTGCCCAAGGAGGCGTCATGAGCCTGTTGCTGCTGTTGGCCGCGTGCCTGCTGACCTGTCTGGGCCAAGTGGGGCAGAAATACGCGGTGGAGAGCTGGCGCGGCGTCGAGTCGACCTGGGCCGACAAACTGCGCTCGCCGTGGTTGTGGCTGGCCCTGCTCGCCCTCGGTTCCGGTCTGTTGGTCTGGTTGCTGGTGCTGCAGCGGCTGGAAGTCGGCGTCGCTTATCCGATGCTCAGCCTCAACTTTGTCCTGATCACCCTGATCGCGCGCTTCGTCTTCCGTGAACCCATCGACCGCCAGCATTGGCTTGGCGTGGCGTTGGTGATCGGCGGCGTGGTTCTGCTGGGGCAACAGACATGAATCAACGTCGTGGCATCACCTTCGCGTTGGGCAGCGTGTTTCTCGTCAGCGCGGCGCAACTGGGCATGCGCTGGAGCATGACCCGCCTGCCCGTGCCGGAACAATGGCTGCACATCGACAGCCTCGACCTGCGTGCATTGGCCGTGGTCGTTGCGGCGATTTTTGCCTACGCGCTGTCGATGCTCTGCTGGCTCGCCGCCCTGCGCGATCTGCCGCTGGGCCGGGCGTACTCGCTGCTGAGCATCAGCTATGCGCTGGTGTATCTGCTGGCGGCCAGTCTGCCGCTGTTCAACGAATCCTTCAGTTTCACCAAATCACTGGGCGTGGCGCTGGTCATGCTCGGGGTCATCACCATCAACACTCGTCCGGCTCGTGCGCCCGAATTCAGGAGTGCTCCATGAAAATCACAGTATTTGGCAGCGGTTACGTCGGTCTGGTGCAAGCGGCTGTGTTGGCCGAAGTCGGCCACGATGTCGTGTGCATGGACGTCGACCAGAAGAAGGTCGACCTGTTGCGCCAGGGTCATGTCAGCATCTTCGAACCGGGGCTGGCCAGCCTGGTACGCGAAGGTCTGGATTCGAAACGCCTGCAATTCACCACCGATGAAAAGCTCGCCGTGCAGCACGCTCGGGTGGCGTTTATTGCCGTGGGTACGCCGTCGCGTGAGGACGGTTCGGCGGATCTGCGTTATGTGCTTTCGGTCGGCGATGCCATTGCCCGCCATCGTGAGCAGCCATTGATTCTCGTGGAAAAATCCACGGTGCCGGTGGGCACGGGCGACACCCTGCGCACGCACATTGAAAAAGCCTTGATCAAGGTCGGCCGCCTGCTGCAATTCGATATCGTTTCCAACCCGGAGTTTCTCAAGGAAGGCTCCGCCGTTGCCGACTGCCGTCGGCCGGACCGTATCGTTATCGGTTGCGAAGGCGATGACGTGCGCGACGTGATGCGCGATCTGTATTCGCCGTTCAACCGCAACCACGACCGCATCATGTTCATGGACCTGCGCAGCGCTGAGCTGACCAAGTACGCCGCCAACTGCATGCTGGCGACCAAGATCAGCTTCATCAACCAGATCGCCGAACTCGCCGAACACTTGGGTGCCGACATCGAGTCGGTACGCCAGGGCATCGGTGCCGACACGCGCATCGGTTATCACTTCATCTACCCAGGCTGCGGTTATGGCGGTTCGTGCTTCCCGAAAGACATGCGCGCGTTGATCCACAGCGCCGAAGAAGCGCATTGCTCCAGCGACTTGCTGCAAGCGGTCGAGGCGATCAACCAGCGCCAGAAACACAAATTGTTCGAGCGCATCAACGCGTTCTACAAGGGCGACCTGCGCGGCAAGACCTTCGCCCTGTGGGGCCTGGCGTTCAAACCCAACACTGATGACATGCGCGACGCGCCGAGCCGCGTGTTGCTGGAAGAACTGTGGGCCGCCGGTGCCAGCGTGCGCGCCTTCGACCCGGAAGCCATGCAGGAAACCCAGAACCTTTACCCGAACGAATCGAAACTGATGCTGATGGGCACACCGGAATCGGTCTTGCCCGGCGCCGATGCGTTGATCATCTGCACCGAGTGGCAGCAGTTCAAAGCACCGGATTTCGACCTGATCAAACAGCGCCTCAACAGCCCGGTGATTTTCGACGGGCGCAACCTTTACGACGCCGAGCGTCTGGCGCGCAATGGCTTCCAATACTTCCCGATGGGCCGTGGCGAATCGCGCAAACTGCCGATCCCGCTGCAACAGTGGCCGAATGCGTCCGACGTTGCTTGATCGCGTTATCGCCTGAGATTCGCCGGCAGTCCCTGATCGCAGGGCTGCTGGCGTTTTTATTGTTCATGGCCGGGGTCCACGGGCAGGCCCCGATCGGTTTCGACTCGCGATTTGTGTTGTTCGCGCAAGAGATGCTACGCCATGAGCCGACGGTGTTTCCGACCACCTATGGTCAGCCTTACGCGGATTACTCAGCGGTTTCGACGCTGTTCATCTGGCTGTTGTCGTTGCCGTTTGGCGCGGTGAATGCGTTGACCGCGTGGGCGCCGAGCGCAATCGCGGGCGCGTTGATCGTGACGTTGATGTATCGCCTGCTGGCACCGTACTCACGGCCCTGGGCGTTGATCAGTATTGCCTTGCTAATGCTCACCAGTGGCTTTGTCACTGAAGTGCGCGCGGTGTCGCAGGACTTGATGCTCGCGGGTGCGGCGTTCGCAGTGTTTTATCTGGGCTATGCCCATGATCATTTTGGCGGCGGGCGTCGTTGGCCGTTGATCTTCGTATTGCTGCTGCTCGGTTTCGGCATACGCGGGCCGATTGGTCTGGTGGTGCCGACCGGAATGCTCTGCAGTTATTACCTGCTCAACCGTGAATGGTCGCGGTTGCTGGTGTTCGGTGTGTTGGCTTCGCTGTTGCTGGTCGCCTGTGTCGGGTTGTTGTTATGGCTGGCACAGGTCAGCGGTGGCCCGGTGTTCCTGCAGGACGTGATCCGCATGCAGTTCATGGGGCGCATGGACGGCAGCGAAGGCGTCAGCGGTTCGCTGTATTACTTCACCAGCTCCTTCGGTAACTATGCGCTGGCCTATCCGTTGGCATTGCTGGTGCTGGCAGCGGCCTGGCTGAGCAAGCCGCAACAGCGTGGCCCGGCGCTGCGTCTGGTGCAGTACTGCGCGGCGGCGGCCCTGATTGTGATGGTCGGGTTGTCGATTCCCCAGGCGAAGAAGGCACGGTATCTGCTGCCGATGCTGCCCATGGCGGCGGTCATTGCGGCGTATCCGTTTCAGGTGGCGCATGGGCGGGTGTTTCGCTGCTTGCGCGGGTTGATCATGGGCTTGTGGCTGGTCACGCCGGGCTTGTTGCTGGTGGTTTTACTGGTCGCGCAACGGCGCTTTCCCGAGCAATTGAGTGAAGTTTCCATTGTTTTGCTCGCGCTGGGCGTTCTTCAACTGCTGGCTCTGTCGAGATTGTTGATCACGCGTTGGCGCGCCGAACTGTTGGCGTTGTGTGCCGTGCTGGCGCTGTGGATGGTGTATGCGGCGGTCTTCGAACCGGTGGAACGGCGTTTGTACGACACCCAGTCATTCAGCCACGCGGTGTTCGCCCAGGTTCAGCAAAACCCGGCGCCGCTGGTGTTGCATGGCATGGGCAAGGACGCGAAAGCGATCAAGTTCATGGTCAATCTCTCGCAGGACCTGCAACCGCAGTTCAGCGACTCGATCCAGCAAGTGGAGGCGATCAAAGGTCCGGCGTGGCTGATGATGGATCGCAGTGATCTACCCTCCCTCAAGGGCACGCCGCTGGAAAGCGCGCAACCGGTGTTGAACGGGCGTTTCGACAAAAACGACTATGTATTGCTGTGGCTGAAACCGTAACCTGTCCAGCTCTTGACCGACAGGATGCGCCTCAACATGACCTTCGACGTACGCCGCGCCAGCCTTGCTGACGCGGTTGCCCTCCCCGCGATCGAGCGTTCGGCAGCGCAATTGTTTCGTCTTGATCCGCCGTTGGCGTGGCTGGCTGATGCCGAGGTGCCCGATGCTGCCCGACATCGGCAGGCCATCGAACAGGCGTACGTCTGGGTTGCTGAAAATAGCGATGGGCAACTGACTGGATTTGTTCGTGCTGTAGACATCGATCAGCACCTGCACATTGAGGAGCTCTCCGTCAGTCAGGCTTTTCAAGGACAAGGCATGGGTCGTGCACTGGTTGCGGCCGTCATTGAACAAGCGCGCGCGATGCAGTTGAACTCAGTGACGCTGACCACTTTTCGCGATCTGCCGTGGAATGCGCCGTTTTATCAGAGGTTGGGGTTTGTCGAGTTGACGCATGCACACACCGATCGCCATTTGCGCGATGCGCTGCAAGCCGAGGTCCTCTTCGGCTTTCCCGCAGAGCGCCGCTGCGCGATGCGCCTGCCCCTTTCCTGAAGACAACACAAATCCCCTGTAGGAGTGAGCCTGCTCGCGATAGCGTCTGCACATTCAACACTTCATTGGCAGATCTACCGCTATCGCGAGCAGGCTCACTCCAACAGAGGAAATGCGGTGTGGCAGCTTGACCGGTGATGGCCGCCCGGTAAGGATGGCGTACCCCCGCCAGGCATTTGAAATAAGGACATTGACCCTTCGTGGCCACCTACTCGCGCCTCATCCGCCGGTTGATGATCAGCTCGCTGACCGTCGTCATCAGCCGCGCCCTGATCAGCCCACTGCTGACGCTGTTCCTCAGCAACAAGCTCGGCCTCAACCCGCAAGATGTCGGTCTGCTGCTGGGCATTGCGGTGTTCAGCGCCACGTTGTTGTCGCTGTACGGCGGTTACATCATTGATCGGCTCGACAAACGCCAGTTGCTGATCCTGACCATGCTTTCCAGCGGTATCGGTCTGATCCTGCTGACCTTCGCGCAGAATCTGTATCTGGTCACCCTGGTGCTGATCATCAGCGAAACGGCGTCGGCGCTGTTCCTCATCTGCTCTAAAGCCATCCTCAGTGAAAACCTGCCGGTGGGCCAGCGGGTCAAGGCGTTTTCCCTGAACTACACGCTGACCAACATCGGTTACGCCGTCGGCCCGATGATTGGCGTGGTGATTGCCGGCGTTCAGCCGTCAGCGCCGTTTATCGTCGCGGGCGCGATTGCCATCGGCAGCATTTTTCTGCTGTTCGGTGCCGCGCGCGAAGTGAACCCGGTCGCCGCGGTCGCTCAGCCACAAAGTTTTCTGAAAACCCTGATCATCCTGAAAAACGACCGCACGATGATTCTGTTCACTCTGGGTTGCCTGCTCAGCACGCTGGTGCACGGGCGTTTCACCCTGTACCTGTCGCAATACCTGCTGGTGACCCACACCCAGCAACAAACGCTGGACACCATGGCCGCCCTGCTCGCCTGCAACGCGGTCACGGTGATTCTGTTGCAGTACCAAGTCGGCCGATTACTCACCCGGGAGCACCTGCGCCACTGGATCGCCGGCGGTACCGCGTTGTTCATCATCGGCCTGATCGGCTTCAGTCTGGCCGACAGTCTGGTCGGTTGGTGCGTGGCGATGTTCATCTTCACCTTGGGCGAGATGATCATTTACCCGGCCGACTTTCTGTTTGTCGACACCCTCGCCCCGGAAGAACTGCGCGGCAGCTATTACGGCGCGCAGAACCTCGCAGCGCTGGGCGGTGCGGCGAGCCCGGTGATGTGCGGGTTTCTGCTGATGCACACACCCGCGCCGAGCATGTTCTACGCCTTGAGCGCACTGGCGGCGGTGGGCGGCTATTTATGCTTTGTGAGTGGCCGCCGCGTCGCTTCAATACAAAATTAATGCACTAAATATGCATTAATATGAATTTGTCAGCATCGAGTTTGCCCGGCACACTGTGCACGTTCCTCCCCCAATGTTGGAACGCTTCGAGGGCTTTCCGGATATGCCGGACAAGTCCTTTTTTTTGCCTCGAATTTGCTGCAAGGATCGGATTCACATGCTCGCTCGCTGGTTGCCCGCCGCCATCAATACCCGCCCGACCGAATGGAGCCGCGCCGCCATCGGCATGGCCTTGGGCACGTTGTTCAGTGTGTGGTTGTGTGCACAAGTATTCGGCCATGAAGTCGCCTATCACCTGATCGGTCCGCTGGGCGCCTCGGCCGTGCTGCTATTTGCCGTGTCCTCCGGTGCTCTCGCTCAGCCGTGGTCGATTCTCGGCGGGTATTTATGTGCCGGCGTTGTCGCATTGCTGGTCGCTCACGTGCTCGGCCGGACCCTTGGCAGCGCGTGTCTGGCGGCGGGCATGGCGCTGATTCTGATGTGCTGGCTGCGTTGCTTGCATCCGCCCGCTGGCGCGTTGGCCCTGACGCTGGTGCTGGCGGATCCCGCGACCATCGCCCTGGACTGGAAAGCCATGGAACCGGTGATGCTCGGCGCGGCGTGCATGCTGCTCAGTGCCCTCGCCTACAACAACCTGACACGGATTCGTTATCCGAAACGTCCGGCTGAACCGGCACCGCTGGTGGCCCCGGTCGACAGTCAGGCGATCACCGCTGAAGACCTCAAACTGGCGTTGGCCGACATGGAAGCCTTCATCGACATCACCCCTGAAGACCTCGAACAACTGATCCACGCCAGCGAACTGCACGCCAAGCGCCGCAGCATTACCCAAACCTTCCGCTGACTCCGTGTAGGAGCTGCCGCAGGCTGCGATCTTTTGATCTTTAAAATCAAAGTCAAAAGATCGCAGCCTGCGGCAGCTCCTACATGAGCGCGCACATTTTCGACCAAGGTAAAAACGCAAACTCCCCCTGCGAATATCCCGGTTGTACAGGGCAAATTTGCACTGTTACGATCGGCTAACGCTCGCGCGCGAGCTTCTCGAATAAAGACAATAAAAGCAGGGAGTTACTGATGACAGCTCAGGCTTCATCCCCGCGGACCCCGTCCATGGATGCCACGCAAAACGAAGTGCTGGCCGAGGTTCGCAACCACATCGGTCACCTGACCCTCAACCGCCCCGCCGGTCTTAATGCCATCACCCTCGACATGGTGCGTTTGCTGCAGCAGCAGCTCGACGCCTGGGCGACTGACGCCGATGTTCACGCGGTAGTCCTGCGCGGTGCCGGTGAAAAAGCCTTCTGCGCCGGTGGCGACATTCGCTCGCTGTACGACAGTTTCAAAAGCGGCGATACGCTGCACGAAGATTTCTTCGTCGAGGAGTACGCCCTCGACCTGACGATTCATCACTACCGCAAACCGGTATTGGCGCTGATGGACGGTTTCGTCCTCGGCGGCGGCATGGGCCTGGTGCAAGGCGCCGATCTGCGCGTGGTCACCGAGAAGAGCCGACTGGCGATGCCGGAAGTGGCCATCGGTTATTTCCCCGATGTCGGTGGCAGTTATTTCCTGCCGCGCATTCCCGGTGAGCTGGGGATTTATCTGGGCGTCAGCGGCGTGCAGATCCGTGCCGCCGATGCGCTTTATTGCGGGCTCGCCGACTGGTACCTGGACAGCAGCAAACTGGCGCTGCTCGACGAAAAATTCGATCAGATGGAATGGCAGGAGACACCGCTGAAGGCGCTGCAAAACCTGCTGGCCAAACACGCCGTGCAAACCCTGCCCGATGCTCCGCTCGAAGCCTTACGCCCGGCCATCGATCATTTTTTCGCCCTGCCGGACGTGCCGAGCATGGTCGAGCAATTGCGCGCGGTGACCGTCGCCGACAGCCACGAATGGGCGACCACCACGGCAGACTTGCTGGAAACCCGCTCGCCGTTGGCCATGGCCGTTACCCTGCAGATGCTCCGTCGTGGCCGACACTTGAGTCTGGAGCACTGCTTCGCGCTGGAGCTGCATCTGGATCGTCAGTGGTTCGCCCGTGGCGACCTGATCGAAGGCGTACGCGCCCTGCTGATCGACAAAGACAAGACACCTCGCTGGAACCCGCCGACCCTCGCTGCGCTGGACGCAGCGCATGTCGCGAGTTTCTTCCACGGTTTTCCTGAGAGCGGGAGCTGAGCAATGCACGATCTCGAACTGACTGAAGAACAAGTGATGATCCGCGACATGGCCCGGGACTTTGCCCGTGGCGAAATCGCACCGCACGCGCAGGCTTGGGAAAAGGCTGGCTGGATCGACGATGCGCTCGTCGCGAAAATGGGCGAACTCGGTTTGCTCGGCATGGTGGTGCCTGAGGAATGGGGCGGCACCTACGTCGATTACGTCGCCTACGCCTTGGCCGTGGAAGAGATTTCCGCCGGTGACGGCGCGACCGGCGCGTTCATGAGCATCCACAACTCGGTCGGCTGCGGCCCGGTGCTCAACTACGGCAGCGAAGCACAGAAACAGACCTGGCTGGCGGATCTGGCCAGCGGGAAAACCATCGGCTGCTTCTGCCTGACCGAACCACAGGCCGGTTCCGAAGCGCACAACCTGCGCACCCGCGCCGAACTGCGTGACGGCCAGTGGGTGATCAACGGCGCCAAGCAATTTGTCAGCAATGGCAAACGCGCGAAGCTGGCGATCGTGTTTGCGGTGACCGATCCGGATCTGGGCAAGAAAGGTATTTCGGCGTTTCTGGTGCCGACCGATACCGCCGGTTTTATCGTCGATCGCACCGAACACAAGATGGGCATCCGCGCTTCTGATACCTGCGCGGTGACGCTGAATAACTGCAGCATCCCCGAGGCCAATCTGCTGGGTGAGCGCGGTAAAGGTCTGGCGATTGCCCTGTCCAACCTCGAAGGCGGACGTATCGGTATCGCGGCTCAGGCGCTGGGTATTGCTCGTGCGGCATTTGAAGCGGCGTTGGTGTATTCGCGTGATCGCATCCAGTTCGGCAAACCGATCAATGAGCACCAGAGCATCGCCAACCTGCTGGCCGATATGCACATGCAAATCAACGCCGCGCGGCTGATGATCCTGCATGCAGCGCGTCTGCGCACGGCGGGCAAACCTTGCTTGTCCGAGGCTTCGCAGGCCAAGCTGTTTGCTTCGGAAATGGCCGAGAAGGTCTGCTCGTCAGCGATTCAGATTCATGGCGGGTATGGGTATCTGGAGGATTATCCGGTCGAGAAGTACTACCGCGATGCGCGGATTACCCAGATCTATGAAGGCTCGAGCGAGATTCAGCGGATGGTGATTGCGCGGGAGCTGAAGAACTACCAGTTGTAATGGTGTTGGCCCCTTTCCCTCTCCCCAGCCCTCCCGAAACGTCGGACCGCCCAGAGGGAGAGGGAGCCGACCGAGGTGTCTGGCGTTATACATCGACCTGGAAGATTGTGTCGATTATGGATTCATTAAAGCACTTTCAGGTCGGCGTATATCTAAAGCATCCCCCAATCAGTCCCCTCTCCCTCTGGGAGAGGGCTAGGGTGAGGGGCTTTTCGCTTTTGACGCATTACTTGCCTTGGAATGCCGCCTCACGCTTGGCAATAAACGCCGCCATCCCCTCCTTCTGATCCTGCGTGGCAAACGCCGCATGGAACACCCGACGCTCGAAGCGAACGCCCTCAGTCAGGTTCACTTCAAAGGCACGATTCACGCTCTCTTTGACCATCATCGCAATCGGCAGCGACTTGCTGGCAATCACCGCCGCCACTTTCAGCGCTTCGTCCAACAACTCATCACTCGGTACAATTCGCGCAACGATGCCGCAACGCTCGGCTTCCACCGCATCGATCATGCGCCCGCTCAGGCACATCTCCATGGCTTTCGCTTTACCCACGGCGCGGGTCAGACGCTGGGTGCCGCCCATGCCCGGCAGCACGCCGAGGTTGATTTCCGGCTGGCCGAATCTGGCGTTGTCGCCAGCCAGAATGAAGTCGCACATCAACGCCAGCTCACAGCCACCACCGAGGGCGAAACCGTTAACGGCGGCGATGATCGGCTTACGGCGATTGGCCACGCGATCGCTGTCACTGAACAAGTCGTCCATGTAGATCTGCGGGTAAGTCAGTTCGGCCATTTCCTTGATGTCGGCGCCGGCGGCGAAGGCCTTTTTCGAACCCGTGAGGACGATGCAACCGATGTTCGCATCGGCTTCAAGTGCATCAAGAGCCTGGTTCACTTCGCTGACCAGTTGCGCATTCAGCGCGTTCAACGCCTGCGGACGGTTGAGGGTAATCAAGCCAACGCGGCCATGGATTTCCAGCAGAATGGTTTCGTACGTCATGAATAAAAATTCCTTCTTAAAGATTGCGCGAAATGACCATGCGCTGAATATCGCTGGTGCCTTCGTAGATCTGGCAGACGCGCACGTCGCGGTAGATGCGCTCCAGCGGGAAGTCGTTGAGGTAACCGTAACCACCGAGCGTTTGCAACGCCATTGAACAGACCTTTTCGGCCATTTCCGAAGCGAACAGTTTCGCCATGGAGGCCTCGACCAGCGCCGGTTGGCCGCTGTCACGCAGGGCCGCCGCGTAATGCACCATCTGCCGGGCGACGGCAATTTGCGTGGCCATGTCGGCCAAACGGAATGCCACGGCCTGATGCTCGATGATCGGTTTGCCGAAGGTGTCGCGCTCACGGGCGTAATCACGCGCCGCTTCAAACGCCGCGCGGGCCATGCCCACCGATTGCGAAGCGATGCCGACACGGCCGCCTTCAAGGTTGGCCAAGGCGATTCTGTAGCCCTCGCCCTCTTCACCCAGGCGGTTGGCCACCGGCACTTGCACATCTTCGAAAAGAATCTGACAGGTGTCGGAAGCGTGCTGGCCGAGTTTGTCTTCGACGCGAGCGACTTTGTAGCCCGGCGAATCGGTCGGCACGATAAACGCGCTGATGCCGCGTTTGCCGGCACTCGGATCGGTCACCGCAAACACAATCACGATCCCGGCGTTTTGCCCGGAGGTGATGAACTGTTTGCAGCCGTTGAGCACGTAGTGATCGCCTTCCAGCCGTGCACGGGTTTTCAGGCTGCTGGCATCGGAACCGGCTTGCGGTTCGGTCAGCGCAAATGCGCCGAGCATGGCGCCGCTGGCCAAGGGTTTGAGGAAGCGTTCGCGCTGATCGTCGTTGCCGAACTTGAGGATCGGCACGCAGCCGACCGAGTTGTGCACGCTCATGATCGTCGAGCAGGCGCCGTCGCCGGCGGCGATTTCTTCCAGGGCCATCGCGTACGCCAGGTAACCGGTGTCGCAGCCGCCCCACTGTTCCGGCACGAGCATGCCGAAGAAGCCCAGCTCAGCCATATGACCAATGGCTTCCTTGGGGAAACAGTGCTCGCGATCCCATTCGGCGGCGAACGGTTTGAGTCGTTCCTCGGCGAACTGCCGGGCCATGTCACGGATCTGGGTTTGGTCTTCGTTGGGAATCATGGTGAATCCTTAAATATCAGTCGCACCGCTTTCCCTGTAGGAGTGAGCCTGCTCGCGATAGCGGTGGATCAGACAGATCATTATTGACTGAAAAGACGCTATCGCGAGCAGGCTCACTCCTACAAGGGGATTGGTGTTGGGCTCAGTAAAGGCATTCCACGGCCATGGCCGTGGCTTCGCCGCCGCCGATACAGATCGCTGCGATGCCGCGTTTGTGCTTTCTCTGGCGCAGGGCCGACAGTAGCGTCACCAGAATCCGCGCCCCCGATGCACCGATCGGGTGACCCAAGGCACAGGCGCCACCATGCACATTCAACTTGTCATGGGGGATTTCCAGATGCGTCATCGCCGCCATGCCGACCACGGCAAACGCTTCGTTGACCTCGAACAGATCGACGTCACCCAGCGACCAACCGGTTTTCTTGATCAGTTTCTTGATCGCACCAATCGGCGCCACCGGGAACAAGCCCGGAGTATCAGCGAACGCGGCGTGGCCATGGATCACCGCCAGCGGTTTCAGTCCGAGTTTCTGCGCCTGCGACTGACGCATCAGCACCAGCGCCGCCGCACCGTCAGAAATCGAACTGGAGTTCGCCGCCGTCACCGTGCCGCCTTCACGGAATGCCGGTTTCAGCGAGGCGATTTTGTCGAGTTTGGCTTTCGGTGGCTGCTCGTCGTGGCTGATCAGTACCTGCTCTTTGCCGACGGTCACGGTCAGCGGGACGATTTCGTCCTTGAAGCTGCCGTCCTTGATCGCCTGCTGCGCGCGGGTGGTCGAGGCGATGGCAAAGGCATCCTGCGCTTCACGACTGAAGTGGTTGGTCTCGGCGCAGTCTTCGGCGAAGGTGCCCATCAGGCGGCCCTTGTCGTAAGCGTCTTCAAGGCCGTCGAGGAACATCGAGTCAAGCACGCGACCATGGCCCATGCGGTAACCGGCGCGCGCGCGATCCAGCAGATACGGCGAATTGGACATGCTTTCCATGCCACCGGTGATCACCACATCGGCACTGCCAGCCAACAGCATGTCGTGAGCGAGAATGGTGGTTTCCATGCCCGAGCCGCACATCTTGTTGACGGTGGTGCAACGGGTCGATTTATCCAGCCCGGCGCCCAGCGCAGCCTGACGTGCAGGTGCCTGGCCGAGCCCGGCAGGCAGCACACAACCGAACAGCACTTCATCGACCGAGTCGCTGGCGACACCGGCACGTTCCACTGCGGCTTTGATCGCCGCAGCGCCGAGTTGCGGTGCAGTGAGGCTTTTCAGCTCGCCCTGAAAACCGCCCATGGGCGTGCGCACGGCGCTAACGATAACAATCGGATCGTTGGAAATGGTCATGACAAATCCTCCTTACTTGGCGGCCATGCGCAAGGCGCCGTCGAGACGGATCACCTCGCCGTTGAGCATGCTGTTTTCGATGATATGCCGAACCAGCGCGGCGTACTCGGCAGGCTTGCCCAGACGTGGCGGGAACGGTACGCCGGCGGCCAGCGACTCGCGGACTTCCGGGGTCATGCCGGCCATCATCGGCGTTTCAAAAATGCCTGGGGCGATGGTCATCACGCGGATGCCGAAACGCGCCAGTTCACGGGCAGCCGGCAGGGTCAGGCTGGCGATCGCGCCTTTCGAAGCAGAGTACGCCGCTTGGCCGATCTGGCCGTCGAACGCCGCGACAGATGCAGTGTTGATGATCACACCGCGTTCGCCATCAGCGTTTGCCTCGGATTCAGCGATGGCCGCAGCGGCCAGACGCAGCATATTGAAGCTGCCGATCAGGTTGACGTTGATCACTTGCGCGAAGCTGCTCAGCGCATGTGGGCCGCTCTTGCCGAGGATCTTCTCGCCACGGACGATACCGGCGCAGTTGACCAGACCGTTGAGGCTGCCAAAGGCTTTGACGGTAGCCTGCACGGCAGCTTCAGCGGCGGCTTCGTTGCTGATGTCGGCGACCACGCTTTGCGCGCCAAGACGCTGAGCCTGAGCGGCGACGGCTTCGGCATTCATGTCCACCAGCATCACTTTGGCGCCGGCACTGACCAGCAATTCAGCGGTAGCGGCACCCAGGCCGGACGCGCCACCGGTGACGATAAAAACCTTGTTCTCGATCTGCATGACTGTTTCCTTCGGTTCAAGCTGAAACGTTGTGCGCCGCGGCCTCTTGAGCCTTGGCGATTTCCTGGTTGCGCAAGATAAAGCGCTGCAATTTGCCACTCGGGGTCTTGGGCAATTCGCTGACAAATTCGATTTCACGCGGGTATGAATGCGCGGCCAGACGTTTGCGCACGTGTTGGCGCAATTCTTCGGCCAACTCCGGCGCGGCGCGGTATTGGGCGCTCAGCACCACGAAGGCTTTGACCAGTTCGGTGCGCTCCGGATCGGGTTTGCCGACCACCGCCGCTTCGACCACTGCCGGGTGCTCAATCAATGCACTTTCAACATCAAACGGACCGACGCGGTAGCCCGACGTGGTAATCACGTCGTCGCTGCGGCCGACGAAGCTGATGCTGCCGTCCGGGTTCCATTCCACGGTATCGCCACTGAGGTAGTAATCGCCGACGAACGCCTTGGTGGGCGCGCCTTCGTAACCGCCAAACCAGCACATCGGCGATTGCGGGCGGTCGATGGCGAGAATGCCGGGCTGGCCGACGCCAAGTTCTTTGTATTGCTCATCGAGCACAACAATGCGGTGGCCAGGCGAGGCGAAACCGGCCGCACCGAGATGAACCGCGTGGTCGAGGCCGTGGTGGTTGCACAGCACCATGCCCAGTTCGGTCTGGCCGTAATGGTCATGAATGACCACGTCGAGGTTGTCGGCGAACCAGCGGATCACTTCCGGGTTCAGCGGTTCGCCGGCACTGCTGACGATGCGCAATTTGCCTTTGATCGAGTTGGCGAACTCGTCGCCGCCGGCAATCAGCAAGCGGTAAGCGGTTGGCGAACCGGTGAGGTTGGTGATGCCGTATTTGTTGATCACCCGGCAGGTGCTTTCGAGGGTGAACGGGCCATCGTAAAAAGTGATCGGGTGCCCCATCGACAACGGGCCGGTGACGCCGAAATAAATGCCGTAGGCCCAACCCGGATCGGCGACGTTCCAGAACGAATCTTCCGGGCGCAGATCGACGGCATCACGGGTGTAGCTCTGGAACGCGACGATGGCTTTGAGCGGTACCGACAGCGCTTTCGACGGGCCGGTGGTGCCTGAGGTGAACATCAGCAAAAACGGGTCTTCACCGCTCAGTGATACCGGTTCGCAGACGCTGGAATGGTTGGCCAGTTCGGCCCAGAAACTGAAGTCGCCACGGACAATGCCCTGGCCTTTCGCGCCGCCAACGGTGACGAGTGTCGGACAATCGGCGACTTCAGCGAGTTTCGGCCGGTTGACCGCGTCAGTGACCACCACTTTGGCGCCTGAGCTGTTCAGGCGATGTTCAAGGGCTTTTGGGCCGAACGCGGTAAACAGCGGCTGATACACCGCGCCGATGCGCCAGGTGGCGAGCACAGTGATGAGCAATTCGATGTTGCGTGGCAGCAGACCGGCGACCTTGTCGCCCTTCTGCACGCCCTGGGCGAGAAGGAAATTGGCGAAACGCGCGGCTTTGTCCTGCAGCTCGCAGAAAGTGTACGTCGCACTGGCGCCATCGCGGCCTTCCCAGAACAGCGCAATGCGCCCCGGCAAGGCATGGCGGTCGCAGCATTCGACGCAGGCGTTGAGCGCCGCAAGCGTACCGCTGAGCGCGGCATCCACGGTGTGCTGATAGTTGAACTGTGCGGTGGCAGACAAGTAATCGCGCATTGCCAGAATCCCTCTGTTTTTTATTAGGCTGGGAACCGTAAACAACACAGGGATAGTCGCGCCGTGCGGGGACTGGGGCAATGGTCAAAGCTATCAATGTGGCTGACTGGTTTGGCCAACCCTGACTGGCGTACAACCGTTTACTTACAAGTTGATAATTATATGCAGTGGTAGAAAGTTGGATGCCTTGGTAGTTTGCGATGACGAACACCCAACTTCTATCTTGATCCAAAAGGAACGCACAGTGTCGCCCCAAGAAAACTCATTTGATGACAAAAGCTTTATTTTCGAACAATCGATACGCGCTCAATTCAAAAATCACCCGACGTTACGCAGTGTTGCCAGATCGCAACTGGAAAACTATCTGGAACACTGTCTTGAATCGGGCTCACTAACGCTTGATTCGATATTTTATCGTGATACCCGTTTTGTTCTGGACGCCGAACCAGTACCTTTTCTGGATGCATTCATTCAGGCCTTCACTGAAGGGCGCAGTGTTGTTGTGGCCGACGAAAACCTGATCATTCCGGTAAATGCCGAGAGCCACTCTGCAATCGATCTCGCCGAATTCCACCTGGCTCAGGAAGAACTGTGCCAAGCACTGGTTCCTGCGTTGCAGCAACAGTTGCTGGATTATTGGCAGCAACCAGCCGATAACGGCATGACGCGTTGGCAGTGGCTGGCTGAGGTTGTAAAAGATGCCTGCGCATCGAACATCAATGAATTACTTCACCAGTCAGATCAAGACTTTTATTTTGCTTTGACTGGCTTGGTCATCAAATCAGAAAAACACCATCGAGAAATTTTTAACGAGCATTTACGGGCGCCGGCTTATCTGTTGAAAATCACCTTGAATAACGAGACTGATAATCTCTCGCTAATCTATCCTGCTCTGTTGATTACGGACAAATCAGGAACAGTGTTGATTCAATCTTCGGGTGCCTGGGAGCGATTTGAATCCGAGTCTGACTGCATACAGAATATTGCCCGATACTTGCAGCGAAGCTGGGAGTTCACCACCCTGAGCGTTGATCGTTATGAGCCTGATGCGGATATTTTTGATGAGCTGGTGCGGGTCCTGATCGATCAGCAACTGTTGGAACTTGAGTGCATCCAGATTCCGGTCAACGAAATATTCGAGGGCGCTGAGCAACTGTTCGACCAGATCACCGATCCACTTCGCCTGCTGGCCGGCAAACAGCCGCATGTTTACCAAACGGCAAATGTCGACCAGCATTTGCCGCAATGGCTAAAGAATGCAGACTCTTGTGATCGCCGTACTTATCGGCGCTATGTATCGGCCATGGCGGCAACTCATCTGGAGTACGACGGTGCGACGTTTTTCACCGATCTGGATTCCATTCGCGACTTTGCCAGTCAAGCACTCGTCGATCAGATGAGCCATGACGGGCATGAACCGGTAAACCCTGATGACATGGAACTCAACGTCAAGGTGGCGCGAGGTGTACCCGGTGGATGGGGAAGCGTGGAAACCATCAGGCTGGGCATCATCGATTTTGCGCTGGAGAATCTTGCCGGCCTGCCATGGGGCACGATGACCGTCAAAGGCTTGCACCAGCGTAATGTACCAGCGTGGATGACCCCTGATTACGTCAAGAGTCTCATCCAGTCGGTGGACATTGGCCGTACCTACCCGGCGTATCTGAAACAGCATTTGCTTGATAATCGTACCGAGGCGTCGTCCCGACAAAATCTGTTCACGGTTCACCTGCGCAATCAATTGCCGCTCCAGGCACTAGAGGCAAAACTGACGGGCGCCCATGGTTTTGACGATGACGGTGTACGTCTGATCATCGCGCTGGCTGATGGCGACGCCGCTCGACAGATCGTCGTCAGCCCCTTGCACCTGCGGCTCGGACCGGTTCTGAATATGTTCGTCATTGCTGCCGGCGACCAGAGCGATGCTCCGGTTATCCTCTATCGCCCCTTCTATTCCCCTTCGTTGATTCAATACCCTTCGCGCAGGCATCTGGAGCAGGCAATTCAGTCCGACGCCCCGCTGCAGAAGAGCATCCATGACTGGTACCAAGCCGTGGTCAGGCACACCGGGCTGTTGGGCGCTAACGAAATACGCCTGCGTTGGGAACTGAAAAACGTGTCCCCACTGCAGGGCGATGTATTTCAGCACTTGTATGAGGCGAACAGCCGGGCGCTTGTCGAGTTGGCAGACCGCCAATCAGTGTCCAATGCAGAAAGTCGCTGGGCCCACTTCAAGACACTGAGCTGGTTGATATTCGAGTCGTTGTTGCCGCTGGTGACCGGGCCGGCAGCCACCGCCGGATGGTTAGTGCAATTGGCGGTGAGTCTCAAGGCCGATCTTGAGGCACTGTCGCAATCGGATGGTCAGGACAAGTCGTTCGCCGTGGCTGACCTGTTGCTTAACCTGGCGGCCGTACTCATGCACGCCGGGCGCGTCACGACGAGGTCCCAAAACGCCGAGAGTGTGCCGCACCTGTCGATCGAACCGGAAGTGTTCGACTATTCCGTCGAAAGTCCCGCCCCCGCTACGCCCGACGTGCCGGTCCTTGAAAACCGTAGTTTACCGAGTGAGCAACATCCACAGGTGGACCTGTCGATTACCGAAAACGCGTTGGCGACACCGCGCTCATCCTTTTCCCGGGCGCAGCAAGCGATACTCGACAGTTTCGCGATGGAAAAGCCGGTAGACCTCGGAGAACCCGAGGCGCAAGGACGCAACAAAGGCCTTTATCGGTACAACAACAAATGGCATGCATTGGTGGAAGGTCAGTTTTTTCGGGTTTCGATTGAAGAAGGGCCGGTGCTGATCATTGACCCGGTGGATTACCAGCGGCCCGGCCCCTTCCTGATCTCCGACGGTCAGGGGCGATGGACAGTGGATAACCGGATGCACCTGAAAGGGGGCGCGCCAAGCAAGCGCGGCCATGATGATTCCAACACTGAGGCACCGGGGCCTTCACGGCGGGCAATCGCTGACAGTAGCGGGTTTCCGTCGGTTATCGAAACCGAAATCAAACCCTTGCCCAAGCGACTGTATCACTACGTGAACCGGGATAAATTAGCGACGATCAAAGCCACAAGAAGCGCGTTTATCGACAATTCGTCCAACGATGCGTACGGCAGACCGCAACGCAACATCGTCGGACTGTATGTGACCGATCTCGCTCCGGATTCCATGCCTCTGCAGCAGCTTTCGGAGACGCTGTTCGGGAAAAACCGCTACAACATTTCATCCCGTGCCAACAAGATCCACGCGGTACTGGAACTTGACCCCACGCTTTATCCAGAGGGCAGTGTGAAACTGTTCAAGCTCGAAAGCCCGAAGCTGACGGATCATATCTATGTCCTGCGCGGTGCGAAGAATGACTTGCAGTTGCGCATCAAGGCTTCGACGTTCGGTACCGGTACCACCTCGCTGGTCAGTGTGAAAGAACTGTAACTGTTCCCTCGGTCGAGCCAGCTTCGGCTGGCTGGCTGAGGATCAGGCTGCGGTAGTGACCAGGATTGGAGCCCGCCCATTTGCGGAACGCTTTATAAAATGAGCTGACATCGGCAAATCCCAAGCGGCTGGCAATTTCGACAAAACTGATCGAAGATTCCGCCAGCCAGACAATGGCCAACTCCTTGCGCACACTGTCCTTGAGGCCTTGATAGGTCTGCCCTTCCTCCGCCAGTCGCCGGCGCAAGGTCGAGGCCGACATGCACAACTGTTGCGCCAGTGCCTCGGTTTCCGGCCATTGTTCAGCGGGCAGTTGCCGTAGATCCTGCTTGACCCGGCTGGCAAGACTTTGCGGATCGCGGTACTTCACCAGAATATTGGCCGGGGCGTGGGCGAGAAAGCGTTTCAACTCCTCGGCACTGCGCTTGATCGGCAGATCGAGGCAATCGGCGGAGAAAATCATCCGTGTCCGTGGCCGCTCGAAACGCAGGTTTTCCGAGAACATTACCCGGTAATCATCGGTGAAGTCCGGCGCCGCACAGCGCAATTCAATCGCCAGAATCGGTATCCGTCGCCCGGCCAGCCAGCACGCGACGCCGTGGACGATCATCCAGTAGGTGAAATAGCTGAAGGCACGGCGTGGTTCGGGATCGTCTTCAAGCAGAACGATTTCCGCCAGACTTTGCTGGTGCACCAGTTGTGCAGGCAGGCGTTCGAGCATCAGTGAGAGAAAGCTCAACCCCGTGCTCAAACCCGCTGCGAGTGTCGGTTGCGCCATCGCACTGCGACAGAGGAATTCAAGGCTGCCGGACTTGAGCTTGCGCGGGTCCATACCAAAGAACTCGTCATCGCCACGGCGCGCCAATAACCGCCAAAGCTTCGCGTACTGCGAGGCCGGTACCCGACCGTGCTCGGTTTGCAGCAACGCCGGATCAATCCCGACCTTGTTCAAGGCTTCTTCCGTGGCCACGCCCGGGGCACAACTTTGCAGCAGTGCTTCACGCACCAGTTGAACAGCGATGGTGTCTTTTTCCGACATGGAGCGCGGTGAACCTTGTTGTTTTGAGTGGCAGGCATCTTACCGCAGGTGGCGAATTCAACACGAACCCCCTGTAGGAGTGAGCCTGCTCGCGATAGCGGTGGGTCTGAAAAATCAGCGCTGACTGACACGACGCCATCGCGAGCAGGCTCGCTCCCACAGGGTTCTGTGCTGGGGCAAAAAACAGGTTGTTCAGCTTGTGTTCAGGTTTATGTCAATCAATGTCATGTGAGAATGGTTGTCATTATGTTACAACTTGTAACCTCTTCGAATGACTTGTTGGATACCGAATGCTCGTTCCCTTTCTGATCATGCTGCGCGAAGGCATTGAAGCCGCGCTGATCGTTGGCATTATCGCCAGTTACCTCCAGCAAACCGGCCGTGGTCAATGGATGCCCGCCGTGTGGATCGGCGTGTTTCTCGCCGCCGCCCTCGCCCTGCTGGTAGGTGGTGGCCTGGAACTGGTCAGTGCCGAATTCCCGCAAAAACAGCAAGAACTGTTCGAAGGCATCGTCGGCCTGATGGCCGTTGGCATTCTCAGTTCCATGGTGTTCTGGATGCGTAAAGTCGCGCGTTCGATCAAGCATTCGCTGCAATCTTCGCTGGATCACGCGCTGACTTCTTCGAAGCATCAGGTCATTGCGCTGATCGCCATGGTGTTTTTCGCTGTCGCCCGGGAAGGTCTGGAAACGGTGTTCTTCCTGCTCGCGGTGTTCCAGCAGAGCGAAGGCCCGGGCGCGCCGATCGGTGCCCTGCTCGGGTTGATTCTGGCGATCATCGTCGGCTTCCTGATCTACAGCGGCAGCATGCGTCTCAATCTTTCGGCGTTCTTCAAGTGGACCGGCCTGTTCATTCTGGTGGTCGCCGCCGGGATTCTCGCCAATTCCGTGCAAGCCCTGCATGAAGCCGGGATGTGGAATCACCTGCAAACCGTGCTGTTCGACTTCAGCGCGACGCTGCCGATGGACGGCCCCTTGGGCTCGGTGCTGGCCGGCATGTTCGGTTACCAGGATGCGCCGACCGTCAGCACCCTCGGCGCGTATCTGATCTATCTGCTCGTCGCGCTGGTGATGTTCTTTCTGCCGGCGCCCAAGCCGTCCGCTCAATCGTCTTCTGTTTCCAGCCAATAAGGGCATTCATGTCAAAGCCTAATACTCCTCAGGCCTCCCCTCCCCGCGCCTTGCGCTGGGCGGTGGCCGGTTCGGTGGTGGTGATGATCGCCGCAGGTGGTCTGTTTTATTACGCCTCGAAAATGGCTGCGGCCAAGCGTCAGCACAATCACGATGAAGTGGTGGTGAACATTCATCCGGGCAAATGCGAGCCGAACGCGCTGACAGTGCCGGCCGGTCGCGCCAGTTTCCGCATCGTCAACCGCTCCGACCGGGCGGTGGAATGGGAAATTCTCGACGGCGTGCTCGTCGTTGAGGAGCGCGAAAACATTGCGCCGGGCCTGAGTCAGGTGATCAATGCCAACCTGCAACCGGGCGATTACGCGATCACCTGCGGCCTGCTGAGCAATCCGCGTGGCACCCTGCATGTGACGCCGACTGCCGCTTCTGATGCTGCCGCGAAGGCCAAACCGTCGATGGTCACCTTCGTCGGGCCGTTGTCGGAGTTCCGTGTGTACCTGGCCAGCCAGAGCAGCGCGCTGATCAAAGCCGTGACCGCGCTCGATCAAGCGATTGAAAGCGGCAACTTGAGCCAGGCGCAGGCGCTGTACCTGCCGGCACGTGCGGCTTATCAACGTCTGGCCCCGGCCGCGCAGCGCCTCGCCGAACTGGACAACAGCATCAACGCCCGCGCCGACTACTTCGAAAAGCGCGAAGAGGATCCGGCGTTCGTCGGTTTCCACCGCGTCGAATACGCCCTGTTCCAGCAACGCAAACTCGACGAACTGACACCGGTCGCCAAGCGCCTGCTCAGCGATGTCACCACACTCAAACAGCAATTGCTCGCGCAGAGCCTGCCACCCGAGCAATTGGTCAGCATCATCGTGCGCAACCTCAACACCCTGGCCGACGTCCGCGCCGCCAGCGGTGAAGAAGAACGCTACAGCCACAGCGACCTCAACGGTTTTGCAGCCAACGCGCAAACCGCACACAAAGTCGTCGATCTGCTGCTGCCAATGTTGAGCAAGTCCGCCGCTGACCTGCTGCCGAAAATCGACAAGGCACTGACGGATTTCGACAGCGAACTCGACGCCTACAAGATCAAGGACGGCTACGCCAGCTACGACTCCGTCAGCGGCGCGCAACGCAAGCAGATTGCCGACAAGGCCCAGGCCCTGGCCGACGCATTGGATGGCATCGATCCCGCCCTCGGCCTCTCCGGCCTGTAAGCAGAAGACGAATTCCCGATGAAAGATATCGAACCACTTAACCTGCAACGTCGCCGTGTCTTGATGGGCATGGGCGCCGCGGGTGTTGCCCTCGCCGGTTCAGCCTTGAGCTGCCCGGCCATGGCCGCAGCGCCGGCGCAAGTCACCGAAGCACCGAGCAGCGACAAGACCGAAGACCGCCACGATTTCCACGGCGTGCACCAGACCGGCATCGTCACCCCGCGTCCGGCCTCGGGCATGCTGGTTTCGTTCGACGTATTGGCCAGTGATCGTGAAGATCTGGAGCGGTTGTTCCGCACGCTCAACGAACGCATCGCGTTTCTGATGAAGGGTGGCCCGGTCGCACAGATCGATCCGAAACTGCCGCCGCCGGATTCCGGCATCCTCGGCCCGAACGTGACGCCGGACAACCTGACCATCACCGTTTCTGTCGGCGAGTCACTGTTCGACGAGCGCTTCGGTCTGGCCGATGCTAAACCCAAACGACTGATGCGCATGGTCGGTTTCCCCAACGACGCGCTGGACGCCGATTGCTGCCATGGCGACCTGAGCCTGCAGTTCTGTTCGAACACTGCTGACACCAATATTCACGCCCTGCGCGACATCGTCAAAAACCTGCCCGACCTGCTGCTGGTGCGCTGGAAGCAGGAAGGCAGCGTGCCGCCGCAAGCCCCGGCGAAACCCGGTGTGCCGGCACAGTCGGCGCGCAATTTTCTCGGTTTCCGTGATGGCTCGGCCAACCCCGACTCTAACGACAGCAAGGCCATGGATCGCCTGGTGTGGGTGCAACCGGGCAGTGACGAACCGGCCTGGGCCGCGCACGGCAGCTATCAAGCGGTGCGGATCATCCGCAACTTCGTTGAGCGTTGGGATCGCACGCCGTTGCAGGAACAGGAAAGCATCCTTGGCCGGGTCAAAACTACCGGGGCACCGATGGGTGGCCAGCATGAAAGCGAAGTCCCGGATTACAGCAAAGACCCGGCCGGCAAGCTGACCAAACTCGACGCGCACATTCGTCTGGCCAACCCGCGCACTGCCGCGACGCAGGCCAACCTGATCCTGCGCCGGCCGTTCAACTACTCCAACGGCGTGAACAAGAACGGCCAGCTCGACATGGGCCTGCTGTTCATCTGTTACCAGGCCGACCTGGAAAAAGGCTTCATCACCGTGCAGACCCGCCTCAACGGCGAGCCGCTTGAGGAATACCTCAAACCGGTCGGCGGCGGCTACTTCTTCACCCTGCCGGGTGTCACCGGCGACAAAGACTTCATCGGTCGCTCGCTGCTCAACGCCACACAACCGAAAACCGCTGCCTGAAACAACATCCCAACACTGGAGCCGCCCCCATGAAAAAGACGCCACTCGCCTTATTGCTGACCCTAGGTTTGCTCAACACCCCGCTGTCGGCGTTCGCCGCCACGGCACCGCTGGATCTGGTCGGGCCGGTGTCGGACTACAAGATCTACGTCACCGAACAATTGGATGAACTGGGCAGCCACACCCAGCAATTCACCGATGCGGTGAAGAAAGGCGACCTGGCCACCGCGCAAAAACTCTACGCACCGACCCGCGTTTATTACGAGTCGATCGAGCCGATTGCCGAGCTGTTCAGTGACCTCGATGCATCCATCGACTCCCGCGTCGACGACCACGAGAAAGGCGTGAAAGCGGATGACTTCACCGGTTTCCACCGCATCGAATACTCGCTGTTCTCGGAGAAAAGCACCGCAGGCCTGAACGAGTTGGCGGACAAGCTCAACAGCGACGTCAAAGACCTGCAGACTCGCGTGGCCGGCCTGACTTTCCCGCCGGAGAAAGTCGTCGGCGGTGCTGCTGCGCTGCTGGAAGAAGTGGCCGCCACCAAGATCTCCGGCGAAGAAGATCGCTACAGCCACACCGACCTGTATGACTTCCAGGGCAACATTGACGGCGCGAAGAAAATCGTTGATCTGTTCCGTCCGCAGATCGAGAAGCAGGACAAGGCTTTCGTCGCGAAGGTCGACAAGAACTTTGCCACGGTCGACAAGATTCTGGCCAAGTACAAAACCAAGGATGGTGGTTTCGAGACTTATGACAAGGTGAAGGATAACGACCGTAAAGCGCTGGTTGGGCCGGTGAATACTTTGGCTGAGGACCTGTCCACGTTGCGTGGCAAGTTGGGTCTCAACTGATTTTTTTGTAGCGCCTGTTGAAGCCCTATCGCGAGCAGGCTCACTCCTACATTAGGAATGCGTTCCCCTGTAGGAGTGAGCCTGCTCGCGATAGCGGTTGTATGACCGCCACAAATGTTAAGCCTTACAGGATCCGGTAGAGCAACCGCTCAATCCGCACCCGACTCACGCGCTTGAGAAACCTGGCCACCCCGGCCGGGTATTCCGGCAGCGTCTCCAGAGTCTGAAAGCCGTCGATCCGCGTGGTATGCCGGAAAATCTCTTCCAGCTCCTTCGCCCGCGGCTCCAGCCATTCGCCCTTCGGGTCATCGATCAACAACGCATTCTCCAGATCCAGGCGAAATGCCCGTGGATTCAGGTTGTTGCCGGTCAGCAACGTATAGCGCTGATCGATCCACATGCCCTTGAGGTGATAGGTATTGTCGCCATCACGCCACAAGTGCAGGTTCAACTGACCACTGTCGATATTGCGCTGGTGCCGTTTGGCAAAGCGGCGCAGGCTGATCTCGTACAGATACGGTAGCGCCGCGATCACCTTGAACGGCTCGCTCGGCGGGATATAGAAGTCGTTGGCGGTCTTGTCGCCGACGACGATATCGATCTTCACGCCACGGGCCAGCGCGCGGTTGATCTCACGGATCACGCCCAGCGGCAGATTGAAGTATGGCGTGCAGATGGTCAGTTGCTTTTGCGCGCTGGCGATCAACTCAAGAATCGCCCGGTTCAACGGGTTGTTCTTGCCGACGCCGAGCAACGGAGTGACTGACAGGCCTTCTCTGGCCGTGCTGCCGGTGGCGGTATCGTACGTCGCGTATTTGAGACGGCTGCGCAGATCGCCGATGTCGTTGCGCAGGCTACGCGTAGTCGGCAGGTTTGGCAGATCGAGGCGATGCACCGCTTTCGATTCGATCAGGCCGTGCTTGACCAAGTGATGCATCGAATCGGCCAGTTCGCGACTTTGCAGGACGTGATAACGGTCGAAACGGTACTTGTCGAACTTGTGCAGGTAAACGTTGTTCAGGCTCGCGCCGCTGTAGACCACGCAGTCGTCGATCACGAAGCCTTTCAAATGCAGCACACCAAACAACTCGCGGGTCTGCACCGGCACGCCGTACACCGGCACTTCGCTCTGGTGCGTGCGGGTCATTTCCTGATACCACGCCGAGTTGCCCGGCTGCTTTCCGGCGCCGATCAGCCCGCGCTGGGCACGCAACCAATCGACGACCACGGCGATTTCCAGCTCGGGGCGCTTAAGCTTGGCCGCGTGGAGAGCATCGAGGATTTCCTGACCGGCTTCGTCTTGCTGCAGATACAGCGCGACGATGTAGATGCGCTGGGTCGCCGTGGCGATTTTTTCCAGCAGGCAACGACGGAACTCGGCGGCGCCGGACAGAATGGTCACGGCCTCGGCGGTCAGCGGAAAGCTGCGCAGTTTAGGCAGCAGGGAACGTTTGAAAAGCAACGGCATAGGGCTCGCAATGGGTCGAATCCGAAGAACCCGAGAGCTTACACCATCGCATCCTTCGGGTCTTGTTAGTGCCCGTAAAGAGATCAAAAGATCGCAGCCTTCGGCAGCTCCTACACGGGCCAATGTAGGAGCTGCCGAAGGCTGCGATCTTTTGATCCTAAAAAACCATTGCCAAAGGAGAACAATCGTTCTACTGTTCGCCACATGAACGAAATCACTAGCAACGACACACGAGACATCATTCTGGATGTCACCGAAAAGCTGATCTACAAAAGTGGCATCGCTGCCACCAGCATGGATCTTCTGGTGAAAACCGCCGGCGTCTCCAGAAAAAGTATCTACCGTTACTTTGCCGACAAGGACGCGCTGACCGTCGCCGCCCTGCAACGCCGTGACGTGCGCTGGATGCATTGGTACAGGAGCGCCGTCGATCAGGCCGAAACCCCGGCCGATCGCCTGCTCAACCTGTTCACCGTGCTCAAGAGCTGGTTCGCCTCCGAAGGCTTTCGTGGCTGCGCATTCATCAACACCAGCGGCGAAACCGGCGATCCACAGGACCCGGTGCGCCTGGTCGCCAAAGAACACAAACAGAAGCTGCTCGACTACGTGTGCGAGCTGTGTACCGAACATGGCGCCGAAGATCCGCAACTGCTGGCCAGACAGCTGCTGATCCTGATTGACGGTGCCATTACCGTAGCGCTTGTGATGGGTGATCACAGTGCCGCCGATAATGCGCAATGCATGGCGCGAAAGTTATTGGACCTGTAACGCCTTAATAAGCCGGACTTGTTGTTCAATTATTAATTAGATCGGGAGACTGAACATGTCTACTGCAGCCCAGGTACGTCCGCCATTGCCGCCCTTCAACCGTGAATCGGCGATCGAAAAAGTTCGTTTGGCCGAGGATGGCTGGAACTCCCGCGACCCGGAACGGGTATCGCTGGCCTACACCCTCGACACCAAGTGGCGTAACCGCGCCGAGTTCGCCAACAATCGCGAAGAAGCCAAGGCCTTCCTCACCCGTAAATGGGCGAAAGAACTGGACTACCGCTTGATCAAGGAGCTCTGGGCCTACTCGGATACCCGCATCGCCGTGCGCTACGCCTATGAATGGCACGATGATTCGGGTAACTGGTTCCGCTCTTACGGCAATGAAAACTGGGAATTCGACGAGCAAGGCCTGATGTTCCAGCGCTATGCGTGCATCAACGACATGCCGATCAAAGAGAGCGAACGCAAGTTCCACTGGCCACTGGGCCGGCGCCCGGATGATCATCCAAGCCTGTCCGACCTCGGTCTGTAACAATCGACCCTGTAGATACTCTGTTCACGGTCAAGCTTTTGCGAGATCTTTTGCGCAAAAAAGCTTGGCCGTATTGAAATCTTCGCCGGCTCGCATGCAGGCCCACAAGCCGGTCAGGTATTTGCGCATGACGGCGACGATAGCCTGCATCTTTCTCTTCCCTCGCCCGATCAACGCTTCGTAAAAGGCTTTCACGTTGCTGTCGCAACGTATGGCAGTCAGCGCTGGCATGTACATCGCTGAACGTAGGTAGGTGTTTCCGCCCTTACTTATCCGCCCAGGTTTATCGATGCTGGTACCTGATTGCGTAAGCCGCACATCGAGTCCTGCATGTCGGCTGACCTGCGCGGACTTAAGTGTCACTGGCAAGGTCGTCAATTCAGCCAGTGCCGCAAATACTGAAATTTCGCCCATGCCCGGCGCTGCGATCATGTGCCCAAACTGGGCGCTTAGCGTCGGGCAGTTGTCGATCAGCGCCCGACCTGCGAGCCTGAAACGCTCGATTCGCTTGTCAAAAGCTTCAATGGCTTCTTCTTCGTCTTCAATCAGCATTTTCACGGTTGTTTGAGTAGCTTTCAGCGCATGCAGCTCGTTCTTGGCTCGGGTGCGATGACACGTCAAACGATTGATATGCCTTCCGATAGCCCGCAGTTCCAACTGTATGGTCGTGGGCGGCGTCCACAATTTTGGGCTCATGCGTTCGCCGTATTCGGCTAGCAACTGGGCATCGATCGCATCGGTTTTGCTGTTTTTCAGCATCAGCTTGGCAAAGTTATGAAAGCTCTTCGGGTTGATAACCGAAACGGGCAAACCCGCCGCGGTGAGCTCCATGGCCAAATCCAGGTAATAGATGCCGGTGGCCTCCATCACTACGGATAAAGGCTTGAGCTCGAGCAACCTGTTGACCGCTGCTTTGCGCCCGGCGGGTGTTTGGTCGATGTTGCAGGCCCCTGCAAAACGGCCGTCGTTGCGCCAGCCCATGGCGGTCGTGCGAGACCCCACATCCAAACCGACATGCATGCTCATGCTTTCAACTCCGAGTGAACTGGGTTAGAAATGCATCCTGGTTCCCCTGACCTCGAACTTCATGCCACTGCAACCTTGTAATGCGAAGTCCGACTTGTCGGCTTCTCGATACTCTTCGTGGTGGGCAATGAGGCGGGGGGACCTCTCTACAGACAAGGTCAGGAGCAAGTCCTGCCTTTAGGAGCGATCGGTCTCCCCCAGAAACACATCTTCGTATGTCCGCACCAGCGAGCTTAGATCTCAATTGACTGGTGTGAGGGCAACATACAAGGAGCTGCCGAAGGCTGCGATCTTTTGATCTTGATCCTAAAAAACAAAATCAAAAGATCGCAGCCTTCGGCAGCTCCTACAGGGGATTTGTGGGGTTCAGGCGACAGCGGCGGTCTTCTCGGCCTCCAGTTCGCGCACCAGCGGCAACACCCGCCGCCCGAAATATTCCACCTCTTCCTGAAAGTGCAGAAACCCAGCCAGCACCAGATCCACCCCCACCGCCTTCAACGCGACAATCCGCTCGGCAATCTGCAGCGGCGTACCAATCAGATTGGTCTTGAAGCCATCGTTGTACTGCACCAGATCCTCGAACGTCGATTTCGCCCAGTTGCCCTCACCCTCCGGCGATGCCCGGCCCGCTTGTTTCGCCGCATCGCCAAAGGCGTTTACCGCTTCCGGATCCGCCTGATCGATGATCTGCGCAAGTACCGCCCGCGCCTCTTCTTCGGTATCACGGGCGATGACAAAAGCGTTGACGCCAACTTTCACCGAATGATTATTCGTCGCCGCTTTCTGACGAATATCGTCAACCTGCGCCTTGATCCCCTCGACGCTGTTGCCATTGGTGAAATACCAGTCCGAAACCCGCGCCGCCATGTCTCGCGCCGCACGGGAACTGCCGCCCTGAAAGATCTCCGGACGGCCCAGCGGCTTCGGTTTCAGACTGTAATTGTCGAAGCGGTAGAAGTCGCCGCGAAAGGTGAAGTTGTCCTCACTCCACACGCCTCGCAGTGAGCGGATGAACTCTTCGGAACGACGATAACGCTCGTCGTGCTCCAGCCAATGCTCGCCGATGGCCTGGAATTCGCCCTTGAACCAGCCACTGACGATGTTCACCGCGATGCGGCCGTTGGTGAGTTGATCGATCGTCGCCAGTTGTTTGGCCGCCAGCGCTGGTTGCCAAGGACCGGGCAGGATCGCCGCGATCACTTTGAGTTTGCTGGTGGCCGCGAGCAAGGCGTGGCTGAATGCGACGGACTCGTGCTGGAACTCCGCACCATAACCGGCGGTGAAGCGGATCTGCGTCAGCGCGTATTCGAACCCGGCCGCTTCAGCGATCTGCGCCAGTTTGCGGTTGTAGTCGATGCCCCAGTCGGTGCGTTGTTCAATCTTGCTGACCACCAGCCCACCGCTGACGTTCGGCACCCAGTAGGCAAATTTCACGGCTTGCTGACTCATTGGCGTGTCCTCGGGACATTTGCGGAGATGGGAGTGGTAGAGCAGCAAGCGTGCCAGGGTTGAAATGCCTGGTTTTATTGGTGTTCGGCGTTGAATAGATGTTTTGTAGAGGAGAGATTTGTTGGCTGGATGTTGAGTGGGCAACAGTAGATTTTGCAGTGGCTGGAAAGCCGCCTTCGCGAGCAGGCTCCCACAGGGTGGAATGCATTTCAAAATGTGGGAGCGAGCCTGCTCGCGAAGGCGTCAGACGGGTCGCCGCAACAGTTGGATACAGGTAACATGACCGCCCTCCCCGCAGCCAAATCTGCGCCCTGCCGAATAAGCCGATTCCATGCCTTTCGAACTCAGCGTTGACCTCACCACCCTGGCCATTCTGGCCCTTGTCGCTTTCATTGCCGGTTTCATCGACGCCATCGCCGGCGGTGGCGGTCTGTTGACCACCCCTGCGCTGTTGACCGCTGGCCTGCCACCGCATCTGGTGTTGGGCACCAACAAGTTGAGTTCGACCTTCGGTTCGGCCACCGCCAGTTTCACCTTCTACCGCCGCAAGCTGTTCCACCCAAGGCAGTGGACGCATGCGATTGTCGGCACTTTGATCGGCGCACTGACTGGCGCTGTCGTCGCTCATTACCTGCCAGCAGAATGGCTGAACAAGATGCTTCCGGTAATCGTCTTCGCTTGCGGTCTGTACCTGTTGTTCGGCGGTACGCCAAAAGCGCCGCTGGACAGCGACGCTCCGATCAAGAAGAAATGGCAATCGACCCAAGGCTTCAGCCTCGGTTTCTATGACGGCGTGGCCGGTCCCGGCACGGGCGCATTCTGGACGGTGAGCAGCCTGCTGCTCTACCCGATCGACTTGGTCAAGGCCAGCGGTGTGGCGCGCAGCATGAACTTCGTCAGCAACATTGCGGCGCTGTCGGTGTTCGTGTTTTCCGGGCAGGTGGACTGGATCATCGGCCTGAGCATGGGCCTGTCGGTGATGGTCGGCGCGTTCTTTGGCGCGCGCACCGCGATCAGCGGTGGCGCCAAATTCATTCGCCCGGTGTTCATCACCGTGGTACTGGGTTTGACCGTGCGCCTAGCCTGGCAGCACTGGTTCAGCGTGGCCTAAGCGCCGCGCCACGTAGACATCGATCAAGTAACGGGCAATCGACTTGGACGCCGGCAACGGCGGCAGATCGTGCACGTTGAACCACTGGGCGTCTTCGATCTCGTCTTCCTGACAGACAATCTCGCCACCGGCGTATTCGGCATGGAAGCCGAGCATCATCGAGTGCGGGAACGGCCAGCACTGGCTGCCCAGATACTGAATGTTCTTCACCTCGATCTGCACTTCTTCACGCACTTCCCGAATCAGGCAATCCTCGGCCGACTCACCCGGCTCGGCGAATCCGGCCAGCGTGCTGTAGACCCCGGTGACGAATCGCGGCGAGCGCGCCAACAGAATCTCGTCGCCCCGAGTGATCAGCACGATCATGCTCGGTGAAATCCGCGGATAACTGCGCAGGTCGCACGGCTGGCAATACATCGCCCGCTCGCGCGGCACCTGCGTCATCGCCTGCCCGCAGTTGCCGCAGAAGCGGTGTTCGCGAGCCCAAGTGCCGATCTGCGCGGCGTAACCGAGCACTTTGTAGATCGTGTGCTCGCCATCGAGCATGAACGCCCGCAGGCCTTTCCAGTTGCAACCCGGCACCTCACCGGCACTGCGCAACTCCAACAGGTACACCGGCTCGCCATCGAGATGGCCAATGCCGTGCTCGGCGAGAACTGACAGGTCCTGACGCTTGAGCCATTCCCGAGGGAACAGCGCGCCGTTGTCATCGAACAAAAAGCCTTCCGGGCTGCGCGCCACGGCCCAGCCGCCGGGTTGATCGGTGTCCAGTACTGCAGTGGTCCAGCGAGATGTCATGGTTTCTCAGTCCAGAAATTCGGGTTTCTGTTTGCTCATATGGGCGGCCATGGCCACGCGCAAGTCAGTGGATTGCAACATGGCGGCGTTCCAGGTGGCAACGTATTCGAGACCGTCGTCGATGCGATGGTCGCGCATGTAGCTGATCATTTCCTTGGTGCCGGTAACCGCGATCGGCGATTTCGAAGCGATCTCGCGAGCGATGTCCAACACGCCTTCGAGCAGCGCGTCCTTGTCGCTGTAGACGCGGTTGACCAGGCCAATGCTGCGCGCCTCATCAGCGCCGAAAGTGCGACCGGTGTAAGCCAGTTCACGCAGCATGCCGTCACCGATGATCCGTGGCAACCGTTGCAAAGTGCCAACATCGGCGGCCATGCCGATATCGATTTCCTTGATCGAGAATTGCGCGTCTTCAGCGGCGTAGCGCATATCGCACGCGGCGATCAGATCGATGGCGCCACCCAGGCAATAACCTTGAATGGCCGCGATGACCGGTTTGCGGCAGTTGTCGACGGCGTTGAACGAGGCTTGCAGGGTGAGGATCTTGCGCCGCAGCAGGCGCGCATTGCGGCCAACGTCCTTGCCCAATTCATTGGCCACGCCGGCGAGCATCATCAGGTCGATGCCCGAGGAAAAGTGCTTACCGTTGCCACTGAGCACAACCACGCGCACTTCGTCGGTGTCGTCGATCCACTGGAAGATCTCGACGATCTCGCTCCAGAACGCCGCGTTCATCGAATTGATCTTTTCCGGGCGATTGATCTGCACATGGGCGATGTTGTCGGCCAGTTCGACGCTGAAGGCGGAGTATTGAGTCATGGCAGTGATCCTTTACCGGGCTGAAAATGAGGCCCGAACTATAACAAGGCATCACAGTGGCGGTTCGGCCAAATGCGGGACTGTCCTGAGTTTTACTTTGCCTGTACTGACCTCTTCGCGAGCAGGCTCGCTCCCACAGGGGGGAATGCATTTCAAAATGTGGGAGCGAGCCTGCTCGCGAAAGCGTCCGATCAGGCACTACAAATCATCTGGCCAAACGCCGCAGCCCAAACAACATCCCCCCCGCCCCCAACAACATCGCCGCCAGAAACAGCGGATAGGAAACCCACCACGGCGTCCCCGCCGTCATCATGCTGAACTCCGACATCCCGCCAATACTGGCAATCAGGTTCAACGGCAGAAACACCACGTTGATCAACGTCAGCTTGCGCAGGAGGTTGTTCATGCTGTTGTTCATCAGATTGCCACGCGCATCGATCAGCCCGGAAAATACTGTGGAGTAGATTTCCGCCTGCTTATAGCACTGGTTGTTTTCGATGATCAGGTCGTCGATCAGGCCGATCGCCTCACTGCCGAAATGCTGCTTCTCGGCATGATTACGCAAGCGTGTAAGGACCGCGCCGTTGCTGTGCAGCGCGTTGATGTAATAGATCAGGCTTTCGCTGAGGTTGAACATCTGCACCAAGTGCTGGTTCTGCATCGATGCATTGAATTTCTGCTGCAGCTCGCGGGCGACCAGTTTGATCACCTTCAGGTGCCCGAGGTAGTGGTGGATGTTGTTGAACAGCAGGTCGAGCAAGACATCCAGCGGCGTATTCAGCGGCTGGCGGGTGCCGAGGCCGTGCAGCGGCGTGTCGTCGGTGGCGATCACCAGTAGTTGTCCCGGGGCGAACAGCAATCCGCACGACGACACTTCAAACGCCAGACTGCCACCGCCGGAATAGTTTTCCGGGCGCTTCCAGATCAGGAACAGATGGTCCGGATGGAACTCGATGCGTGACACCTCGTCCGGGTCCAGCGCTGACGCCAGTGCATGCTCGTCGACCTTGAAATGACTGTGCAGCAAGTCGCGCTCGGCGGCATCCGGGTTGCTGAACAGCATGACCTCGGCGTCCAGTCGCTCGACCCGCTGCAAGGCGCCGTGGCTCAGTGCGAAGCTGTTGATCATCGGCGCCTCACCAGGCCTGACCGCGACGCTTGAGTTCCAGACGACGCACGAATTCTTCCAGCACCAGTGAATACAGATCGTCGTGCAAATAAGCGTCTTCAATACCGGCGTCGAGGTTGGGGTTGTCGTTGACTTCGATTACCACCACCTTGTCGCCGGCCTGCTTCAGATCGACACCGTAGAGGCCGTCGCCGATCAGATTGGCGGTCTTCACCGCTAACTCCACCACCGCACGCGGCGCCTCGTGGATCGCCATGGTCCGGCATTCGCCGTTGACATCCTGACCTTTGGCCTTGTGGTTATAGATTTGCCAGTGGCCCTTGGACATGAAGTATTGGCAGGCGAAGATCGGTTTGCGGTTGAGTACGCCGATGCGCCAGTCGTATTCGGTGTAGAAAAACTCCTGAGCCAGCAGCAACACCGAGTGTTCGAACAGTTCGGCGGTGGCTACGAGCAAAGCCTGCTGGCTTTCGACCTTGATCACGCCACGGGAAAAACAACCGTCGGGGATTTTCAATACCAGCGGAAAGCCGAGGCGCTCGCCCACGCGCTCGAAGTCTTCGGGTCGCTCCTTGTAGAGAATTTCGGTGGCGGGCATGCCCAGTTGATGACTGTTGAGCAGATCGGTCAGGTAGACCTTGTTGGTGCAGCGCAGAATCGATGTCGGGTCGTCCATTACCACCAGACCTTCGCTCTCGGCCTTCTTGGCGAAGCGATAAGTGTGGTTGTCGACGCTGGTGGTCTCGCGGATCAGCAAGCCGTCGTACTCGGCCAGGCGCGCATAATCCTTTCGTTCAATCAGTTCAACATCGATACCCATGCCCTTGCCGACCCGGACAAAATTCGCCAGTGCCTTGGCGTTGGATGGCGGTAACGCCTCCTGCGGATCGTGCAGTATCGCCAAGTCGTAGCGCGCCACTTGCGGCGAGCGCGGCACTCGCCAGACTTTGCGACTGAAACCGTCCAGCGCATTGGCGAACTGATCTTCCTGATCATCGCGCAACTTGTGCAAGGCGCCGGACTTTATACCTTCGATGTGCCAGCCGTTAGTTCGGCGAAACTCAACTAACAGGATCGGACAGGGAAATACTTCAAACAACTGCCGGGCCAGATCCTGTAATGGCTCGATATGTGTTCGGCCAAAATACAGGGTCAGAGTAAAGCCTTCGGTATCACTGTAGAGATGATGACTGAGGGCTTTCTCCAGGGTTTTATCGAGATCGTCCAGCGCCAGGCCGTAAAGTGATTTTTTCGTCAGCTCGCTAATGGTACGCACCGAAGGAATCACCTTATGCCCGCGGGCTTCGGCCAGCAGCGAGCAGTAATAGCCATGGCCAAGGTACTTGTAGCTGCGGCACAGATTGATCACCTGCACGCGCTTGCCCGGCTCGCTGTCGCAGCTGTGCTCGAGATATTCCTGCGCCGTCAGGATGTCTTCACTGGGAAAATAGGAGGCCCAGTCTTCCTTGCGCTCGACAATTATCAACACTTGACTGGATGCCTTAACCGCCGAACTTAAATAAGTTGCCGCCGGCAAACTTTGCTCGGATACTTCGCGCCAATGACCCTGTACCGCTGACATAGAGATTGATCCGTTGGAGAACAAGACCTTTTCTATTAAGCACGAAGTTTTTCGAAAGTCTCGTTTCGTTACGCAACTTTTACGGTGGTCATATGAAGGCTGTTTTTCGTTTGGCGATAGTTGAAGACTTGCCGGCGCTGCTGGCACTGGAAAAGCAATGTTTCACCACGGACCGGCTCACCAGTCGCAGTTTTCAATGGATGATCACTCGTGCTCACGGGCAGTTGCTGGTGGCCGAGTGCGACGGCCAACTGCTGGGTTATGCGTTGGTGTTGTTTCATCGCGGTACTTCGCTCGCGCGGCTGTATTCCATCGCGATCGCGGTTGAGGCGCGAGGCACGGGCCTGAGCAAGCAACTGCTGCAACGCATTGAAGCGATGGCGCTGGAGCACGACTGTGCGTACCTGCGTCTGGAGGTACGCACCGACAATCCTGCGGCCATCGCGCTGTACGAACGTAGTGGCTACCGGCGTTTTGCGCTGATTCACGATTACTACGAAGACCACGCCGATGCGCTGCGCCTGGAGAAACGCATCGTCCAGCATCGTGATTCGCGCAGCATCAAAGTGCCCTACTACCGACAAACCACTGATTTCACCTGTGGCCCGGCGTGCCTGCTGATGGCCATGGGTGCTCTGCAATCGGAACGTTTACTGGAGCGTGGAGAAGAACTGCAGATCTGGCGGGAAGCGACCACGGTGTTCATGACCTCCGGCCATGGCGGGTGCAGCCCGCAGGGATTGGCGTTGGCGGCGTGGCGTCGAGGCTACAAGGTGGGTTTGCAACTAAGCCTGGCCGGGCCATTGTTTCTCGACGGTGTGCGGGATGCGCATAAAAAAGACGTCATGCGCCTGGTACACGAAGAGTTCACGGGGCAATTGCAGGAGACCGATGTTGAGTGTTTGATCGGTGCGTCTCTGGACCTGCCGCGACTGCTGGATGCCGGTGGACAGCCGCTGTTGTTGATCAGCAGCTATCGACTGACGCGATCCAAGTCGCCGCACTGGGTAATCGTGACCGACTGCGACGAAGATTTCGTTTACCTGCACGACCCGGATGTCGACCATAGCCAGCATCGACAGCCAATGGATTGCCAGCATGTGCCGGTCAGCCATGGCGAATTCGAGAAAATGTGCCGGTTTGGCCGGGGCAAACTGCGTGCGGCGGTGGTGCTGTATTCCCGCGAAACGTAAGCGTCCACATGCAGGAGCTGCCAAAGGCTGCGATCTTTTGATCTTGATTCTGAGAATCAAGATCAAAAGATCGCAGCCTCGTTGCACTCGACAGCTCCTACAGGGGAATACCCGTCAAGGTGTGGACTTCAGGCCGACTTTGTACAACGAACCCTTCTCCTCATCCGTCAGCACATACAAATAACCATCCGGACCTTGTCGCACATCGCGAATCCGCTGCTTGAGTTCGCCCAGCAAGCGCTCCTCGTGCACAACCTTGTCGCCATCGAACTGCATACGAATCAGTTCCTGAGTCACCAGCGCGCCGATAAACGCGTTGTGTTGCCACGGTTTAAAGCGATCGGCATCGTAAAACGCCATTCCGGTGACGCCCGGCGATTTCTCCCAGACATGGTGCGGTGCAACGGTGCCTTCGGCCGTTTTACCCTGGGCTTCCGGGATCGGCTGCATCGAGTAATTGATGCCGTGGGTCGCCAGCGGCCAGCCGTAGTTCTTGCCGCGTTCGATGATGTTGACCTCATCGCCACCGCGCGGGCCGTGTTCGTTTTCCCACAACGTGCCTGTCCAAGGATTGAGTGCCGCGCCCTGCGGGTTACGCAGGCCGTAGGCCCAGATCTCCGGCCGTACGCCAGACTGACCGACAAAGGGGTTGTCATCCGGCACCTTGCCGTCCGGGTAGATACGCGCAACCTTGCCTTGCAGCTTGTCGAGATCCTGTGCGGTCGGCCGGTCGTTGTTTTCGCCCAGAGTAATGAACAAATAACCGTCGCGATCAAACACCAGCCGCGAGCCGAAATGGTTGCCAACCGAAAGCTTCGGTTCCTGACGGAAGATCACTTTGAAATCCTTCAGTGTCTTCAAGTCATCCGAGAGCCGCCCACGCCCGACGGCGGTGCCCGCCTTGTCGCCGACCCCACCCCCTTCGGCATAGGACAGATAGACCAGCCGATCCTGTTTGAAATCCGGCGACAACGCGACATCCAGCAAACCGCCCTGCCCCTTGGCCCAGACCTGCGGCACACCGGAAATCGGCGCCGATAGTTTGCCGTCGGCCGCGACCACGCGCAGATTGCCCGGACGTTCGGTGACCAGCATGCCTTGGCGATCCGGCAGAAACGCCAGCGCCCACGGATGCTCAAGGCCAGCGGTGATGGTCGTGACTTCGAGGGTGCCCTGTTCGCTTTGCAGCTCTTTGGGGGCGGCGGCAAAGGCCGGTGCACTGAGCAGCGCACCGGCACACAGTGTGGCTAGAAGGGTTTTACGCAACATGCACGATTCCTTTTGTTCGCTTGAAGGGTCGACAGAAGCTCAGTCCTGCCGCTCAACGGTTGCTGCCTCCGCTGCGCGAAGGTGGATTGGGGATAAATGTGGGCGGCGAGCTCGGCACCGAGCGGATCGGCTGGCCGTTGCCGATGCCTCGGTTCTCGACCGTAGGCTGACGTGGCGTCGGCACAGTGTTCGGCCCCCGAATGGGTGGAGCGCTGGGCTGGGTGCCCTGCATGCTGTTGGGGTTAGCCCGGCGTATCGGGCTGTTGTAGGGGTTGTTGCTGTTGCCGGTAGGGCTTTGCGCCAACAGGACGTCGGCATGAACCAGACCGCCACTGAGGGTCAGGACGACGATGCCAAGCAGAATTCGGTTCATGACGCTGCCTCTCGATGGGCCAAGGATAGAGCCTTCGAGTCCACGCTACGCTCAGGGTTCGGATTTGTTAACCCGCATGCCTTAAACAACATGTAACACGGCTTGACCGAGTCCCTGGAAACCCGCGCATTCCGGGGAAACTTTCAGTCACAGCCGCAGGTCATCCGATCATCACTCGGAGAACTCACCATGGCTCGGGCAATCTGGAAAGGCGCGATCAGTTTCGGACTGGTTCACATCCCTGTCGCACTGGTCTCGGCGACCTCGTCGCAGGGTGTGGATTTCGATTGGCTCGACAGCCGCAGCATGGACCCAGTGGGTTATAAACGGGTCAACAAGGTTACCGGCAAGGAAGTCACCAAGGAGAATATCGTCAAAGGTGTTGCTTATGAAAAAGGCCGCTATGTGGTGCTCAGCGAAGAGGAAATCCGCTCGGCGCACCCTGTTTCAACGCAGACCATCGACATCTTTTCCTTTGTCGACGCCGAACAGATTCCCCTGCAAAACATCGACACGCCCTACTACCTGGCACCCGACAAACGCGGTGGCAAGGTCTACGCGCTACTGCGCGAAACCCTGAGCAAAACCAATAAAGTCGCCCTCGCCCGCGTAGTGCTGCATACGCGCCAATACCTGGCTGCGTTGATGCCACTGGAGTCGGCGCTGGTGCTGGTGAAACTGCGTTGGCCGCAGGAGGTACGTGGCCTCGACGAGCTGGAACTGGGCAGCGAAGTGACCAAGCCGCAGTTGGCCAAGGGTGAACTGGACATGGCCAAACGGCTGGTGCAGGACATGAGCGCGGACTGGAAACCCGAAGACTACAAGGATGAGTTCGAAGACAAGATCATGGCCCTGGTCGAGAAAAAGGCCCATGAAGGCAAAATCGAGGATGTTGAAACGGTGGGTGGCGAGGAAGAGCGCAAAACTGCTGATGTGATCGACTTGACCGAGCTGCTTAAACGCAGTCTGGGCGGGAAAGCGGCGGCTAAACCGAAAGCGAAAGCCGCGACCAAGGCAGCGCCAGCCAAGAGGACCAAGAAGGCCTCCGGAGAATGACAATCCAAGGATCGTCAGGCAACTGACAGGTTGTATTTGAGAGAGTCTTCGCGAGCAAGCTCGCTCCCACAGGGTTCTGAGTCGAGTGCTAAATGCGCATTCACCCAATTCCATTGTGGGAGCGAGCTTGCTCGCGAAGGCGTAAGTTAATTCACCACATTGATCAGATCAGAATGAAGATCGCCAGCAAACCACCGAAGATCGCCCACTTTTCCATGTAATAGCGCTTACGGTTACGCTTTTTCAGCTCTTTACCACGCAGACGAATCTTGTAGATCCGGGTAAACAAGCGGTTGATGCCACCGGTCCGATCACCAGCATCATTCGGCGCTCCTGCCGCCGACATGACGGTACGGCTGAACCAGCTGTTGAACGCCGCCGCCCAGCGGTACTTCATCGGTCGTTCAATGTCGCAGAACAGGATGATGCGGTTCTTGTCGGTGGTGTTTTCGGCGTAATGGATAAAGGTCTCGTCGAACATCACCGCTTCGCCGTCACGCCAGTGGTAGCTCTCACCGTCGACGTTGATATAACAGCCGGCATCGTTCGGCGTGTCCAGGCCCAGGTGATAGCGATAGGAACCGGCATACGGGTCGCGGTGACGCACCAGCTTCGAACCCGGTGGCAGCTCGGCAAACATCGCGGCCTTGATCGAACCGATGCTCTGCACCAACTCGGTGGTGCGCGGACACAGCTTCATCGCCGACGGATGGCTCTCGCCGTACCACTTCAGATAAAAACGCTTCCAGCCGCTTTTGAAGAACGAGTTGAAACCGACATCGTCGTACTGGTTGGAACGCTTGATCTCGCCGGCACGCAGCAAATTCTGCCCTTCTTCGCGGATTTCTTCCCAGTGCGCCTGCAACGGGCTCAAGTCAGGAAACTCGCTAGGATCCAGGTATGGTTTGTTCGGCTTTTTCGAGAACAGATAAAGGAAGCAGTTGATCGGCGCGAGAAACGTCGAATGGTCACTCAGTTGTCGACCAAGCTTGTGGCGCACTCGCCCACGCAAATGAACGTATGCAATGGAAATGACATAAATAGCAGCAATGATGAGTTTCACGGAAATCGTCACATGTCAGAAGTGAACAAACTGCGCGCCGTGCGGCCTGAGGCTCAACGTCTTATGCAGTGGTCTGAATACAAATGGCACGTCCTTGGCCCGCGCCGTAACCGGACGCTCGGTGAAAGGTGGCATTTTAGCCACAGTTTGTAACCGATAGTGAATCTTCAACTGTGAAAAACTGTCCCGCGATCATGCCAATCGGCGATCGTGGCGTGATCGCCCTATCGTTTAAAGAGCCAGACCAGTACAATCGCCGCCAAACTTTACGCGCCCCCCTTGGTTGATGACGGGACTCTCCCGCTTCAGCGCACTTTGACTCGGGCCAAGCGCTGCAGCCGCACCCTCGCTTTTTAAGAATGCTTCGCAGGAATAACTCTTGATTTCTACAGCTAACATCACGATGCAGTTCGGCGCCAAGCCGCTCTTCGAAAACGTTTCGGTCAAATTCGGCGCGGGCAACCGCTACGGCCTGATCGGCGCCAACGGTTGCGGCAAGTCGACCTTCATGAAAATCCTCGGCGGTGACCTCGATCCGTCCGGCGGTCAGGTCATGCTCGAGCCGAACGTGCGTCTGGGTAAATTGCGCCAGGACCAGTTCGCTTACGAAGAATTCACCGTGATCGATACGGTGATCATGGGTCATGAAGAGCTGTGGAAGGTCAAGGCCGAGCGCGATCGCATCTACTCGCTGCCGGAAATGAGCGAAGAAGACGGCATGGCCGTGGCCGAGCTGGAAACCGAATTCGCCGAGATGGACGGCTACACCGCCGAATCCCGCGCCGGTGAGCTGTTGCTGGGTCTGGGTATCGGCATCGAGCAGCACTTCGGCCCGATGAGCGAAGTTTCCCCGGGCTGGAAACTGCGCGTATTGCTGGCGCAGGCGCTGTTCTCCGATCCGGAAGTGCTGTTGCTCGACGAACCGACCAACCACCTGGACATCAACACCATCCGCTGGCTGGAAAACGTGCTGACCCAGCGCAACAGCCTGATGATCATCATCTCTCACGACCGTCACTTCCTGAACAGCGTGTGCACGCACATGGCTGACCTGGATTACGGCGAGCTGCGTCTGTTCCCGGGCAACTACGACGAGTACATGACCGTGGCGACCCAGTCCCGCGAGCAACTGCTGTCGGACAACGCCAAGAAGAAAGCGCAGATTTCCGAGCTGCAATCGTTCGTCAGCCGCTTCTCGGCCAACGCCTCGAAAGCCAAGCAGGCCACCTCCCGCGCCAAGGCGATCGACAAGATCCAGCTGGCCGAGGTCAAGCCTTCGAGCCGCGTGAGCCCGTTCATCCGCTTTGACCAGAACAAAAAGCTGCACCGCCAGGCGGTCATCGTCGAAAAAATGGCCAAAGGCTTCGACGGCAAACCACTGTTCAAAGACTTCAGCTTTCAGGTCGAAGCCGGCGAGCGCGTGGCGATCATCGGCCCGAACGGTATCGGCAAAACCACCCTGCTGCGCACCCTGGTCAACGAACTGACCCCGGACGCCGGCAGCATCAAGTGGACCGACGCCGCGGAACTGGGCTACTACGCCCAGGACCACGCGCACGACTTCGAAGACGACGTCACCCTGTTCGACTGGATGGGTCAGTGGACTCAGGGCGAGCAGATGATTCGCGGCACGTTGGGCCGCATGCTGTTCTCCAACGACGAGATCCTCAAGTCGGTCAAAGTGATTTCCGGTGGTGAGCAAGGTCGCATGCTGTTCGGCAAGCTGATCCTGCAAAAGCCGAACGTGCTGATCATGGACGAACCGACCAACCACTTGGACATGGAATCGATCGAGGCACTAAACCTGGCGCTGGAAAACTACCCGGGCACGCTGATCTTCGTCAGCCACGACCGTGAGTTCGTATCGTCCCTGGCCACGCGCATCATCGAGCTGAGCCCGGATGGCGTGACTGACTTCAGCGGCACTTACGATGACTACCTGCGTAGTCAGGGTGTAGTGTTCTAAAAGCAGCTTCAAGTGTTGAGCTGTTAGCTTCAAGCTAAAGCCCTGTCCATGTGACGGGGCTTTTTGCATTCCAAGGTGAGGGATTTGCGGGTGCGGCTACCTTCGCGAGCAGGCTCGCTCCCACAAGGGAATGCATTCCAAAGGTGGGAGCGAGCCTGCTCGCGAAGGGGCCATCAGCCGCTACATCAATCCTCGGGGAAAGTAGTTAGCCTGCTTTCTTTTATCTGACACCCAAGCCATGATGCGAACTCTCCCACCGCCGCCCGCGAACGAGTCCTCATGTCTGCGCAGCAACTGCCACCGCAAAGCTCCATGGCGATCACCCTGCAGATCGTTTCCATCGTGTTCTACACCTTTATTGCCTTCCTCTGCATCGGTCTGCCGATCGCGGTGTTGCCCGGTTATGTGCATGAACAACTGGGTTTCAGCGCGGTGGTTGCCGGGCTGGTGATCGGCTCGCAGTACCTGGCCACCCTGCTCAGCCGGCCAATGGCCGGGCGTATGTCGGATACGATCGGGACTAAGCGGGCGATCATTTATGGTTTGTGGGGGATTGTCCTCAGCGGCTTGCTGACGCTGGTATCTACGCTGCTACAGGACTTTGCGCTGACCAGCCTGATCATTCTGATTATCGGCCGCTTGCTGCTCGGCATCGCACAAGGGCTGATCGGCGTCGGCACCATCAGTTGGTGCATGGGCCAGGTCGGCGTCGAACACACCGCAAAATCGATTGGCTGGAACGGCATCGCTTCCTATGGCGCGATTGCCATTGGTGCGCCATTAGGGGTGGTGATGGTCGCCGAATACGGCTTCACCAGCCTCGGCATCGCGTTGGCCGTGCTGGCGGCCGGTGCACTGCTGCTGATTCGCAACAAGCCGTCGGTGCCGGTGATCCGTGGCGAACGCCTGCCGTTCTGGGCGGTGTTCGGGCGAATCGCCCCGTATGGCGCCAGCCTGACCCTGGCCTCGATCGGCTACGGCACGCTGACCACGTTCATCACCTTGTATTACCTGAACCGTGGCTGGACCGGCGCGGCGTACTGCCTGACCGTGTTCGGCGTGTGCTTCATCCTGTCACGGCTGATGTTTATCTCGGCGATCAGTCGCTTTGGCGGCTTCAAATCGGCGATCGCCTGCATGACCATCGAAACCGTGGGCCTGGTGATGTTGTGGCTGGCCCCCTCCACCGCATTCGCTTTGATCGGCGCAGGGCTGGCGGGGTTTGGCCTGTCGCTGGTCTATCCGGCGCTGGGTGTCGAGGCGATCAAACAGGTGCCCAGCTCCAGCCGAGGATCTGGTTTGGGCGCTTATGCGGTGTTCTTCGATCTGGCGCTGGCGATTGCCGGGCCGCTGATGGGCGCGGTGGCGCTGAATCTGGGCTATTCGTGGATATTCTTCAGTGCGGCGCTGTTGTCGGTGATCGGGCTGGGGCTGACGTTGCTGCTCCAGCGCCGGGCGATTTCCTGAAGTTCGCCGCGATCCCCTGTAGGAGTGAGCCTGCTCGCGATAGCGGTGTATCAGAAAAGGAAATGTCGACTGACACACCGCTATCGCGAGCAGGCTCACTCCTACAGGGGATTTGCGGGGTTATTGATCCGCGGTTTGCATGCCCGCCCGGGTCGGTTTGCCCAAGGCATGGGAGAAAAACCGTCCGGCTTCGGAGATCAGATTGCGGTGAATATCCTCGCGATCCACGCCATCCGCATCGGTACACAACGCCGGCATGGCGCGAATCTGCTCTTCATTACACGGTGCCATAAAGACGAAGTGCCCTGCCCCGGCCAGTAATTTGAAATCCGGCGCGGTCGGCAGTTTGCGCGCCAGCGCTGCCGCGTTTTTGTCGAAGGCCACCAGTTTGTCGCCATCACCGCTGTAGAGCAGCACCGGCACATGCACGTCAGCCAGGGTGTGACGACCGAACTTGAGGCTCAGCGGCGCCATCAACAGCAAAGCGTGAACACGCGGATCGGCCACCGGTTGCAGGTCATCGCGATCAACGATCAGCTCACCTTGCGTATTGCAGGCATCACGATCATCCGGACGCTCCTGACAATAACGACGCAGACGATCGAGATCCGGTTGCGCGCCCGACAGGATCAACGCCGTCTCGCCGCCCGCTGAATAACCGATCACCCCGACCTGATCCGCGTTGACATACGGCGCGAGCATACGGTCGCCCAGGGTTGCGGTGATGGCTTCGGAAATCTGGATCGGCCGCCCGTAGAGATTGCTCAGGGTGCCGAGTCGGCTGTGGTCTTTGGAGTTGTCGCCGGGATGAATCACCGCCACCACCACAAAGCCTTTGCGTGCCAGCGAGGTCGCGAGATCGTGCAGCGCCAGCGGCGTGCCGGTGTTGCCGTGGGAAAGCATCAGCATCGGAAAGCGGCCGATGGCAACTTTGGTGTCTTCGCCAGCCTCGACGGAGTAACCCTCGAGCAGACTCATGTGTTCGCGGTCGCTGGAAGGATAGAAGGCGATGGCGCGCATCGGTTGCAGGTCCAGCGGATCGAGGAAGTTCATCTCGTGGTAGCCGACGCTCCACACCGGGTGTCGCCCAGGCGCAGCGTGCACTGTGTTAAAGCTGCCAAGCAGGCAAATCAGTAACGTTGCACAAAGACGCATCATGGGATGCTCCACCCTGTTGTGACTCAATCGAAAGTTCCGTTGCGTTGCGGGCCTGAAACGCCGGGGATTCGGTATTTCGGTACGACAATGCACTCAGACGCTGATTGTGTGACTGCATAACCCGGGCCAGATTATGTAACAGCCAGAAACAAAAAACTCCGTATTCGCCCCTTGCGGAACCAGAATACAGAGTTTTTTGAGTATTACCTGAACAACAGCTGTTCTTTACGCAAGCCTTACGCAGCGGCGAACAGTTGCTCGCTGATCTTCGCTTGAGCAGCAGTCATGGCGTTGTTGCGCACTTCGTCGCCATACGCCAGGCCTTCGGCACGGACGATTTCGATGTCGGTGATGCCGAGGAAGCCCAGCACCAGCTTCAGATACTCTTCGTGAGCGATGCCGCTGGCCTGGCCAGCGTGGATGCCACCCGAGGTGGAAACGATCACCACTTTCTTGCCACCGCACAGGCCTTCAGGGCCGGCTTCGGTGTAACGGAAGGTCTGACCGGCAACTGCAACGCGATCGATCCACGCTTTCAGTTGGGTCGGCACAGTGAAGTTGTACATCGGTGCGGCGATGACGACGGCGTCGGCAGCGATGAATTCGGCCAAAGTTGAAGCGCTCAGTTCGGCTTCGTGCTGTTGTGCGGCATTGCGCAGTTCAGCGGTGGTACCGGCGGCGACCAGCGTGGTCGACGAGAAGTGGCTGATGGCATCGGCGGCCAGGTCACGGTAGGTCACCACGGCGCTTGGATCGGCGGCCTGCCAGGCTTTGACGACTTCGCCGCTCAACTGACGGGAGGCCGAGTTGTCGCCCAGAATGCTCGAATCGATATGCAGCAGTTTCATGTGGAATCTCCTGGAATGAATCGCCGGTGGCGACGGAATGGAGACAATCCTACGCAAGAAACCAATGGATGATTAGCCGCCTGAAATGCGATAGTTTGTCCCACTGATAGAACAGTTGGATTTCCCTATGCAAGACCTCAACGATCTCTACTACTTCGCCAAAGTTGTCGAGGCCGGCGGTTTTGCCGCGGCCGGGCGTTTGTTGGGCATTCCCAAGTCACGGCTGTCGCGGCGTATTGCCGAACTGGAAGAGCGCCTTGGCGCGCGTTTGCTGCAACGCACCACCCGGCAACTCAACCTCACGGCGGTGGGTGAGCGCTATCTGCGTCATTGTCAGGCGATGTTGCTTGAGGCGGAGATGGCCGATGAAGCGGTGGCGAGCATGTCCAGCGAGCCGCGTGGCCGCCTGCGGGTCTCCTGCCCTACCGGGCTGGCACGGGAAATGTTGCCGTGGGTCATCAGCGAGTTCCTCGGCAAATTTCCTCAGGTGCAACTGGAAGTCGTCTTGCTCAATCGCCGGGTCGATCTGGTTGGCGAAGGCTTTGATGTCGCATTGCGTGTGCGCGAGCACGGTGACGAAGATCCGTTGCTGGTGACCCGCCGCTTGCGTCAGGCGCAAATGGTCGTGGTTGCCAGTCCGGATTTTGTACAGGACCAATCGATCAACCATCCGCAAGACCTGAAAAATCTGCCGGTGCTCGGCGCTCTGGAGGCCGATCGCATGGTGCATGTGCGCTTGCTTGATCAACAGGGTGAAAGCTTCGAGTTGAACATGGAAGCGCGCCTGGGCATCGATGACTTTATTGTGCGCAAAGCCTGCGTACTGGCGGGTCAGGGTTTCACTTTGCTGCCGATGATGTACTGCGAAGAGGAACTGAGAAACGGCACCCTGGTGCAGTTGCTGCCAGAGTGGTCGCTACCCGGCGGCTGGTTGCAAGCGGTGTATCCGCATCGACGCGGGGTCATGCCGGCGGTGCGCGCGTGGATTGATCATCTGGTCGAGTCGTTCAATGCCTGTGGGGAGCGGTTGTTATGAGCAAGGGAAAAATGAGTGAAACCGACGTCGCGGCGTTCTGCCTGGAACTGCCGGGCGCTCGGGAAGATTACAAGTGGGGTGGTGTGCGGGTGTTTTCGATTGCCGGCAACAAGATGTTTGCCTTGCAGGGGCTCCGTGGGGATTCGTTGGCATTCAAGGTCGACAAGGATCTGTTTCTCGGCCATTGCGACCGCCCCGGCATTCACCCGGCGCCATATCTGGCGCGGGCGCAGTGGATCATCATGCACCCGCCCTACCCGCTGGGTGCCGAGGAATTGCGCGGGTTGTTGCAGCGTTCGCATCAGTTGGTGGTGGGCAAGTTGCCAAAGAAAACCCAGGTGGGATTATTGCTCTAACCCCAATCCCTGTAGGAGTGAGCCTGCTCGCGATAGCGGAGTGTCAGTCAAAGAAATTCCAACTGACACTCCGCTATCGCGAGCAGGCTCACTCCTACATAGGGAATTGCGGTGTATTCAGAACAGTGTCAGCAGATTCGAGCCGAGAAACAGCTGGTCGATCCAGAACACTTGGTGCAACACGACAATCACCCAGAACAGGATCTGAAACGAGACCTTGCGCGTCTTGTGCCGGAACACCTGCTGGGCAATCAACGCGCCCGGCCAGCCGCCGGCCAGTTCCACGGCATGCAGGATGTTCTCCGGGGTGCGCCAGGCATCGGTGCGCGCCTTGCGCTTGTCGGCCCAATACATGAAGAACGCCAGCACGCTGACAACCCCATAGGCTGCCAACGGCACCAGCGAAATCCCGCGCAGCCACATCGATACAGAGCCGAACAGCGGCAGCGCGCAGACGATCAGCAGAACCAGCAGTTTCAGCTTCAGATGCTGGATATTGTTGCCGCCCGAAGGTCGACCATCCGGCCGGCGTGCGCGGGAATCACTCATGGTTTGGCCGCTGCCCAATCGATCCAGCCAAACTGCCACGTCGCCAGAATCACCAGGCCAAACACGATCCGATACCAGGCGAACGCCGCATAGCTGTGGCTGGCGATGAACTTGAGCAAACCGCGCACGGCGATCATGGCGAAGATGAACGCCGTGACAAAACCGATGGCAAACACTGGGAAGTCCGCCGGCACAAACAGGTCGCGGTATTTGTAGCCCGAGTAAACCGCCGCACCCACCATGGTCGGCATCGCGAGGAAGAACGAGAACTCGGTGGCGGTCTTGCGCGACAGACCGAACAGCAACCCGCCAATAATCGTCGAGCCGGACCGCGAGGTGCCGGGGATCATCGCCAGACACTGGGCGAAGCCGACCTTCAAGGCATCTTTCCAGGTGATCTCGTCGACCGTTTCGGCGTGCACTTCATGCTGACGCTTTTCCGCCCACAACATGATGATGCCGCCCACCACCAGTGCTGTCGCAACGGTGATCGGGTTGAACAGGTATTCGTGGATCAGGTCGGCAAAGATCACACCCAACACCACCGCGGGCAGAAACGCGATCAGCAGGTTGGCGGTAAAACGCCGTGCGCTCGGCTGCGTCGGCAAACCGATGACCACATCAAGAATCTTGCGTCGAAACTCCCAGACCACCGCGAGGATCGCGCCGAGCTGGATGATGATATTGAACGCCATGGCCCGTTCGCCGCCGAAATCGAGCAAGTCGGCAACGATGATCTGGTGTCCGGTACTGGAAATGGGCAAAAACTCCGTCAGCCCTTCTACAACTCCTAGTATCAGTGCCTGCAAGGCCGTCCAAAGATCCATCAATCCCCCAAAGAGCGATGCGCGTCGGCATGCCCCGATAGTATTTTTCTAGCGTTCACTGCGATCAGCGTAGCTGGTTATGGCTGTACCGATTCCGCGCGCACAGGATCCACACGAAACGGTCAAAATTCCGTGAAATATCAATTTGGATTCAGGTTTTCACGCGCGGGGCCGAAATCCTAACAGACAAGCCTTAATAGCGCTGCCGCGTTATACGACTTGGGTCGCGTATGCCCGCTCACGAAATCGTGGTTGGATGCTGGCGGTCGTTTATTACAAGAAAAAGAATCCGGAGTGACAGCGTTATGAACAGCTTGCGCAGTGTGTCGATCAGCCGACGCTTGTGGCTCATCTTGATTGTGGCGGTGGTCATGTTGCTGACCTTGGGCGTGTTGATGCTCAAGCAGATCCACGACGATCTCTATCATGCCAAAGCCCAGAAAACCCAACACGTGGTGCAGACCGCCAGCGGCCTGCTGACCTATTACCACGACCTTGAAACCGCCGGCACGCTGACAAAAGATGCCGCGCAGAAACAGGCCCTCACCGCCATTCGTGGTCTGCGCTACGACCAGAGCGATTACTTCTGGATCAACGATCTCACGCCCGTGATGGTCATGCACCCGACCAACCCCAAACTGGAAGGCCAGAACCTCTCGGCGATCCGCGATCCGGACGGCTTTGCGGTGTTCAACGAAATGGTTGCCATCGCCAAGGCCAAAGGCGCCGGCATGGTCGATTACCGTTGGCCGAAACCGGGCGCCAGCGAGCCGGTGGCCAAGACCTCCTACGTCAAACTGTTCGAGCCTTGGGGCTGGGTGCTCGGCTCCGGGGTTTACGTCGACGACGTCCAGGCCGAATTCCAGGGCCAAATGATCAAGGCTTCGGTCATCGGCTTGGCGATTGCGCTGATCATGGCACTGCTGGTGATCCTGATCGCGCGCAGCATCGTCCGCCCGTTGCAGGAAACCGTGAACGCCATGGCCAACATTGCCAGTGGCGAAAGCGACCTGACGCGCAGCCTCGATACCCATGGCAAGGATGAGGTCACTGAACTGGCGCATCACTTCAACGCCTTTACCGCCAAACTGCGCCGGGTGATCGGCGATTTGCAGGTGTCGGCCAGCGCTTTGGGCCAGTCGTCCAGTGAACTGGGCAACGATGCATCGCAGGCCCAGCAACGCAGCCAGCAGCAATCGCAACAGATGGAACTGGTGGCCACGGCGATCAACGAAGTGACCTACGGCGTGCAAGATGTGGCGAAGAACGCCGAGCACGCCGCCGCCGAAATGCGTGACGCCGAAGCGCAAGCGCAACAGGGCCAGATCAACATCGATGGCAGCTTGCAGCAGATCGACAAGCTGTCCGGGACCATTGATCAAGCGGTCGAAGTGATTCGCACCCTGGCTGCCGAAAGCACCCAGATCGGCAGCGTACTGGAAGTGATCCGCTCGATTGCCGAGCAGACCAACCTGCTCGCGCTCAACGCCGCGATCGAAGCGGCGCGGGCCGGTGAGCAAGGTCGCGGGTTTGCCGTGGTGGCCGATGAAGTACGCCTGCTGGCGCAGCGGACGCAGAAGTCGACAGCGGAAATCCAGTCGATGATCGAGCGCCTGCAGAACCATTCCGAAGCCGCCGTAAAGGTGATCGGCGACAGCAGCAAGGCGTCGCAATTGACCATCGAGCAAGCCGGGCTGGCCGGCGCCAGTCTGAACGCCATTGGCCAGGCATTGCGCAATCTCAACGGCCTGAATGCCTCGATTGCCAGCGCTACGTTGCAACAGGCCCACGTAGTCGAGGACATCAATCAGAACGTGACGCAGGCTGCTGGCCTCTCGCACAGCACGGCGATCGCGGCCGAGCAGTCGAGTGCGGCCAGCCTGAAACTTGGCCAGTTGAGCGAACAACTCAACGCCCTGCTGCGCCAGTTCCGCGTCTAGACACCCCCCCCTGTAGGAGTGAGCCTGCTCGCGATAGCGGTGTGTAGCCACTATAAATTTCGCTGACACACCGCTATCGCGAGCAGGCTCACTCCTACACGTTTTTGGGTACAATCCGCCCCCTTCTTTTTATTTCCCCAAGGAACCCCCATGTCCGGGCTTGAACTGTTTGCCGCCGCCCTCGGTGTGATCGCCGTCTGGCTGACGGTCAAACAGAATCCGTGGTGCTGGCCGATCGGGCTGGTCATGGTGTTGCTCTACAGCTGGATCTTCTTTGAAGTGAAGTTGTACTCGGACATGTTGCTGCAAGTGATTTACGCCGCGCTGCAAGTCTATGGCTGGTGGCAATGGACCCGCGCCGGGACGATGCATGACGGCCGCGAGGTCACTCGCCTCGATCATCGGTCACTTTTGCTCGGCCTCAGCGTTGGCGCTGTCGGCAGTGTCTTGCTCGGCGCGGCCATGGCCCATTGGACCGACGCCGCGCAACCGTGGCTGGATGCGGCGCTGACCGGTTTCAGCCTGGTCGCGCAATTGTGGATGGCGCAGAAACGCCTGCAATGCTGGGCGTTGTGGTTCGTGCTCGATGTGATTTTTGTCGGCCTGTTCATCTATAAAGGGCTGTACCTCACCGCTGCGCTGTACGCTCTGTTCACCCTGCTGGCAATTCAAGGCTTTCGCGAATGGCGCGCCGATCCGGCGTTGCGCACATGAAGGTCGTGGTCCTGACCGGGCCCGAATCCACCGGCAAGAGCTGGCTGGCGGCGGGCCTGCAACAACGCTTTGGCGGTGTGCGCGTGGATGAGTACGTGCGCCGCTTTATCGAACTCAATCCCCGTGACACCTGCCTGGCTGACATCCCCGAAATCGCTCGCGGTCAGCTGCATTGGGAAGACCAGGCACGGGCGCAACAGCCGCCGCTGCTGATTCTCGACACCCATTTGCTGAGCAATATGCTGTGGAGTCAGACGCTGTTCGGCGACTGCCCGGACTGGCTGGAATCGGAATTGTTGGGGCGGCATTACGACCTGCACCTTTTACTCTCGCCAGAACAGATCGACTGGACCGATGACGGTCAGCGCTGCCAACCGGATCTGGACGAGCGTCTGGCGTTTTACCAGTCCACGCAAAACTGGCTGGAAACCCACCATCAGCGCTTTCTGATCATTCAGGGCAATTGGGCCGAACGCCAACGACAGGCTTTTGCCGCCGTCGAGCAACTGCTGGCGGAGTGACCCGGCCAACGGGTCAGTTTCCCCAAAGATTCCCCCTGTTTTGGGGGCAAAGTGTCCAATCCTGAAACACTCCGTGAGGTGCAAAGTGCCCGTCTCAGCACTGTTCACTGTTTTGTCATCGCCGTTGTTTCACGGTTGAAACACATCGTCGCAAACCCTCGTTCCAGAGCTTTGTTCAGCCAATAGACAGGTCGGCGCGCGCACGCGTGTATCAATCCTGAAACAGTGTGCGTATCAGCTGCGCGGCTGATTTTTGCAAGCATCTGAAACCAAACAACATTTAAAAAGCGGCACAGCTTTCGCTCTCTTCTTCACAACGCTGACTCGGGCCAGCCCACTGAAGAAGGAATTGCAGCCGTGGGGAATATCCAAAAAGGTTTGACCTGCCTTCTGCTGATCGGATCAGCAGCCAGCACATTGCTCAGTTTCAATGTCCACGCAGAAGGCAATGGCATCATCGTCCTCAACCGCGATGTCCAGCCGATCCCGATTGGTCGCAATGGCGGCAAAGACCCCTACCCGACCACCGTCAATGCCAATCCGTCCGCACGCATCAACTCCACCATGAACAGCACCGAATTGAGCGACGGCGACTTCGCCGGTGTCGCCAGCGGCAGCGCGTTCCGCACCGTCAACAATGTCCAGGCCGGCAGCAATCTGCCAGGCCTCAATACCGTCACCAATCCCAATGGCATGCCCGGCATGAGCGCAGGACACGGCGGCGGTTCCGGTGGCGCGATTTCCGGCACGATCAACCGCGCCATGAGTTCCGGCCTTGCCCCCCTGACCCGCATGGCCGGAGGCCAATGAGATGAATCGTTCACTCCTTCTGCTTGCCCTGCTCGGTTGCACCACTGCCATGGCTGCTGATCCTGGTTCAGTGAACAAGGCCAACATTCAAGATTCCGGGGTTCAGTACCGCGGCAATTTCAACGTCAACCAGGCCGCTGGCGATCAAATGCAGCAGACCAACGTCAAGGCTGTGGCGATCGGCACCGAGTCCCACGCCACTACCAGCGTTATGCAGAAAATCGATACACCTGCCTCGCGCTCGATGGACGCCAGCGCAACCATCGGCGGCACCTCTTTCAGCAATGGCAACGGGATCCTGGGCGTGAACCAGGGTGCCGGGGCCAACAACCAGATGGCCAACGTCACGCGCGTCAGCATCAGTGCTGCCCCGCAGAGCGTTGACGACAGTGCCCTTTCACAACAGAACGTGGCGCTTTTACCGAGCTCAGGAGCAACTGGTACCTCACCCGGCAGTCGCCAGGTCACGACAAGTGATCAGGCCTTCACCGGCAGCCGCGGGGTAATTCAGGTGAACCAGAGTGCCGGGGTGGGGAACCGTATGGCTAACACCCTGAGCATCCGGGTCGCTGACTGACCCAAACAACAAAAGCAGTGCAATTAGAAAGTACCAACACTTAACCAACTAATAAGCACGATGGAGAAACACCATGAAACCTACAATGGCTCTCAAACCACTGGTTTTCGCACTTGCAGCAGTGATGGCAATCGCAGCACAGGCAGGCGGTCGTGATGACAACAACGGTCATGGTAACGGGCATGGCAATGGACACGGCAACGGTCACGGCCAGCCACAAGGTCCAAATCTTGAACAACTGCTGCAGATCACCGCAGGCGCCGGCGCCGCTGTACTCGACGCGCAAAACAGTGACGGCAACGTGGTGAAAAACCAGGGCACCCTCAACAACGCCAACGCCAGCGACTCGCTTAATGGCTCCAATGGCAACATGGGCGCCAACGTTGCAGCCGGCGACGGCAACCAACAAGACAACGCCGCCGCCCTGGCTACTGCCGACGAAAGCTTCATCTTCGGCACCGCTGTTGCTGCCTCGAGTGCAACTCAAGTCAACAACAACAACTACGTGAAAAACTCGTCCACCTTCAATAACGCCACTCTCAACAATGCAGGCAACAATGGTTCCGGCAACATCGGCATCAACGTCTCTGCCGGCAACTTCAACCAGCAGAAAAACAACCTGGCGATCGCCGTATCCGGTGGCCGTGTAGCCACTGCCGCCGCAGCCGCCAATCAGTCCTCCACCGGCCTGGTTGTAGACAACAAAGGCGTGCAGACCTACAAAACCGACACCCTCACCGGCACCTACGCGGCCGCTGGCGTGTTCAAAGCCAAAGGCACTGCAACCATCGAAGATGATGACCACCACGGCGGTTATGGCAATCGTGGCGGCGGCCACGGTGGCAACGATGACCAGAAAGCCAAATTCGAAGCCGTCGGTACCTTTGGCCTCGCTGGCGTAACCACTCAGCAAGTGATGACCAAAGACGGCTGGAAAGCCCCTGTGGTCAACAATGCCAACATGACCAACTCGATGAACAACTTCTCCGGCAACGGCGGAGCCAACGTCTCGTCTGGTGTGGGCAACCAACAAAGCAACTCGCTGTCCATCGCTGCTGGCTGCAGAGCCTGCCTGTAATCGCGATCGAAACGAAAGCCCCGGAAACGGGGCTTTTCCTCAGTCCGCAAAGGCGTATCGATCATGCGTAAGACGGCCCTCCTCGCTCTGCTTTTCGTCTGTGGCCTGACTCAGGCCGGTCAGATGCCCGTCGCTGCCCTGCCGGGTGGCACGCTCGTCTACAAAAACGTGCAGAGCATCCGTGAGCGCAAGTTTGCCGACATCGTCGAACAGAAAACCGATTTCAGCTGCGGCGCCGCTGCACTGGCAACGGTATTACGCCAAGCCTATTGGCTCGACGTCGATGAGGAGCACATCATCAAAGGCATGCTGGTCAACGCTGACCAGGACCTTGTTCGTACTCAAGGTTTTTCCATGCTGGACATGAAGCGCTACATAGAAAGCATCGGCATGCGCGCCAGGGGTTACAAGATTCCACCGGAAAAGCTCGAAGCGGTAACCATCCCGGTGGTGGTACTGATGGAAATTCGCGGCTACAAGCATTTCGTCGTGTTGCAGCGTTCGGACAAGGATTGGGTTTACATCGGAGACCCGGTGCTCGGCCATAAACGCTACAAACATGATGACTTTGTCAAAGGTTGGAACGGCATTGTCTTCGCGATCGTCGGTCCCGGATATGACAAGGCCAACGCCTTGCGCAGCCCTCCGGTGCCCTTGACGGCCAAGAACAAGCTGGATGGTTTCAACCCGGTCAAAGATGCTGAATTGATGGATTTCGGGTTCATTCAGAGCGACTTCTTTTAATCGCCGATTATAGAAAATGGGACTGGATGTCCCGGGAGCAGCAGATGAAAACCTCATACTGGCTGGCCGCCGCCTGCCTGGCAGCGAGTGCGTCAGGCTATGCCAATGCAGGATTCAAACCCATAGAAATCAAGGACCAGGAGCTCGCCGAGTTGCGTGGTCGTTATGTGATGCCGGGGCGAATTATCAGCTTCGGCATTGTCATGAGCAGTACCTGGCGCAACGCCAGTGGCGATCTGATCGGGGCGTCTGCATCAATGCAGGTGCAACAGACCACCATCAAACCGGAATTTTACGTGTCGACCATCAAGGAGATGGGCAACGGCAATACGCCGCAACAGGGCACGGGATCGATTATCGGCGGTGCCGGCCTTAACTCATCGTCGGGCGTGACGCAGAGCGTACGCGCGGCGGGTGACGGCAACACGGCGAACAACAACGTCGCCATTAACGTCAAGGAAGCCAATCAGGCGCCAGCACTCGCCCCCGTACAGGGCCAAGCCCTGATGGCCGGCCAGACTATTTCCGGCAGTAATGCCGCCGGCAATGTCGCAGTGTCGGCAACCGGTACGGGTGGCGTGCAAATGGCGATACAAGCCAGCGGCAATCAAGGCACGGCACTGCAACAGGTCGCTTCGAGCGGTCTCCTGCAAAACACCCGTCTGCTCGGGAGTGCCAATGTGGTCAACAACCTGACTCAACTTAACGTCGTACTCAATAATAACGGCAGAAGCGCCGGCGCACTGGATTGCAACCTGACTCAACTCGGGGCCCTACGCAGTATTGGATATTGAACTACGCTGAGTCTCGATCATTGGGCTTAAAGGGACGGCTTATTCATGTATCGATCAGTATCACTGCGTGCCGCAGTGTGTTTGAGCGCTCTTCTCCCTGCGGCGATGCTGCAAGCAGCACCCGACGCAGATGTAGAGGCCCTGAAACAGGAACTTCTGGAGCTGAAACAACGATACGAAGTACAACAAAAGGCCCTGGCGGTTCTCGAACAACGAGTCCGCCAGGTTGAAGAACAACCCGCCGCCCCACCACCAAAACGTCTGGCCAAATCGCCATCGGACATGAAAGGCAATCGCGTCGCCACCGGCACCGGTGCGGCAGCAGCATCAGGAGGCGCCGCCGGGGGCAGTGGCGCTTCTTACGGGCAGTCGCTGGCGGACGATTCGCAACCGGCGCAGAGCGTTTCCAACCTGTACGACGAGGCCAGCGGCTTCTTCGGCGGCGGCAAGTTCAGCGTCGAAACCGGCATCACCTACTCGCGCTATGACACCCGCCAGCTGATTCTCAATGGCTTCCTGGCACTCGATTCGATCTTTCTCGGCAACATCAACCTCGACCGGATCAAGGCCGATACCTGGACACTCGACCTGACGGGGCGCTACAACTTCGATAATCGCTGGCAGTTCGACCTGAACGTGCCCGTGGTGTATCGCGAATCGACTTATCAGTCGGGCGGCGGCAATGAGGGCGCGGCGGGTGTCACCACAGAAGAAACCGTCACCAAGGATCCAACCATTGGCGACGTCAACTTCGGCATCGCTTACAAGTTCCTGGACGAGTCGGTCAATACGCCGGACGCGGTAGTCACACTGCGGGTCAAGGCGCCAACCGGCAAAGATCCGTTCGGGATCAAACTACGCCAGACCGATGCCAACTCCAATCTGTTTGTACCTGACACCCTGCCCACCGGCAACGGCGTCTGGTCGATCACACCGGGCATCTCGCTGGTCAAGACGTTCGACCCGGCCGTGCTGTTCGGCAGCCTGTCCTACACCCACAACCTGGAGGAGTCGTTTGACGACATCAGTTCGACGGTCAACCAGAAAAACCCGGGCAAGGTAAAGATCGGCGACAGCTTCCAGATCGGCGCCGGTATTGCGTTTGCGCTGAACGAGAAGATGAGTATGTCGTTCTCGGTGTCTGATCTGGTGCAACGCAAGAGCAAGCTGAAACAGGATGGCGGGGATTGGGAATCGGTGGTGTCCAGCGACGCCAACGCCGGTTACTTCAACGTCGGCATGACCATTGCGGCCACCGACAACCTGACCATCGTACCCAACTTGTCCATCGGCATGACGGATGATGCACCGGACTTTTCCTTCAGTCTGAAATTCCCGTATTACTTCTAGGCAAAAGCAAAAGATCGCAGCCTTCGGCAGCTCCTACATCGGATTTGTGTAATCCCTGTAGGAGCTGCCGAAGGCTGCGATCTTTTGATCTTCAGGTATCTAGCGAATCTGGTGTTTATGCAGCAGGCGATAAAACGTCGGCCGGGACACGCCAAGGACTTTGGCCGCCACACTCAGGTTGTCGCTGTGCCGGTTCAACACATCGCAAAGTGCCTGGCGCTCGGCGCGGGTCTTGTAATCTTCCAGCGTGCCCATGGGGGTAGCGATCGAGTGCTGGCTGATCAGCCCCAGGTCTCGGGCCTCGATCTGCCGGCCTTCGGCCAACACCAGCCCGCGCCGCACACGGTTGGCCAGTTCACGGACGTTGCCCGGCCAGTCATGTTTGCCCATGGCAATCAGCGCATCTTCGCTGAAACTGCGTGGGCGCCGGCCGGTTTCATGGCTGTAGAAATGGGAAAAGTGGTTGGCCAACATCGATAGATCGCCGTGGCGTTCGCGCAAAGGCGCAGTGACCACTTGCAGGACGTTTAGCCGGTAATACAAATCTTCGCGAAATCGCTTCTTCTCGATGGCCGCTTCGAGGTCGACGTGGGTCGCCGCCAGAACGCGCACATCGACCGGGATCGGCTGACTGCCACCGACACGTTCAATGTGCCTTTCTTGCAGGAAACGCAGCAGATTGGCTTGCAATTCCAGCGGCAGATCACCGATTTCATCGAGAAACAGCGTGCCGCCATTGGCCGCTTCGATGCGCCCGACCTTGCGCTGATGGGCGCCGGTAAACGCGCCTTTCTCGTGGCCGAACAGCTCGGACTGAATCAGGTGCTCGGGAATCGCCCCGCAATTGATTGCCACAAACGGTTTACTGTGACGCTGGGATTGTCGATGCAGCGTGCGCGCAACCAGTTCTTTACCGGTGCCACTTTCACCGCGGATCAATACCGGCGATTCCGTGGGTGCCAGTTTGCTCAGTAATTTGCGCAGTTCGCGGATCGGTTTGCTGTCGCCGAGCAGTTCATGTTCGGGCTGATCCACATGAATCGTGCCTTGTCCGCGCAAACGAGCCATGCCGAATGCCCGGCCAAGGGTGACCTGCACCCGTGATACGTCGAAGGGCAAGGTGTGGAAATCGAAGAACCATTCACAGACGAAATCACCGACGTTTTGTAAACGCAGGACTTCCTGATTGAGCACCGCGATCCATTCGGTGCCGCTGCGACTGATCAGTTCCTTGACGGCTTCGGGACGTTCGAGGTGAAACGGCTGCAAGCGCAGCAGGCCGACATCACAACTGCGGTCAGCGGCATTTTCCAGGGTGCAGCTATCAACATCCCAACCTACGGCGCGTAATCCGGGCAATAAGCGGTGGCAATCGTCGCAGGGATCGACCACCAATAAACGTCGTAACGCAGGCGCTTCGCTCATGACTGTTCCTTGGCGCCAAATTATTAGAAATGATTGTAAAAACAGTCATTTGGCAGACCCGACTGTAACATTAGCAAGATTTTGACAGGGCCTTGTATCGATTGCTTATAGGCGTACAAGCAAACACGTTATAAGAAGAGAAGTTGTTAGTAAGCTATCGACTAATTCCAGCCTTAACCTTTCAGGGAGCTTCCAAAAACCTGTCTATAAAGCAACTCCATGAAAGAAAGTTGAAATTTCTTTGTTTCATGTGTGACCTGCCTGCGGGTTCGGTGCATCAGTACAAGTACCAGCCGCACGGTAAGCCCAACCGACGGCACATCACTTGATTGGGCACGACAGAGAGAAAAATCCATGACCGCCCCGCTCCGTATCAACGAAGCTCTTCTGATTGCCAACCACGCGTTCAAACCTTTCCAGTGCGTGGCCTGGGCGCCACAAGACGGCAATGGCGAACTGAGCCTGACCGTGATTGACCGGACTAATAACAGTATCGGTCGCAAACAGATCCCAAGCAGCGCCTACTCCGATCCCGCGCAACTCGAGCAACTGCTGCAGCAGGCTCGCGCTGAACTCAGCGAAGAAGGTCACAGCCTGCAATCCTGGTCGATGCCACACTAACAACCGGGTAATGCGGATGACATTCAGGTCATCCGCCCTCTTCTATTAGTTGTTTTCTTTTTAACCCTTCGTACTTTTGTACAACTATTTCCAAGGTGTTCAGGCTTAACTGCTTGGGCGGCTTGCTATTGGTTCAAAAAGACACTGTTCTGGCACAGTGCGACCCTCCACCTGTTAGTTCTTCCAGTTGTACTTCTCCCGGTTCAGGGATTGAATGTTTCGCTCATGCAGTTACCCGCCCGGTTCCCGGTACGGGTCAACTCGCAAGGAGATGCGTGCATGTCCACTCTGAACACTTTTACGCTCCCGGCGTTATCAACGACGTTATTGAACCGGACCGGTCAACTCGACAGGACATTTGCCGGGACTGGCGTTGCCCAAGTGTATTTCGCTCGCAGCGTGTCGAGCCTGACGGAGGATGTCGCCGTCGATGCCCTGGGTCGCATTCTCGTCGCAGCGAAAGTCGGCGTCACCGCCGGCAGCCGATTCGGACTGGCCCGCATGCTCGCCGATGGCTCCGCCGATCTGTCCTTCGGTGTTCAAGGCAGCGTGATCGATGCCTTCGCCCCTGGCTTCGAAGCCACCGCCGGCAAAGTCCAGGCACTGCCCGACGGGCGCATCCTGCTCGCCGGCCTGCACTATGAAAACACTCATCGCACCCTACCGGCGCTGGCCTTGTTCGATGCACAGGGCAAACCGGATCTGCGCTTCGGTGACAATGGTCGCCAGGTGGTGCGCCTGGCGGGTGATTTGTCCATGGGCAGCCGCGACAGCTGGCTACCGCCGGGCGTATCGGGCGCCGAAGCCTGCGACTTCGTCGTGCAGGACGACGGGCATATTCTGCTGATCGCCAATCACCACTTCGAACTCGCCGACCATGCCGGCATGCTGATTCGCCTCAAGCCCGATGGCCGCCTCGATGAAACCTTTAATGGCCGTGGCTTTGTGATGATTCGCCACTTGCTGCTCAATACCTGGCTCAGCAGCCTGATACTGCAAAAGGACGGGCGGATTGTGGTGGCAGGTTCCATCGACTTTCCGCAGGAAGGTCTGTTGGCGCGCTACCTGCCCGACGGCCGCCTCGACGAGCGTTTCGCCGTGGACGGCTTCATGGCCTTCAAGGCGCACGGTAAAAGTGCTCAGGTCAGTCAGGTGATTGAAACCTCAGATGCACTGCACTGTTTCGGCAGCAGTCGCGACCCGATTCGCTGTCTGGCATTCAGCCCGCACACAAACGGTCGCCCCAACCTGCACAACCATGGCGGCCAGCCACAATTATTGGAAATCGGCCCCAGTGGCTGCCAATGGAGCGCCGCGCAGCGCATGGCGGACGGCCGCATTATCGCGGTCGGTGCAACCATTGGTGGAATCGAGGCGGATTTTATCGTTGCGCGATACTTGAGTGATGGCTGCCTGGACCACAGCTTCGGCGACGGCAAAGGCTGGTTGCGCACGCGTTTGGGGCGCAGCCTCGACACGGCTAATTCGCTGGCTCTGCAGGCGGATGACGCGATCCTTGTCGGCGGTTATTCGCTGGATGGCAACTACCGAGCGATGGTCGCGCGTTACCTGAACCATTGAAAAACACGGACTGTACTTGATCTTCCGTAACGCATCCGGCAACTTGCGCGCTTCGATAAAACAAGGAGCAACCGATGTCCGGTTCAATGGCCCAGGCGTTCGCGCACAATTTTCTCGGGCAATCGCCACGCTGGTACAAGGCGACCATCGTCGGTTTTCTGATCCTCAATGCGCTGGTGCTGTTCACGGTTGGCCCGGTCGCGGCCGGCTGGCTGCTGGTGATCGAATTCATCTTCACCCTGGCGATGGCGCTCAAGTGCTATCCGCTGATGCCCGGCGGCTTGTTGTTGATCGAAGCGCTACTGTTGAAGATGACTACACCGCAGGCACTTTACGATGAGCTGGTGCACAACTTCCCGGTGATCCTGCTGCTGATGTTCATGGTGGCGGGCATCTATTTCATGAAAGACCTGCTGCTGTTTCTGTTCTCGCGGCTGCTGCTGGGAGTGCGTTCAAAAGCGGCGCTGGCGTTGATGTTCTGCTTTCTTTCGGCGTTTCTGTCGGCGTTTCTCGATGCTCTGACAGTGACCGCTGTGATAATCAGTGCGGCGGTCGGTTTCTATTCCGTCTATCACCGCGTCGCGTCCGGCAATGATCCGCGCCAGGACAGCGAGTTTGGCGACGACCAGAATCTGCCGATACTGCATCACGACGACCTGGAACAATTCCGCGCCTTCCTGCGCAGTCTGTTGATGCACGGCGCTGTCGGTACGGCTCTGGGTGGCGTGTGCACACTGGTGGGCGAGCCGCAGAACCTGCTGATCGGCCATGAAATGGGCTGGCACTTCGGCGAGTTTTTCACCAAGGTTGCACCGGTTTCGTTGCCAGTGCTGGCAGCGGGTCTGGTCACCTGTGTGCTGCTGGAGAAACTGCGTTGGTTCGGTTACGGCACGCTGCTGCCGGACAACGTTCGCGCCGTGCTGGCCAACTACGCCGCCGAAGACAACGCCGAGCGCACAGCTCGCCAACGCGCTGCGCTGCTGGTGCAAGGCGCGGCGGCATTGATCCTGATCGGCTGCCTGGCCTTTCACATCGCTGAAGTCGGCCTGATTGGTTTGATGGTGATTGTGTTGATCACCGCGTTTACCGGCATCACCGACGAGCATCGTCTGGGCAGTGCATTCAAGGACGCCATGCCGTTCACCGCATTGCTGGTGGTGTTTTTTGCGGTGGTCGCGGTGATTCATGATCAGCAGCTGTTCGCGCCGTTGATCCAGTGGGTGCTGGCGCTGCCCGTCGAGCAACAACCGGGCATGCTGTTTATTGCCAACGGCCTGTTGTCGGCGATCAGTGACAACGTGTTTGTCGCCACGATCTACATCACCGAAGTGAAACAGGCGTTCCTCGCCGGGCACATGAGCCGCGAGCATTTCGAGACACTGGCAATCGCGATCAACACCGGCACCAACCTGCCAAGCGTGGCGACGCCGAATGGTCAGGCTGCGTTTCTGTTCCTGCTGACTTCGGCGATTGCGCCGCTGGTGCGCTTGTCGTACGGGCGGATGGTGTGGATGGCGTTGCCGTACACCTTCGTGATGGGGTTGTTGGGCTGGTATGCCGTCAGCTACTGGCTCTGACAAGCACAGAATAAACCTGTGGGAGCGAGCTTGCTCGCGAAGAGGGAGTGTCAGACAACAGATTCGTTGAATGACGCACCGCTTTCGCGAACAGGCTCGCTCCCACATTTGGTTATGGGGTGTCAGTGAGGGAGGATGTATTTTTTGATCGCTTGGGCCACGCCGTCTTCGGTGTTGGGCGCGGTAACCACGTCGGCTTGACGTTTTACTGCCTCCTCCGCTTGGCCCATGGCGATCGACAAGCCTGCGCAATGGAACATTGCCGGGTCGTTGCCGCCATCGCCGATGGCCGCCGTCTGCTCCAGCGGGATACCGAGATGCTCGGCCAGGGTCGCCAGTGCGGTGCCTTTGTTGGCTTCCAGCGCGGTCACGTCGAGATACACGGGTTGGGAACGCGATACTTGCGCCATGCCGTTAACCTTGGGCAACAGTCGCGCCTCCAGTTCGATCAACAGTTCAGTGTTGTTGCTGGTGGCCACGATCTTGTCGATGCGCTCCAGATACGGTTCGAAACTCTCGACCACAACCGGCGGATAACCGAGGCCATGCTGTTCTCGCGGCACCATCGGCCCGTGCGGATCCTTGAGCAGCCAGTCGCCGCCGCTGAACACCCAGATTTCCACGTCCGGTTGATCGGCAAACGTTGCCAGCGCAATGAGCGCGGTGGTGGCCGGCAGATAATGTGCAACCAGCAAACTGCCGTCCGGATTGACGATCGTGCCGCCATTGAACGCTGCCGTCGGCAAATCAACGCCCAAGGCTTCGATCTGCTGCAGCATGGCTTTCGGCGGTCGCCCGGTGGCGAGACTGAACAGCACGCCGGCCTCACGCAGCGCACGCACCGCGTCAATGGTGCGCTGACTCAGCGTGTGATCCGGCAGCAACAGTGTGCCGTCCATGTCGCTGAGCAGAAAACGCACAGGTTGTTTCGGCACGTCACTCATCCGAGGCCATGCCAGACGCGACCATCGCGAGTCAGCAGATCTTCGGCGGCTTGCGGACCGTCTTCACCAGCGGCATAAGTCTGCACGCTGGCGTCCTGTTGCCAGGCGTCGAGGAACGGTTGCACGGCGCGCCAACCGTTCTCGATGTTGTCGGCACGCTGGAACAGCGTCTGATCGCCGGTCAGGCAGTCGTAGATCAGGGTTTCGTAACCGGTCGACGGCTGCATCTCGAAAAAGTCTTTGTAAGCAAAACCCAGTTCGATGTTGGCCATGTTCAACGCCGGCCCCGGCCGCTTGGCCAGCAGGTCGAACCACATGCCTTCGTTGGGCTGGATCTGGATACGCAGGTACGTCGGCTGTAATTCGTCGACTTCAGTGTCACGGAACTGCGCGTACGGCGCCGGTTTGAAGCAGATGACGATCTCGGTGTCGCGCACACTCATACGCTTGCCGGTGCGCAGGTAGAACGGCACGCCGACCCAACGCCAGTTGTCGATCATCACTTTCAGCGCGACGTAGGTTTCGGTGCTGCTGTCAGGCGAAACGTTAGGCTCTTGGCGATAGCCGTTCAGCGCTTTGCCGTCGACTTCGCCGGCACTGTACTGACCGCGCACCGAGTTGGCCCGCGCCTCTTCAGTGGTCCACGGACGAATCGCGCCAATCACTTTGGCCTTCTCGCCGCGAACCGCATCCGCGCCGAATGCCGCCGGTGGTTCCATGGCAACCATGGCGAGCAACTGGAACAGGTGATTGGGCACCATGTCGCGCAGTGCACCGGTGTGTTCGTAAAAACTGCCACGGGTTTCGACACCGACGGTTTCCGCGGCGGTGATCTGCACGTGGTCGATGTAATGGTTGTTCCAGAACGCTTCGAAGAGGCTGTTGGAGAACCGGCTGACCAGAATGTTCTGCACGGTTTCCTTGCCCAGATAATGGTCGATCCGATAGATCTGCTTCTCGGACATCACCTTGAGCAAACAGGCGTTCAGCGCTTCGGCGGTTTGCAGATCGGAGCCGAACGGCTTCTCGATCACCACCCTTCTGAACGCTTCCGGGGTTTCTTCGAGCAGTTTCGCGGCGCCCAGTCGGCGCACCACTTCACTGAAGAAACGCGGCGCGGTGGCCAGGTAGAACACCGCATTGCCAGTGCCGCTGTCGGCGATCTTCGCCGCCAGCGCGGAATAAGTGCTGTCGTCGAGGAAGTCGCCCTGGACGTAGCTGATACCTTTGGCGAGCTTGGCCCACAAGACCGGATCAAGCATCTGATCGCCCTTGCCGACCTTGGCCGCCACTTCGGTACGGATGAAGTCTTCGAGCTTCTGCGCGAAGGCTTCATCGGTAATGGCGTTGTGGTCAACGCCGACGATCCGCAGATTTTCGTCAAGCAAGCCGTCGCGACTGAGGTTGTACAGCGCCGGCATCAGCAAGCGCTTGACCAGGTCGCCGTGGGCACCGAACAAAAACAGCGTGGTCGGTGGTGCGGGTTCTGCCTTGGATTTTCTGCGGATCGTATGGGTCATTTCTTCGGTGTCTCCACGTGGCCGCCGAAGCCGAAGCGCTGGGCCGAAAGAATCTTGTCGCCAAAGGTGCCCTGACCGCGCGAGCGGTAGCGCGAGAACAGCGAGTTCGACAGCACCGGTACCGGCACCGCTTGTTCCATGGCCGCCTCGATGGTCCATTGACCTTCGCCGCTGTCCGCAACAGAGCCGGAGTAGCCGTCAAGCTTCGGATCGCTGGCCAGCGCATCGGCGGTCAGATCGAGCAACCACGACGACACCACGCTGCCACGACGCCACACTTCAGCGATATCGGCCACGTTCAGATCAAAACGCTGATCTTCCGGCAGGCGCTCGCTGGACTTGGTCTTGAGGATGTCGAAGCCCTCGGCGAACGCGGCCATCATGCCGTACTCGATACCGTTGTGAATCATCTTCACAAAGTGACCGGCACCGGCGGGACCGGCGTGGATGTAGCCGTGTTCGGCGCGGTGGTCGTCGGACTTGCGATCCTTGGTGCGCGGGATGTCACCCATGCCCGGTGCCAGTGCGGCGAACAGCGGATCGAGGCGCTGCACGGTTTCAGCGTCGCCGCCGATCATCATGCAATAGCCGCGCTCCAGGCCCCAAACGCCTCCGGAGGTGCCGACGTCGATGTAGTGCAGGCCCTTTTCGGCCAGGGTCCTGGCCCGGCGGATATCATCCTTATAGTTGGTGTTGCCGCCGTCGATGATGGTATCGCCGGCTTCGAGCAAAGCGCTCAGGGTGTTGATGGTGTCTTCGGTTGGCGCGCCGGCCGGCAACATGACCCAGACCGCACGCGGCTTGGCAAGGCCGGCAACCAGTGCCGGCAAGTCGGCGACGCCGGTGGAGCCCTCGGCGACCAGGTTATCGATGAAAGCGGTATTGCGGTCGTAAACAACGGTGGTGTGACCGTTGAGCATCAGACGTCGCGCAATATTGCCGCCCATGCGGCCCAGTCCAATAATCCCGAGTTGCATGTGCTGATGCTCCTTACTACAAATAAATGTGTGTCATTGGTTATAGCCCAACGCGACTGATGGAGGTTAGTCCAGAGCGTTGCGATGAAGTTTCCGGGCATTGTGCCCGATCCAGACTGATAACGCCCCGAATCATGCAGAAGACACACCGACCCTGAAAAATAAAAAAGTTCCATTCCCAGGCAAAAGAAATCAAAATCGGCGCCGATAGTAAGTCAGCACCCCAGAGCGGGGGCCTTACATTTGATGCACGCCATTTGCGAGGTGAGCAATGGGCACAGTACACACAGCAATGCCGCCACAAACCCTGTACGTGACAATCCGTCGCGATGAATTGCGTCAGTTGAAAGACGAACGTGACCAGTTGAAGCAGGAACTGGCGCAGCTGCGCCTCTTGACCCAAGGTGCGCAACCGCAACCTTTGCCGGTCGTTCAGCGTCACCCCCACGCCTGATCCCCCGCCTGATTCGGGAACGGCCGCCGCTGTTCCCGACATGATGCACCCCTGCCCGCCGGGCGAAAGCCAAAAAGCGGCAACTAACAAACTTTTCACATTCTCTTCGTAATACTCCGCCCCATTCTGGCCGTACCTGCGCGTACGGCTTTCGTTCGTCGGTTTCATGGATGTTCCGGCGGTGGTTGTAACGAGTGAGCTGGAGCGCCGAATGGCATTGTTCAAACGCAGCAAAACGACTGCGACAGGTTTCGACTGGGCCGGTTTTCTCTGGCTGTTTGTATTCTTCTGGTACTTCTCGGGTATCACCCAACTGCTGATCCAACTGACTGGTACCTCCGGCTTCACCGGGTTCCGTCAGGCGTTCGTCATGAGCGCGATCTGGCTGGCACCGATGTTGCTGTTCCCCAAGCGCACCAAACTGCTCGCCGCCATCATTGGCTTGGTGCTGTGGGCCTGCTCGATGGCCAGCCTGGGTTATTTCTTCATCTATGAGCAGGAATTCTCCCAGAGCGTCATCTTCATCATGTTCGAGTCGAACATCTCTGAAGCCGGCGAGTACATGACCCAGTACTTTGCCTGGTGGATGGTGCCGGCGTTCCTCGCACACACCGCCTTCGCTTACTTCCTGTGGACGCGTCTGCGCCCGGTGTACATGCCCCGTGGCCGCGCATTCGTCGCAGCAATGGCAATTCTGATTGCCGTAATCGGCTATCCGCTGGTCAAACAAACGCTGCGCATGGGCACCTTCGCCCAAGGCTTCGAAAAATTCGAAACCCGCATTGAGCCGGCCGTGCCATGGCAGATGGTCGTGGCCTACCACCGTTACCAGGAAACCCTCGCCGACATGCAGGGCATGCTGCACAACGTCAGCAAGATCCCGCCGCTGAAAAACCTTCAGGACGCCTCGGCCGATCAACCGAAGACCCTTGTGCTGGTGATCGGCGAATCGACCAACCGTCAGCGCATGAGCCTCTACGGCTATCAGCGCAACACCACGCCGGAACTGGACAAGCTCAAGGATCAACTGGCAGTGTTCGACAACGTCGTCACTCCACGTCCGTACACAATCGAGGCGCTGCAGCAGGTCCTGACCTTCGCTGACGAAGAGCATCCGGATCTGTACCTGTCGACGCCGTCGCTGGTCAGCATGATGAAACAGGCCGGTTACAAAACCTTCTGGATCACCAACCAGCAGACCATGACCAAGCGCAACACCATGCTCACGACCTTCTCCGAGCAGGCCGACGAGCAGGTGTACCTGAACAACAACCGCAACCAGAACGCCGCGCAATACGATGGCGACGTGATCGAGCCGTTCAACAAGGCGCTGGCTGACGCGGCACCGCGCAAGCTGATCGTCGTGCATTTGCTCGGCACGCACATGAGCTACCAGTACCGCTATCCGCCGACGTTCGACAAGTTTCAGGATCGAAACGGCGTGCCACCGGGTGTGCGTGATGATCAGGTACCGACCTACAACAGCTACGACAACGCCGTGCTGTACAACGACTTCGTCGTGTCGAGCCTGATCAAGGACTACGCCAAATCCGATCCGAACGGCTTCCTGCTGTACCTCTCCGACCACGGTGAAGACGTGTTCGACTCGGTGGGCCACAAGACCCTGGGCCGCAACGAAAACAAACCGACCGCGCCGATGTACACCATCCCGTTCATGGCCTGGGCATCACCGAAGTGGAAAGCCAACCATGACTGGAACTTCGCCGGTGATCTCGATCGCCCCTACAGCAGCTCGCACCTGATCCACACCTGGGCCGACCTCGCCGGATTGAGCTTCGATGAACTCGACCACAGCAAGAGTCTGGTCAGCGACAGCTTCAAGGCGCGGCCATTGCTGATCGGCGATCCGTACCAGACTGAACAGCGCGCGCTGATCGACTTCAGTTTGATGAAGCCGAAAAAGCCCGACGCAGCACCGGCGGGTGTCGCGCAGCAGTAAAACCAGAAGGGGCCGGAAACGGCCCCTTTTTTCATGTCCACCGCAAGCGAAGTGCGTTATCAGGGACAGACCACCTTTCCCCCAGAGATTCGCGCGACTTTTCGCGTTTTAAACTGGAATGTTTAAAAGACACCTCCAGACACGTCTCTGAGGCTACAAATTCTTGCGCCTTTGCCTACAGCTACGCCAGAATCCGCCGGCTTGTGCGCCTTGGGGGCGGGTTCTATTGTGAGTCGGTCGCTGACGAATCAGCGATCGGGTTTAGCAGCTCGGCAATTTTCAAGGCTCGCGAGTCCCGCCATTACGTTATGGCGGCTTTGCGTGGGGCACTTCGGTGCGCCGGGATCCTTGAGCCTGGTCTGCTAACCCGCGTACAGCCGCCACCCTATCCGTTTAGCAGCGATGGATGACGGCTCCACATCTCAAGGAGCTTTACCATGATCAAACCAACACCCAACCCGCCCGAAACCGACCTCGCCTCCCCCTACGAATCCCTCGATTCAAAAAAGCTCAACGACGCCGCCGAGCGCGCGCTCGATCACTACCTCTGCCCACCCGGCTCCACGCCACCGCCACGCAAGACCCGCAGGATGTACGCCGTCACCGCAGACTTCAAAAACGAGGAACTGCTGGCCGATGCCAGCGAAACACTCGCCTCAGACAGAACCATCGCCCATGACTTCGCCCATCTGATACCGGCATCGCAGCGCAGGACGCTGTTGGGGATCGCGCAGTTGATCATGCTCGGCGAGCTGGCGGTGAATCGGTGATGGATAATCTGGAGTTGCCGCAGTAGCGGGCCTCGCGACAGACTCCGAGTAAGGCGCCGGCAGTGCCGACGCCTTCGCGAGCAGGCTCGCTCCCACAGGGATTCGTGTCGCTCACGCGGGCGCGGTTCCACCGCCGAATTTGCGGGAGCGAGCCTGCTCGCTCCCACACTGGATCGGGGAGATCCGAAGGAAAAACTGGCGGAAGGCAGCCGGAGTCGAACCTGCCCGGGAACGGATGCCGTCCCCAACCGGGTTTGAAGCCCGGCCGCGCCACCGGGCGCGATTGCCTTCCTTGAACTCATTGTGCGCAGGCGTTGGCCAGCGCGTTGTCGGGGCGGATCTGGCGGGATTCGCCGAGGCGTCGGGTCAGGCCGACGCGGTCGAAATATTCCAGATACTGAATGCAGCGTTTGCGTCCCAAGCCTAGCGCATCGCGAAAGGTTGTCACCTGGATCTGCGGATTTTCCTTGGCGAGGTTGACCAGCACTTCGGCCATTTGGCGCAGTTGCACATCACTCAAGAACAGGTCGCGCACCACTTGATGCATCAGACCTAGCCGGGCCAGTTTGCGCAGCAGCAGGCGTACCACGGCGTCGTCCTGGCCGAGCATTTTCGCGATGTCGCGCACCCACGGCGGGTCGAAACCGGCCTGTTCGAACAACGTTTGTAATTCCAGCCAGAGGCTTTCGTCCTCGGCATTCAGACGCACCTGATGATCCGGCAAATGCAGCCACGGCCCGCTCGCCTGAATCGATCCGGCCGTGAGCAATTCATCCAGCAAACTGACAAACGTCGCACGCTCCAGCGCCAACCCACTGAAGCGCCGCAAGCGATCGCGGTCCGGGCCCATCTGGTCGGGCTCCAGTTCATGGAACTGCGCCAGTTGTTCCAACAGGGTGAATTTCAATTGCGCCCAGCGTTGCACATTGAACAGCAGCGGGCCTTGGCGGGTGTCGATCAGGCGCACGTTTTCCGCTAACGACCAGGTTGCGCACGGGCGATTGAACTGACGTTCGAGCCTCAGCGGATCGAGGCCGCCCGCGCTGTAGTTGAGCAACACGGGCAGGACCTGTTCGAACTCGTCGCCCGAAACCAAGGCGCGCAGTTGCGCGAGACGTTCGGGGCTGCGACGTTGTCGCGCCGGGGCGAACGGGTCAAGCACCTGTCCGCCGCCCAAGGTGCGTTGCGCGCTCTGGTCGCGCAGGATCAGCCGATCGCCCTTCACCGCGTGCACCGGCGCATTGATCAGCAGTTGCGCAAACATGCGCTCACCGGCACTCAAGCGCGGCCCTTCGAGCAAGGCCACCCGAGCGACGACATCTTGCGTGCCGAGGTGCACATGCACCGGGTGAAAGTGTTCGAAGGTGCGTTCACCGGGCAATAGATGAAAGTCGATATCGACCCGTTGCGTCGGCGCGTGTAGCCATTCGCTCAGCAGCCACTGGCCGCGATGGATCTGCGCCAGTTCGAGGCGTTCGCCGGTCAGGTTCAACGCCACTCGCTGGCCGGCGAAGGCCTGTTCGGCGGGCTGATTCTGCGCATGCAAGCCGCGCACTCGCACGGTTTTCCCGGATGGCCCGAGGCTGAGTTTGTCGCCGATGGCCACCGCGCCCGACAACGCCGTGCCGGTGACCACAATCCCCGCGCCGGCGACGCTGAACGCGCGGTCGATGGCCAGGCGAAAACCACCTTCACGGCTGCGTTCATGCACTTCACTTTGCGTCTGTAGCAACAACTGGCGTAACCCATCAACGCCCTGCCCGCTCAGGCTCGACACGGTTAGGATCGGCGCCTCGTCAAACGGCCCCGGAGCGAGCAGGTCCAGCACCTGCCGCTGCACCTCTTCCACCCTGCCCGCCTCGGCCCGGTCGCATTTGCTGATCGCCACCAAAGCGCGCGGAATGCCGAGCAATTCGACAATCGCCAGATGCTCGCGGGTCTGCGGCATCACGCCGTCATCTGCGGCGACCACCAGCAACACCAGATCAATGCCCTGTGCGCCGGCGAGCATGTTGTGGGTGAATTTCTCGTGGCCGGGCACGTCGATAAACCCGGTCAAGCCGGCGCCGGGTTCAAGTTCGGCATAGAGATAGCCAAGGTCGATGGTCATCCCCCGCTCGCGCTCCTGCGGGCGACGGTCGCCAGTTTGTCCGGTCAGGGCTTGCAGTAGCGAAGTCTTGCCGTGGTCGATGTGCCCTGCCGTGCCGACGATCACGGTTCGACCTGCAACTGCGGCAACTGCGCGAGCCATGCCGGTTCATCGTCGAGCTGGCGCAGATCGAGCCACAGCGCATCGTCATCGATACGACCAAGCACCGGGATCGGCAAGGCGCGCAGCGCCGCTTCCAGATTAAGCAGAAAGCGACCGCGCAAACGCTTCGACACCTGCGGACGTATGCACAGCGCCGCACTCGGCAAACGCGCCACCGGTTGGCTGCCGCTGCCGATCATGCCCAAGGCGTCAACTGCGCTGACCTGCCACAGCGAACCCAAGACTTCAGCCAACGCCGGTTGCAACCGTGAAGCCTGGATGAAGATGTCAGCTTGCGGACGGGTCAGCAGACGCAAACTCGGCAGACGTTCTGCGAGGCGATCCGGATCGCGGTACAACCCCAGCACCGCCTCCAGCGCCGCCAAGGTCAATTTGTCCACCCGCAGCGCGCGTTTCAGCGGGTTCTTCTTGATCTTTGCGATCAGCTCTTTACGCCCGACGATCAACCCGGCCTGCGGGCCGCCAAGCAACTTGTCGCCACTGAAAGTGACGATATCGGCGCCATCCAGCAGCGCCTGACGCACCGTCGGCTCTGCCGGCAACCCCCAACGAGTCAGATCCAACAGACTGCCGCTGCCCAGATCCTCCAGCGACGGCAAGCCATGTCGATGCGCCAAGTCGGCCAGCTCAGCCGTCGGCACCCGAGCGGTAAAACCTTCGATGCTGTAGTTGCTCGCATGCACACGCATGATCAAACCGCTGCGTGGGCTGATCGCCGCTTCATAGTCACGAGCATGGGTGCGATTGGTCGTGCCCACTTCGTGCAGGCGCACGCCAGCGCGGGCCATGATGTCGGGAATGCGGAAGGCGCCGCCGATTTCGATCAGCTCGCCACGGGAAATGATGCCTTCCTTGCGCGCGCCCAGACTGTTCAGCGTCAGCAGCACGGCGGCGGCATTGTTGTTGACCACCGTGACGGCTTCGGCGCCGGTCAGTTCGCGGATCAGGCCTTCGATCAGGTCATCGCGATCGCCGCGTTTGCCACTGGCCAGATCGAATTCCAGATTGAGCGGATAACGCGCAGCCATTTGCACCGCATCGATGGCTTCGTCCGGCAACAAGGCGCGGCCGAGGTTGGTGTGCAGGACGGTGCCGGTGAGGTTGAAGACTCGGCGTACGTTGCTGCGTTGTTGCTGGGCCAAGCGTTCCCCGACACGGCCGGCGAGTACTTCGGGGCTGATTTCGACGGCTGATAATTGCCCGTTCAACACGCTGGGCCGCAGTTCATCGAGCAATTGCCGCAAACTCGCCAGCAACCACTCACGCCCGTGACGCTCAAGCAAAGGCACACATGCCGGGTGACGCAACAAACCATCAATGGAAGGTAACCGCAGGGACATCAGCCACTCCTGGAGACAGTTCACTGCGCCCCGCAGTGAAAAACAAGAGTGTAGACGTTGTAGTCATTCGTCTCCGGGGGCCAGTAATAGATTAGGCGCCAAGCGCTGATAACCGTCCTGCGCCAGGCGCATGTCCAGCAACAAACTGCCGAGATCCGCCGACAACGCCTCAGCATCGGCATCGTTTTCCAGATACACCAGTTTCAGATAACTGTTACAACCCGGACAGACCTCCGCCCTTAACGGCGCCTGATTGGCGGCGTGGCGATCATCCTCAAGGCTCAGATAATCAAGGCCCTTGCTCGACTCGCAATACACACACTTGACCCGCACCACATGCCATTCACAGGTACACAGCGAGCAGACCAGATAACGCAAACCGTTGTGCTTGCCGCGATGGCGGATCACCCCGGCCATCGCCGGTGAACCGCAGGCCGGGCATTGGCTGAGGCTGTCGCCGGGTTTGAGTTTCAGGTCCGGCGCGCTGAGCAGCCAGTGACTCCACGCCACTTGCAGCGCCGCGCCAAGAAACGGCACCAGTTGCGCCGGCACCATTGAGTATTGGCCACTGACCAACGCCACGGCCCATGCACGTAACTGGCCGGGACTGGCGACCCGCAACGTTGTCAGCGCCTCAATGACGGCGGGCTGTTCATCAGGTTCATAACGCTGCAGCAAAGCTTCGAGATAAGCCTGCCAGCCCTCTTCGCGCACCAAGGTATCAGCCGCAAACGGCGGCAAACCATGTTGCTGACAAGCCTCGATCCGTTGCTGATCAAACGGAGCCGTCAGCGGCGGATCGTCAAACACCTGCTGCTGCACCCGGCACAATCCGGCAATCAGCCGCAGATACTCGGCCAGCGCATGCCCCTCGGCCAGTTGCTCCAGTCGATCAGCCCGCAGCGCAAACAGATTCGAAGGCGGTAGATACAGAAACGGCGGCGAACTGGCCGCCGCTTCGATTTCCCCGGGTTCCAGAATGGTTGGCAAAAGTCAGCCCTTTTTGGTGATCGGTCGCTCCGGCGCGTCTGGTTGACGCTCATCGCGGGTGATGTCGCGATACCACAGTTCATGGTGTTTCTTCGCCCAGGCGCGACTGACCCAGCCATGCATCATCGCGTCCACCGAACCCTTGATCCACAGCCCGGCGTAGATGTGAATGATGATGCTCAGCACCAGAATGAACCCGGCCAGCGCATGCAGGAGCATCGCCCAGCGAATCACGGTGATGCCGAAATACGCACTGAACCAGGCGCGCCAGATCACCAGCCCGGTGAACAGCAAACCGAGCATGCACAGCAGTAAAGTCCAGAAAAGCAGCTTTTGCCCGGCGTTATATTTACCCACCGGCGGCACGCTTTCCTCGTCGTTGACCATCACCCGATTGATCCGTCGCAGCCACCGCCGGTCATTGGCGATGAAGAAATTGCTGCGCCAGAAGCTGAACACCAAGCCAAGGAACAACACGAACATGGCGATGCCCATGTACGGGTGCAGAATTCGCGTCCACGGCCCGCCGCCGAACAGATTGCTCAGCCAGAACAGCGACGGATGAAACAACGCCAGCCCGGACAGCCCGGCCATGAAAAACAGGATCGCCACCAGCCAGTGATTGGTGCGCTGGTTGGCGGTGTAACGCAGGATCGTCTTGTTGCTCATGACCGGTCCTCGCCGCGTGGATCGAAGGTGTGCACCGCCGGATCGACGACATGCACCGAGGTGTCGGGTGGCGCCGGATGCTCATCCTCTTCAACCCGGTTCGGGCCGATGCGCACGTAATGGAAGAACCCGGCCAACACCGCCGCGCCCATGGCCAGCAGGCCCAGAGGTTTGCTGATGCCTTTCCACAAGCCCACCAACGGACTGATTGCCGGATCCTGCGGCAGGTTGGCGTAGATGGTTGGCGTGTCGGCGTGGTGCAACACGTACATCACGTGCGTACCGCCAACACCTGCCGGGTCATACAGACCTGCATTCTCGAAGCCACGGCTTTTCAGGTCGACAATGCGTTCGGCAGCGTGTTCCTTCATGTCTTCCTTGGTGCCGAAGACGATGGCGCCGGTCGGGCAGGTTTTCACGCAGGCCGGTTCCAGCCCTACCGCCACGCGATCCGAACACAAGGTGCACTTGTAGGCCTTGTGATCCTTCTGCGAAATACGCGGAATGTTGAACGGGCAACCGGTGATGCAATAACCGCAACCGATGCAGTGATCCTGATCGAAATCGACGATGCCGTTGGCGTGCTTGATGATCGCGCCGGGGCTTGGGCACGCCGCCAGACAACCGGGCTCGGCGCAGTGCATGCAGCCGTCCTTGCGGATCAACCATTCGAGATTGCCGGCGTCGGTTTCGTGCTCGGTGAAGCGCATCAACGTCCAGGTTTCCGCGCTCAGGTCTTGCGGGTTGTCGTAGGTGCCGTGGTTGTGGCCGACCTCGTCGCGCAGCTCGTTCCATTCCGAGCAGGCGACCTGGCAGGCTTTGCAGCCGATGCATTTGGTGGTGTCGATCAGCTTGGCCACCGCCTCCTGATTCCTCACCGACGGCGGCACCGTGGTGGTGGCCGAGCGGGCAATGATGTCTTGGCTGGCCATCTATAGTTTCTCCACGTTGACCAGGAATGACTTGGATTCCGGGGTCTGGGTGTTGCCATCGCCGAGGAACGGCACCAGGGTGTTGGTCAGGTAACCGTGACGCGTCAGGCCGGTGAAACCCCAGTGCAGCGGGATGCCGATCTGATGCACGACCTGGCCGTTGACCTGCAGCGGCCGGATCCTTTTTGTCACCACCGCCACCGCCTCGATAAAGCCGCGTTTGCAACTGACCCGCACCCGATCTCCGGCAGCAATGCCCTTCTCTTTCGCCAGCACTTCGCCGATTTCCACGAACTGCTCGGGTTGGGCAATTGCGTTCAACTTGCAGTGCTTGCTCCAGAAGTGGAAATGCTCGGTGAGCCGGTAACTGGTACCGGCGTACGGGAAGTCCTTGGCCTCGCCGAGGGTTTCCCAGACCGAATCGAAGATCCGCGCCGCCGGGTTGCTGGTGGCTTTCTTGTTCTGCGGGTGCAGCGGGTTGATGCCGATCGGCGTTTCGAACGGCTCGTAGTGCTCGGGGAATGGCCCCTCGTTCATCTTGTCGACGGCGAAGAACCGCGCCACGCCTTCGGGGTTCATGATGAACGGGTTCATCCCGGCTTCCGGCGGTACATCGGCCTTGTAGTCCGGCACATCGGTGCCGCCCCAGGCCTTGCCATTCCACCAGACCAGACGCTTTTTCGGGTCCCACGGCTTGCCAGCGACATCCGCCGAAGCACGGTTGTAGAGAATCCGCCGGTTGGCCGGCCAGGCCCACGCCCAGCCCAGATGCTGGTGCATGCCGAACGGATCGCTGTTGTCGCGGCGGGCCATCTGGTTGCCGGCCTCGGTCCAGCTGCCGGCGAAGATCCAGCAACCGGACGCGGTGCTGCCGTCATCCTTGAGCAAACCAAACCCGGCCAGTTGCGAGCCGGCCTTGACCGCGACGCCAGTGGCATCGGTGAAATCAGCCACGGCGCTGCCGTTGATTTCCTTGGCCAGTTCTTCCGGCGAAGGCTCGTCGGGGATCTTGTATGGCCACGTCAGTTTCAGCAGTGGATCAGGGAATTTGCCGCCCTCGGCCTGATAGCGCTTGCGCAAGCGCAGGAACAATTCGCTCATGATGCGAATGTCGGTCTGCGCTTCGCCCGGGCCGTCGGCGCCTTTCCAGTGCCATTGCAGCCAGCGGCTGCTGTTGACCAGCGAACCGTCCTCTTCGGCAAAACACGTGGTCGGCAGGCGAATGACTTCGGTCTGGATTTCGTCGGTTTTGACATCGTTGTACGGCCCGACGTTGTGCCAGAACTCCGAGGTTTCGGTGGCCAGCGGATCCATCACCACCAGCCATTTCAGCTTGGCCAGTGCGCCCATCACGCGGTTCTTGTCCGGCAGCGCAGCGATCGGGTTGAAGCCTTGGCAGAAGTAGCCGTTGACCTTGCCCTGGCTCATCAGGTCGAACATCTTCAGGACGTCGTAGTTGGGGATGTCGAGCTTCGGCAAATGGTCGTAGCACCAATTGTTTTCGACGGTGGCGTTGGCGCCGTACCACGACTTCATCAGGCTGACGTGGAATTTGCTGTAGTTCTGCCAGTACGACAGTTGTCCCGGCCGCAGTGGCACTTGCGTGCGTTTATGGATGAAGGCGTTGTAGTCCTGCTCGCTGTCCTGACCCAAGGTCAGATAGCCCGGCAGTGCATTGGAGAGCAAGCCAAGATCGGTCAGGCCCTGAATGTTCGAGTGACCGCGCAAGGCGTTGACGCCGCCACCGGGCATGCCGACGTTGCCCAGCAGCAGTTGCACCATCGCCGCGCTGCGAATGATCTGCGCGCCGATCGAGTGTTGGGTCCAGCCGAGGGCGTAGAGAATCGTCATGGTCTTGCCCGGGGTCGAGCAAGTGGCGATCTCTTCCCAGATTTTCTGCATCGCATCGACCGGCATGCCGCAGATCTGGCTGGCGAGGTCGATGTTGTAGCGGCTGTAATGCTGCTTCATCAATTGATAGACGCAGTGCGGGTCTTGCAGGGTCGGGTCGACTTTGGCGAAGCCGTCCTCACCCAGCTCGTAACCCCAGCCGGATTTGTCGGTGTAGCTGCGCTTGGCGACGTCGTAACCGCTGAAGATGCCGTCTTCGAAGCCGTAGCCTGCTTTGACGATGAACGACACGTCGGTGTAATTGCGCACGTATTCGTGCTGGATTTTGTCCTCGGTCAGCAGGTAATTGATCAGGCCGCCCATGAAGGCGATGTCGGTGCCCGTGCGGATCGGCGCGTAGTAGTCGGCCACCGAAGCGGTCCGGGTAAAACGCGGATCAACCACGATCAGCCGCGCAGCGTTGTGCGCTTTGGCCTCGGTCACCCATTTGAAGCCGCACGGATGCGCTTCTGCTGCGTTGCCACCCATCACCAGGATCAGATTCGCGTTGGCGATATCGGTCCAGGTATTGGTCATGGCACCACGGCCGTACGTCGGGGCAAGACTTGCCACCGTCGGGCCGTGTCAGACACGCGCCTGGTTATCGAACCCCAGCATGCCGAGACTGCGAATCACCTTCTGGGTGATGTAACCGGCTTCGTTGGACGCCGCCGATGCGGCGAGAAAACCGGTGCTCAGCCAGCGATTCACCGTTTGCCCGTTGGCATTTTTCTCGATGAAGTTGGCGTCGCGGTCGGCTTTCATCAGGTCGACGATGCGGTCGAGCGCTTCGTCCCAACTGATCCGCGTCCATTCACTGCTGCCCGGCTTGCGCGTTTGCGGGTAGAGCAAGCGGCCGGGGCTGTGAATGAAGTCGAGCAGGCCTGCGCCTTTCGGGCAGAGGGTGCCGCGGTTTACCGGGTGGTCGGCGTCGCCCTCGATGTGAATGATGCTTTGCGCTACGTTCTTCGCGGTATCGCCCTGGCTGTACATGATCAAACCGCAACCGACCGAGCAATACGGGCAGGTGTTGCGGGTTTCATGGGTGTGGGCAAGCTTGAAGTGGCGCACCTGCTCGGCGAAGGCTTGCGTCGGGGCCATGCCCAACGCGCCCAGGCTCGAGCCTGCAAGGCCGATACCGGCGACCTTGAAGAACTGACGACGGCTGAGATCCATCGTGCACTCCTGATCAGGTGGAACCCGGTACTGGTGCCGGGTTTTATCTGGACAATCACGGTTGCGGCAAACGCGTGCCGACCTTTTCACTGTAGACAATGACCATACGATCTGTGTGAAAACCGACCGTCGGCCGTTTGTCGGGCAATACACGAATCTGTGTAGGAGCTGCCGAAGGCTGCGATCTTTTGATGTTGCTCTTTAAAAACAAAATCAAAAGATCGCAGCCTTCGGCAGCTCCTACACGGGTTGTAGGTTTATCATGCCCGCAGGACCAATCCCGCCTTCACGAGACCGCGCATGACTTTCGATTTTGATCAGGTATTCGACCGCCACAACACCGGCAGCACCAAGTGGAGCCGCTATTCGGCCGACGTGTTGCCGATGTGGGTCGCTGATATGGATTTCGCCGCGCCGCCGGTGGTGATCGAGGCGCTGCAGCAACGCTTGCTGCACCCGTTGGTGGGCTACAGCGTGGCGCAGGAGAACCTGCGTGAAGCCATCGTCGCCGACCTCTGGAACAAGTTTTCCTGGAAGGTCAAACCGCAAGAGCTGATCTTCCTGCCGGGCGTCGAGTCCGGTTTCAACATGGCTTTGAAAGCGCTGGTGCAGCCACAACAGAACGTCGTGGTGCAAGTGCCGAACTATCCGCCGCTGCGCCATGCGCCGGGGCACTGGGGGTTGAACAAGGTTGAGCTGGAATTCGTCGCACAGGCCGACGGTACTTACCTGACGCCGCTCGACGTGCTGCGTGAGTCGCTGAACGGTGGCGGCGCGCTGTTGCTGAGCAACCCGCACAACCCGATCGGCAAGGTCTTCGGCCGTGAAGAGCTGCAAGCCGTGGCCGATATCTGCGCGGCGCAGGACGCCTGGATCATCTCCGACGAAATCCACGCCGAGCTGTGCTTCGACGGTCGCGTGCATATTCCGACGGCGTCGCTGAGCACGGAGATCGCCGAGCGCACCATCACCCTGATGTCGGCGAGCAAGGCCTACAACATCGCCGGCTTGAAGACTTCGTTCATGATCATCCAGAACGCCGCGCTGCGCGAACGCGTCAATCATGCCCGCTGCGGCATGGTCGACAGCGTCAACCCGCTGGGCATGGAAGCCACCCGCGTCGCTTACAGCGAAGGTGCGCCATGGCTGGCCGAGTTGAAAACCTATCTGCAGGCCAACCGTGACTGGTTGGTGGAAGCGGTGCGCAGCCGCCTGCCGGGCGTGAGCATCAACGTACCGCAGGGCACGTATCTGGCCTGGCTGGATTGCTCGGCGCTGGATCTGGACAACCCGCAGCAGTTCTTCCTTGAGCAGGGCAAGGTGGGCCTCAGCGCCGGTCTGGACTTCGGCGATCAACATAAGCAGTTCGTGCGCCTGAACTTCGGCTGCCCGCGCTCGTTACTGGAAGAAGGCATCGCCCGGATGGAGCGCGCCCTGACTCAGCGCAACATTTAAGAGCACCACATCCCCCGTGTAGGAGTGAGCCTGCTCGCGATAGCGTCCTGACATTCAACATCATTGTTGACTGAAATACCGCTATCGCGAGCAGGCTCACTCCTACAGGGAATGTATGTTCACGCAAAATCTTCGTTGGAAATCCGATCGAACTCACGGCAAACACCCCGGGTCAACCACCCATACCAGCCCTGAGACCTCGGAGACCCGCGATGACCGACTATCCAAAACCACCCTTCCCCGCACAAGCCCAAGCCGTTCCCGGTTCGCAGCGCAAAATGGAGCCCTATCCCGATTGCGGTGAGCAAAGCTATGTCGGTTCCGGGCGACTGGCCGGCAAGATCGCCCTGATCACCGGCGCCGACAGCGGTATCGGCCGCGCCGTGGCCATCGCATTCGCCCGGGAAGGCGCCGACGTTGCGGTCGCCTATCTGAATGAACACGAAGACGCCAAGGAAACCGCGCGCTGGGTTGAACAGGCCGGGCGTCAGTGCTTGCTGCTACCGGGCGATATCGCACAAAAGGCCCAGTGCCAGGCCTTGGTCGACAAGACCGTCGAACGCTTTGGCCGCATCGACGTGCTGGTCAACAACGCCGCATTCCAGATGACTCACGAAAACTTCGAGGAAATCCCCGACGAGGAGTGGGTGATGACCTTCGACGTCAACATCACCGCGATCTTCCGCCTGTGTCAGGCGGCGATCAAACACATGCGCGCCGGCTCGTCGATTATCAATACCAGTTCGGTCAACTCGGACGTGCCCAAGCCCACCCTGCTCGCCTACGCCACCACCAAAGGCGCGATCGCCAATTTCACCGGCGGCCTGGCGCAGATGCTCGGGCCCAAGGAAATCCGCGTGAACTGCGTGGCACCGGGGCCGATCTGGACGCCGCTGATCGTCTCGACCATGCCCGATGAAGAAGTGCAGAACTTCGGCGGCAACACCCCGCTCGGCCGCCCCGGCCAACCAGTGGAAGTCGCGCCGATCTACGTGCTGCTGGCCTCGGACGAAGCCAGTTACATCACCGGCCAGCGCTATGGCGTCACCGGTGGCAAACCGATGCTTTGAGTAAACGCACTGTAGATACTCTGTTCACGGTCAAGCTTTTGCGAGATCTTTTGCGCAAAAAAGCTTGGCCGTATTGAAATCTTCGCCGGCTCGCATGCAGGCCCACAAGCCGGTCAGGTATTTGCGCATGACGGCGACGATAGCCTGCATCTTTCTCTTCCCTCGCCCGATCAACGCTTCGTAAAAGGCTTTCACGTTGCTGTCGCAACGTATGGCAGTCAGCGCTGGCATGTACATCGCTGAACGTAGGTAGGTGTTTCCGCCCTTACTTATCCGCCCAGGTTTATCGATGCTGGTACCTGATTGCGTAAGCCGCACATCGAGTCCTGCATGTCGGCTGACCTGCGCGGACTTAAGTGTCACTGGCAAGGTCGTCAATTCAGCCAGTGCCGCAAATACTGAAATTTCGCCCATGCCCGGCGCTGCGATCATGTGCCCAAACTGGGCGCTTAGCGTCGGGCAGTTGTCGATCAGCGCCCGACCTGCGAGCCTGAAACGCTCGATTCGCTTGTCAAAAGCTTCAATGGCTTCTTCTTCGTCTTCAATCAGCATTTTCACGGTTGTTTGAGTAGCTTTCAGCGCATGCAGCTCGTTCTTGGCTCGGGTGCGATGACACGTCAAACGATTGATATGCCTTCCGATAGCCCGCAGTTCCAACTGTATGGTCGTGGGCGGCGTCCACAATTTTGGGCTCATGCGTTCGCCGTATTCGGCTAGCAACTGGGCATCGATCGCATCGGTTTTGCTGTTTTTCAGCATCAGCTTGGCAAAGTTATGAAAGCTCTTCGGGTTGATAACCGAAACGGGCAAACCCGCCGCGGTGAGCTCCATGGCCAAATCCAGGTAATAGATGCCGGTGGCCTCCATCACTACGGATAAAGGCTTGAGCTCGAGCAACCTGTTGACCGCTGCTTTGCGCCCGGCGGGTGTTTGGTCGATGTTGCAGGCCCCTGCAAAACGGCCGTCGTTGCGCCAGCCCATGGCGGTCGTGCGAGACCCCACATCCAAACCGACATGCATGCTCATGCTTTCAACTCCGAGTGAACTGGGTTAGAAATGCATCCTGGTTCCCCTGACCTCGAACTTCATGCCACTGCAACCTTGTAATGCGAAGTCCGACTTGTCGGCTTCTCGATACTCTTCGTGGTGGGCAATGAGGCGGGGGGACCTCTCTACAGACAAGGTCAGGAGCAAGTCCTGCCTTTAGGAGCGATCGGTCTCCCCCAGAAACACATCTTCGTATGTCCGCACCAGCGAGCTTAGATCTCAATTGACTGGTGTGAGGGCAACATACAAGGAGCTGCCGCAGGCTGCGATCTTTTGATTTCGATGTTAAAAACAAGGTCAAAGGATCGCAGTCTGCGGCAGCTCCTACAGTGGCGGCGTCAGAAGCGAAAGGGTCTCTGCAGGCGGCCGTCATTAATCACTGAGGGCGGCACATCATGAGTTTTATCGTGTGGGTAGCGGTGCTCGGCGCCGTGCTGCTGACCCTGGCACTGACCTCGTCGTACCTGCGCTGGATGCCGGTCACCACCTCGGCCGTTTGTCTGTTGCTGGGGATCGGCATCGGCCCCAGCGGCCTCGACTTGCTGAAACTGTCCCTGGAAAATGCCTCCCTGTGGATGGAGCATCTAACGGAAGTCGCGGTGCTGTTTTCCCTGTTCGTCTGCGGTTTGAAATTGCGTTTACCCCTGCGCGACAAGCGTTGGCGGATCGCCTTTGGTCTGGCCGGGCCGGTGATGGTGCTGACCATCGCCGGCGTTTGTCTGCTGCTGCACTTTGGCTTGAGCTTGCCGTGGGGGCCGTCACTGTTGATTGGCGCGATTCTGGCGCCGACCGACCCGGTGCTGGCGGCGCTGGTGCAGGTCAACGATGCCCGAGATGTCGACAGTGTGCGTTTCGGCCTGTCCGGTGAGGCTGGGCTCAATGACGGGGTGGCCTTTCCTTTTGTGATTCTCGGCTTGTTGCTGATCCACGGCGACGGTTCTGCAGCCGACTGGCAGGGCTGGGTCTTGCGCAGTTTATTGTGGGCGGTGCCCGCCGGATTGCTCACTGGATACTGGATGGGGCGCGGTATTGGCCGCGTGACTTTATCGCTGCGTATCCACAATGACGACAGCACGCTCAGCCCCAATGATTATCTGGCGTTGTCGCTGATTGCCCTGGCCTACGTCATCGCCGAGGCGATTGGCGGCTATGGCTTTCTCTCGGTGTTCGCCGCTGGTTTGGGCTTGCGTCAGGTTGAAGTCAAATCTACCGGCGCCAGCCAACCGCCCGCCGAGCATCTGGTGCAACCGGTAGTCGGCCATCAGAACGTCGAACCGCAACACGCGGTGCACGGTGACACCGAACGCCTGGAAAGCAGCCAGGTCGCCGCCGGGATCATGATGGGCGATATGTTGTCGTTCGGCAGTCTGGTCGAACGCGCCATGGAAGTGTTTCTGGTGACCCTGCTCGGCGTGGTGCTGGTGGCGCACTGGGATTGGCGGGCGTTGCTGGTCGGCGGCGTGCTGTTCTGCCTGATCCGCCCGGCCTGCGTCACGCTGATGCCTTGGGGCGCACTGATGGAAGGACGGCAACGGCTATTGATCGGCTGGTTTGGCATTCGCGGGATCGGCAGCCTGTTCTATCTGTTTTATGCCTTGAATCATGGGCTGACCGACACGGTGGCCAGCGTGTGTACCGACCTGACCCTGTCGGTGGTGGCATTAAGCATCTTGGTCCACGGCATCAGCACGCAACCGATCCTCGCCCGCTACGAACAGCGTAAAAAACAAAAAACCTGATTATTGATTACAGTTTTCATCAGGAAATTGATCGAACTTCTTTCTGTAAAAAAATGGATCGCGGGGTAATCGCTGGCAGTCACAAGCATAACCCCTCGCCAGATGCATCCGGCGGGGCCCGGCAGGTTCGGTTCCACTGCGGCGTTTAAGCCTGTTGAAGGAATCCTTGAAGAATAAGGTTACGGTCATGAAAGAATGCTCGACTCCGGCACAAATCAAGGCTTGCAGAGCACTGGCTCTGGAACGCAATCGTCAATTGTTCGATAACGCCCACACCCTCAACCGCGCGGCCAATGCGCTGCTTGACGTTAAGGATCTGGACATCGAACAGTTTGAGCGCTATCGCGCGCTGCGCAAGAAAGCCGATTCGATGTTTGAAGATGCCATCGATCATTTGTGCGTGTTGAACGAGGATTTTCCGCCGATCCCGATGTCGTCGCAGAACTCGGTGGCGTTGCGTCGAGAGCTTGAGACGGTGGAGTGAGCCAGACAGCCCCTCACCCTAGCCCTCTCCCGGAGGGAGAGGGAACTGACCGCGGTGAATTGGTTGAGGTACACCGACTTGAGATACCGAGTTGAACGCAGATTTTGACCACGACGAAGATCTGCTCCCTTCCCCCTCGCCCCCTTTGGGGGAGAGGGCTGGGGTGAGGGGGATCGATCTGAAGTGCACCACAAAATCCAGCCAAAATGAAAAAGCCCGGCTACATGAGCCGGGCTTTTACGTGAAGACTGACCAGTCATCCCCCCGGATTGGTCACCTGAATAAACACCGCATAACTCCCCAACAACACCCAAAACGTCGCAAAGATCCAAGGCGTACGCACCGAAAACAGCAGCGACTTGCGATAACCCTTGTGGCTCGACTCCATTTCGCTGAACAGCGGCGATTCGTCATACGCCAGGCCCATCAGCGGCTCGCTGTGCAGCAAGTGGCTCTGTTTGAAATGCCAGTGATCGATGATGTCGTACGCCGCGCGAATCCCCGGCCAGGCGTTCAGCGAGCTGAGCAGTCCGAGCAAGGCGAGAAACGGCGGCACCACCAACGTAAATAACTTGCCCCACTCCGGGTTGAGATTGGCCATGCAGGACGCAAAGGCAATCACCAGAAACGACTGCGCCGCCAGATAGGCATCGGTGCGGTTGGCGAGGATGCTGGTTTCGTACTGGATCTCCCGCCGATAGAAATCCAGCCGTTCCTTGGGCGAGCCGAACATCTTGGCGTCATGTTCGGTCAGGGTTTCTTCAGCGGTTGGCTCAGTCAGTATGCGAGACAAAAGACGCAGGCTCCGGGGTGGGGAAAATGTTTAGAAGCCCCCGTTGGCGCGCAAGTTCAGCCGGATTGACCGGCGCCTCACTTCATCGATTGAGCAATGATCGCCACCAGATTCATTTGCGTGAACGGCTTGGGCAGGCGTGGCAGTTGCGCGGCGAAACCTTCCAGACGCTCGGCGTAACCGGTGGCCAGGATAATTGGCAGATCCGGTTTGAGCAGACGCACCGCATGGGCCAGTTGCGCGCCACTCATCTGCGGCATGGCCATGTCGGTGATCATCAGGTCGATGACTTCACCCTGATCGAACAATGCCAGCGCCCGTGCCCCGGACGTCGCACTGACCACCCGATGGCCGAGGTCTTCAAGCAGCAGGCTGGTACTGGTCAACACCAGCGAATCGTCATCCACCACCAACACGCTGAGTCGTGGCACCGTCACCGGTTCGGCGGGCGGAAGCAGCGGCTTGCTGATCATGCCCTCGACGGCCACCGGGATCCACAGTTCGGCCGTGGTGCCCTGGGCCTTTTCACTCTTGAGAATGAAGCGCCCCCCGAGTTGCTCCATAAAACCGTGGACCATCGACAAGCCCAGCCCGGTGCCCTTGCCCAGGCCTTTGGTGGTGAAAAACGGATCTCTGGCCGAGGCCAGGGTGTGCTCGTCCATGCCCTCGCCGGTATCGATCACACTGAGACAAACATAACGCCCCGCCGGCAGATCCGAATGCCCCAGTTCGAGCACCACTTGCGGTTCAGCAGTGATGCTCACCGCGCCACCGTCGGGCATGGCGTCGCGGGCGTTGGTTGCCAGGTTGAGCAAGGCCAGTTCCAGCTGATTGGTGTCCGCCAGCACCGGCTCCAGATCTTCGGGAAACCGTGTGTCGATGCGGATACCCGGACCGAGGGAGCTGCGCAACAACCCAGTAATGCCCTGGACCAGTTGCGCAATATCGACCGACTCGGTTTTCAGTTCCTGACGGCGGGCGAAGGCCAGCATGCGCTGGGTCAGTGACACACCGCGCAGTGCGCCCTGAGTGGCGTTTTCCAGCAGGCGGCTGATTTTCGCATCGTCGCCCATGCGCTTTTGCACGATTTCCAGATTACCGAGAATCACCGTCAGCAGATTATTGAAGTCATGGGCGATGCCACCGCTGAGCTGACCGATGGCCTGCATCTTCTGCGCCTGGAACAGCGCTTCACGGGTTTTCTCCAGCGCCTGTTGCGCCTGGTGGGCTTCGGTGATGTCGCGGGTGATCTTGGCAAAACCGAGCAATGTGCCGGTGTCACCACGAATCGCATCGACCACCACATGAGCGAGAAACCGCGTGCCGTCCTTGCGCATGCGCCAGCTCTTGTTCTCGAAGCGGCCCTCGCGGGTGGCGATTTCCAGCGCCCGTTGCGGCTCGCCGAGTTCGCGGTCTTCGGGGGTGTAAAAGATCGAAAAGTGCTGGCCGATGATTTCTGCCGGCAGATAGCCCTTGATCCGCTGGGCGCCCTGGTTCCAGTTGCTGACCCGACCTTCGGGGCTGAGCATGTAGATCGCGTAATCGGTGACGCCCTGCACCAGCAAGCGGAATTGCTGTTCGCTTTGCTTGAGGGTTTCCTCGGCCATTTTGCGGTCGGTCAGGTCGCGGGTGATCTTGGCGAAACCGAGCAACTTGCCGCTGGGATCAATGATCGGATCGATCACCACGTGCGACCAGAAGTTGGTGCCGTCCTTGCGCACCCGCCAGCCCTCGCCTTCGAAACGCCCTTCACGGATCGCCGTATCAAGCGCCCGTTGCGGCAGACCGGCGGCGCGGTCGTCAGCGGTATAAAAGCGGGAGAAATGTTCGCCGAGGATTTCCGCTTCTTCGTAGCCCTTGAAGCGTTTGGCGCCGGAGTTCCAACTGGTGATAATGCCGTCGGGATCGATCATGTAGATCGCATAGTCGACCACCGCATCGATCAGCAGACGAAAACGCATCTCTTCGATCGCCGCGGTCTTGTTTTTCTCGCTCATCACACTCACCAGCCATTGTCATGATCGGAAGTATGCGTCAATCCGGCGAATTGGGAAGCGGCCGACTCATGATTGATTGCCCACCAACGCGGCAGCAGTTGTTTGATCCGGCTCTCGGCGAAGCGATCGTCAATCAGCATCACCACGCCGCGATCCTCGCGGGTACGGATGACCCGCCCGGCGGCCTGCACCACTTTCTGCACGCCGGGGTACAGGTAGGTGTAGTCGTAACCGGCGCCGAAGATCGCCGCCATGCGGTATTTCAGTTGTTCGTTGACGGGATTGAACTGCGCCAGCCCCAGTGTGGCAATGAACGCGCCGATCAGCCGCGCACCGGGTAAATCGATGCCCTCACCGAATGCCCCACCCAACACGGCAAAGCCGACGCCTTGGCTGTGGGCGGTGAACTGATCGAGAAAGGCCTGTCGTGCGCCTTCGAGCATTCCCCGCGATTGCTGCCAGAGGGTGATGTGCGGATAGCGCTCGGCGAGTAACGACGCCACTTGTTGCAGATAATCGAAGCTGCTGAAAAACGCCAGATAGTTGCCCGGGCGCTCGCTGAACTGCCGCGCGATCAATTCGACGATCGGCTCCAGCGACGCCTGACGATGGTTGAAGCGCGTCGAGATGCGGCTGACGATCTGCACCTGCAATTGTTCGGCGCAAAACGGCGATTCGACATCGATCCACACGGTATCGGCGGGCGTACCGAGCAAGTCAGCGTAATAGTGGCGCGGGCTGAGGGTGGCGGAGAACAGCACGCTGCTGCGCGCCGCTTTCAGGCGTGGGCCGATGAACGCGGCCGGCACCACGTTGCGCAGGCACAACTGCGACAGCGGCTTTTTACGCTCGAGGTCACGCTTGCTGATGTCGAAAAGGTAATGCTCGTCATACAGCTCCGCCACCCGGGCGAACTGCAGCAGGTCGAAGTAGAAATTCTGCAAGGCACTGTCGAGACCCTGCGGATGGTCATTGAGGTAATCGCCAATCGCGGCGCAACACAGCGAAATCGCTTGCAGGAGTTTTTCCGGAGCCTTGTCGTAAGCCTGATAGGCCGCCAGTTGCGGCGCATGCAGGGCGTTCCATTCACGGTTGATCCGTTGCAGGGAGTTTTTCAGCGCCGCCGGCGCGGTTTTGCGCACGCTGCCCAAGGTGAACTGATCGAGACTGGCGCTGTACATCTGCCGGCCCCGCTCGACGAGGTTGTGCGCCTCGTCCGCCAGTACCGCGACTTTCCATTGGTTGAGCTGGGCGAGACCGAAGAGCATGGCGCTGAAGTCGAAGTAATAGTTGTAGTCAGCGATGACCACGTCCACCCAACGGGCCATCTCCTGACTCAGATAATACGGGCACACCGCATGTTGCGCGGCGACCTCGCGCATGGCCACTTGATCGAGCAACTGGAGTCGACTGGCCGCTTCACGGGCGGCGGGCAAGCGATCATAAAAGCCTTGGGCCAACGGACAGGACTCGCCGTGGCACGCTTTGTCCGGGTGTTCGCAGGCCTTGTCGCGGGCGACCATTTCCAACACCCGCAAGGGCAAGGCTGGCGACTGGTCGAACAACACCTGACTGGCATCCAGCGCCAGTTTGCGCCCCGGTGTCTTGGCGGTGAGGAAGAACACCTTGTCCAGTTGCTGCGGCGCCAGGGCTTTGAGCATCGGGAACAGCGTGCCAAGGGTTTTGCCGATGCCGGTCGGTGCCTGGGCCATCAGGCAGCGCCCGGTGCTGACAGCCTTGAACACCGACTCGGCCAGATGCCGCTGACCCGGACGAAAATCGGCATGGGGAAACGCCAGTTGTTGCGCGGCCAGATTGCGCGCTTCGCGATGGGCCATTTCCTGTTCCGCCCATTGCAGGAACAGTGTGCATTGCTGTTCGAAAAACCCTTTCAACGCATCTGCGTTGAACGCTTCGACCAGACAGGTTTCCTTCTCGCTGACGATATCGAAGTACACCAACGCCAGATTGATCTGTTCCAGCTTGAGTTTGCGGCACATCAACCAGCCGTAGATCTTCGCCTGCGCCCAGTGCAACTGGCGGTGATTGGCCGGTTGTTTGCTCAGATCGCCACGGTAGGTTTTGACTTCTTCCAGGCAGGTTTGCGCCGGGTCGTAGCCGTCCGCCCTGCCCTTGACCTTCAATTGCCGGAACTCGCCTTCCAGTGCCACTTCGCTTTGGTATTTCTCGCTGCGCCGTGAGGCTACGGTGCGATGACCGGCGATGCCTTCCAGCGCCGTGGGTGATGGGGTGAAGCGCAGGTCGAGGTCGCCGGTCTTGGCGGTGAACTCGCACAGTGCGCGCACGGCAATGCTGTAGCTCAAGCGCTCTGCTCCGCCCATTGCACATAACACACGGCCACCGGCATTTGGTGTTGGTGACAGAACTCAAGCCAGCGCAGCTGGTTGTCCTGCAAGCGATCGCCGGGGCCTTTCACTTCAATCATTCGGTAAGTTTTGTGCTGCGGCCAGAACTGGATCAGGTCAGGCATGCCGGCACGGTTGGCCTTGATATCGAGCAATAAACGGTTGAACCAATGCTTGAGGTGTTCGGCCGGCAGACAGGCCAGCGCTTGCTCCAGCAGTTGTTCATTCATGGCACCCCAGAACACGAATGGCGACTGGATGCCCCATTTTTCGACAAAGCGCTGGCGAATGGTCGCGGCATAGCGGCCGTCGTCGAGTTCACTCAGACACGCCTCAAACAGCTCGGCGCGGCGTTGCTGGAAGTCTTCGTTGAGCAGGTCCACCGGGCCACGCTGGAACGGGTGAAAGAACGCCCCGGGCAACGGCGCGAAAATCGCCGGCCAGCACAACAGGCCGAACAGCGAGTTGATCAGGCTGTTTTCCACGTAATGCACCGGTCCCTCGTCATCGTGCAGATGCGCCTGCACGTAAAACTCCACGGACAACCCGGGATCGCTGCGCGGCAATTGCAGGTCCAGACGCTCGACCGGTCTGGCGGCGGCACGCTTGAGCGGCGGGCCGCCGAGTTTGCGCCGCACCCTTGGCAATATCCGTTGCAGGCCTTGCTGCTCGGCGGCGCTTTCCGGCGCTTGTTCCGCCAGCGTCGCGAGCTCCAGCGCCAACGGGTATTCGCCACTGCGTTCCAGCACGCGAATCATGCGCAAACGGGCGCCGGGATAGGCGCAGTCGCGGTAAATGCTCAGGGCCAGGGCGAACTCGGTGATGCGCTCGCAATACTGGCCGATCTGGAACAGCACCTTGCCACGCCGGCGTTGCAGCCACGGGTTGTCGAAGTGCAAGGCATTGACTTGCTCGGCGATGGTTTGCAGCGGCTCGCCGGCCTCGAAGCGCAATTGGCAATTGTGCAGGAACACGCAGGCGTCGACGTCTTCACGGCTGCGCAGGCCTCGCGAGTCGGCGCAGAACTCGACTTTTTCATAGGTGAAAATGCCCAGATCGGCGAGGACGAATTCCGACCAGTCCTGATACAGGTTGCCGAAGAACATCAGACGCAAGCGGTCGCACAGGTCCATGATGGTCAGGCTGAACAAGCGGTCATCGAGCAGCGGCGCCCAGTCGCGCAGGCTGCGGGTGTCTGCAAACTGCTCGGCCAGTACTGGCAGCCAATCGTCCTTGCGGCCCTTGGGCTGCTCGATAAAGGCTGCAAACGCTTGCAGGATCTCGGCCTTGAGCAACACGTCGAACAACTCGGCGAGGGCCAGCGGCGCGTGCTCGTCGATCCAGCCTTGTTCCAGCAAGGGTTGCGCGGCCTCGACGATGTCACCGATCTCAACGTAATTGAGTTTGCCGGCACGAAAGTGCACGCCCTTGCGCATCACCATCCGCACCAGCAGCCCCTGACTCGGGCGGGGCAAGGCGTTGAAGTCGCGGATGAATGCGTGTTCCGTCTCGCTCATCACATCGGCATAGCGAAATTCAAGCCAATCAAGCACTTGCCGGAAGTTGTTAAGGTAATAGAACGGGTCGTCGAGGGGATTGGCAGTCACGGGAATTCTGGGCCATGGCGAACGAGTACTGGTTATGCATACAGATAACAGCTGTGAGCCGCCCGGTGCAAACGAAAAATGATCAATGGCATTTTTTCACCGGGCTATCGAACTTTTCCCCCGGGGATGGCACCAACCGCGTTAGAAGGCCGACAATGCTCGGCATCACATCGAATGAGGATTTAGAGGTGGGTATGAAAATCAAGTCACTGGGCATCCCTTTCGCCATCGCCGCCGCACTGGCACTGGCCGGTTGCTCGACGCCGACGGTGGTCACCCTGCAGAACGGCACCCAGTATCTGACCAAGGACATGCCGAAGACCAAAACCAAGGACGGCTTCTATGAGTTCGAGGATATTTCCGGGTCCAAGGTCAAGGTCCGTGCCGATGAAGTGGCCACGGTTCGCGAGGAAGATTGACACCCCGCGAACTCTGTAGGAGCTACCGAAGGCTGCGATCTTTTGATCCGGATCTTGAAAATCAACCTCAAAAGATCGCAGCCTTCGGCAGCTCCTACACAGGAATTGCGTGTTATTCGAAGGTCGGCATACCCGGCAGGCTACCGTCGCACGGCATGTACGTGCCACCGCGCTTGACCACTTCACCCTGCAAGCGCCGGCAGCGTTCCAGATCCTGTTGCGCCATGCGATCGATGCTCAGATTGCCGGTGGTCTGCGGCTGTTTGCCGTCACCCAGACGCAGGGTCACGAACGGTTGTTCGGGCTGAATCTGAAAGCGGCTCTTCTCTTCGACCGGTTCGACTGCCTCGGTTTTCGGCGGGCTCGGCAATTGGTCGGTGGTGATGCCGTAACGGCTCAGAATCGAACTTTGAGGCAGATCGGCGCAGACATTGGCCGAACACAGCGCCAATGCAACAAACCCGACATACCCCTTGAAACCTTTCACGTTTGAATCTCCTGTACTCAATGGCGGCTAGCTATAGAACGTGTGTGCACGTGCTGGCTTTAGGCCGCATTTCCTGTTTTGCAGGGGTTTGAGTCAGGTCGTGGCCATCGAGTCACTTTTTAAACCGCGTTATCGTTCTTCGCGAGCAGGCTCGCTCCCACACTGGATCTGCGTCGTTTACAAATCCCCTGTGGGAGCGAGCCTGCTCGCGAAGGGGCCCTTACCGGCGCCCCATCGACCTCAGGCGATCACAACACCGTCAGCACTCAAGCTATTAAGCGACACCCCGACCAACGTCACCGAATCATTGCCAAACGTCAGCACCGTGTCCTGCCCGACAGTCGCAGCATGAGCCCGGAAATCCTCCGCCGGCAACACCCCCTGCACACCAAGAAACACCAGTTTGTCATTGGACGTGAAGCCGACCACCCGGTCCTGCCCGAACGCACCGTTGAACAGAAACGTATCCGCCCCGCCCCCCGATTCCATCAGGTCATTACCGGCACCGCCGACAAACACGTCATTGCCCGCGCCGCCAATCAGGTGATCGTTGCCGTCCAGCCCGAACAACCAGTCACCACCGGCATGTGCCTTCAACGTATCGACGCCGCTGGTGCCTTTGACGCTGGACTCGTACGCAGTGACGTTGTTGCCGACCTTCAAGCCGCTGGCCGTGACGCTGTGGGTCACATCGTCCTTGAACAGGCCCCAGAGAAAGCCCGGTTCCTTAGTGACAATGCTGCCTATGTCGCGGGTGATGCTGATCCCGCCGTTGGCGTCGCGCACGTACAAATTGCCGGCACCGTCATTGGCGAAGTCGAAGTTTTTTACCGCGCTTTGCAGATCGAGGGTGTTGTTGCCCTGCCCGCCAAGAATGACGTTGTAGCCACCGCCATCGCGGAAGGTGTCATTGCCGGCGCGACCTTCCAGATAATCGTTGCCGCTGCCGCCCTGGATCAAATCATTGCCGTCGCTGCCGATGATGAACGTGCTGCCCTTGTGGGTTTCAGCGTTACGGTTGAGGTCCTGCACCCAGGTGTTGCCCCGCGCCGGGTCCGAGAGGTTGGCGACGATGATCGTCGAGTCGCGGCTGGTCAGGTCATAGAATTTTGAGTCGATCACCCGGTTCATGCCGTCGCCGTAAGCGGTCGGCAAGTGCGAGATCCAGGTGGGAATGTTGAGGATCGAGTACGGCAGCAGATTCCACGCGGTCGAGGCGTAGTGATCGTTGAAGCTGACGATGTTGTCGGTGGCCGACTCTTTCGGTGCATCGTGCACGCCGATCGAGGCACCGGTAAAAGTCGAGCCGTCGAGGGCGCGGAACACCGGGTCGTTTTCGTAGCCGACGTTGAGCACTTTGTCGGTGCTGCTTTGGGTTGGCGAGGCGTAGGCGATGTAGTTGGAATCGGCAAAGAAACCGCCCCACTTGCCGCCACTCAGATCCGCCATGCTGTTGACCGCCAGACCACCGAGGCTGTGACCACTGACGAGAACGTCCTTGCCGCTAAGGCCGTTGGCCTTGGCAAATGCCACCACGTCATTGAGCAGATTGCCGAAGGCTTCACCGACGTAATTCTTCGCGTAATCCTTGGGACCGAACGCGGCGAGCAGGTCGTTGATCACGTCGCCGATGGAGTCGAGGATCAGGTTTTCCCGCGGGCCGCTAGTGCCGCGAAAGGCAATGCCGAGTTCGGTGAGATGGCCCTGGGCGTCGTACTTGCCGAGGATTTCCACTTGCGCGGTGGTGTAACCGGCCTTCTCGCCGAAGAAGGTTCCCCGCGCATCGGTCTTGCCGTCATAGCCCAGTTGCGAGGCCGTGATCGGCGTCCAGCCGGCCTGTTTCACGGCGTCGAGGGCGAGTTTTTCCGAGTCGGGATTCCACGGAATGCCGGGGATGACACCTTGCGAATCGGTGCCGCCGAGCAGCGCCGTGACCAATGTCGCAGGCAGCCCGAGGCCGAAACCGTTGTGCTGATAACCGGCGGCAAAGCCGTTATCGAGGTTGTGATAGGAATACAGCGTGATCGCCATGGCATCGCTGAACAACGCCTTGGAATCGGCTGTGCCGAAGTTCTTGTAGTCATACACACCCATTGCTATTGCCTCTCTCTTGTTGGAATTGTTAGAGATAGCTCACAGCCAGGGCGCCCCACGGGGACGCCCCGGAGCATTTCAGAAACTACGAATAGCTTTTAATGTAGGAGTGAGCCTGCTCGCGATAGCGGTGTGTCAGTTTGCATTTCTTCGTCTGACACACCGCTATCGCGAGCAGGCTCACTCCTACAGGGATTACTAGGCGAACACGAACGCCGAGTCCGACAGGTTAGCTACTCCAACCCCGATCAGGGTCACGGCATAGTCGCCAATCTTCAGCACGGTATCGCTGCCGGTCTGCGCCGCGTGTTGCTTGTAGTCGTAGCCCTGCCCCGCGCCTTCGACGCCCATGAACACCAGTTTGTCGCTGCCCTGATAGCCGTTGATGGCATCGAAACCGAACGCGCCGCTGAACAGGAAGGTGTTGTTGCCACCCACGGCGGTCATCACGTCATTGCCCGCGCCACCGACAAAGGTCACATCGCCCTTGTCGCTGATCAGCTTGTCATCGCCACCGAGGCCGAACAGCCAGTCACCATCAGCCGTGGCGTGCAGCGCATTGCCGTAGCCATCGCCGCTGAGTGAATGGTTGTACTGGGTCAGCTCGTTGCCGTTGGTCAAACCCTTGGCCGTGACGCCCCAGGTGATTTCCTTGCTGCCCCACCACGAACCCGACTCCTTGCTCACCAGCGCGCCGATGTCGCGGGTCATGCTGATGCCGCCGTAGGCGTCGCGCACGTACAGCGTGCCGTCCCCGTCGTTGGCGAAGCTGAAGTTCTGCAGCGGCTTTTGCAGTTCGAAGGTGTTGTGGCCCTGGCCACCGAGCAGGATGTTGTAGCCGCCGTCATCACGGAAACGGTCATCGCCGCCCAGGCCTTCAAGGAAGTCGTTGCCCGCGCCGCCCTTGAGCCAGTCGTTGCTTTGCGTGCCGATGATGAAGGTGCTGCCGGTGTGCGGCTCACCGCTGCGGCCAAGATCTTCAACCCAGGTCTTGCCGCGAGAAGCTTCTTCCAGGTTGGAGACGATGATCGTCGAGTCTTTATGCGTCAGGTTGTAGAACTTCGAATCGATCACCCGATTCAAGCCATCGGCATAGCCCAGCGAGCTGTGGGCCGACCAGTTCAGCGGATTGATGATGCTGAACGGCACCAGGTTCTGCGCGGTGGACGCGTAGTTGTCGTTGAAATTGACGATGTTGTCGGTCGTCGAATCGTGCGGCTTGTCGTGTTTGCCCATCGAGGCGCTGCTGAACGTGGTGCCGTCGAGCACGCGGAACACCGGGTCGTTTTCGTAACCGATATTGAGCACGTTGTTGCCGGTGCTGCTTTGGGTTGGCGAGGCGAAGGTGATGTAGTTGGCGTCCTTGAAGAAACCGCCCCAGTTGCTCGCGCTCAACTCGGCCACGCTGTTGACGCCGAGCCCGCCGAGGCTGTGGCCACTGATCAGCACGTCCTTGGCGGCGATGCCATTGGCAATCGCGAACGCGGCGACAGCCTTTAGCAGATTGTCGAAGGCGTTTTTCGCGTAATTGCTCGCGTAATCCGACGGCCCGATGGCGGCCAGCAGATTGTTTTTCAGGTCGCCGAAGGTGTCGCTGTAACCCAGCCCACCGGTGCCACGAAAGGCCACGCCGATGCCGATCAGTTTGCCGGCGGCGTCGTATTTGCCAAGCACTTCGGCTTCGGCGCTGGTAAAGCCGTCCTTCTCGCCAAAGAACGTGCCCTGCGGCCCGACCTTGCCCTGATAACCCAGTGCCGTCGCCGTGACCGGTGCCCAAGCGGTGGCCGGCAGAGGTTTGCCGGTCGGCGTGTAGGCATACAGCGTCAGTGCGATGGCGTCGCTGTACAACGCTTTGCCATCGGCATTTTTATAATCGAACAGTCCCATGTTGTTCTCTCTCTTCCTTCAAATGGCTGGCAGCTCTTTGCAGAGCTGCCAGCACGCCTCAGAACTGCCAGTCGAGGGTCAGACCCACGCCGTGGTCTTTCTCGTTGTTACCGATCAGTCCGTTGTAATCCAGGTTCACCCGCACATCGCGGTTGAGCGCCAGACCCGCACGCACGCCGACCACTGCCGCGTCGCGATCCATCGACACGCCCTGCACGGTGAACGCGCTGTTGCCGTTGGCAAAGGCCAGATGGCTGTCGGCGTCGACACTGCTCAGGTTGTGCTGCCAGCCGAGGCTCGCGCCCAGTTCCAACTGATGCTGATCCGACAAGGCGAAGCTGCGCTTGGCGCGCACACCGAGGGTCGACAGCACCACATCACGGTTATCCTCGCCGCCCTTCAGCGCGGCGGCGTCACCTTTTTCGGTGAAGCTTTCAGTGTTCAGGTGCACGTAAGACAGATTGGCGAACGGCTCCAGGTTCATCGGTTGCAGGCCCAGATCATAGGCGGCCTCGGTGAACACTTGAGTGGTTGCGGCATCGTGCTTGGTTTTTTGTTTTCCGCTGACGTCCCCAAACTGCAGGTCACGTTTGACGTCGACACGGTGCCAGCTATAGGCGCCACCGACGGTCAGACGCAGCGCATCGATCTGATGCCCCAGGTACGCACCAAAGTGGTAGCTGTCGACCGACGCCGACGAATGCGTGCCGCTGCCCATGCTCAACGAGCTGTCGCTGTAACCGGTAACGAAACCCAGACGGGTATCTTCAGCGATCAAACCATCGACACCGGCCAGCAGGCCACCGATAGAACTGTTGGAATCGGCATTGTCATGCCCGCCATCGCTCTTGCCCCACGAACCCAAGACCTTGACCCAGGCGTTGCTGCGGTCATCCGTCGGTGCGCCGGCATTGAACAGATCACGTTCGCGCAGACGCTCGCCCACCGCTTCACGCAGGTAACGGCTGTCGTTGATCAGCATCGTGCCAATGGCCGGATGAATTTCGCCGGACAGTTGCTGGAAGGCTTGCTGCGCCGACGCCGCATTCGGCGACAGCAACAGGGTTTCGAACAGCGCATTGCCAGCGCCCAGCCGTTCAGCCGCCGCACCGACAGCGCGTTGGTTTGGCGTCAAACCGACGCTGGCGAACGAGGCGTCGTTGCGCCCGACCGCCAACTGGATGCCATCGGCCGAGTACGCCAGCGTGCCGCCGAGAAAGGCGTAATCCGGCAACACCTGACCGAAGCGCCCTTCAATGCCACCCGCCGCTTGCAGGATGTTGTAGCGCGTGCCGAGCAGGCTTTGCACCTCGTTGGTGGTCAGCAGTGTCGGGCTGTTTTCCAGTGACATGCTCACCGTGGCGCCTTCAATGACCGCTTTGCCAGTCGCGACAATCTGATCGCTGCTGGTCGGCGACAGCTCTACGGCGTAGGTCGAACCCGGTGCAAACGTCACGTCACCGGCCACGTTCAGGGTGCCGATGGAGTTACCCGGCGCCACCGTACCGCCGCTGTTCACCGACAGCGCGCCGATATGGCCATTGCCGCCGAGGATACCGCCGTCATTCACCGTCACCGCCGATTGCAGCGAGCCGTTGATGGCCAGGCGGCCCTGATTGACCAGGGTCGGGCCGCTGTAAGTGTTGTTACCGGTCAGCACCAGCGTGCCGAGACCTTGCTTGGTCAAACCGCCGTGACCGGAAATGTCGTTGCGCCAGGTGTCGAGGCCGCAAGTGATGTCGGTGCACACGCGCTCGGTCGGTTTGTCCTGATCGATGATCGCGCCGATGCCCGGCAGATCCGCGACAAACTGGCCGGAGCCGTAAGCGCCGTCGATGCGGAATTCCGCCGGAATGTCCTGCTCGGTGACAAACATCGACGGTCCGTCGATGCCTTTGCGCAGGTTGATCATGCCCCAGCCGTACAAGGCGTCGATGCCCGGCGCGCCGAGGTCGGTGGCGGTGGTCCGCAAGACCGTGGCGACTTGATCACCGGTCATGTACGGGAAGCGCTCCATCAGCACCGCCATGGAACCGGCGACGTGCGGCGCGGCCATCGAGGTGCCGTTGTAGTTTTTGTAGCCGGTGGTGAGGTTGTCGGCGTTGGTGCCTTCGATGATCGAACTGAAGATTTTCGTACCCGGTGCCGAGACGCAAAAACTCGCGGTGTAGCCGCAGCGCGAAGAGAACGTACTGATGATGTACGGGTTGGCGCTGGCCTGGTCCGGGTTCTGCTGCAACGCGGCGACGGTGATCCAGTTCGGCGCGATTTCCGGCACGAAATAGCCGAGGCCGGCGATGGCGTCCGGGTTGTTGAGGTTGTAGTCGTTGCCGGCGGCGAAAATCGTGACGATGCCGCTGCGCGCGGCGGCAATTGCGCCGTCATAGGCGCCGCCCGGTTTGGTGCCGAGCAGTGTGCGGATCTCGTTGAACTGCACTTGCGCGTCATTGACGGTGAAGTGCGGGTACGCCGGATCGCGCCCACCGAGGTCGAAACGGTCAGTGATGCCGATGCCCCAGCTGTTGTTGATGATCCGCGCGCCGCTGGCGATCAGTGCGTCCCAACCGGCCTTGTACACCGCGCCATCGTTACCGCGAACGATGCCGTCTTCCGGGCCCGGGTCGCCGTTGTCGGCGCTGATGATCTGCGCCCCGAATGCCACGCCGTGCATCGGCCCGCCGTCGCGACTGCCTGCGGCGATGCCGCCAACGTGGGTGCCGTGGGCGCCGAGTTTGCCGTCGGAGCCAACCGAAGGCGAACCGTCATAACGGAACGCATCGCCGGCTTTGACCGGGATGTACGGGTCGGTGTATTCGCGGATCCCGCTGGTGACCAGGGTGACCACCTTGTTGCTGCCGGAAAACTCCGGGTGCGCGGCATAGACCGGTTGGTCGAAGATGCCGAGTTTGACGCCTTTGCCGGAATAGCCGGCGGCGTAAGCGTAATCCGCGCCGATGGCACCCAGGCCCCAATCAGCCTTGAATTCGCTGCTGCGCCAACTCGACGGATCGCCCGTGCGACCGCTCTCCACGAAGGGCGCGGCATGGGCTGTGCCGATGGCACAGAGCACGGCGAGCGTGAGGGTTTTCAGGGCAAAGCGGCCTCCCGTTTGCGCGGGGGTATTGTTGTTATTCATCCAGCGACCTTCCTTAGTGATGTTGCGAAAAATCCTGATCGTTCCCACGCTCCGCGTGGGGTTAGAACTGCCAGTTCAGGCTCAAGCCAACGCCATGAAGCTTTTCGCGACTGGCCAGTTGTCCGTTGTAATCAAGGTTGACCCGTACGTCCTTGCTCAACGCGAGGCTGGCCTGCACTCCAACCAGCGCGGCATCGCGCACCAGCGCCGAGCTCTCCACCGAATACGGCGTGCCACCGCTGGCAAAACGCAGATGTTGTTCAGAGTCGATGTCGCTCAGGCTGTGCTGCCAGCCGAGGTGGCCGCTGACGTCGAGTGATTGCGCAGGCGAAAGATTGAAGGTCTTGATCGCCCGCACGCCGAGGGTGCTCAGCACCGCGTCACGTTGATCGCCCGAGCTTTTCAGCGCGGCCGCGTCGCCCTTCTCGGTCAATCCTTCGGTGTCCAGATGCACGTAGGCCAGGTTGGCGAACGGCTCCAGCGCCAATGGTTGCAGGTGCAAGCGATAAGCCGCCTCGCCGAACACTTGCGTGGTTGCCGCATCGACCTTGGCCTTCTGTTTGCCACTGACGTCGCCGTATTGCAGGTCGCGCTTCACATCGGCGCGATGCCAGCTGTAGGCCGCGCCGGTGCTCAAGCGCCAGGCGCCGATTTCACGACCGGCGTATGCGCCCAGGTGATAGCTGTCGACCTTGGCCGAGGAATGCGTGCCCGAGCCCATGCTCAATGAGCTATCGCTGTAACCGGTGACCAGACCGATGCGGGTCTGCTCGTCCAGCGCGCCGTCGACACCGGCCAGCAGACCGCCGATCGAAGTGTTGTAGCCTGCCGTATCGTGGCTTGAATCGGTCGAGCCCCAAGCGCCGAGGGCTTTGATCCAGCCGTTGCTTTGCGCAGCAGTTGTGTCGTGCAGACGCTCGCCCACCGCATCGCGCAATTGGCGGCTGTCGTTGTTCAGCATCGAACTCAATGCCGGGTAGATTTCGCCACTCAGTTGCTGGAAGGCTTGTTGCGCGGAACTCGCATCGGGTGAGCGCAACAGGCTTTCGTACACCGAGTTGCCGGCGCCCAGGCCTTCGATGGCAGCCGCCACCGAGCGTTGATTCGGTGTTTGCCCGATGCTGGCGAAGGTTGTGGCGTTACGTTCGACGTTCAGTTGAATAGCGTTGGCGGCGTAGTCGAGGCTGCCGCCGATAAACAGGTAGTTCGGCAATACCGCGCCAAACTGACCCTGAATGCCGCCGGCCGCTTGCAGGATGTCGTACTGGCGACCGAGCAGGCTTTGCGCTTCGGTGGTGCTGAGCAGCGTCGGGCTGTTTTCCAGCGACAGGCTGACAGTGGCGCCGCTGACGCTGGCCGTGCCGCCGGCAACGATGCGATCGCTGCTGGTCGGCGACAGTTCAACGGCGTAGGTCGAACCCGGTGCGAAGGTCACGTCACCGGCCACATTCAAGGTACCGATGGAGTTGCCCGGCGCCACGCGTCCGCCGCTGTTAGCGAGCAGCGCGGCGATTCGCCCGGTACCGCCGAGGGTGCCGCTGTCATTCACCGTCACCGCAGACGTCAGCGAGCCGTTAACCGTGAGCAAACCGCCATTGATCGTGGTCGCACCGCGATACGTGTTGTCGCCGGTGAGGATCAACTGCCCGCCGCCGGACTTGATCAGACTGCCCTGATACACCCGACTCGCCGCCGCTGCATCACGGGCAGTGCCGACCGCGTAATCGGTCTGATCCTGTTGGCTGGCGCCCGCAGCAACGCCGTTCTGCCAACCCTTGTCCTGCAGTGTTTGCTGCCAGGCGCTGTGCTCGGCGAGATCTTCGGTCTGACGCTGAATCAGCGCCTTGTCGGAGATGTCATTGCTCCAGACATCGCGCTGCTCTGCCCCCAGGTTGGCATCAAACGCACCGAGCAACTGCCCCGGCCCGCGCATCGCCCGGTTCAGATTGGCCACGCCCCAACCGACCCGCTCGGTCGGCGCATCGGTGACCGAACCATCCAGTTGCGTGGCGGTGGTCAGCAACACTTCGAGGGCCTGCTGATTGTTCATGTACGGGTAGCGTTCCATCACCAGCGCCAGCGCGCCGGTCGCATGCGGCGCCGACATCGAGGTGCCGGACTTGATCGCGTAACCGCCACCGGGAATGGTGCTGTCGATCTTCGCCCCCGGCGTGGTGATGCACCAGTATTTGGCGAGGCCACACTGGTTGTACTTTTGCTGATTGCTCTGATCGAGGCCCGACACGGCCAGCCAGTGACCTTCCAGATCCGGCTGAAAGTACGGCAGCGCGGAACGCACGCTGGCGTTTGGATAGCCGCTGTTGCCGGCGCTGAACACGTTGATCACACCGCGTCGGGACACATCGGCGGCGGCATCGAGCCAGGTGCCTTTGTTCCAGTGCTGCGCATAAGCGGCGTGCAGATCCGCCAGAGTGCGATAGCTGACGTCCGGTGGCTGGCTGCCCCAACTGTTGTTGATCGCGCGCACGCCGGCATCGGCAAGGGCGTCGTAAACCGCTTTGAAGTAGCGCGGATCTGGATTGGGGCCGAAGAGGAAGCTGTCGTTCTTGTTGGTGTTGCCGACGTAGATCTGCGCGTTGTACGCCACGCCGTGCATGCCGGTACCGTCGCGCGAGGCGCCCATGGTGCCGACGACGTGAGTGCCGTGCGAGTCGTTGTTGGGATTGATGGTGCCATCGACGTTGAACGGTGAGCCGTCGATGTAGCTGCCGCTGGCCAGTACCGGGTGATAACGGTTGGTGGCGAATTCCGGGTGGGCGGCATCGAAACCGGAGTCGAGCGCGCCGATTTTCACGCCTTGGCCGGTGATGCCGGCGGCGTAGGCTTGCTCGGCCTGCATGCGGCTCAGGCCCCAGTCGCGGAGGAATTCAGCGCTGCGCCAACTGGCGGGATCGCCGGGTTGGCCGCTTTCGAGGTATTGCGCCTGAGCCTGGGTTGCAGAAATCACAAGCAGCAGGGTGCCGACCGAAATCGGCTTGATGCGTACGTCCATGTTCACCACTCACTTTTATTGTTTTATGCAGGTTGTTTTGCGGTGTTGCCTGTTCCCCTCACCCCAGCCCTCTCCCCCAGGAGAGGGAGCTGACCGAGGTGTGTTGCGTCATTCATCGACCTGGAATACCCCGTCGGTGTTGGATTCGGTGCCGCTCGATCAGGTCGGTGTACTTCTAAAATATCCTCCGATCAGTCCCCTCTCCCTCTGGGCGGTCCGACGTTTCGGGAGGGTTAGGGTGAGGGCTGTTGAGCGACCACAAAAGCCTCATCCACCCGCGCCAGATCCTGCTCGTTCAATGTCCCGGCGTAGTAATGCAACTTGGTCCAGGCCATCAGATAGTCGTACCGCGCCTGCGCCAGATCACGGCGCGTGGTGAACAGTTGCTGCTCGGCGTTCAACGCGTCGAGGTTGGTCCGCTCACCGCCGAGAATGCTCTGCTTGGTCGACACCACCAGCGCTTCCGCCGAGGTCAACGCCTTCTGATAAGCGCGCAGTTTGCTCACCCCGGACAAACAGGCGCTGAACTGCCGACGCAGTTCGATCAGCGTCTCGCGCGTCTTGCCATCAAGCTCGTACTCCGCCTGCTCCATGGTGCGGCTGGCCTGACGCGTGGACGCCGAGACACCGCCACCGGCATACAACGGCACGCTGACTTCAAAACCGATGGTGTTGGTTTCGTAGCGTTGGTTGTAGGTGTTGCCGCTTTCCGATTCGTTCTGGCGCATCGACGCGTAAGCACTGACTTTCGGCAAATGCCCGGCGCGATTGCGTTCCACTTCATAACGCGCAACTTCCACGGCCTGGCGCTGCGAGGCCAGATTCGGGTTATTGCTCACCGCCATTTCGTGCCAGGTGTCGTAATTGGCAGGCATCAGCGCGAAGGTCTCGAAGTTTTGACCCAGCGGCGCCAGATCGCCGATATCCACCGCGGGCGTGCCCACCAGCGCACCCAGTTCCCGCAGCGCGGCATCCTGTTCGTTACGCGCCTCGATCTCCTCGGCGGTCGCCAGTTCATAGCGCGACTCAGCCTCAAGAATGTCGGTGCGCGTGCCCTCGCCCTGCTTGAACATGTGCTCGTTCTGCTGAAACTGCTGCTCGTAGGCCTTCTTCTTCGCTTGAGCGATGTCGATCTGATCCTGTGCGAACAGCGCTTTGGTGTAGTTATCCAGCACGCGAACCAGCAGTTCCTGACTCTTGCCGCGAAAATTTTCATCGGCAAACAACGACTGCGCGACACCTTTGCGATACGCGGCATAAGCCTCGTAGTCGAGCAGCGGTTGCTGCAGGGTCAAGGCCGAGCCGTAACTGCTGTAGTTGCGCTCATCGGTACGGTTACGCGCGCGCTCATCCAGAGAGGTGGCTTTCGAGGTGTTGCGGCCCTTGTTGTAGGTGTAACCGATGCGCGGCAGCAGGCCGGCGCGGCCAATCGCACGGTTTTCCAGGCCTGCGTCACGTTCCTTGATCGCCCCGAGGAACACCGGGTCATTGCGCAACGCCTGTTCGTAGATCTCGAACGGCCCCATGGCCGCTGCTGCTGAGTGACTCGCGAGCAGCATCATTGCCGCGCCGAGCAGGGAAAGCTTATTCATACAGCCGAACATCCTTATTCCTCGGTCAACGCGGAGCCGGCCCGGTCGAGCAGCGGTTTGAACAGATAGTTGAGGAGTGAACGTTCGCCGGTGCGCACGAACATTTCTGCCGGCATGCCGGGCTTGATCACCAGACCGTTGAGTTTTTCCATGGCCTGATCGCTGACGCTGCTGCGCAACACGTAGTACGGCACGCCGGTTTTCTCATCGACCATCTGGTCGGCGGAAATCAGGCTGACTTCACCCGGTACACGCGGGGTTTTGCTCTGGTTGAACGCGGTAAACAGGATGTCCACCGGCAAATGCGCACCAACTTTGTCGATCAGGTTGATTGGCAAGTGCCCTTCCACTTCCAGGGTGGTGCCTTGCGGGACGATCTCCAGCAACGTTTCCCCCTGGCGCACCACGGCACCTTCGGTGTGCACGCCGAGGTTGACTGCCACACCGTCAGCGGTGGCGATGATTTCGCTGTGTTGCAGGTCGAAACCGGCGGAAGTCAGTTGCTCCGACAGGGTCACGCTTTTCAGCTGCGCGTCGGCCAGTTGCGTGCGAACTTCCTTCTGGTATTCCTCGGCATGCTGTTGCAGCTTCAGCCGCGACTCGAGGATGCCCTGTTCCACACGGCCGCTTTCACCGGTGTTTTCCGCCAGTTGCTGCTGCACTTGCGACAGTTGCCGCTGGTACTCCATCAAGCGGTTGCGCGGGATGTAGCCGTTGTCGGCGAGCGGTTGCAGATTGCTCAACTGTTGTTGCAGCGAGCTGGCCTGAGCATTCAGATCAGTACGCGCGCGACGCATGCCGGCCAGTTGCGCGGTGGCGCCTTCGATGCTCGCACGCAGTCCGGCCTGCTCGCGGTAGTACGCCTCGCGACGGCTGCTGAACAGTTGGCGCTGACCTTCCAGCACCAGTGCCAGACGCGGATCCGGGTCATTGCTCAGCTCGGCCGGAAAGGTCACTTGCTTGAGGTTGTCACGCTCGGCCTGCCAACGCGCAAGGCTGGCCCACGCCATACGGTACTGCGCTTGCAGCGATTGCACGTCAGCGGCGACTTGCGTCTGATCGAGGCGGAACAGCGGCTGGCCCTGCTTGACGATTTCGCCTTCGCGCACCAGGATCCGGCTGACCACGCCGCTGCTCATCGACTGCACGGCTTTGCGTTTGCCCGACACGACGACCGTGCCCTGCACCGGAATGCCTTGATCCAGCGGCGCCAGGGCCGCCCAGGTGAAGAAGCTGCCAGCACCGACGATCGCCAGAATCCAGCCCATGCGCGCGAAAAACTTCGCATCGCGCTCCGGGCGTTCGGTGATGTAGGCGTGTTCCATGCTCGCTTCGTTTTCAGTGTTCATGCTTGCGCTGCTCATACACCCGAATTCCTTGTCGAGGGCTGATACTGTCGGCTCATGCTGAGCCCGCCCGGTGTCTGTGCAGCTTTTTCCCGTTGTTGTTCTTGCTGGCCGGAAAGTGCCTTGAGCACGTCCTGACTCGGGCCGAAGGCTTGTAAACGACCGTCATTGAGGACCAGCAACTTGTCAGCCTGGGCCAGTACCGAAGACCGATGCGTCACCAGCACCACTGTGGTGCCTTGCGCTTTAAGCGCAGCGATGGCGCTGGCCAATGCGGCTTCGCCGACGGTGTCGAGGTTAGAATTCGGTTCGTCCAGCACCACCAGACTCGGCGTGCCATACATTGAACGCGCCAGGGCCACGCGCTGCTTCTGGCCGCCGGACAAACCACTGCCATCCTCGCCCAGTTGCGTGTCGTAGCCTTGTGGCAGGCGCAGGATCATTTCGTGCACGCCAGCCTGTTGCGCGGCGGCGACGACTTTCTGCGGATCGGCCTCGCTGAAACGGGCAATGTTCTCGGCGATGCTGCCGCTGAACAATTCGATGTCTTGCGGCAGGTAGCCGATGTACGGGCCAAGGTCATCGCGGTTCCAGCGATGAATATCGGCGCCATCGAGACGCACGGTGCCGCCAAGGGTTGGCCAGACACCCACCAGTACGCGGGCCAGTGTCGATTTGCCGGAGCCGGAAGCACCGAGCACGCCGAGCACTTCGCCGGCATTCAGATTGAAATTGACCATCTGCAACGTAGCCGCGCGTTGCCCCGGTGGGCCGGCGCTGACTTGTTCGAAGGTAATCTGGCCTTTCGGCGGCGGCAGCGCCATGGCGTCGTCGCTGGGCGGGAACGCTTGCAACAACGCATCGAGACGGCGGTAAGCCAGCTTCGCCCCGCTCCACTGCTTCCACACCGCGATCAACTGGTCGATAGGGCTGAGCACGCGGCCCATCAGAATAGAACCGGCAATCATCATCCCGGCGGTCATGTCACCCTTGATCACCAGTAATGCGCCCAGCCCCAAGACCAACGATTGCAGGCACAGGCGCAGGGTTTTGCTCAAGGAGCTGATCACTGCACCGGTGTCGCTGGCCTGATTCTGCAGACCGAGGAACCGCGAGTGCACCTGGAACCAGCGTTTGCGCAGCGAACCGAGCATGCCCATCGCCTGAATGGTTTCGGCATTGTGTAGATGACTGGTGGCCAACTGACTGGACTTCTGCGAATAACCGGCGGCCTCGCCCAGCGGCTTTTTGGTCATGTATTCGTTGAGGCACGCCAAGCCGATCAGCAACAGTGCGCCCGCGGTGGCGAGTACGCCGAGCCAGACGTTGAACAGGTAAATCACGAACAGATAGACCGGGAACCACGGCGCATCGAAAAACGCGAACAGCGCAGGCCCCGTAACGAATTGGCGAATGTGCGTCAGGTCACCCAATGACTGCCCGGCGTTGCCCTCGCCTTTGAACAGGTTGCGCTCGAACGCGGCTTGATAGACGCGCAGGTTGAAGCGGCGCTCCAACTGACTGCCGATGCGGATCACGATAAAGCTGCGCACCACTTCCAGCAGGCCGATAAAGGCGAAGAAGCCGACAACCATCAGCGACAGCATCGCCAGGGTCGTTTCGTTCTGCGAGGACAGCACCCGGTCATAGACCTGAAGCATATAGATGGAAGGCACCAGCATCAGCACGTTAATCAGCGCGGTAAAGCAGCCGACGCTGATCAGGATACTTTTATAGTCACCCAATGCCTTGAATAAGGGCGCGGTGGCTGGGGCCTTCGCCATCTTCATTGTTTATTCCTGGAAAATATTTCCCGCCATTCATTGGCGAGAGTCGAATTAATTAACCGCACAACGTCGGAACTTGATTTTTTCGTCTGCCGCTTACACTTTCATAACAACTCAAGCGATTAAATGCGGTGCAGTTGCCACTCAGCGTTACTTATAACCATAGCCTGGCGCTTTATATTAAAACTTTGTCGCCATCTGGATAATCAAGGCTATTGCGCTGCACGCTCAAGCGTAATCACCAGACCTGACTTCAAAGTGGTCAGATAAAGCCCGTCACGTTGTCGGCTGAAAAACTGGATTCTTGAGCCTTCCTTGCCAGTAATCGACAGGCCGTCCGGATCGGGAAACCAACCGATCGGGGTTTGCTCAAGCCATGCACCGAGACAGTCGGCCCCTTTGCCCAAGGTCTGATTGGATTCAAGGTCGATCAGGCAAGTGTTCAAGGGCTTGTCCTGCAGCTTTTGCGCTTCTCGACCATCATCCCGGGTAGACAACGTCGCTTGCCATTGCCCCGCAAACATCGAGGGTTCTTCAAGTCTGAGGCTGCTGGCCATACTGGTTTCTCCTGAAATCATCATGAGCGCCGCCGAAAGCCACGCCGCCACCTTGTAGGTAATAGCTTTACTGTTCATGGGAATATTCGCTCCGGCGTGTAGCCTTGCTTACCGACCAACACGATGCAAGCAAAGAAAGCGGCGCATCACACGCCGCTTTCCACTGCTACATCACGCGACGATGTCGCTGGTGGCTGCCTGGCCAACGGTGCTGACCTGGAAGTCCGCCACGCCGTGCCCGGAAAAGTCCACCGACAACAGGCTGTTGCCGCCCGACGACGTCAGAATCGCGTCACCGGCGGAACCGGTGAAGCTGCTGACGAAGTGCAGGCCGGAACCGTTGGTGATGCCAGTCAGGTCGATTTTGTCCAGACCGCTGACGAAATCGAGGATCTGATCGATCGCACCCGGCTTGGAGTCAGAACTGGCCGCGAACACAAAGGTGTCCGAACCGGCGCCGCCCCACAGTTTGTCGGCACCACCAGCGCCGTAGAGGATGTCGTTGCCGGCACCGCCCTTCAGCTCGTTGGCCACGCTGTTGCCGATCAGCAGATCGTTACCCGAACCGCCGATGGCGTTCTCGATGATCGCGCCCTTGGCGATGGACACGTTGCCCACCAGGCCGCCAACGTCGGAGAACGAGGCGTCATTGAGGTTGATCTTCTGGTTCTGGGTGAACCCCGAGAAGTCCAGAGTATCCTTGCCGCCGGCATCCCACACCGAGAACACCACTTTGTCACTTGACGACGAAGCGCTGAGGAAATCGCGACCAGTGTTGGAGTTGAAGCCGTAGGTGGTGTCACCGGTGCGGGTGGTGGTGTTGGCACCGTAGAGCTTCTGGATGGCAGCAATATCGTCCATCAGCGGGCCGGACGAATACGCTTCGACACCGCCCTTGCTGAAGTTCTGATTGGTGTTGCTTTCGCTCCAGTAGCTCATGACGCTGTAGCCGCGGGTGTCTTGCCCGTAGGAAGCGTCGTTGTAGGTCGGGTTGCCATTGCCGGCGTTGTAGTCGCCAGGGTGAGCGAGACCCAGGCTGTGGCCGATCTCGTGAGTCAGAGTCTGACGACCGTAGTTGTTCAGATCCGGGTTCTTGTTCTGCGTGTAGCCACTGTTGATCAGGTACCACGAGGTGCCGTCATAACCGGCGCCAGTGCCTGGCAGATAGGCGAACGCTGCAGCGCCATCCTGGCCACCGCTGTAGTTACCGAAGGTCATGTGGCCGTCACCGCCCGAGGCTTTCTCGGTGAAGGTCACGTTGGCCACGTCAGCCCAGGATTGCATGGCGAGCTTGGCCTGGGCTTGTTGTTGAGCACTGAACTGACTGAACCCGCTGATCCCGTGCTTGTTCATCGTGCTGGACGATACCGAAGTCAGGAACGTGTAGGTGAGTTCGATCTTGCCGCTGCCGTCCTTGTCCTGGTAGGCAGCGCCGTCGCGCAGCAACTGGGTTGCGGCCTGGTCGACGGAGAAGGAGGGTTTGCCATTGACCGTGAGGTTGCCGCCACGATCGTACTGATGGCTGAAGCTATTGATCTGGTTGTACGCCGAACTGGCTGCGGCCAGTGGTTGAGGCGCCGCGGACAGCAGAAAAGCCTGTTCGGCGGTATCAATAGCATTCGCTTTTACTTTCGACATAAACACACTTCCTTGTTTAGCAATGGAACAGTTTTTGTCCGATAGGACTCTCTCTGGCGAGATCGTCCTATCACTCGCCCAATGAAGGCGTAAGAAACCTGACACAATTTGAAATCTGCCGTAAAGGATTTTTTTGAGATCAAATCGGGCTGTTTCGCAAAACTGCCGTAAACAAAGCGTGCGGAGGTGAAAGAATGTTTTAGTTGCGCGGCTTTTGCCTAATTGTCTGACGATTTTCTATTTAAATATTAAATATGGGTAAGTTGTTTTCTGTTAGGCGCGTCTCACTTTGCTGCACTTTATTAGTGCGATGCCAGTGTATTGATATCAACCAAATGGCTCACCCAAACTGTAGGAGTTGACGAGTGAAACGAGACTGCGATCTTTTGACTTTGCCTTTCAAAAGCAAGATCAAAAGATCGCAGCCTGCGGCAGCTCCTACAAGGGGAAAGCGAGTCAGCTACCGGTCCGGATCTTGTTCCACACCCGCGTGCGAATCCGGTCAATGTTCAACGGCATCGCCTCCAGCGCAAACAGCTTGCCCATCATCTCCGGGCTCGGATACACCTTGGTGTCGTTCTTGATCGCCGGGTCGATCAGGCTGTCGGCCTGCTCATTGCCATTGGCGTAGTGCACGTAGTTACTGATGCCGGCCATCACGTCCGGGCGCAGCAGGTAGTTCATGAACGCATAACCGGCCTTCTCGTCCGGGGCATCGGCGGGCATGGCGACCATGTCGAACCAGATCGCCGCGCCTTCCTTGGGAATGTTGTAGCCGATGTCGACACCGTTTTTCGCTTCCTTGGCACGGTTCTCGGCTTGCAGGATGTCGCCGGAGAAACCGACCGCCACGCAAATGTCGCCGTTGGCCAGGTCGCTGGTGTATTTCGACGAGTGGAAGTAACTGACGTAAGGCCGCACTTTCATCAGCAGCGCTTCAGCCTTTTTATAGTCCTCGGGATTTTTGCTGTGGTGCGGCAGGCCCAGGTAGTTGAGCGCCGCCGGGAGTAATTCCGGGCCGTTGTCGAGGATCGCCACACCGCACTTCTGCAGCTTTTCCATGTACTCGGGCTTGAAGATCAGGTCCCAGGAGTCCACCGGCGCGTTGTCGCCGAGCACGGCTTTGACTTTGGCGATGTTGTAGCCGATGCCGGTGCTGCCCCACAGATACGGAAAGCCGTGTTCGTTGTTCGGGTCGTTGGTCTGCAGGGCTTTGAGCAGCACCGGATTGAGGTTTTTCCAGTTCGGCAACTGACTCTTGTCGAGTTTCTTCAGCGCCCCGCCCTGAATCTGCCGGGCCATGAAGTGGTTGGACGGGAACACCACGTCGTAACCGGATTTGCCGGTCATCAACTTGCCGTCGAGGGTTTCGTTGCTGTCGTAGACGTCATAGGTGACACCGACGCCGGTCTCTTTCTCGAAGTTCTTGGTGGTGTCCGGCGCGATGTAGTCGGACCAGTTGTAAACCTTGACCGTTTCCGCTGCCTGAGCAAGGGAAACGGCGAGCATCAGCGGTGCCAGAGCGAGGGTCTTGCGGATCATGGATCGATTCCTGTGTGGGTTTTCTTTTTTGTTGGCAGGCAATCAAAGGATCAAACAATCAGAAAATCAGCACGTAGCTCTTGCGCACGGTTTCCTGGATATCCCAGACACCGAGCGTGTTGGCCGGCAACATCAGTGCGTCGCCACCTTGTATGTGCAGGGTTTCGCCGCCACCGTCGGGGGTGAACGTGCAGCGCCCGGAAATGAAATGGCAGAACTCCTGTGCGGTGATCTGCCGGCGCCAGCGCCCGGGCGTGCATTCCCAGACGCCGGTTTCGACGCCGTCGTCGCGCTCGACGCTGGTGGTCGAGGCAACCGCGATCGGCTCGCCGAGGGGCACGGCCACCGGGCTGGACTCATCCAGTTGCAGGGTTGCAGTGTTTTTAAACTGGGTAATGCTCATGGTTTGACCTGTCTTTTGGGCTTTCTTCAAGTAAATCGGCGCTTAGTGCATGAAACCTTCCATGAAACCGGCGACCTGGCTGGCAAGTTTGCGCCGCCATGGCGCAGTCGCCGGGTTGGCCAGGGTCTGGTCTTCGTGGACGAAACTTTTGATGATCGCGTTGTAACCGAGCCAGCGGCACGGCTCCGGTTCCCACGCACGCAGTGCATGAATGCCGCCGTCCGGCAGCACCCACGGCTGCTGAGCCAATTCGGTGTCGCGCTCAAGAATCAGATCGGCCAGCGTGCGCCCGCCGAGATTGCTGGCGCCGACGCCCTCCCCGCCATAACCGCCGGACAGCGCGACGCCATTGGCGCGATCACAGAGCATGTGCGGTTTGAAGTGCCGCGACATGCCGAGATTGCCGCCCCAGGCGTGGGTGATCTGCACGTTTTTCAGTTGCGGGAACAGTTCGCCGAACAGATAACGGCGCAGCTCGACTTCATCGCGGGTCAGATCGAAGTTGTGGCGCAACTTGCCGGCAAACTGATAACCGCCGCGTGCGCCGAAGATCAGGCGGTTGTCGGCGCTGCGCTGGCCATAAGTGACCTGACGACTGAATTCGCTGAACGCTTGGCCACGATTGAGGCCGATCTCATCCCAGGTCGCGGCAGACAAGGGTTCGGTGGCGACGATCAGACTCTGTACCGGCAATTGATAACGGCCCAGCGGCGGCAAGGTCACCGAATAGCCTTCGACGGCCGGCACGATCCAGCGACTGCGCACGCTGGCTTTCGCGGTGCGCAAACTGCCCGACTGCCAATGGATGACGGGGCTGTTTTCGTAGATCTTCACGCCCATGTTCTGCACGGTGCGCGCCAGACCGCGGACCAGTTTCGCCGGATGAATGGTCGCCACGTGCGGCGCGTAAATCCCACCATAAGGCTTGGCCACGCGGATCTGCTGCGCCAGTTGCTCGGGGCTGAGCCAGCGGTAATCGTCGTCGGTCAGGCCCTGGGCGTGCAGTTTGGCCAGATATTCACGCAGCGTGGCTTCCTGTTCTGGATAGCGAGCGGCGCAATACAGCACCCCGCCCTTGCGGTAATCACAGTCAATGCCTTCGCGTTCGAGGACAATCTCCACTTCATCGGGAATGCTGTGCAGCAGATCAAAAGAAGCGCGGCGCTGCTGCGGCGACAGCCCGGCCAGCAGACGGTCCTCGCCAAGCAGATTGCCCATCAGCCAGCCGCCATTACGCCCAGAGGCGCCAAATCCGGCGGTCTGCGCTTCGACAATCGCAATGTCGAGGCCCGGCGCGAGTTTTTTCAGGTAGTACGCCGTCCACAGCCCGGTGTAACCGGCGCCGATGATCGCCACATCGACGTCCAGATCCCGCTCAAGCTCGGGCCGCGCGGTCAGCGGCTCATCGAGTTGATCCATCCACAAACTGATAGTGCGCCACGCCGGCATGCAAGACTCCGCCACTGAAATTCTTCGATGGCGTCGATCCTAGTGCTCGGGCTCAGGAGAAGTCTTGCGCGCGTGTCCGCAAAGAAATTTGTTTAACGTAAGCCTTCGGTGACTGGCCAGTGTGCTGTCGAAAACAGCTGTAGAACGCCGACAACGAGTTGAAACCGGCAGCGAACGCCAGTTCATCGATGCGCACCGGCGGCGTGGCGTTGTCGAGGGAGCGCAGCAGATGTTGCAGGCGTGCCTGATTGACATAGCGGTAGAAGCTTTGCCCGAGCACCTGATTGAGCAGATAGGAAATCTGATTGCGGCTGTAACCGCACTCCTTTGCCACTCGCTGCAAGTCGAGTTCGGGATCGAGGTACGGCTGCTGCTTTTCGAAGTACTGTTGCAGGTCTTCAGCCATGAAACTCAACTGGCGCGGCGACAGACCCAGGCGGCTGACCGCCGGGCGCTGACTTGACGAGGCCGTGCCGGCAGTTTGCGTGCGCACCAGCGAGGCATATTCGTTGACCCGCCAAATCAAGCCGTCCCTGACCGTGATCGCCTCGCTGGAGCGAAACGACACCAGCCCGTCGCCGCCGCGCAAGGTCACTTCGTATTGAATGAACGCGGTGTTGCCGTCGACGCGAATGCGGTCGCAATGCTCAAGCAGTTCGTCGGATTCGCGCGGCATGCTGACGCGCACGTATTCGCGTAACTCGTCGAGGCCGAGCACGCGGTTCTGGAAGAAATCGTTGTACTGGATGTCCGGGTGGTACAGCGCCATGACGCTGTCGAGGTCACGGTGCTTCCAGCTCAGGTGATAGCGCATGACCGTGGCGGCCGTGGCCTGGGTCTGTTCTGGGCCGTCGTCGTCGGCGTACATAAAGGGCTCGGCGCAAAAGAATCGAGCTTGCCGAAGTTCGGCGCGGGCTTCAATGACTAATCCGTAGTGGCCATTTGGCGACGATTGCGTAGGCCGTGACTTACATCAAAAAATGCGAAGCAATCGCAAAATGAACTGAAAAATCTCACAGGAATTTCACATCCGGATGCTACTTTTAATGTCAGTCACCGGTTGAGCCAATGAAGGCTCTTCCCACCTAACATGAGCAAACGGAAGCGCTCGATGAAGAAGGCGGGCAACACATGAATAAAGGGTCAAGCAAAGTCACGTTCCCCAATGCATGCCAACTGATGCGCTGGCATTTTCATCCCATGGGTTTCGAGGCGACGATGGACGCGCCGGGCAGCATGATCGCCCGTCTGTTTGATCGCGCCAGTGGCGAAACCATGATCGCCATCGCCGGCATCCCGTGCGCGACGGTGATGAATGCAGCGGATGTCGAGCGAATCATCGAGGCTGTGGAGGATGAGCTGGAAGCTTTCGTACCTCCGGAGTCTCTCAGGAGTTACGCATAAGCTTATGATTTAAAACAAAAAAGCCCACATTTCTGTGGGCTTTTTTGTGCCTATGCGGTTTGTTTGGTGATGCGGTGATCAACGAAGAACGGCTTACCCTTGGCCACCCGGTCAGACGCCCTGGGCATATTCACCGCTTGCGCTTCCTGCGGTTCGACATACCAGTAGCAATGGCTGACAGCCCGTGTAATACCGACGTAGGCCAGGCGCAGGATCTCGTCCTTTTGCGCACTGTCGTACGGTTCGCTGTCACCCGATTTACCCAAACCTGCCATGCGATAAACCTGGTTCTTGTAGGGCGAGCTGGTCAGGTGCTGACAGTCACCGAGCAAGAACACTGCATCTGCCTGCAGGCCTTTGGCGCTGTGGTAGGTCAGTTGTTTCAGGCGCCGCGCCGCGTATGGCAAGCTCGAATCTACATTAACTACGGACTGAATATGCTGTTCAATCAATAACTTATCGCTGCTTTTTCGATACAACATCAAGATTGAATGACCTTGACGATAGTGTTCGGCGAGGCGCTGACCCAAAGCCTGATCGTCGCGCTCCAGCACATTGACCGGCTGCAGCGGCTTGGGTGCGCCGCTGGCCTTGGCCTTTTTGCCGGGGATCGCTGGGGCGGCGCGGACGATATGTTCAGCGGCATCAATGATGTGCTGGTGGCTGCGGTAGTTATCGCTGAGCATCACCCGCGTGGTGCTCGGCGACGGGAATTCCTTGTCGAACGCCATGAAGTAGCTCGGCGAACTGCCGCGCCAGCCGTAAATCGACTGCCAGTCATCACCGACGCACAGCAACGACGAACGCTGCGCGCCCCGCCCGACGTGCATGGCCGGGCCACGACTGCGGATTTCCGCCAGACTTGCGCGAATCCACGAGACGATCTGTGGCGAAACGTCCTGAAATTCGTCGATCATCAAGTGCGACAACGGCCTGAGTAACTCGTCGCTCAACAGCTTGAGGTTCTCCGGCGAATGCTCGCTGAACAGCGCGAACATGCGGTTGTAAGTCATGACCGGCGGTTTCTGATCGAGCAGATGATCTTCAAAAGTCCGCCAGAACAGACTCAGGGCCTCAAAGAAAAACCGGTCCGGGTCATCCTTGGCAAAGCTCATGCGGCTGACGGCGTCAGGCACATCCAGGCCCAGGTTCTCGATGAAGCCTGCCGCTGCGACAAAACAGTCGAGCAAAGGAGCGGAAGCCAACTCGCCCTTGACCTTGTAATCGAAGCCCGGCCCGGCACTCGCATCGCCCGCCAAGGTTGCTAGAACACGCCTTGAAGACTCATAACTATCAAGCCAAATCAACGGCTTACGACAGAAAGCTTGGAACAGGGTGCGCTTCACCGCCCATTCTGCGCGTATGCCGAGCTTGGCATTTGGCCGGCTCACCTGCGGGTTTTCCCGTGGGTCGAAACCTAACACTACCCACGCATCCAGACTCGGAATGTAGCCGTGGCAATGGAATTTTGCGCCGTTGATGTCGAAACTCTGCCGGTTCGGCTCAATGCCCTTGATCGGCCAGGCACCGGCACGGAACCACAGATCTTCGATGGCATCGCACAGTTCTTCGTCGCGCTGGGAGGCCAGCTGCGTTACCGCTACGCGCTTCTGCACGTCCGGGTGATCACGCTCCAGCTCCTTGAGCTGCAAACCGGCGCGAGACAATGGCTGAATCAATTGGCGAAAACGCTCGTCCTGGTTGAACAAGCGGTGATAGCAGGCGTTGAGTTGCTGGCGTTGCGCATCGTTGATGCGCAGGTCGAACGGGTTACTGTCGACCTCCTCGTCAGCACCTTGCGCTCGATGACTGAGGTTTTCAAAGGCCTGCAAGCGCTCAAATCCCGGCAAGCTGCGCACCATCGGCAGAATGCGCGAGTGGAATGTACGCACCAGTTCGCGCGCCTGGCGCAGATTCAGCGCCTGGCCCCAGAGCGCGAACAGCTCAATCAATTTGTTGATGAAATCCTTGCGCGACTCGCGGGTGAAGGTCACCACAGTCATCGAATCCAGCTCAAAGCCCAGATAGTGGTTGAGCAGCAGGATGCGCAGCACCAGCGTGGTGGACTTGCCCGCGCCAGCGCCGGCGACCACGGATGTCGAGGGGGTTTCGCTGAAAATCATCTTCCATTGCGCGACGCTTGGCTGAGCATGCTCAGGCAATAAACGCGCGACATCGGCCTTCATGCGCTTTTTCAGCTCGGCCGTTAGCGGCAGGCGCCAATCGTCAAACAGATGATTATCAACGCTCGGCGGGCGATGCTCAGTGTTGCGGCTGTCACGGATCAGCAGTACCTGCCGGCCTTCTTCCAGCCCCTCCAGCTTGCCTTCCTTAAAGCCATATTCGACGCCAGCGGTGTGGCCGCTGCGGAAACCATCGGCCTGGCCGTGCAGCCACGATGCCCGGTGCTGCGCGCGCAGACGCGTCAAACCATGGCCGAAGAAGCGTGCAGCCAGGCGTTTGAACCAGGGCATCTCGGCCAAGGGGCGAAGTTCGGGAGGAAGATCGGGGGTGTGTTGCGTCACGCTGACGGGCTCCAGTGTGTGAGGCTGTTGCGGCTATGGTGTCTGTATTTGCCGTTCAGTTCTAGCGAAATGCTTACAGGTCATTGGTTTAGGCGATGAACTGAAGGTGAGATGAGACGCTTTCGAGCTGCTTTCTTATCTGGAATTTCGATCATAACGCCGCACTTTTTACGCTTTTTATCGATCATTAACTGATAGATGATGGCCGTCATAAACCACCGGTGTCGCGTCGGGTGTCAACCATTCACACCCCATGACGAACCTTTTGAGGAGACGATCATGCTTGAACTCAGACCTTTCAGCTCGCTAGGCGGCGCCCATCACGGCTGGTTGGATGCCCATCACCACTTTTCGTTCGCCGAGTACTACGACCCACAGCGCATGAACTGGGGCAACCTGCGGGTGTGGAACGATGACGTGATCGCTGCCGGCACTGGCTTCCCGCAGCATCCGCACCGCGACATGGAAATCATCACCTATGTCCGTGAAGGTGCGATTACTCACCAAGACAACCTGGGCAACAAGGGCCGCACCGAGGCTGGCGATGTGCAAGTGATGAGCGCCGGCACCGGCATCGCTCACAGCGAATACAACCTGGAAGCGAAAGACAGCAAGATCTTCCAGATCTGGATTCTGCCGACGGAAACCGGCGCCCCGCCATCTTGGGGTGCCAAACCCTTTCCGAAAGGCCAGCGTGAAGGCTTTGTCACACTGGCCAGCGGCAAGGATGGCGATGACCAAAGTCTGCGGATTCGCGCCGATGCCAGGTTGGTCGCGGCCAATCTCAAGGCGGGTGAAACCGCGGAATATCACCTGGACGAGGGCCGTCGCGCCTATCTGGTACCGGCCACCGGCGTGATTGAAGTCAACGGCTTGCGTGCACAAGCTCGAGACGGTGTGGCAGTGGCGCATGAGCAAGTGCTGAGCGTCACGGCCATTGAGGACAGTGAAATCGTCTTGGTGGATTTGGCTTGATCGCCTGAAGGGCAGACAAAAAAAGGGGCAACCATCACGGTTGCCCCTTTTATCATGCGCTTGCGAGCATCACTTGCTGGAGATGGCGCCATCCACCAGCGTCTGCGCTTCAACGACCAATTGCTTGAGGTGGTCGTCACTGATGAAGCTTTCAGCGTAGATCTTGTAGATGTCTTCGGTGCCCGACGGACGCGCGGCGAACCAACCGTTTTCAGTCATCACTTTCAGACCACCAATCGCCTGATCGTTGCCTGGGGCATGGCTGAGAATGCTCTGGATTTTCTCGCCGGCCAGTTCGGTCGAGGTGACCTGGTCAGGTGACAGCTTGCTTAGCAGTGCTTTCTGCTCCGGATTGGCCTTGGCGTCGACGCGCACCGAGAACGGTTCGCCCAGCTCATCGGTCAATGCCTTGTAGGCCTGGCTCGGATCGCGACCGGTGCGCGCGGTCATTTCGGCGGCGAGCAATGCCGGGATCAGACCGTCCTTGTCGGTGCTCCACACGCCGCCGTCCTTGCGCAGGAACGATGCACCCGCGCTCTCTTCGCCACCGAAACCCAACGAGCCATCGAACAAGCCGTCGGCGAACCACTTGAAACCGACCGGAACTTCGTACAAACGACGCCCCAGACGCTTGGCCACGCGATCGATCAGACCGCTGCTGACCACGGTTTTACCCACGCCAGCGTCCGCGCGCCATTGTGGGCGGTTCTGAAACAGGTAATCGATCGAGACGGCGAGATAGTTGTTCGGCGCGAGCAAACCACCGGACGGCGTCACGATTCCATGACGGTCGTGATCAGGGTCGCAAGCGAAGGCAACGTCGAAACGCTCTTTCAAGCCGATCAGGCCTTGCATCGCATGGCTGGACGACGGGTCCATACGAATCTGGCCATCCCAGTCGACGGTCATGAAACGGAACGTAGCGTCGACTTCCTTGTTAACCACTTGCAGATCGAGGCGGTAATGCTCGGCAATCGCCGACCAGTAACGCACCCCTGCTCCGCCCAGCGGATCAACGCCCAGACGCAGTTTGGCGTCACGAATGGCGTCGAAGTCGATCACGTTGATCAGGTCGGCTACGTAGCTGTTCAGGTAATCGTGACGATGCGTGGTGCTGGCCTTGAGCGCCTGCTCGTAACTGATGCGCTTCACACCGGTCAGTTTGGCAGCCAGCAGTTCATTGGCCTTGGCTTCGATCCATTTGGTGATGTGGGTGTCAGCCGGCCCGCCGTTGGTTGGGTTGTATTTGTAACCACCGCTTTGTGGCGGGTTGTGCGACGGCGTGATGACGATGCCGTCCGCCAGGCCCGAGGTGCGGCCACGGTTGTAGCAGAGAATGGCGTGGGAAATGGCCGGTGTCGGCGTGTATTCATCACCTTCGGCGATCATCACCGTCACACCGTTGGCGGCCAGAACTTCCAGCGCACTGGCCCCGGCCGGGGTCGACAGTGCGTGAGTGTCGATGCCGACAAACAATGGCCCGGTGATGCCCTGGGCTTCGCGGTACAGGCAGATCGCCTGGCTGATGGCCAGAACGTGCCATTCGTTGAAACTCAAGTCGAACGAGCTGCCCCGGTGTCCGGATGTACCGAACGCCACACGCTGGGTGGAAATCGAGGCGTCGGGCTGTCCGGTGTAGTAAGCCGTTACCAGTCGCGGGATATCGACCAACAATTCTGCCGGTGCCGGTTTGCCCGCAAAAGGACTGAGTGTCATGCAAAACCTCTGAAATAGAGTGGTTCAGGAATAGAGCGCAGTTTACTGGCAGTTTGACCGCAGTGCGATGGGATCTATCCGGGACGCTCCCGATGTTTTTTAACGTTATTCACCGGGTGCCAGGCGCAAGGCGTCACCGAGCAGGCCGACCACGCGGGTCAGGTCATGCTCGCCGTGGCTCAGCGGACTCAACCGCACATGCTGCGCATGCAGGCCTTGCAGGCTGAACAGTTCGCCCGGCGCAATAATGATCTGCTGCCTCAACAGGCACTGGAACACCTGCGCCATGTTGACCGGCCGCAGAGAACGCACCCACACGGTCGCGCCACCTTGGGGCTCGACAACCTGCAACGCATCGCCGAGGCGTTCGCGCAGCAGCTCAATCAATTGCGTGCGACGCTCCTTGAGCATTCGTCTCAAGATCAACAAATGCTGATCCAGCCGACCACCCGCCAACAGCCTGGCAACGGCCTTCTGACGGATCGGCGACAAGCGAAACGCGCGCAACAGAAAATGCCGCTGCAACTCGTTGCGCCACTGCCGTGAGAGCAATATGCCGAAAGGTGCCTCGGCACCGATGAACTTCTCGAACGTGGAAAACACCAGCAGACGATCAGGGTCCAGCCAGTCGCGCAATCGTTGGGCGCTCCCTCCTTCGTGGAGTTCGCTGTAACAATCGTTTTCCAGCACCCAAGTGCCATGGCGCCCGAGCAAATGCGCGACTGCCTGTTGGTTGCTCAGCGGTATCAGGCTGCCCCGTGGCATGCTCAACGCCGAAGACAACAGGATCAAACGCACCGGCTCACTCTTGAGCACCGACTCCAGCCGCTGCAGATCAATCGCGCCAGCGACAAACGGCAGTTCGATCACACGCACCTCGGCGGCTTCCAGCAGACGCAGGATCACCCAGTCACAGGGCGACTCGACGACCACGGTGGCGCGACGTAACTCAAGCACGGAAATCAGAATGTCCAGGACACCGCGCAGATCTGCGCCGATGTAGACGTCATCCGCACGCCAGTAATTGGCGGTGGACGAGGTATAACGCGCGGCCATTACCGTGCGCAGTTCAAGTTCTCCGCAAGGTTGCACCAGCGCTTGCGGCTGCCGCGGATATTGACGCAGCAGTTCCCGCTCCAGCATCAGTAATGGACTGTCCAGCGGTTGCAGAGAGGCCGGCTCATCGGCGCTCAGCACGCACATGCCCGGGCGCCTGGCATTGACGTAAACGGTTTCCAGCAAATCACTGCCGCTATCGGGTGAGTCCGTTACGTGTAGCGCTTGCGCGTAGTATCCGGATTTGGCGATTGAATAGACCCGGCCTTCCTTTTCCAGCAGCGAATATGCGTACTGGACCGTCGAGATCGACACATTGAGCCGATCCGCCAATTGTCGCAGTGATGGCAAACGCACCGCCGAGCCACTTCCCGCCTCGTCTATCAGCAGCGTGAGGTATCGATATACCGCCTGATAAACAAAGTCATTCTGCCTCGCCGCTTTCACAAGCTCGCATCCGTTGGCATGGCTCCATCTCCCTGCACGAAGCTCACGTTCACCCCTCCGCTGATCGATCATCTGCCGATTCAACGACCGGGTCCTGCGAGGCCGTTTCAGCGGCAGCAGGCATATGAACAGGTCCCATCGCATACAGCCGCACAATCAACCTGACCGGCAGTCCACTGACATCCGTCATCCATTTCATGACCTGTTCCGGCGCATGCAGGCCCTGCATCGCCCGGTGCAGATCCGGCAACGCCACCAACATGCCAGGGTGACAATTGCGCAAGAAGCGCTCGAGTCCGGCGCCAGCATTGATGAACGGTGAAAACAGCAGGCACGTCAGCTGGATTTCATTCAGTTCAAAATTGGCAAGCAAGGCGCTTTCTGCCTGCTTGCGCAGATACTCGGGCTCCTGCAGATTGCCGAAACTCGCCAGCAACTGTTCGCAAACAGGTTCGGGAACCTGTTTCTCTCGCATGGATATCAGGCAGTTTTTCAGGTAATCGGCGACGCCAGCCTCGTAGGTCTGTCCCTCGATGAAGTGCGCCTGCAAGCCTCGAAGATGCGCGGCTACCAGAGGCTCTACATGTTCGTTGTCAACTTGATAAAGCGTCAGTTCATCAGCCTGGAAACCGAGAAAATCGCTCAACAAAGGCCAGCGTTCTTCGAGCTTGCCGACAATCATGTCGTTGATACTGATGAAACTGGTGCGCCGACAGGCCTCGAATTGACCTTCGGGACGCCAGGCTACCCGCTCTTCTTCGGGATAAAACTCGCGGTAATAATCGCCGCCCAGTCCATCGAGAAGCGGGAACAGCATGTCAAAGCCGACAGGACTCACTTGCGGCCCGGCAATTGCGGCTTTCTGCGCGGCGCGCCCCAATCCCTCAAGGAAGTGCCCCTGACGGCGCACGGATTCACTGCCAATCATCGCATCGACGCCATTGTTCCAGCGGGCCACCTGACCGTAGAACTCGGCAGTGGCCAGATAAGCGTCATCCCATAGTTCGAGCGTTTCGTTCCAGGTTCGACGATGTCCGATCAGCAGCAAATTGATGCGGTTGGCCTCACGCCCCGCCTCGCCAATGGGTGCCTGATGGTCAAACGGCAGAACCTCGCGGTGATCCACCATCACCAGTTCGACTCGAGGATCGTCATACAGAAACAGCGCGCTGTAGCTGCGGTGCATGTTTTGCAGGGACGCCTGGCTGCTGCCGTTCCAGCGCAGGTTGGCGACCCGCAACTGAAAGGTCGCGGGCGAGCGGCCAGCGATGGTCAGTTGTGCGGCCCGTAACAGGGCCAGCGTATAACAACTGTCGCGCGACCCTGACTGGCTCACCAGAACCTTGAAATGACCGATGTTCTCCATACCGCCGGCAGCCACTGCCAGTCGCTGGATCAGCAACTGCAGCGCCGTGCGTTCTGCTCGAGAGAAGAAACTCAGCAAACGCTGCAATACTTGCTGGTAGACATAGTTCATTGCCTGATCATGGATCGTGCTCATCGGTATTTACCCGGTATCGAAAGTTTCATGCCGCGCGGACTGAAAAATCAGTCAGGCGACAATTCATCAATAAGTAATAGACGTTCGAATGCTAACACTTACAAGTTTGTAGTTATTTGAAACACTTGAGCTGATTAAACCCCTGCCGTCGCCGAGACGCAGCCTCAAACCCCTGTAATTGTTGAGATATTTTTTTTGGGACGCGATCCTAGGAAACTTCCCACAATGTCCCACGACAAGTGAGTACAAGAAAAAGAGAAGCAGTTTCCGAATAGCCCTACAACAATTAAACAGAAGTTGGCGCAACCAACGGATTTAGCCGATTGATATAGCGCAGGACAAATTGAATGCACAGCCATGGCTCATTCCTTGAGATGAAAGTAATCATTCAATTATCAGGGCTTACATTGTGATTAGAAGATACAGATCGAGAGCAAAAACCAGTTCAGTTGCTGAACGGTCCCGGGCATAGCGCCAGGGAGCTCTGTTTTTCAGGAGGGAAGGTAAACGCACGAGAGTCCGTGGGGCCACGGACTCTGATGACAGGGCTTACGCCGGTTCGACCTGCAGCGCGACCCGTTCGCGGCATGGGCATTCGTCCATGTAGCGATGCGCTTCGACGAACTCGTTGAACGGGAATACACGCGTCTTCAGCGGCAGCAACACGCGGTCGGCGGTCAACTGGTTGATGTCACGCAAGGCACGTTGCAAGGCGACGTGATCCTGAGTGATGCCCAGTTCCGGCTTGCCGGTGAAGTTGCCGATGCAATGCACGAAAAACTGGATGTTCTTCTGGAACGCTGCACAGGCCGGGAACGGCGTCTGATTGCCGCCCTGCAAGCCATACAACACCAGGCTGCCACGCGGCGCCAGCACATCGCCAAGCAACGACATCTGCGGGCCGCCGAGGCCGTCGAACACCACGTCGACACCGCGGTTGTCGGTGATCTTGTTGATTCGCATCAACAGATCTTCCTCTTCGGTGACAATGACCTTTTCCGCACCAAGGGACAGCAGGTACTCGCGCTCTTCGGCTTCTTTGGTCGCGGCAATCACCCGCACACCCATTGCCTTGCCCAACTGGACAAACGAAGGACCGGCGCAATGGCTGGCGTCCGTGACCAGAGCGAACTGCCCTGGCTTGACCCGCGCCAGATCGGCGTAGGCAAAATAGGCGATCAGTAGCGGCGTGTAGTGCACGCTGGCTTCGATCGGGCTGAGCACATCCGGATAACGGGTCAGCGCAGTACGCGGCAGCACGATTGATTCGCCGTAGACCGGGTAGTCGTTCGCACTCTCGGCCGGAAAGCTGGCGACCTTGTCACCCACTGCCAGATCATCGACACCGTCGCCGACAGCGGTGATCACACCGGCCATTTCGTGACCAAGACCCGCAGGCAGTCGCGCCTGAGACGAGGCCAGGTTCTGACGCCAGAGGGTGTCGTACCAGCTGATGCCGATCGCCTCGACGCGCACCTGCACTTCGCCAGGACCTGGCTGAGCGGCCGCATGCTCTTCGCATTTGAGCACCTCGGCCGGACCAAACTTGTGAAAACGGATCGTGCGGGACATCGCAAACCTCGTCAAAGTAACCTCTAATGCCATGAACTCTATCTGGGCTTTTGACCCAAGACCATCAGTGGCTATTAATAGTCGACATGCCTGTCATTGATTCCGCAGCAGGGGCGGCATTGGCAAAATCCATGAAAAAACTGCTGCCACCGTCTCAGTTAAGCTGAATTTTCCGGTGCAGAGTACCAGCCTTTCCCCGTAAGATTCATGCCGGCCATTGTTCTCATATGGCCGCTCTCGTCAAGCTTGATGACTCTGCCAGGACTCCAGATGAATCGTAATGACCTGCGTCGTGTCGACCTGAACCTGTTGATCGTATTCGAAACATTGATGCACGAACGCAGTGTGACCCGGGCGGCAGAAAAACTGTTTCTCGGTCAACCGGCGATCAGTGCGGCGCTCTCGCGCCTGCGCAGCCTGTTCGATGACCCGCTATTCGTGCGCACCGGTCGCAGCATGGAACCGTCCGCCCGCGCGGTGGAAATCTTCGCCCTGCTCTCGCCGGCCCTCGATTCGATTTCAACCGCTGTCAGCCGCGCGGCCGAATTCGACCCGGCGACCAGCACCTCGGTTTTCCGTATTGGCTTGTCCGACGACGTTGAATTCGCCCTGCTGCCGATGCTGCTCAAACGCCTGCGCGCCGAATCCCCGGGGATCGTGCTGGTGATCCGTCGCGTCAACTACATATTGATGCCGGGCCTGTTGGCCTCCGGCGAGATATCCATTGGAGTCAGCTACACCACCGACCTGCCGGCCAACGCCAAGCGCAAGGTCCTGCGTCGCAGCGCACCAAAACTGCTGCGTGCCGACACCGTGCCGGGGCCGCTGAGCCTGGATGACTACTGCGCGCGTCCGCATGCACTGGTGTCGTTCGCCGGCGACCTCAGTGGCTTTATTGATGAAGAGCTCGAGAAACTCGGGCGCAAACGGCATGTGGTGCTGGCCGTGCCGCAGTTCAACGGTTTGAGTACGTTGCTGGCGGGCACCGACATCGTGGCGACTGTACCGGATTACACGGCGGAGGCGCTGACGGCGGCTGGTGGCGTTCGGGCGGAAGATCCGCCGTTGCCGACGCGCACGTTTGAGCTGCATATGGCGTGGCGGGGGTCGCAGGATAATGACCCGGGTGAGCGGTGGTTACGGTCGCGGATTCAGATGTTTTTTGGCGACCCTGAGAGCCTTTAGGCTTCGTCTGGCAGGCTGTTTAGCTGAGCATTTCTGGCTTTTCATGGGCATGGAGATCCATTCATTTGCAAGCCCGCCAGTCCCGTTGCCTCACCGAAATCGCCATCAATTTATTCTGGCCCAGCAAATACAACCGCGCCCCGTCAATAAATGGTTCAGGCACCTGATGTTCGATCTGTTCGGCGATTAACTGCGCGCGCAGCCTTTACTGCCAATGCGAAAACCTTGGAGCGCAGGTGCGACACCTTCGGCCAGACCGCATGCACATCAGCGTTACCGAAAAACGACTTGCGACACGAAGCAGACATTAGAGCAGGTAAATAAGCCCGTCGTTTTTCTTCCTTTGGCCTCGTTTTTTGCCAGCAGATTTCAGGTTGCTCACCGAGCACTCCGATAGAATCAGGCAATACTAAAATCGAATCAGGCATAGTTCCCAGCCACTCTCCGCCCTAGCATAGCCTGACCTTATATATTCAGGAGTGCGCCCCATGCGTGCAGAAAAAACCATTTTTATCACGGGCGTTAGTAGCGGCTTTGGCCAGGCCCTGGCTAAGGAAGCTCTCGCTCAGGGCCATCGAGTGATCGGCACTGTTCGCAGCGAATCCTCTCTGGCAACGTTCCAGGCGCTCTTGCCTGAGAGAGCCCATGGCGTGGTGCTGGACGTTACCCACTTTAATGCCATCGACGCCGTCGTCGCCGCTATTGAGGGTCAGTATGGCCCGGTGGACGTGCTGGTTAACAACGCGGGTTATGGCCACGAAGGGGTTTTCGAGGAGTCGTCGCTGGAGGAAATGCGCCGTCAGTTCGACGTCAATGTATTCGGCGCGGTGGCGATGACCAAGGCGTTTGTGCCCTTTTTTCGCCAGCGGCGGGCGGGACGTATCCTCAATATCACGTCCATGGGTGGCTATATCACCATGCCAGGTATTGCTTACTACTGCGGCAGCAAATTTGCCCTGGAGGGCATCTCTGATACGTTGAACAAAGAGCTTGCGCCCTTCAATATTTTTGTAACGGCCGTGGCGCCGGGGTCTTTCCGAACGGACTGGGCAGGTCGTTCGATGCAGCGTACGCCGCGCAGCATCAGTGACTACGATGCGACTTTCGACCCGGTGCGAAAAGCCCGTGAGGAAAAAAGCGGCCTTCAACTGGGCGACCCGCAGAAAGCCGCACGCGCCATGATGACTATTATCACCAGCCCTAATCCGCCGGCTCAACTGCTGCTGGGCAGCGACGCCCTGGCTCTGGTGCGTGACAAGCTGCAGCGGACGGCGGAGAGTATTGAGCAATGGGAAGCGCTGAGCTGTTCCACGGACGGCTGAGCATAAAAGTGGAGAACGTACAATCGATGCCGAAATCCAAGGACCCGAGCACTGCGCGTATGGTGCAGTTGATGGGCCAGCTTGCACCGCTGGAGGGTTACAACCTGAGTCCGCTGGATGATGTGCGTTTTCTGCGTTCCAACCGGCCGCTGAAGCGCACCCCGGTTCTATATGAGCCGGGCATCGTCATCCTCTGTCAGGGGCAGAAACGCGGCTATCTGGGTGATGAAATTTACATCTATGACGCCCAGCATTATCTGGTGGTGTCAGTGCCAGTGCCTTTTACAATGGAGACCGACGCTAGCGAGGCGGAGCCAATGCTGGCGGTGTACATACGTCTGGATTTCAATCTGGCCGGCGAGCTGATTCAGCAGGTAGATGAGGTATGGAACATCCGCGTGGCTCAGCCTATGGGTATGTACGCCTCGCCCATGGACGAACCGCTGCGCCAGTCGACCCTGCGTTTTCTGGAAGTCATGGGCGACTGCACCGACGCGCAAATCCTCGGACCAGCGATGTTGCGCGAACTCTACTACCGCATTCTCACTGGCGAACAAGGCGGTACCCTACGCGCGGCTATCGCCCAGCAGGGTCAGTTCGGCAAGGTGACGCGCGCCATTCACAAAATCCACCGCTGTTACCACGAGCATCTGGATGTAGAAATCCTCGCCCAGGAAGCGCAGATGAGCGTGCCTAACTTTCATCTGCATTTTCGCAAGGTGACCGATTCCTCGCCTATGCAGTACCTCAAGTCGACGCGGTTGCATCAAGCGCGATTACTGATGCTGCGTAACGACCTGACAGCGGCCAAGTCGGCATTTCTGGTGGGTTATGAAAGTGCTTCGCAATTTAGCCGCGATTTCAAGCGCCTCTTCGGACGCACGCCAATAGCGGAGGTGGCGCGGATGAAGCAGGCTTATACGTTGCCGGCACCGACAACCCCGTCGCCCTTCGTGTCATCACACTGAGTTTCAAACAATCCTGTCTTGCCCGTCGCCAGTAGGCGTGGGAACGTGCGGATGGCGTGCCTGCCGACACAACGGGCGAGTGAAGTGTCACATCTGCTGCCGCATAGATAAACACCCATCCAGGATTTGTATATTCAGGGGCCTATCAGAAAAGCTATCGCTCTACGGCGATGCATTTGATCTCCACGAGAAGGCCGGGGCGAGCCAGTTCACCGACACCTATGCATGTCCATGCACAAGTACTCCGAGGAAAGACTTTATCCTTCACGCGTCTAAAAATTGGCATGTGGCGGTGCATATCGACGTGATAAGTTGTCATTTCGACGACATCTTCAAATTCGCACCCGCCGGCTTCCAAGACGAGCCGGAGATTGTCCCAAGCTGCCAAAAACTGCTGCTCTGGGTCTTCGATAACTGATAATTCCGGCGTCCGGCCTACCTGACCAGCGCAGTAAAGAGTCTTTCCTACCTTTACAGCTGGTGCATAACCAGCATGCTCGCAGAGCAATCTCATGCCATCTGGAACAATGATCTGACGATCAGTCATGGTTGTGGAGCCCAAAATATAAACGGATACGAAAGCTAACTCACGTGCCAGAACGGCGTCCAATCGGGTCACTGGGACTCAGCCTCATAAAACCGCATTCGCCACTCTAGAAACCCCGGCCAGTAAGCGAACGACAGACCACTAATAAATAAAGACGCGCATTGGCGTAGCTGCTTTCTCGATAGAAATACTAGCCCCGCGGCGAAAGAGCTATCGAGATCCGCCCGTTTAACGCCCTTACTCTGAAATTGACTTGTCGAGAAGGTGGCTCTCGACTGAAGAGGACTTGCGACGGCGAAAAATCCGTACGCCAGGCGACCGTAGCGGTGCTCTAACAATCTCAATCGGTAACCAGGTGAGGGTTATCGGGGAAAGAGCCACTGCGGTAGCGAACGCATTCAATCCCTCTTTGCAGATCACATCAGAAGAGAATTCGCTTTCCTCGCCATTGAAAGTACACACGATTCGCTCATCAAAGGACTTTGAGTAGGGCCGTCTACCCTCCTCATTTCCGCAGGTGTGTTTGATAATCTCACTGCTATCCAGAATGTTTCGATCAGGGAAGTTGAAGTCCGCAATATCCAAGCCACTGGCTCGCGTACCTGGCACTGATCGGCCCGGTCTGCTGAAAGAACCGTCGGCGTTCCTTCGCCATTGCAACAATTGAAGCAGCGCTCGCATCTCCGGCCGGCATGACAGGTTTGTGGTCGATTCCGATAACAGATGAGCGCGGGTTGTATCCGGCTCCTGCACAGGTGATCTGGACTGAGCCTGCAATTGGGATTGGAAATCTGCACTATGGGTCGTTGCCCGCTTCTTGTTTTCTGAAGTCGGTAACACTGATGAAGCTGGCGGTACCGCAGATATATAGGTCATGGGGACGCCTCATATCAGGTCTGGTGTCATGAGTCTCGCCAGCATTCCTGGCGTGGCTGTTCAGTTTTTGCGCCATCAGATCCCGCTGAACCAGTTGTATCCCTGGTCTTCCCAATACCCGCCCGGGTTGTCGTTGCTCACGAAAATCTCGACAACATGCTTGGGGTTTTTGAAGCCCAATTTGGTGGGTACTCGAACCCGCAGCGGATAGCCGTACTCGGGCGGCAACGCGACATCAGCGTAATCCAGCGCCAGCAGTGTCTGTGGGTGCAAGGCCGTCGGCATGTCCAGACTGGAGTAATAGCGATCAGCACATTTGAAACCGACGAATTTCGCTGTGGTATCGGCACCGATGTGTTCCAGAAAGGTTTTGAGCGGTACACCTCCCCATTGTCCTATGGCGCTCCAACCTTCAACACAGATCAAACGGGTGATATCGCTACGTTGCGGCAGTTTGCGCAAGCTTTCGAGTGTCCATGGAGCCTTGTCCCCGACCCGGCCGGAGACGGCGAGCGAGTAACTGGCGAGGTCCACTTCAGGGATATCGTCCTGGCCATAGAATGCGTTGAACGGAAATGGCGTAGTGATCTGCGCGCGGGTGAAGGTCGGCGCCAGTTTCTGTCCGCTGAACAGCCATGCCTGGACCCTATCGTTCCAGCGCGACATGGCCCAAAGGACCTTGTCAACCTGATCGCCGTCCTGCAGGTTGCAGCCGGTCAGCATCGACATCGCACCCACGGTCAAGCCGGCACGAAGGAAATGCCGGCGCTGGATATTCTCCAACTCAAGCTGTTGCGCAGGTTCAAGCCTGACGCGCTGAACAGTTCCTTTTCTGGATTCAGTCATGGCCATTTCTCCTGATATCAAGCGACCGCACCCCACCTGAAATCATTGGCAGCAGGGTTTTGGGTACCAGCATTACCAACCCAAGATGAATCACGACGAATGCAGCAATTACCGCCATCGCCGCAAAATGTACGTAGCGAGCGACGTCATAGCCGCCCAGTAGCGCGACCAGCTCTTGAAGTTGAATGGGTTTCCAGATCGCCACACCCGAAATGACGACGAGTGCGCCTGCTGCCAGTACCATCCAGTACATCAGGCGCTGCACAGCGTTATAGACACCCTTTTCATGCACGAGCCGGAAGCGCAAAGCGTCCGTAAAATCACGCTTCAATGCGACAAGCCCAATGGGCAGCAACTCACGTTTGAAATGGCGACTGACGACGCCATACAGCACATAGATTGCGCCGTTGATCAGCAGCAGCCACATGAATGCAAAGTGCCAGGCCAGCGCCCCACCCAACCACCCGCCCACGGTTACCGACACTGGAAACCTGAAGCCGAACAGTGGCGAGGCGTTGTAAATGGCCCAACCGCTCATGAACATGCAGACCATGCAGGCGGCGTTGAGCCAGTGGGTGAGGCGAACCGGCCAGGGATGAAGCTTTTTCTGTCTCACGTGTTTCCCCCTCGAAACCAGCCATGTAGCGGAGCGTTGCCAAGCGGCAGCGCCCCTGCCTTTTCAGGTGATTACATCGGTGGCTGGAAGCCATCCTTGCCAACTGCAATGCCGCGCGCGGTGGTTCCATCTGCGGCGGGGAACACGACAATTTTCGTACCTTTGACCAGTTCATCGGCTTTGCCTGGCTCGACGTAGGCAATTGGCACATCGTCCGGTACGACGATTTGTTTCTCGCCACCCTTGTAGTTGACGGTCAATGTGCGGCCGTCAGCTTTGGACAGTTTCCCCACTGTACCGTTGGTCATGGTGCCTGTGCTGCCATCCGCGTTCTGCCAGCCATAATGACCTTCGCCGCTGCCCTTCAGGCTGGCGTCAAAAACCGTCACCTCCAGCGCCTTCAATGTTCCGTTGGCCTGCGGGATGGCCGCCGAGCCAATGAAGCTGTCGGATTTGATCGATTCGATATTGGCCTTCGATACCCGGTTGATACCGGTCTTGTCAGTCAGTCCGATAGTCTGCTGGGCGCCGGAGCGGACAGTGAATGTCAGCGTATTGTTGCTGACGCTTTCCACCGTGCCACGCAGCGGTTTGATCACCGGCATGTCAGCCGCGGTAGCAATGACGGCAGCACTGAGCATCAACAAACCGAATGTGGTAGACAAGGCGTTTTTTAGTTGCATGGTGACGATTCCTCATGGGGTGATGTGCCGCCATCCTCGACCGCAGACCGGGACGTCACGATGACCGCCGAATGACATTTTTGTCATTCGTCAGCCCTGCCCATGAATGACAGAAATGTAACCGACTGCGCCCGCTCATCCCGTTACACTGCACAGCCGAGATACCGATGTCGCGGGCTGAATCCTGTCATGAAGAGACCCGAGCGCGCCTCACGATGCATATCCTGCTAATCGAAGATGACACCAAAACAGGTGAGTACCTCAAAAAGGGGCTCGGCGAGTCCGGTTACAACGTCGACTGGACCCAGCACGGCGCCGACGGCCTGCACATGGCCTTGCATACGACCTACGATCTGATCGTGCTGGACGTGATGTTGCCCGGGATTGACGGGTTTCAGATCATCGAGCTTTTGCGCGCCAGACAAGACGTCCCCGTGCTGTTCCTGACCGCGCGCGACCAGTTGCAGGACCGCATTCGCGGCCTGGAACTGGGCGCCGATGACTACTTGGTCAAACCTTTTTCGTTTACTGAACTGCTGTTACGCATCCGCACCATCTTGCGTCGTGGTGTCGTGCGCGAAGCCGACCATTTCCACCTCGCCGACCTCGAGCTGGATCTGGTCCGGCGCCGCGTTACACGCCAGCAGCAGGTGATCGTGCTGACCAACAAGGAGTTCGCCCTGCTGCATCTATTTCTGCGCCGGGCAGGCGATGTGCTGTCCAGGACACAGATCGCTTCGGAAGTCTGGGACATGAATTTTGACAGCGATACCAACGTGGTGGACGTAGCGGTCAAGCGCCTGCGCAGCAAGGTCGATCAGCCCTACCCTATCAAGCTGATCCATACCATTCGCGGTATCGGCTATGTCTGCGAGGTGAGGCCATGCGGTCCCGACGCCAACCCTCTCTGACCCTGCGATCGACCGTGGCGTTTTCCATGGTAGCGATGCTGGCCGTGGCCGGTGCAGGCGTTTATCTGTATCAGACGATGAAAGCCTCGGTATTGGTGTACAGCGATCATGCGGTCATGGGCCGCCTGGAACATTTTCGCAAGCTGCTGCACTACGAGCTCGCCATCGAAAAGCTGCGCGACAGCCCGCAGATTTTCAAGAACATGCTCGACAGCGAAGACGACATCTTCATCATTGAAGAGCCCGGACAGCAACCGGTAATCCAGGTAAATCCACTGAACGTCACGTTGCCTGAACTGCCCGTGATCGGCCAGGATACAAAGCTGAGCGTCAGTGACCTGCGTAGCGGCGTGACCGACTCGGGAACAATGCTGCGCGCCGCCTCCGTCGTCACGACGTCGGGGGGACGTGAAGTGCGCCTGACCGCCGCGCACCTCATGGGCAAGGAAATGGCTATGCTCGCGGCGTATCGCGAACGTATCTACCTGGCCGTTGCCCTTGCGTTTCTGGCCACCGCGTTGCTGGGTTACCTGGTACTGCGTCGAGGGCTGCGTCCGTTACGCAAGATGGCCGCGCATGCGGCAGCGATAACACCCGAGCGTCTGCACAGCCGTATGGACAGCTCCGATACGCCGGTTGAACTGCAACAGCTGAGTGACGCCTATAACGCGATGCTCGATCGTCTTGCCCGGGGTTATCAACGATTGACGCAATTTTCCGCTGACCTTGCCCATGAAATCCGCACGCCGGTGGGGTCGCTGATGGGGCATTGCCAGGTCGCCCTTCGCCAGCGCCGCAGCGAGGATGACTATCAGGCACTGATCGCTTCGAACCTTGAAGAGCTCGAACGGATCTCGCGCATCGTCGAAAGCATTCTGTTCCTTGCGCGCGCCGATGAAGCGCACGCACTGGTGGAGCGCCAGCAACTATCGCTGCATGACGAATCGCAGCGCATTGCCGACTATTTTGAAGGCTTGGCTGAAGAGCGGCGAATGACCGTACAGATAACAGGCGATGGAAACGTGCTCGCTGACCCTTTGCTGCTGCGCAGAGCCTTGAGCAACCTGGTGGCAAACGCCGTTCGCTATGCCTACGAGGGCACCGAGATTCAGATCCGGGTGATGGAAACCCCCGGCGGAGCCCGCATTGAAGTGAAGAACCAAGGGCCTGTGCTGAGTGATGAAACCGTGGGCAAACTCTTCGACCGCTTTTACCGCGGCGATGCGTCTCGCCACCAGAACTCTGACTCCTACGGCCTTGGCCTCGCCATCGTCGTGGCAATCATGCAACTGCATGAAGGTCACGTGCGTGTCGAACAGCCAAAGCCCGGGGTTATCTGTTTTTCGCTGTCATTCCCTGGAGCTTGAACGACGTCGGCGGACAGTGCTTGTCGTTCGCTGCCCCCAACTGAAACTCATGCGCGCAGGTCAACTGTCTGAGGGCTTGCCCAGGCTCTGGTGCTCGACCGGCGCATACTTTTCTTCGCCAGCAACGGGTACCCAGTCCTTCAAAGGTGTAAGAAAGTGCAGTTCAAAACGACGTGACAAGAACGCCCATCTTCCGTCCCGACGTTCAAACCTGTCGTGGTACAGCCCGCTGACTTGCACCGGGCCTTTTTCAATGTCGTGAAACAGGCAATCCGCAGCCACCGTACCCACCGCGCTGTCACCCTTAATATCGATCAGCGGGTTGGCCATCCAGTGATGCATATGTGGCATCTGGCGCCAGCTGTTTTGCGCCATCGCGAGGATTTCGTCACGGTTTCCGGCTTGGCCAAAACCCGGTAGATCCAGTGTTGATTCTTCGTGCCAGATACCGCTCAGGAGCGAGGCGTCGATGCGGTCGAAGGCATTGGCGTAGGCGTTTATCAGCGACTCGATGGCGGCGCGACTTTCCAGGGCGTCCAGTCGGGCGGTCAGTTGTTCCATGTTCATGATGGGGTTTCCTGCTGAGGCTTCGCATAAGCGACGAAGGCAGCCCTCCGCGAGGGCTGCGCTACGGTTGAGCACGTGTTCAGATCTGCGACAGGCCGCCGTCGACCATCAGCTCCACACCGTTGACATATTTCGCATCGGCAGATGCAAGGAACAGCGCCGACGAGGCGATTTCTTCAGGTTGGGCCATATACCCCAGCGGAGTGATCTGCTCGACGTGTTGGCGCAGCGCGGCAATGTCGCTCTCGCTCATCTTCAAGCCGTTATCCATCAGAGGCGTGCGGGTGAAGCCAGGGCTCAGGACATTCGCTCGAATCTTGCGACCTTTGAGTTCGTTGGCCCAAGTCCTGGCGAAGGACCGTACTGCGGCCTTGGATGCGTTGTAGAGGCTCAGTCCTTCCATCCCATTGCTGGAACAGATAGAGGCCGTCAACACGATCGACGCACCGTTTTTCAACAATGGCATCAACGTTTGAACGGTAAAAAAAACCCCCTTCACGTTAATGTCGAACATGTTGAAATAAGCCGCCTCGGTGGTCTCGCCCAGCGGGTTCTTTTCGCAAATACCCGCGTTGGCAAACACTGAGTCCAGCTGATCGTCGCGCGCCTCAATTGTAGCTTTGAGTTTATCGAGATCAGCCTGGCTGGCGACATCGGAAATGACCGCTACGACTCTGTCGCCTAGCTTCGCCACCGCCGCCTCCAGCGTGGCTGCAGAACGACCCGTGATGTAAACACGCTTGGCTCCCTCGGCAATCAAACCTTGCGCAATTGCAAACCCGATCCCTGTGGATGCCCCGGTGACGACTGCAACCTGATTAGCGAATTTGCCTGACATATCTGACTCCTCAGTCTCGATTGTGTGGCTCGACTGGAACCACAGTGCGGCCATTTTGAGAGGAGTCAGGGGCTGAGCGGCACTGCCATAAATGAACATTGGCCGTTCATTTATGTGAGGCGTAAGGGAAGGTTTGATCGTTTAGATTGGAGTCAGCTGATTCAGAGCATGACCTGCAATCGAGAATATTCTGGAACCGAAGGGTTCCAGGAAGGAGACCTTATGCCTAAGACAAAAGTCGCCCCCCCGGAACCGCGGCGTTGGTTGATGTTCACCATCTTGTTGGTCGGTGCATTTTTACCGCCGCTGGATTTTTTCATCGTCAACGTAGCGCTGCCTTCAATTCAGCAATCGCTAGGCACGGCCTCCTCCGCCGAACAGTTGATCATCTCCTCGTATGCGGCGCTTTATGCCGTGACACTGATTACCGGTGGACGGCTGGGTGACATCTATGGCCGCATGAGAATGTTCTTCGTTGGTCTGGTTGGCTTTGCCGTTGCCTCACTGATCTGCGGTGTAGCCGAGTCACCCTGGGTGTTGATCGCCGGACGTTCGCTGCAAGGCGTGACGGCAGCCATCATGGCACCTCAGGCACTCGCATCAGTGCAGGCGATATTCCCCGACTCCGAAAAGCCCTTGGCACTGAGCCTGTATGGCGCGGTCTTTGGTCTGGCTTCGGTAGTCGGCCAGGCACTTGGCGGAATATTGATATCGCTCAACCTGATGAACCTGGGCTGGCGGGCGATATTTCTGGTGAATTTACCGATTGCGTTACTGGTCATCCTTGTCGCCATTCCAGTGGTCAAGGAAACCCACGCACCACAGACAAGCAAGCTGGATCTGGGCGGAACGCTATTGTCGATGGTGACGCTTGCGGCTCTGATCATTCCTCTGATCGAGGGGCGTGAATCGGGTTGGCCTTTGTGGGCCTGGCTGTCGCTTGCAGCGGTGCCGCTGCTGGCCTGGCTGTTCTGGCGCTACGAAGCCCGCCTGCATCAAGCGCAAGGTGCTCCGTTGCTGAATCCTGCCGCACTGCGCGCGCCCGGTCTTGCCCGGGCACTGCTCGTCGCCCTCACCTTTTACGCGATCGGCGTGTTTTTCCTGCTGCTTTCCATTTATCTACAGGGAGCGCTGCACACGAGCCCACTCAATGCAGGCCTCGTCTTCCTTCCTTTCGGCGCGGGATTTTTGCTGGGACCGCTTTCCACCCCTCAGTTCAGGCGTTTTCTGGGGGCATACGTCAATCCCGTCGGAATGGGGCTTGAAGTGTTGGGATTTGTGCTCTTGGCCTGGCTCGTGGCGCACACGCCTATGTCCGCCAGCCCCGCTGCGCTGCCCCTTGCCGTCATTCTGTTTCTGATCGGTTTCGGACAAGGATTAGCCCTTCCGACATTGATGCGCATGATCACAGGACGTGTGGCACCCGCATACTCCGGCATGATTGCAGGCATTACCAGCTCCACCCTGCAAATCAGCACGTCACTGAGCGTGGCAATAATAGGCGGCATTTTCTACACCCTTCTAGGCACGGATACGGACGCGGCTGCCATCACCCACGCTTTCACCGTCTCCATACTCTGCATCGCAGCATGCCTGGCGGTAGGCGCGGGGTTGAGCCTTACCCTGACGCGCCAACCTGCTACTGATCCGCAAACGGCGGCCATGCACCCAGCAGAGTGAGTCAACCGCATGCCTGATTGCCGATCATGATGGAAGCAAGATCGGCAAGAGCACGAAGGCTGTCCATCTGGCGCATGTCCTGGTGGTAGCCCATCCATATGTCGCGACCCGGTGGCGGCTCGTGCGGATCAATCAACCGCAGCGCCGTTAATTGGTCACCCAAGGCGCGGGGCAATACGGCAACGCCCTGCCCCTGCGTGCACATTTGCGCCTGGACTGTGCGGCTGCTACTGGTGAACAAGGTACGCGCCAGAGGGTAACGCTGCTGCAGCCACTGCACATCGGGATAATGAGACTGGGCAACACTCATGGTAATCAAACCAACCCCCTCGCCCTGTGGCTCGGGATCAGCAGATCCGACGGCCGTGTATAACCCATAGCTCAGGGAGATCAGCTTGCGGTGAACAATATCGGGTTCGGTGAAAGGGACGATTCGAAACGCGATATCGGCGTCGCGACGAGCCAGGTCAAACAATCGATGCCCGGCGATAACCTCAGGCACAATCAGAGGGTAACGTCGCCCCAGTTCACTGAGGACGGGGGCCAGCACATAACAGGCAAACCAGTCAGCGCAAGAAATGCGCAACACACCTTCTGGCTGGGCGCTGCCGCCCGCCAGGCGCCTTTCGATGGCCAACGCACTCTGCTCCATTTCCTGCGCTAGGCTGAGCAGCTTCTCTCCGCTGTCGGTCAGTACCAAACCTTGGGTGGTACGCAGGAAAATGGGCTGGCCACTGGACTGCTCAAGCACCTGCAAGCGCCGCCCCACGGTCGGATGGCTAACACCCAACAGCTTGGCAGCAGCGCCCAATGACCCACTGCGGGCAATCGCGAGAAAGATCCGCACATCACTCCAGTCCATACTCTACCCCGTACAAAAATGAACAGTGAGAGTGCAGTAATGGCAGTGCCGTAGCAATCCCAGGCTCGACATACTTCTCTGCATACACCTTCGTCGAAACACCAACCGAGGGACTGCAAATGAAGATTGGCTTTATCGGTGTGGGAAGCATGACCAGAGCGATCATTCCGTTGCTCATCCGGGCCGGCCATCACGTATCGGCATGGAACCGTAGTCACGCTGCGATTATGGATCTCGAAGGAGTAAGCGTTCTCGAATCCCCGTCCTCGGCCTTTCAGCAAGAGGTCGTCATCAGCCTGCTGGCCGATGATGCCGCCGTCAGGGAAGTGCTGCTGTCCAGCGCTGCTCTGGAAAATGCAGACAAGGCCTGCGTGCATGTCGTGATGTCGACTTTGTCGCCTTCACTCATGGTCGAGTTGCAGGGCATGCATGATGCAATCGGCATGGCATTGGTCGCGGCACCGGTTTTCGGCGTGCCCGCCGTGGCCGCGAGCGGCGAGTTGAACATCCTGGCGGCCGGATCGCAGCTAGCTGTCTCGACGGTTCAACCGCTGTTTGACCTGCTCGGGAAAAAAACCTGGTATCTGGGCGATCAGCCTGAACACGCGTGTATCGCGAAAATCGCCGGCAACATGATGATCACTCAAGCCATCCAGTCGCTGGGCGAAGCAAGCGGACTCGTTCAACGCCACGGACTGACACCTTCGATTTTCGTCAACCTCATGACCCAGACCCTGTTCGCCTGCCCCAGTTATCAACGGTATGGGCAGAACATCGCCAACAACAGCTTTGAACCGGGTTTCAAACTGTCTCTTGGCCTCAAGGATATAAATCTGGCTATTGATGCGGGCCGTCTCAAGGACCTGGAACTGCCTGCTGCGGATGCAGTGCGATCGAAAATGACGTCGGCAGTTGCCCGGGGAGACGGGCACAAGGACTGGTCGGTCTTCGCTACGCAGACACTTACCCAATCAGCCGATCATGCCCAGCAACCCTGGCGAAGCGCACCGATAAAACGTACGCGGCGTGGCAACTTCTGGGTGACCGGCGCCCGTGTTACCCAGAACGGTAAAAATTTCCAGAAGGGTCCGATGTACGTAGCCTGGGAATCCCCTGAGCACATCACTCAAGCCTATCCCGTGGTGCTGGTGCACGGCGGCACGCTGCAGGGCACCGAATGGCTGGATACACCCGATGGTCGCCCGGGATGGGCGCAGCGGTTCCTCGAAGCGGGCTTCGTAGTCTTTCGCGTCGACAGACCCGGCCACGGGCGATCGCCGTATCACCCCGACATCATGGGACCGATGGGGCCAGCGTTCTCCTATGAACGCGCCCGCGAAGTTTACTTTCCAGAGGGAGGTGGAGAAACGCAGTGGCCGTTTGAGTCGGATGACGAAGCAGCGTTTGACGCCTTCATTGCAGCTTACGGCCCCATGCCGGCTGACCTTGCGGCCTCGCAGACCCTGGACGCGGACCGACTGGCCGAACTGCTCGACAGAATCGGTAAGGCCATCATCGTTACGCATTCCGCTTCCGGGCCCAGTGGCTGGTTGGTCGCCGATCGTCGACCCGACCTGATCGCAGGGATTGTGGCAGTGGAGCCTATGGGGCCGGTATTTGGCCATACGCCGGGTATAGGCAGCCTCGAATGGGGACTGACCGCCGCCCCTTTGACCTTTGATCCGCCTCGCGAGACGGCGGAGCAAGTCCGCACAGCAGAACCATCAACCCTGAAAATTCCCGGATTGCAGGGCGTTCCGGTAGCGCTGATGACAGGTGAGACATCAGCGTTTGCTTCTTACGCATCCAGCATTGTCCCTTTCCTGCGAAATGCCGGTGCCAACATTCACCACCTTGATCTACCGGCACTGGGTATTCACGGCAACGGCCACGGATTGATCTATGAACGCAATTCAGACTCGGCTTTCAAGGTAGTCATGCAGTGGCTGGAGGAATCGTTGAACATGCCCGATCCCGCGTAAAGCGCCTGCTCAGGTTCTCCGTCCAATCATGGAAGGACCAAGGAAGGGTACAGACAAGCCCCTTAGAACAACTGCCACGAGGTTATCCATGGACAATTCCGACATCACGCGTCAACTCTCGGCATTCAGACAAACCATCGACAATATCGACGCCGCGCTCATCCACATGCTTGCTGAACGGTTCCGCTGTACTGATGAGGTCGGCTTGCTTAAAGCCCGACATCAATTGCCAGCGGTGGACAAGAAGAGAGAGCAGCATCAATACGAACGTCTGACAGCCCTCGCCCAGGAGGCCAACCTCGATACGGCCTTCGTCCAGAAGCTGATGCAGTTTGTCATCGGTGAAGTGGTCGACCGCCACAGACAATTTGCGGCCAGGCATAACCCAGGACTCTGCGAGGGCGCTGTCCTCAAACCTGAAAACACCGCCGTCTAACCCGCCGCCTCCCCTCACTAGACGCCCGGGAATTGCTGATAGATCGCAGACAACTCGATAGAGAAGCGACTGAATAAGCCCCTTTCTCCGACCGATTCCTGAAAGGCAATTAGACTATCAAGACGAGCAGAACCGCATGAAATGGCCAATGATCGATCAGATTCGCAGTTTCACTGTTTTACCCTCTGGCTACACATGGGATTACCTGAAACGCGAGGAGATCGATGTAGCGATAATTTTTTTCCAGACGTGGTTTCCCTCCATTACGGTGGGGTTAGGGAGCCCTTTTCTGAACCAGCAATTTTATGAAGACAACGTGGTGCTCGAAGACGATCTGGAGCGGGCGATGTTCGCTATAGTGGTCCGCCGAAATCATGAAATCGTCGCGATAGCAACGTGGGAAAAAATTGACGGCGCTGATGTCATCTTCGGGCGAGTGGGCGCGGTAGCCAAACATCATAGACAAACCAAACTGGCCGTAGCTGCCCAAGACCTCGGAGAAAAAATGGGAAGGTTCATGGGAGCGGGCTTGATCTATGGTATGGCGACAACCAGCGCTCCGTATATGCAACAAGCACTGGAGCATGCGGGTTACAAAGCCGTAGGAATAATGCCTGGCTTCGACCAAGAGGAAACAGAGCCAGGAATCGTTCGCAGGGTTTACGAAGTCATCTACGCAAAACGACTCGCCCCCAACTCAAATTTTCTGATTCCTTCAGTACACAACCTCACACCGACCGTCGCTCGGCTTTATGCAGAAATATTTCACGAAACAATCAGGGCTGAATGAGAGGCAAGCATAAAACCAGTGTGTTTCGGATCAAATAAAGATCCTCGCTCACGCTGATTGCGTTGCTCGGGAGCGCCGCTTTAGCTTGCGTGCACCGAATACCAGGTACTGCCATACTGGAGTCAGTCGCAGGTCACCATTCAAGATCACTCGCACACTCAATGCGATTGGGGGCAAAAGGGGGGGCAAATAACAGCATTATCGACCTGAAAACGCCTTCCTAGAGCCTAGTCAAAATGTTTTTTGGGGATCCGGATAGTCTCTAGGGGTATTCTCCGCTATTCGATAGACCGGCCTGAGGCTTTCAGTGGAACAGTGGAAGCAATAAAACTGCGTATGTCGGCCGAATGAAAACGGTGAGTGCTCACCGTTTTCATTTGGGTCGGGATACTAATATTTGAAACGACCCACCAGGCCTTTGAGCTGACCGGAAATGTCTATCAATCGACCCGAGCCAGCCTGTGACGACTGAGCAAAGCCTTCGACCAGTTGGGCATCGGCATGGATCTGCGCGATGTGGCGATTGATCTCTTCGGCCACTTGGTGCTGCTCCTCAGCGGCTGTGGCGATCTGGGTATTCTGGTCGCGGATCGAGTCCACCGAGCCACGGATCTTGTCGAAGCTGTCACGCGCCTGCTGAATGCGTTCCACGCTGGCGTGGGACACTTGCAGGCTGCCTTGCATCTGCTGCGTTACCTCCTGAGTGCGGCGGGCGAGATTGCCCAGCAAGCTGTCGATCTCGCCGGTGGAGTCGGCTGTCCTGCGAGCCAGGGCGCGGACTTCGTCGGCGACTACGGCGAAACCTCGGCCTTGGTCACCGGCGCGCGCCGCTTCAATCGCCGCGTTGAGCGCCAGCAAGTTGGTCTGCTCGGCAATCGAGCGGATGGTGTCGAGAATGGTGTTGATGTTCTGGCTGTCCTGCTCCAGCAACTGCATGGTCTGGGTCGACTTCTGCAGGTCTTCGCTGAGCTTGAGCACGCTGCCGGTGGCTTCGCCGATGTGCTGCTGGCCGTCATGTACGTCGCGGTAGCCTTCGTCGGCACTCGTCGCGGCAGCACTGCACGAACGTGCAACTTCGTTGGCAGTAGCGACCATTTCGTTGAATGCGGTGCTCACCAACTCCACGGCCTCACGCTGGCGACCTGCAGCCTGGTTCATATTGTTGGCCACGTCGCTAGTCTCGGCGGCGGCGGTCTGCAGGTCAGATGAGGCGTTGCCGATGCGCTGCACCAATTGTGCGATCATGCCCAGGAACTGGTTGAACCAGCCCGCCAGGCTGGCGGTTTCGTCCTTGCCCTGCACCTGGAGTTGGCGCGTCAGGTCGCCTTCTCCTTCGGCGATTTCTTGCAGGCCGTCGGCCACGCCGCGAATCGGACGCACGATGACGCTGGCAAAGCTGGCGCCTACTATCGCGAACACCAACGCCAATGCCGCGGCAATGGCGGCGATCAACCAGGTCAGGCGGGTGACGTCGGCCATCACTTCATCACGTTTGATCAGGCCGATAAAGCGCCAGCCCAGGCCTTTGGAGCTGACCACGTTGGCCATGTACGCCACGCCATCAATCTCGATTTGGGTCACGCCGTCGCCTCCCTTGGCTAGTTCGGCGTAGTTGGGCCCCAGGTCGGCCAGAGGTTTGAAGTTGTGCTTCGCGTCGCTGGGGTCTACCAGCACGTTACCGTTGTCTTCCACCAGCATCAGGTAGCCGCTATCGCCCAGCTTGATGTTGCGCACCAGCTCGGTGAGTTGCTTGAGCGACACGTCCAGACCAACCACTCCCAGGATATTCCCGGCGGCGTCGGCGACAGTACGCACAGTGCCGATCAGCGTCACATCGTCCGGCGCCCAATAGTAGGCCCCCGTGCGCACAGTGGCGCCTGGCGTGGCGATGGCCGCTTTATACCAGGGACGGACGCGCGGATCGTAGTTGTTCAGCTTGGTGTCGTCCGGCCAACTGGCGTAGCCGCCGTCACTCAGACCCAGGGACAGGTAAGCAGTACTCGGATGACTTTTGGCGAACTGGTCAAATATCGCCAGCAGCTCTTTGTTGGCCTGAGTAAGTGGAATTTGCGCGGCTTCGGCACCCGCGTAGCTCTTGAGGTCTTTGGCCGCGACAACGCGCGGGTCCTTGGCTACATAGTCGACGTTTTGGCTTATGCCGTCGAAAAACTGCTTCATCCCATTGTCGATCTGGCGGATCTCACGACCGCTGCTGTCGAGAAAATTGGCCAGGGCCCCCTCTCGCAAATTCAGCACTACCAAAACGGCGACCAAGATGACCGGGACGCACGCGATAGCTGCGAACGCCCAGGTCAGCTTCTGCTTGATATTCATGACTTCACCTGCGGATATTTATAGTTTTGGCAAGGGGAAACGCTAGAAGTGAACGTCGCATGTGTTGTTATGAGGAGATAGAGCCCATGCGTACTCTGAGTTATCGACCGCGACGCAGCGCACTTTAGAACGGCGAACATCGGCAAACTCAGGGCAATCTATCTGCGATTAAAGAAAGGCTTCCCTGCCATTGAAAACCTTCCATAACGTCGCATCGATTTTCCTGGCCGCTGCTTCACTGACCCAACCCTGCCAGATTTCGGGATCCGGCTTCTGCGCCAGTTAGACCCAATCCAATTGGCCCATTAGCGGCGTGGGAGTTCAGTAGCAGAACAGGATCGGTTCGCCCCGCTTGCAGCTCGATAGCACGGCTGCGTCCCTGGTTACGGACGGATTTAGGCGGTTTGGCAAACCGGATCAAAGGTGCAGCGCGGGCTTGGACTGGCGAACGCCATGAGCAGAAGTGACCCGGACACGCAGGGCAATCAGCAACGCGGCCAGCAGCATCAGCACGGCTGCCGCTACGAATACGCCTGCGCTGCCACTGAGGCTGAACATTGCACCGCCAGCGGCGGCGCCAGTGGCGATGGCTGACTGCACAGAGGCCACTACCATGCCTCCGGCGCTTTCCGCCTGATCAGGTACCGCGCTGGCGACCCAGTTCGACCACGCCACCGGCACACCACCAAAGGCCATGCCCCAGACCGCCAGCAGTAGCGCCTGTCCCGGCACCGAGGCCGGCAACAGCACCAACGCCAGTGCTGCAACGCCGACCAGCGCGGGCATCAGCACCAGAGTGGCCAGCGGGTGGCGCTCCAGCAGCCGGCCGGCCAACAGCGTGCCGACGAAGTTCGCCACACCGAACCCCAGCAGCATCAGGGACAGCCCTTGCGCGCCGATGCCGGTAGTCCCTTCAAGGAATGGCCGAACATAGGTAAACATCGCGAAGTGCCCGCTGTGCACCAGCACACAACCGAACATCCCCATGGCGATGCCTGGGCGCTGCAACACCTCGAGCACAGTGCGCAGGCGTGCCGGCCGGCGCGGCGCAAGACGCGGGAGAGTGAACGCCTGGAAAGCCAGGGTCACCATGCCTACCGCCGCCGCGGCGAAGAACGCGCTGCGCCAGCCATACAGCCCACCCAGATAGCTGCCCAGCGGCACCGCAACGACCGTGCCGATGGCGATGCCGCTGAAAATGATCGACAGCGCCCGGGGCAACAAGGCACTCGGCACCAAGCGCATCGCTACCGCCGCCGCCATGCTCCAGAACCCGCCAAGGGCAATGCCCAGCAAGATACGCATCAACAACAGCACCGCGAAGCTGGAGGAAACGGCGACCAACAGATTGGAGGCGACCATCAACGTCGAAAAACCCAACAACACCCAGCGTCGGTCGATACCACGGGTCAGACCTGGCACCAACAAGCCGGCGAACAGCGCCACCACGGCAGTTACCGTTACCGCCTGGCCAGCCAGCGCTTCGGACACTCCCAGGTCAGTAGCCATCAGCGTCAACAAACTGGCCGGAAGGTACTCAGCGGTCAGTAATCCGAACACACCCATTGCCAACGAAAATACTGCCATCCACGCCGGGGTTGCAGGTTCTACGTCCGCGCCGACGCCGCAATGGCGGTCGGATACGGTGTTACATACACAGTCAGTCATTGCACGGATCTCCCAATCTTCATTAAGAGCCGAAGTCTAGGCGCCGAAATCGGGATGATCTATGATCCAAAGTCTCTACTTTTTGACCAAAACACCTGAACGATGCCTGCAGATCAGTTTGCTCTTTCCTCGGACCTCATCAACGAGCTGTTGCGCGGCATGCGCCTGCGTGGTGTTGAATACCGGCGTATCCAGGCGGGTCCTGCCTTTGGTTTGGGCTTCGCGGAAAAACCTGGGCATGCCTGGTTCCACTTCGTGGCCGTCGGCAATGCGGTACTGCGAATGGAGGACGGCAGCACCTACGCGCTGTCTGCCGGCAACGCCGTGTTCATATCCCATGGCGCAGCCCATCAACTGTTTTCTCATCAGGGCGCGCCTGTCCAGGACATCGATCGTCTAGACGGTGCGCCCTTGGGTGAAACCGTCAGCGCGGTGAATACCGGAACCGATGCCGGCGCCACTCCGAGCACTATTCTGTTCAGTGGTTGTATGGAGTTTGAGCTGGGCAGTATCCATGGCCTTGGCCGGCTGATGCCGGGCCTGATGCTGATTGATGCCGGCGGCCAGCGTTACCCCGGACTAGTGCCGATCCTGACTACCATGGAACGCGAGGTAAGCGCCGCTCGTGTCGGCTTCGCCGGTATCCTCGCGCGGTTGGCCGACGTGGTGGCGGCCATGGTCGTTCGCGGCTGGGTCGAGTGCGCCTGCGGCAATGCTTCTGGCCTGGTCGCCGCCTTGCGCGATCCCCGCTTGGCCGGTGCACTGCTTGCGCTCCATCAACAACCGGGCCGCGACTGGACTGTCGCGCAGTTGGCAGAGCACTGCAACACCTCACGCTCGGTCTTCGCGGACCGTTTCCAGGCGACGATTGGCATGGCCCCGCTACGCTATGTCACTGAACTGCGCATGCGGCTTGCAAGCCAGTGGCTGACTCTCGAAAGGCTACCGATTGAAGAGGTAGCGCAGCGTTTGGGCTATACCTCCCAGGCCGCTTTCAGTCGTGCATTCAAGCGCATAACGGGCAAAACGCCCGGATTGAGTCGTAAGGTGAGGCAAGCCGAACGCAGGTAGTGGATGATCCGTGCCACTGACTCATTTGCCCCCCGTTACATCGAGGAATGTACCGGTAACGAAGGATGCCTCCGCGCTCGCCAACCATAGAATCGCGCGAGCTACTTCCTCAGGCTGTCCGCCCCGCCCCATCGGGATCGAATCCTTGACACGATCGACCCGCCCCGGCTCACCGCCACTGGCATGCATTTCGGTATAGATATGTCCGGGGCGAATACAGTTGACGCGTATGCCTTCCCGAGCCACCTCTTTTGCAAAGCCAATGGTGAACGTCTCCAAGGCTCCCTTTGACGCCGCATAGTCGACATATTCATTGGGGCTACCAAGGCGCGCCGAGGCCGAAGACACATTGATCACCACGCCGCCCGGGCCGTTGTGGCGGTAAGACATACGCTTCACCGCCTGTTGGGCACAGAGAATTGGCCCAATGGCGTTGACCGCAAAGATGCGCTGCATCCGCTCGAAGCCGAGGTCCTCCAGGCGTGACTGCGGCGCCAGCATCCCGGCGTTATTGACCAGAACGTCGATGCGTCCGAACGTGCGGTCGATGGCCGCGAACAAATCGGCCACCTGCTGGGGGTCCGCACTGTCGGCCCGCATCGCCAACGCCCTGCGCCCCAACGCTTCCACATCCGCAGCCACGGCCAGCGCTGCGGACTCGTTGGCAACGTAGCTGATCGCCACGTCATAACCTCTTTCGGCAGCGAGCCGCGCGGTGGCTGCCCCCACTCCACGACTTCCGCCCGTAATCAGAATCAGCGGTGCCTGCGATACGTTGACCATGAAACTTAACTCCTGAGCCGTTGGCTGTATCAGCCGATGATGAGAGTGCCGCTGGCGATCACTACGCATGCCAGTATCCGGCGCGCGGTGAGCTTCTCGCCGAGAAACACATAGCCGATCAACGCCGCAAACAGCACGCTGGTTTCGCGCAATGCGGATACCGCGCCCAGGGGCGCTTCGTTCATGGCGTAGATGACCATTGCATAGGCGAGCAAAGAGACCAGCCCGCCGACCAGCGCGGTCACTGTTCCGGGCCGGACGGAGAACAAGCTGCGGGTATCGCGCAGGCCGATATAGACCATTGGCATCAGTACGCCCCACAGGGCACACATCCACACCGTGTAGGCTAGCGGCGAGCCGGAGATCCTGGCGCCGATGCCGTCAACCACGCTGTAGGCCGCGATAAAGCCGCCCGTTCCCAGCGCATAAGGCAGGCTGGGAACCGACAGACTGCGCCCTCTGAAAGCCAGCGACATAATCCCGCCTGACACCAGCGCAATACCGAGTAACACGTCAGGCGTGATGCTTTCTCCGGCAAACACGGCGGCCCCCAGAGTGATCAACACCGGCGATGATCCACGCGAAATCGGATAGATCTGCCCCAGGTCGCCGACCCGGTAACTGCGCACCAGAAACAGGTTGTAGCCGACATGCAGCAACCCTGAAAGCACCGCGTAGCCCCAGCTCTCAATCGCGGGGGGCACCATGAACGCTGCGGCGACGACACTGGTGATGGCGATGGCAATGCACATCACTGTCATCGACCACAGCCGATCGGCGCCGCTACGCAGCAGCGCATTCCAGCTGGCATGCAGGAGCGCGGCGAAAAGCACGAGGAAGATGATATGAATAGGCATGCGCCACTTTAGGCAATGCGGCAACGGGACTAAAGCGAAGCTTCCTCATCACAGCATGAACGTATACTCATGACTCACCCATCCGGTCGTTGGACTTCAGCGCCTCACTGACCAACCATTGGCGAAAGCTGGCGATATGCGGTTGCGCTTCGATGCCCTTGGGGCAGACGAAGTAGTACGCCAGCGGTGATGGGAATGGCACATCAAACAACCGCACCAAACGGCCATCGCTGATTTCGTTCTCGACATGCCCGCTGCGCACCAATGCAACGCCCTGGCCGAGCAAGGCGGCCTCGACCGTCATGTTGGTATCGCCAAATCTGACACTCTCCTTGAGCGGCAAATAGGCCAGCCCGACGGCTTGAAACCATACCTCCCATTTAGGCACCAATTCAGCACCATCGCGCGTGAGTAGCGGGAAATGCAACAGTTCTGCGGGGCTCTGCGGAGTTCCTACGCGCCGCAACAATTCCGGGCTGACCACAGGAAATACCTGTTCCCCAAACAGGAACTCAGAATGCAGACCGGGGTAATCGCCCTTGCCAAGTCTGATCGCAACATCCGCCTGGCCGTGAGAGAAGTGGATGATTTTATCCGTGGTGTCCAGCGAGACCAGCAGCTCGGGGTGCTGACGAGCGAGACGCGGCAAGCGCGGCAGCAACCATTTGAGCGCGAAGGAATAGGTGGTGCTGACGCCGAGTCGAACTCTGCCTTTTTGCTCGCGCAAGTCCCCCAAAGTCGCCTCCAGGCTGATGAAAAACTCGCGTACGATGGGCGCCAGCGCAGCCCCCGCTGCCGTGAGACGTAACGCCTTGCCACGTTCAAACAACTGCACTCCCCAAAGGGCCTCAAGATGCTTGAGCTGATGACTGACCGCGCTTTGAGTTACATGCAGCTCTTGTGCGGCCGACGTAAAGGTCAAGTGCCGGGTGGCAGCTTCAAATGCGCGCAAGGTCGCGGTAGGCGGCAGGTCTCTCATTAGGACAGCATCCAGTGAGTTATCAGAAAAGTGCTTACATGAACGCCAGCTCATGATAGAACCAAACTCACTCGAAACGTCACTTCGAATATCGAGGCAGATCCGACCATCAACAAGACCATTGATAAGCACCATGCTTCTGCTGACTGGATGTTTATAGAACCTGTGCAAGGGACGAAGTCCACCTGCGATCTGATTTTTGACTCAATCAACGGTATTTTCGGCCAATGAACAGCTTCCGCGCGGTCATATACCTGGGCGTTCTACTCTGCACCGGCTGCGTAAAAACGGCCAGCATTCCGCCCACCGACCTCACGCTATCATCGTTTGAGCTCGGCCCCGCCAATCTGTTCACGGCACACTTCAACTCCACTGTGGATTTGCAGAACGCTTTCAATGACTACGAAAACTCCAACCAGCTCAACCCTACCCTGATCTGCTCTCTCAATCGCGACATGGAGTTCTCATCCGAGCATTCAATCGCGGTAAAAGCCGAAGGGCGAGTGAACGCAAGCGGTCAAGCCAGGCCCAATTACAAGTTTTCCTCCGACCTGATCTTCTACTACACCAATCCGGATGGTACGCAACGCGACTTGAATGACTACGAAGCCATCAAACCGTTGCTGACGTCGCAAGCTTCAATCCCGTGCAAAGTTCGCATAACCGCCTATGGGTATGAGGCCTATTACACGAATACGTTATTCATCCCCTCCAGGATCATGATTGAACATATCTTCAGATAGCCGCGCTTTGCTGAACCTGGCGCAAGGATTTGGAGAAGCGCTGGTCGTCAGGTGAGCCCCCATAAAAAAGCCCGGAAACCTTCCCCGAGCTTTTTCATTTCTGCGCCTCTTTTGCATTTTTGTGCGACAGATCCCCTTTCAGGACTCCCGCAAGGCTCTGGCACGGTGTTAGTTTGTAAGTGTATATGTCTCAACCTTGAGACACGCCTAACTCACTGCCCTGCAAAGGAATGCCCTTCGTAATGAATGTCCCTTTCAAAAAACTGGCTGCCACCACCTTGATGCTGGCCGGTCTTGCCGTGTTCGCGGCGCCCGCACAAGCCAATATCACTCCGCAGCAGAGCGCTGAAATCCTCAAGACTTATAGCGCAGACAAAGCCACTGATTTCCGCCAATTCCTCGGTAATCTGGGGAAAAGCGATCTGGCGAAAACCGCCGACATCGACCCGGCCATTGGTGCTTACCTCGACAACAAGGCATTGAGCGCCGAGCAGCAGAACGAAATCTATCGTCTGCTGGGTCTCTACACGCGAGCGAAATACAGCGCCGCCGCTACCGAAACCCTGCGCGAACTGGTCGAGATCCCGACCTTTCGCAAGGATGGCGTCGAACAGCACGACAACCCGGAATTCACCAAGATCGCGGCGAAGATTCAGAGCCTTGCCGAGTCGTTCAATCTGAAATTCCGCAACATCGACAACCGCGTGTACGAGATCTCTCTCGACGGCAGCGGCGATGAAGTGGTTGGCATTCATGCGCATGCCGACGTGGTGCCGGTGACGCCGGAAAACTGGGTGCTCAAGGATGGCACCCGCCTCGACCCGTTCAAGATCACCTTGATCGGCGATCGCATGTATGGTCGCGGCACCGAGGATGACAAGAACGGCATCGTGGTTACGCTCTATGCCATGAAAGTCATCAAGGAAGAAAAGCTGCCGCTGGTGCGCAACTTCAAGCTGCTGGTCGACACCACCGAAGAAACCACGGGCGACGCGATCCCTTACTACTTCGAACGCAATCCGACACCGAACTACAACCTCGCGCTGGATGGTGGCTACCCGGTGGTGATTGCCGAGAAAGGCTACGGCACCGTCATGGCCAACTTTGCCAAGCGCAAAGGCGAAGGCGAAGGTGCCGAAATCGTCTCGATGACCGGTGGCCTGGCGACCAACCAGATTCCTTCGGCGTCGGTCGCCACCCTGATCACCGACAAACCTGCTGAACTGGCTGCCAGTCTGCAAAAGGCCGGTGATGAGTTTGCCAAGCGCAATGGCGGCGATTTCCAGGTCAGCGCCAAGGTCGACGGCAAAGACGTCAAACTGACCGTGACTGGCGTATCTGCGCACTCCTCCGAGCCAGAATCCGGGGTCAACCCGGTCGCGCGGATGCTGGTCTTTATCAATAGCCTTGATGGCAAAGTCGCGTTCAAGCACAACCACATCACCGATGCCGCGCGTTATGCCGCCGACAACTGGGGGCTGGATTACCTGGGCAACAAGCTGAATGTCGGTTTCTCCGATGCCTTCATGGGGCCGCTGACAACGTCGCTGACCTACGTCGGCATGGATGACAAAGCCTTCAAACTCGCGGTCAACCTGCGCGTGCCGAAGGGCAAGTCGCCGGAGAAGCTCAAGGCTGAAATCGCCGATAAACTGGCGGCGTGGGACAAGAAAAGCCACGTAGCCGTAACCTTCGATTATTCGATCGCCGAGCCGATGTACCGTAATCCTGAGGGTGAGTGGGTCAAGGCGCTGCTGGCGGTATCGACTGAAAACCTCGGCATGAAACACGAGTTCGGCACCTCCGCCGGCGCTACCTCGGTGCATGAACTGCCGAATGGCGTGCAATTCGGTCTGGCCATGCCAAACGTGAAATACACCGGTCACACTGACGGCGAATTCAAGACTGTGGAGCAATTCCAGCTGGATCTGCAGATCGTGACTGAAATGATCGGACGCATCGGCCAGTTGCCGAAACTCTGACCGCATTGTCGAACCCGCCGCCATGGCGGGTTCGGCATTTTTAATCCCCGCATAATCCCCGCCGCGCAGCCTCGCTCCTGACTTTTACACGTCGGGCAACACTGAATTGTCCTGAGAGAGATTGATAGCCACCTAACGAAAGGTGCATGCTAGAGGGCTCGTTCGGGTCTTATATCATTCCGAATGATAGTTACCTTTGCTTCATTCGATTCGTGCCATCACACCCCGCCGAGCATCATCCGCCCATCTTCAATACATTGGCGGATGCATCCATGGAACAGTCACTCAAACATTTGCGCTTCCCGTTGGCCATGTTGGCCGTACTGGTGATGAGCGCCTGCGGCAAGACTCCCGAGACTGCCGCCACCATGCCTGCTGCGAAAGTCAGCGTTGCCAAGGTGCTGGAACAACCGGTCAACGAGTGGGACGAATTCACCGGGCGCCTCGAGGCGCCGGAAACCGTTGAAATCCGTCCACGGGTCTCCGGCCAGATCGACGACGTCGCTTTCACTGAAGGCGCACTCGTCAAGAAAGGCGACCTGCTGTTCCAGATCGACCCGCGTCCGTTCCAGGCTGAGGTGCGCCGCCTCGAAGCCTTGGTCGCCCAGTCCCGCGCCAACGCCACCCGCAGTGAAAACGAAGCCGGTCGTGGCGAACGTCTGCGTGCCAGCAACGCCATTTCCGCCGAACTGGCCGACTCGCGCACCAGCGCCGCTCAAGAAGCCCGCGCTGCCGTCGGTGCCCTGCAAGCGCAACTGGACCTGGCCAAACTGAACCTCAGCTTCACCCGCGTCACCGCACCGATCAGCGGCCGCGTCAGCCGTGCCGAAATCACCGCCGGCAACCTGGTGACCGCCGACACTACGCCGCTGACCAGCGTAGTTTCCACCGACCGCGTTTATGCCTACTTCGACGCCGATGAGCGTGTATTCCTCAAATACACCCAACTCGCTCGTAACGGTCAGCGCGGTGCCACCACTCCGGTGTACATGGGCCTGTCCAACGAAGACGGCAACCCACACCTCGGCCAGATGAACTTCGTCGACAACCAGGTCAACCCGAAAACCGGCACCATCCGTGGTCGCGCGGTGTTCGACAACAGCGACGGCACCTACACCCCGGGCCTCTACGCACGCTTGAAGCTGGTTGGCAGCGGCACCTACAACGCCATGTTGATCAACGACGAAGCGGTCGGTACCGACCTCGGCAAGAAGTTCGTACTGGTCATGGATGCGGACAACAAAACCGCGTACCGCGCCGTCGAACTGGGTCCGAAAATCGAAGGCCTGCGCATCGTCCGTAATGGCCTGAACAAGGACGACACGATCATCGTCAAGGGTCTGCAACGGGTTCGTCCTGGCTCACCGGTCACGCCTGAAGTGGTGCCAATGGCCAGCGAACAGACCATCGCGGCACTCGCTCAACAACGTCAAGCGCTGGAAGCCAGCAACCTGCCCAAAGTCGCCCCTGCCAAAGGTGCGTCCGGTTCGGTTGTGAAGCTGGCTGCTACGACCCCACGCGGTTAAGGGACGACAACTCCGATGAATTTTTCCCAATTCTTCATTTCACGGCCGATCTTCGCAGCAGTGCTCTCGCTGTTGATCCTGATCGCCGGTGCGATCTCGCTGTTCCAGCTGCCGATCAGCGAATACCCGGAAGTCGTGCCACCGACCGTGGTGGTACGTGCCAACTTCCCGGGCGCCAACCCTAAAGTCATCGGTGAAACCGTGGCGGCTCCGCTGGAGCAGGCCATCACCGGCGTCGAGAACATGCTGTACATGTCCTCGCAATCGACCGCCGACGGCAAGATCACCCTGACCATCACCTTCGCCCTGGGCACTGACCTGGACAACGCGCAAGTGCAGGTGCAAAACCGGGTAACCCGTACCGAGCCGAAACTTCCCGAGGAAGTGACGCGCATCGGTATCACCGTCGACAAGGCTTCGCCCGATCTGACCATGGTTGTGCACTTGACCTCGCCGGACAAGCGCTACGACATGCTCTACCTGTCCAACTACGCGATCCTCAACATCAAGGATGAGCTCGCTCGTCTGAACGGTGTCGGTGATGTGCAGTTGTTTGGTATGGGCGATTACTCGCTGCGGGTCTGGCTCGATCCGAACAAGACCGCTTCGCGCAATCTGACCGCGACCGACGTGGTCACTGCTATTCGTGAGCAGAACCGTCAGGTCGCGGCCGGTCAATTGGGCGCGCCCCCTGCCCCGAATGCCCAAAGCTTCCAGCTGTCGGTCAACACTCAGGGCCGACTGGTCAGCGAGGAAGAGTTCGAGAACATCATCATTCGCGCAGGCGACAATGGTGAAATCACTCGCCTCAAAGACATCGCTCGCGTTGAACTCGGTTCCAGCCAATACGCCCTGCGCTCGTTGCTGGACAACCAACCAGCCGTAGCCATCCCGATCTTTCAGCGTCCAGGCTCCAATGCCATCGACATCTCGAACGAAGTTCGCGGAAAGATGGACGAGCTGAAGAAAGGCTTCCCGCAAGGCATGGATTACAGCATCGTCTATGACCCGACAATCTTCGTGCGCGGTTCGATTGAAGCGGTGGTTCACACCCTCTTCGAAGCACTGATCCTCGTGGTACTGGTGGTGATCCTGTTCCTGCAAACCTGGCGCGCCTCGATCATTCCGTTGGTGGCGGTGCCGGTATCGTTGATCGGTACGTTTGCGGTGATGCACCTGTTCGGCTTCTCGCTGAACGCGCTCTCGCTATTCGGTCTGGTACTGGCCATCGGTATCGTGGTGGACGACGCCATCGTGGTGGTGGAAAACGTCGAGCGCAATATCGAGCTCGGATTGAATCCGGTCGAAGCCACCAAGCGGGCCATGCGTGAAGTGACCGGTCCGATCGTTGCCACGGCTCTGGTGCTGTGTGCGGTGTTCATTCCGGCGGCGTTCATCTCCGGCCTCACCGGGCAGTTCTACAAACAGTTTGCACTGACCATCGCGATCTCGACGGTGATCTCGGCGTTCAACTCGCTGACCCTGTCGCCAGCATTGGCCGCGGTATTGCTGAAGAGCCACGACGCGCCGAAAGACCGCTTCTCCAAAGTGCTCGACAAGATCTTCGGTGGCTGGCTGTTCCGTCCGTTCAACCGCTTCTTCGATCGTGCCAGCCATGGTTACGTCGGCACCGTGCGCCGGGTTATCCGCAGCAGCGGCATCGCCCTGCTGTTGTACGCAGGCCTGATGGTGCTGACCTTCTTCGGTTTCTCCAGCACGCCGACCGGCTTCGTACCGGGCCAGGACAAGCAATACCTGGTGGCCTTCGCGCAACTGCCGGACGCTTCGAGCCTGGATCGCACCGAAGAAGTCATCAAGCGCATGTCCGACATGGCGCTGAAACAGCCAGGCGTGGAAAGCGCCGTAGCGTTCCCGGGCCTGTCGATCAACGGCTTCACCAACAGTCCGAACGCCGGCATCGTCTTCGTGACCCTGAAACCGTTCGACGAACGTAAAGACCCGAGCATGTCCGCCGGTGCAATTGCCGGGGCCTTGAACGGCCAGTACGCGAACATTCAAGAGGCGTACATGGCGATCTTCCCGCCACCGCCGGTACAAGGTCTGGGCACCATTGGTGGTTTCCGTCTGCAAATCGAAGACCGGGGCAACCTGGGCTACGACGAGCTGTACAAAGAAACCATGAACATCATCAACAAGAGCCACAGCGTTCCGGAACTGGCGGGCCTGTTCACCAGCTACACAGTGAACGTGCCTCAGGTCGATGCCGCCATCGACCGTGAAAAAGCCAAGACCCACGGCGTGGCCGTCAGCGACATCTTCGACACCCTGCAGATCTACCTGGGGTCGCTGTATGCCAACGACTTCAACCGCTTCGGGCGCACCTATCAGGTCAACGTTCAGGCCGAACAACAGTTCCGCCTCGAATCCGACCAGATCGGCCAGCTGAAAGTACGTAACAACAAAGGCGAAATGATCCCGCTGGCGACCTTCATCAAGGTCAGCGACACCTCGGGCCCGGATCGCGTGATGCACTACAACGGCTTCATCACCGCAGAAATCAACGGTGCGGCTGCCCCGGGCTACAGCTCCGGCCAGGCGGAAAAAGCCATCGAGAAACTGCTGAAGGATGAACTGCCGAACGGCATGACCTACGAGTGGACCGACCTGACCTACCAGCAGATTCTGTCCGGCAACACCGCGCTGTTCGTATTCCCGCTCTGCGTATTGCTGGCGTTCCTGGTACTGGCCGCTCAATACGAAAGCTGGAGCCTGCCATTGGCGGTGATCCTGATCGTACCGATGACCCTGCTGTCGGCCATCACCGGTGTGATCATCTCGGGCGGTGACAACAACATCTTCACCCAGATCGGTCTGATCGTACTGGTGGGACTTGCCTGTAAGAACGCGATTCTGATCGTCGAGTTCGCCAAGGACAAACAGGAAGAAGGCCTCGACCCGCTCGCTGCGGTACTCGAAGCTTGCCGTCTGCGTCTGCGGCCGATCCTGATGACCTCCTTCGCGTTCATCATGGGTGTGGTGCCACTGGTGTTCTCCAGCGGTGCCGGTGCCGAGATGCGTCACGCCATGGGTGTGGCGGTGTTCTCCGGGATGCTCGGGGTGACCTTCTTCGGTCTGTTGCTGACCCCAGTGTTCTACGTACTGATCCGTAACTTTGTTGAACGCGGCGAAGCCCGCAAAGCGGCCAAAGCTCTGAAACTGGAGGCGCAACAATGAGTCTGAAAGTCTTCCTGCCGAGTCTGCTGGTGCTGGCTCTCAGCGCCTGCGCTGTCGGCCCCGACTACAAGACCCCAGCCACGGAGGCGGCCAATATCACGGCCGCCACCGACGGCGCCGCCGGGCAAAAGAACTTCGACCGTTCGAAATTCGAAGGCATCTGGTGGCAGCAATTCGACGATCCGACCCTCAACCAGTTGGTGACCCAATCGCTGCAAGGCAACCGTGAACTGCGCGTGGCGTTCGCCCGCTGGAAAGCCGCCCGGGCGATCCGCGACGACGCCAGCAACGATGCGATGCCGACCATCACCAGCCGCGCCAGCAGTGATCTGGCCAAGGGGCAAATCCCTGGCCAGACCACCGATCGGGTCAATAGCGAACGCTATGACCTCGGTCTGGACATGGCTTGGGAGCTAGACCTGTTCGGGCGCATCCAGCGCAATCTGGAAGCCAGCGACGCCGACCAGCAGGCAGCCGAAGCCGATCTGTACCAACTGCAAGTCACTATGATTGCCGAACTGGTCGACGCTTACGGTCAACTGCGCGGTGCACAACTGCGCGAAAAGATTGCCGTGGCCAACCTGAACAACCAGCAGGAGTCGCGCAAGATCACCATCAGCCTGCGTGACGCCGGCGTGGGCGATCAGCTCGACGTCGAACGTGCCGATGCACGTCTGGCTTCGGTCGAAGCCAGCGTGCCGCAATTGCAGGCAGAACAGGTTCGGCAGAAAAACCGTATTGCTACCCTCTTGGGCGAGCGTCCGGACAAGCTGACTGTCGATCTGAGTCCAAAAGACCTGCCAGCGATTGCCAAAGCCTTGCCGATCGGTGACCCGGGCGAACTGCTGCAGCGTCGTCCGGACATTCTCAGCGCCGAACGCCAACTGGCCTCGGCCACGGCACGTATCGGCGTGGCGAAAGCCGATCTGTTCCCACGGGTCAGCCTTAGCGGCTTCCTCGGCTGGACGGCCGGGCGTGGCTCGCAGATCGGTTCCTCGGCGGCCAACGCCTGGGCACTCGGCCCGAGCATTACGTGGGCAGCGTTCGACCTTGGCAGCGTGCGCGCCCGTTTGCGTGGCGCCGATGCTGAAGCCGAAGGCGCACTGGCGACTTACGAGCAACAAGTGCTGCTGGCCCTGGAAGAGTCGGAAAACGCCTTCAGCGATTACGGCAAGCGTCAGCAACGCCTGATCTCGCTGATTCGTCAGAGCGAATCGAGCCGCAAGGCTGCCGACCTGGCTGAAATTCGCTATCGCGAAGGCACGACAGACTTCCTCGTGCTGCTCGACGCGCAGCGCGAACGGTTGAACGCCGAAGACAGTCAGGCCCAGGCTGAAGTCGACCTGTATCGCGGCATTGTCGCGATCTACAAGGCCCTTGGCGGCGGCTGGCAACCGGAGACTGTTGCCAGCAAGTAATCGATTGTTAAAGAGCTCCTTTGGTTGGCCGCAACCAACCAAATTTTTTGCCCCGCGTATCATTCGGTCGCGGGGTTTTTTTATGCCTCGAAAATCACACCCTCTTCTGTAGGAGCTGCCGCAGGCTGCGATCTTTTGACTTTGCTTTAAAAGAGCAGATCAAAAGATCGCAGCCTGCGGCAGCTCCTACAGGGATCAGTTTTCCAGCACGGTGACGGTCGCTGTGGTGCCAGCACGCAGGCGGTTCTTGCCGGCATAGTCGCCATCAATGTCGATCCGCACCGGCACCCGCTGTGCCAGTTTTACCCACGTGTAACTCGGGTTGATGTTGGCCAGTAACCGGCTGCCCGGCGCGTTCTCCCGGTCGGCGATGGCGAAGGCGATGCTCTGCACCCTGCCGCCGAAGGTCTCTCCGCTCATCAATTGCACCCGCACCCGATCGCCCTCTGTAATTCGCGGCAGTTTGGTTTCTTCGAAATAACCACTGATGTAGAACGAATCACTGTCGACCAGTGCCAATAAAGCGCCGCCGCTCACCGCGTAGTCACCTTCACGGGTCAGCAGGTTGGTGACATAACCGCTCACTGGGGACTCGACGCGGGTGCGCTGCAAGTCCAGTTCGGCCTGGGTCAGCGCGGCAATCGCCAACTGCACGTTCGCCTCGGCCAGACCGAGATTGGCCTGATTGCGTAGAAGATCCGCTTGGGCCACCGCGACATCGGTACTGGATTTTTCCCACTCTTCTCCGGAGATCGCAAAACCCTGCTTGAGTGTACGCCGCCGGCGTTCTTCGCTTTGCCTCTGCTTGAGCAAGGCTTCACTGGCAACGATGGCCGCTTGCGACTGACCCAGCGTTGCCTTCGACACTTCCACCGAACGCCGCGAGTGTTCCACCGCGAGGCGGTAGCGCGCCGGGTCGATCTCCATCAACAATTGCCCCTTGTCGACATGCTGGTTGTCCTGCACGGCCAGACTGACAATGCGCCCCGAGACATCCGCCGACAGCGTCACCACATCGGCTCTGACCCGGGCATCGCGAGTCCACGGCGCGCGGGTGTAATGCTCCCAGGCAAACCAGCCGAGCACGATCGCCAACAGCACCACTGCCAACGTGATCAATCGCGTGAATAACACTTTCAAGGCATCAGGCTCCCATCAGCAAAATCAGCGTGGCACAGACGCAGGCATACAAAGCGCCTTCGAACAGCGCCTCATGCCAGACCAGACGCAGTACGCCAAGTCGCCGCAAACCCCAGTCCAGCAACATGAAAATCGGTATGGCCAACAGTAACGCCTGGGCAATGGGCGGCAGGTAGACGCCGCCAATTTCGAAATCAATGGGCAAGGGCTGCTTCTCCTTCCGGAACAGAACGCTGGATAGCATCACCGTGGCGCTGCAGGAATGACACGACGATCAGCAGGGCCACACGCATGCGAAACAGCGACCAGACATGCTCATGACTGGCGACGTGCAGTTCATCCAGTTCATCGCCCAGTGTGTGCAGCGTGGTCAGCAGTGGCGCCAATTGCACATCCTGTCGCCCGGCGACAAAGCGCCCGGTCTTGCGCACGGCCGATACCAGACGCTGAGTAAAGGCATCTGTCAGCAGCGCATTGTTGTGCGCCTGCTGACGCAGTTGGTGCATGGCCACACCCAGTGCCACGCACGCCAGGCTGATTTCATAGAGTTGCTGCATGGCCCGGTTGTTCACCGCTGGCAGCAGGCCGAGCATGCTGGTCAGGCGATCGACCATGCGGCTTTCAAAGGCAAACTGTTGTTCATCGGTCGCCGGGGTTTTGCTCAGTGCATACACCTGCTCGCGCGCTTCGTTATACAAACGGCGAAGGCGCCACGCCGGGCGAAACGGGAAAATCCACGCGTAAACGATCAGGGCAAGCATGGCTGCACTGACATAGGCGCCGGCAAATTCGAACCATTGAATCGCCGTGTTCTGTCCGGTACCGACATTCTGCGGGCCGAGCATCAGAAAACTCGACAACCCCAACCCCATACCGATACCCGCCGTCGCCGGACTGGCCAGACCGATTGCGATCACATACAGCAGCGGTGCCAGCAACAACGCCAACAGCTCGAAATCACTGATCGCCGGCACCAGCATGAATTGATAGAACGCCGAGACCACCAGCGCCAGCCCCAAGCCTCGCGCATAACTCTGCGCGGCTATCAGTGGACGCGGGAAAGTAGCCATGAGCGAGCAGAGGATTCCCACCAGAATCATTCCGCCTCGCGCACCGTCCCACGCGGTTTCGATCCAGATCAACCCGGCCACCAGCAACGCAGTGAAGGCGCGGATCGCATTCATCGACGCCAAAGTGAAGTCCAGATGCAGAGGGCTGACCTGGCCACGATAGAGACAACTGGCCTCGCGCCCCTCCTGAATGGCATCACTCAACTCGAGAATCTGCTCGAGTTGCTGCAACAGCCGTGCCTGCTCCCAGCGCAACGCCCAGGCCAGCGAGCGCAAGGTGGCGCTCATGTCTTCGGTCAACTGCTCGGCTTGATACGCCAACGCCTCGAACTGTTGCTGCAGCTTGATGAATTGCTGGCGTGTGGGCTCGGGCAGCGATCGCCCCTGCTCCGCCAACTGATCGAGAAGCGCCAGTTCGTCCGCACGCAGTCGCTGGATCTCCAGCGGCAGATCACCCTCCCAGCGCTCGGTGAGCAGTTCGCGCTGATGGCGTAGCGCGGTCAATCGCGAGGTCAACAACATCAGCTGGTTGCCCAACAGCAGTACCAGATGGTTGGCGCTGCGCAACCGTGGCGCATCGAAATACAAGTGCCGGCGCAGGCCTTCGAGGGCACTGATCTCGCCGAGCAATTGCATTTGCCGGCGCTGGAAATCGGCCTCGCTTTCTTCCGTGCGAAGCACCGCCGCAGCGTGACTGGCGGCCAGTTTGATGACTTGATCGACCTTGGCGAAATACCCCTTGGCCACCGCTTGCGGGCGTGCCGTCAACAGGCTGACCACACACACGCAGGCCACGGCCAGCAAGGTTTCGGTAACGCGGGTGACGGCCAATAAAAAGGTGCCGTCCTGATCCGGAATCGCCAGCAACGCCACCACCACGGCGGTGTAACCACTGAGCACAAAGGCTTGCGAACTGGTGTAGCGCAGCAACGTACCGCCCGCCGTGCACAGCGCCAGCCACAGGGCCAGAGTGGTAATGAATGGCAGCGGTGCCTGAGGAAAGATCGCCATGATCAATACCGCCACCGCCGCCCCGAGGGTCGTGCCGATCACCTGACCGAAGCTGCGTGCCAGCGCCATCCCGGCCAACGGCTGGCTGACAATGACCACTGCCATGATCGACCACTTCGGCTGATCGAGATCGAACAAGAACGCCAGGTACAGCGTCAGCAAGCCCGCCGCAATGGTTCGCAGGGCAAACAGCAGTGCAGCCTGACCGGGGTGGATCACGGCTCGGAAATAATTGAACAGGGCTTGCATGGGCACACTCATCGAAACGACTTCTGCAAGCGTAGACACTGCATCGAAAGCCTGACGGGTAACTGAGTCGACGCAGCTTGTAGGGCGATTCGCATGCACAGGGTTTGACTCGTGGCCCGCGCTGACCGAAGCTTGCCGCTCTGCTCAAGAACGCCTGTTTCGGAAACCTGCATGCCTCAGTCTCGCCGCTACCTGCTTATCAGCCTGGGCCTTGTGCTTATCGTCGTCGTAGCCTGGTTGTCGGTGCGCAGCACCGTCCCGGTCATACCCGATGCAATCAAGCACGGTTATAGCGAAGCGCTCGATGCTGCCCGTAAGGGTCAACCGGGCGCAGCGCGTCAGTTGTATCAGCAACTGGGCCGCCCGGACATATCGGTGAAACGTCGCGTGTGGCTGCACGGTGAGCTGGCCAATTACCCCAGCCCGCAAGCGTTGAAACTGGCCGACACCGACCTGCAGAACGAAGCCCCCGCCGTGCGGCTGGCGGCAATCAAAAGCGTGGTGGGACTGGTGCCGGGCGGGCAACGCAGCCTGTTGCTCGGGCCGATGCTCGAAGATGAAGATCAAACCGTGCGCTTTGCCGCGATCAACGCCCTCCTCGGTTTGACCCCCGATGAACTGGGCCTTTACTTCGCGCCACTACAACAAGCGATCGACGGCTGGGAACAAACGCTCAAGGCGCTGCCGGAAAGCGCTGCCAACTATGCGCAACTGGCCCGGCTGCATATCCACAACGCAGAACTCAAAGAGGCGCAGGTCGCGCTCGACAATACGCTGCGCCTGGAGCCCGGCAATCTGCAGGCGCTGGTGATGCAGATCGATGTCCTCGACCGCCAGGGCCAAACCGACGCCGCTCGGCAACTGCTGGTCAAACAGCTCAAAGCGCAACCTGATTCTGCCTACCTGCAACATGCCTTGGGTCTTTGGCTGTTGCACCACGATCAGCGCGAATACGCTCTGCTCGGTTTGTCCAAAGCCGTTGAGCTGGAACCCGATAACAAGGATTACCGCTACGACCTCGCGACCACCCTGCACAGCGCCGAAGAACTGGAAGCGGCGCAAAACCAGTTGCAGGAAATCGTTCAGCGCCACCCCGCTGACCGCAAGGCGCGGGTTTTGCTGATCAATTACTGGAAAGAAAGCGGGCAATTGCAGAACGTGCAGATTCTGTTGGCGCAGCTGGAACAGCTCAACCCGGATGATCCGGCCTTGCAGCAGGGTCTCTGAGCCACTTTCGACAGCTCGATCGACACATCTCGCAAGGAATTTCGGAACTGCCATCACGCCAAAGGGTCAAGTTAATCAGGCCGCTCGATTCTCCCGACGGCCTCGCTTCCCCTAGTCATGAGAGGGCATTTTTTGTCTACTTCTAACGAGTTGATCAGTGCCAAAGCCGCTACCGGCATTGTGGGTCTGGATGACATCCTCGCCGGTGGTCTGTCTCGCGGTCATGTTTTTTTGCTGGAGGGTGAACCCGGTACCGGCAAAACCACGGTCGCTTTGCATTTTCTCCTGGCCGGCGCGAAAGCCGGCGAACGCTCGTTGTACATCACGCTCTCGGAAACCGAGCGCGAACTAAGGCAAGGGGCGTTGTCCCATGGCTGGACGCTGGATGACAACATCAAGATCTTCGAGCTGACACCCCCGGAAAGCCTGCTCAATGCTGAACACCAGCAGAGCCTGCTGTATTCCTCCGACCTGGAACTGGGCGAAGCCACCAAGCAGATTTTCGAAGCAGTCGAACGCTTCAAACCTACGCGTGTGGTGCTCGACAGCCTGTCGGAGATCCGCTTGCTGGCGCAGAGCTCTTTGCGTTATCGCCGGCAGATTCTGGCGATCAAGCATTACTTCGTGCGCTACAACGCGACCGTGTTGCTGCTCGATGACCTGACCACCGAGTCCCTCGACAAAACCGTGCACAGCGTGGCCCACGGGGTGATTCGTCTTGAAGAACTGACACCCAACTACGGCGCCGAGCGGCGACGCGTGCGGGTGGTCAAGTACCGTGGCCAGAAGTATCGCGGTGGTTTTCACGACTTCACCATCATGGGCGATGGCGTGCATGTGTTCCCGCGGCTGGTGGCGGCTGAACACCGCGGCGAGTATGCGCGCTTGCAGTTGACCAGCGGCATTCCGGAAATGGACGCTCTGCTCGGCGGCGGCATCGAAACCGGCTCCAGTACGCTGATTCTCGGCCCTGCCGGTACCGGTAAGTCGCTGATTTCGATGATCTTCGCCGCCGCTGCCGTATTACGCGGGGAAAAAGCCGCGCTGTTTATCTTCGATGAAGAACTCGGCCTGCTGTTCGAACGGATGAAAAACATCGGCATCGACCTCAAGGCGCTGCAAGCCACCGGCAATTTGTTGATCGAACAGGTCGACGCCGCGGAACTGTCGCCGGGTGAGTTCTCTCATCGCGTACGCCGCTGCGTCGATGAAGGTCAAATCAAAACCGTGGTTATCGACAGCATCAACGGCTATCAGGCGGCAATGCCAGAAGAAAACGCGCTGGTGCTGCACATGCACGAGCTGCTGCTGTACCTCAACCGCAAAGGCGCGGCGACCTTCATGACAGTTGCCCAGCATGGTCTGGTCGGCGACATGCAAGCGCCGGTCGACATTACTTATCTGGCTGACACGGTGATTCTGTTGCGCTACTTCGAAGCACTGGGCAAAGTCCGCCGCGCGATCTCGATCATCAAGAAACGCACCGGCAGCCACGAATCGACCATTCGTGAATACCGCATTTCCACGCAAGGCATGACCATCGGTGAACCGCTGGAAGCCTTTCAGGGCGTACTACGCGGCGTCCCCACCTACCTCGGCGCGAGTAATCCGTTGCTGCAGGAAGAGCACTTGTGACGGTCCAGGTGCCGCTGGCCGAACGGGCGCTGATTCTGGCGCCCGTGGGTCGCGACAGCCAGATTGCGCTGATGATCCTCAAAGAGGCCGGCTACGGCGGAGTCGTCACGCCCGGTCTGGGTTCGCTGTGCACGGAGCTCGAGCAGGGCGCCGGTTTGTTGCTGGTCGCCGCCGAAGCCTTGCGCGGGCCGGAACTGGAAGCTTTGTTCCTGCATCTGGAGCAGCAGCCGGCCTGGTCGGATCTGCCTATTGTGCTGTTGACCCATCACGGCGGCCAGGAACAAGGCCCCTCCTCACGCCTTAGCGATCTGCTGGGCAACGTGACATTTCTTGAGCGTCCGTTTCATCCGGCAACACTGGTCAGTATGGTTTCTGCCGCATTGCGCGGCCGACGACGACAGTACGAGGCCCGCGATCGGCTGATTGACCTGAGTGAAAGCGAACGGCGCCTGCAATCGACGCTGGAAACCCTTGAGCAACAGGTCGAGGAGCGCACCGCACAGCTGCGCCACAATGAAGAAGCGCTGCGCCAGTCACAGAAAATGGAAGCGGTCGGCCAACTCACCGGCGGCATCGCCCACGACTTCAACAACATGCTCACCGGTATTATCGGCAGCCTTGAGTTGCTGCGCCGGCGCTTGGCCCGTGGGCGTCTGGACGACCTCGACAGCCTGATCGATCTGGGCGTGACCTCGGCCAACCGTGCCGCCAGTCTGACCCACCGCCTGCTGGCGTTTTCACGCCGACAATCGCTCGATTCAAAAGCCGTGCAGATGAACACCCTGGTGCTGTCCATGGGTGAGCTGCTGCAACGCAGCCTCAACGAAAGCATTCAGCTGGACATGCGCCTCAACGACAAGCTATGGGTGGCCGAGGCCGACCCCAATCAACTGGAAAGTGCCCTGCTCAACCTGGTGATCAATGCCCGCGACGCCATGCCCGACGGCGGAAAATTGGTGGTCGAGACCAGCAATCAGGTGCTCAAGCGCGAATTCACCGAGGCCTACAGCAACCTTGAACCCGGTGATTACGTGATGCTCAGTGTGACCGACAACGGCAGCGGCATGCCGCAAAGTGTCATCAACCGTGCATTCGATCCTTTTTTCACAACCAAGCCGATTGGCCAGGGCACCGGGCTGGGCCTGTCGATGATTTACGGGTTCAGCAAGCAGTCACGCGGACATGTCTCGATCGACAGCGAAATTGATGAAGGCACCACGGTCCGGCTTTATCTGCCGCGTTTTCGCGGCGAAGAACTGTCCAGTCCGGACTCCGCTATTCAACAAGCCCCGGATGCGCTGGATGGCGAAACCGTGCTGATCGTTGAAGACGACCCGGCCGTGCGCGTGTTGGTCTGCGCGGTACTTGGGGAGTTGGGTTATGCCTTCGTCGAAGCCTGGGATGCCGACAGCGCCGTGCCGATTCTGAACTCGACGCAACGCATCGACCTGCTGATCAGCGACGTCGGACTGCCGGGCATGAACGGGCGGCAACTGGCAGAAGTCGGCCGTCAGTTTCGGCCGGGGCTGAAGGTTTTGTTCATCACCGGCTACGCCGAACACGCAGCAGTGCGTGGCGGGTTCCTCGATTCGGGGATGCAGATGATCACCAAACCGTTCACTTTTGACCTGTTGACCGCCAAGGTGCGGGAGATGATCAAAAGCTGAAACGCTGAAACGCTGAAACTGTAGGAGCTGCCGCAGGCTGCGATCTTTTGATCTTGTTCTTGATCATCAAAATCAAAAGATCGCAGCCTTCGGCAGCTCCTACAGGGCTTCAGGCGAGCAATTCCTGAATTTTTTCCTGCAACACATCCAGGTCGAACGGCTTTTCCAGGATCGGCGCCTTGCGCGTGATCGGGCTGCCGGTTTCGCGGATTTCCTGCGGGTAACCGCTGATGAAAATTACCTTCAGGTCCGGGCGCAATTTGACCGCCGGTTCAGCGATCTGCACGCCGGAGATCCCGCCCGGCAAGCGGAAATCGGTGATCAACATGTCCAGATGCGGCTTGCTCGCTAGAATCTCGAACGCCTGCTCGCCGTTTTCCGCCTGCAACACGCGATACCCCTGCCCCGACAAGTAATCCGTCAGGACCATCAAGATAACCGGTTCGTCCTCGACGACGAGTACTACATCTTGTGCATCTACGCTCATGGGAAGCCTTTGTTCGGTCAATAGCTGCTGATACGACCGTACGGTCAATCAGAGGTTGCGTCGGATGTGCCGTTTTCCTGAATTGGCAGACAAACGCGAAACAGGGCGCCTTCGTTGATTTCACTCTCGACGACGATGGAGCCGCCATGGGCGGCGATGATCTGTTCGGAAATGAACAGACCCAGCCCGAGCCCGGCCACTACCGTCTTGGCGGAAACCCGTTCGAACTGTTGGAAAATACGCTTCTGGTTCTCCTGGCTGATGCCAATGCCGCGATCCTGCACCTCGACCCGCGCCTCATCGCCTTCACGGTAAACGCGCACCTGAATCGGGCTGCGACCGCCATAGCGCAGGGCATTGGTGAGCAAATTGGTCACCACCTGCTCGATACGGAACTCGTCCCAATTGCCTTCCACCGGCGCTGGCGCGGTAAACGACACTTCAGTTTCGGCAGCTTCAATCTGTTGCGCGAAGTTTTGCAGCAGGTTGCTGACCAATTGCACCAGATCGAAACGGCTCGGGCGGATCGACAGTTTGCCGGTGCGAATGCGCGACACGTCGAGCATGTCTTCGATCAGGCGGATCAGGCTTTTGATCTGCCGTTCATCGCGGTCGACCATGGCGTGCATCTTGTCCAGGGTGAATGCCGCTGCGTTGTCCCGAGCCAGGTGCATCTTGCGCAACTGGGTTTCGAGAATCAGGCCGTTTAGCGGCGTACGCACTTCGTGAGCGACGATGGACATGAAGTCATCACGCATACGCACCGCCTGCTCCAGCTCCAGCTGGGTGCTTTGCAGCTGTTGCAGCAGCGCTTCCTGCTCGCGTCGAGCCTGTTCCAGCGCTTCGAGCTGTTGCTTCATCGCCTTGCTCTGGCGGTACAGATCGACGAAGACATTGACCTTGCTCTTCACCGCATGGATATCCAGCGGTTTGTGCAGAAAGTCCACCGCCCCGCTCTCGTAACCCTTGAACGCATAATTGAGTTCACGGCCGGCGGCGCTGACGAAAATGATCGGGATGTTCTTGGTTTTCTCGGTGCCGCGCATCAACTCGGCGAGTTCGAAGCCGTTCATGCCCGGCATCTGCACGTCGAGGATGGCCATGGCGAACTCGTGTTGCAGCAGCAACGACAGCGCCTCATCCGCCGACAACGCTTTATAGACGGTACGGTCTTCACGCTTGATCAGCGCTTCGAGTGCCAGCAGGTTCTCCGGCAGATCGTCGACGATCAGCAGTTTGGCTTGGATATTACTCAGCATGCGATTCGTTCCAGCTCGACAAGCAGACGGCCGATGCCGTGAATGGGTAGGACATGATCCGGCTGCTGAATGTTCAGTGCAGCCTGGGGCATGGTGGCGACTTGCGCCTCTTCGGGATCCTGGACAATGGTCAATCCGCCACAGCGTTTGACCTGCGCCAGCCCGCGCGCGCCATCGTGATTGGCGCCGGTGAGCAGGACAGCGGCCAGTGATGAACCGTACGCGTCGGCGGCCGACTCAAACAGGTAGTCGATCGAAGGCCGGGAATAATGCACGCGGTCCTCAAGACTCAGCGACAGGCTGCGATCCTGCTCCACCGAAAGGTGATAACCCGGTGTGGCGAAATAAACCGTGCCGGGGGTGATGTCCTGCTTGTCCGTCGCCTCTTCGACCGGCAGCATCAGGCGCCGGGCGAACACCTCAGCCAACTGGCTGCGGCGCTCTTCAGGCAGGTGCAGCACAACAATGATCGGCAGCACGAAGCCTTGGCGCAGCGGCCCGAGCAGCGCGAGCAAGGCCTCAACGCCACCGGCGGAAGCACCGACCACTATCGCCTCGACGCGAGGTAAAGCCACGGCCTCGTTCATGTTTTGCGGTAGATCCGTTCTTGTTTCACCAATGCTTCGAACTGGCTGGCGTAACTGGAAAAATCCAGCGTCTCTTTGCTGCCGAGCACCAGAAAGCCGCGATGGCAAAGCGATTCATGGAACAAGCCAAACGCCCGATCCTGCAGCTTCTTGTTGAAGTAGATCAGCACGTTGCGGCAGGAAATCAATTGGGTTTCGGAGAACACGCTGTCCGTCGCCAGACTGTGGTCGGCGAAGGTCACGTTCTCGCACAGACTCTTGTCGAAAATCGCGTAACCGTACGCTGCCGTGTAGTAGTCGGCAAACGATCGCTGACCGCCGGCCTGCTGATAGTTGGCCGTGTACGCGCGAACATTCTCCATCGAGAAAATCCCCTGCTTGGCCTTGTCCAGCGAACGCGGGTTGATATCAGTGGCATAGATGATCGTGCGATCGAGCAGGCCTTCTTCGCGCAACAAAATCGCCATCGAATAGACCTCCTCGCCCGTGCTGCACCCGGCGATCCAGATCTTGATCGACGGATAGGTGCGCAGCAACGGCACCACTTCCCTGCGGATCGCGAGGAAGTGCGAAGGGTCGCGAAACATCTCGCTGACCGGGATCGTCAGCAATTGCAGCAGCTGCATGAAGGCCGTCGGATCGTGCAGAACCTTTTCCTGCAATGCCGAAATCGTCGCGCACTCGAACTGGCTCAGCGCGTGCTGTACCCGGCGCTTGATTGAAGCACCGGAATAATCGCGAAAATCGTAGCTGTACTTGAGATAAATCGCCTCAATCAACAAGCGCAGTTCGATTTCACTGTTTCGTTCGGCTGGTGTACTGCGTTCCACTAAATGCGTTCCATCTTCGGTAACCACACGCGAATCAACGAGAACAGCCGATCCAAATCGATGGGCTTGGCCAGGTAATCATTGGCGCCCGCCTGCAGGCAGCGCTCCTGATCGTCCTTCATGGCCTTGGCCGTTACCGCGATGATCGGCAGCTTGCGCCAGCGCGGATCCTTGCGGATTTCAATGGTGGCTTCGAAACCGTCCATTTCCGGCATCATCACGTCCATCAACACCAGATCGATGTCCTCGACTTCATTGAGTCTTTCAATCGCCTCACGGCCGTTCCGGCCGATCACCACGACTGCACCTTTGGTCTCCAGCGCGCTGGTCAGGGCGAAAATGTTGCGCACATCGTCGTCCACCAACAGCACTTTGCGACCCTCGAAGACCTTGTCGCGGCTGCGCGCAGTCTTGAGCATCTTCTGCCGTTCATGGGACAACTGTGATTCGACTTTGTGCAGAAAGAGTGTGACCTCGTCCAGCAGACGTTCTGGCGAACGTGCACCCTTGATGATGATCGAGCGCGAATACTTGCGCAGTTCGGCTTCTTCATCGCGGGTCAGGTTGCGCCCGGTATAGACAATCACTGGCGGGAACGAGCATATGTCCTCGGTCGACATGCGCTTGAGCAGGTCATTGCCGAGCATGTCCGGCAGCTTCAAATCGATAACCATGCAGTCGTAGATCGTCGTGCGCAACAGCTCCAAAGCATCTTGCGCGAGGCCGACAGCGGTGATTTCGATGTCTTCGTCGCCGATTAGCCGCGCAATGCTTTCGCGCTGCAAATCGTCGTCCTCGACCAACAGCACACGTTTGACCTTCTGGGTCAGCTTGGCTTCGAGGCGGGCGAACACGTCCTTGAGCTCTTCGCGAGTGGTCGGCTTGACCGCGTAACCGATCGCGCCCATGTGCATGGCCGCTTCGACACGGTCTTCGACGGAAATCACATGCACTGGAATATGGCGGGTTTCGGCGTGTTCTTTCAGGCGCTGCAACACGGTGAGGCCAGAGTGATCGGGCAGGCGCATATCAAGCAGGATCGCGTCAGGCACGAACTCTTTCGCCAGGTCGTAACCTTCGTCCGCACCGTGGGCTACCAGGCACTGATAACCGAGTTCATGCGCCAGATCGTAGAGGATGTGCGCAAAGTTCGGCTCGTCTTCCACCACCAGAATGCAGCGCGTGGCGAACGGTGCCTTGTCGCGGTCGTCGGCGAAGCGCGGAATGTGCACCGGCGCCAATGGCGAAACCGCGACGGCAGGCGCGATACTCGGTGTTATGGACTGCGTCGGCGGGGTGAAGGTCAACGGCGCGGACGAGACTTCACTGGATTCGTCGTACTGCTGCGGCAGCACCAACGTGAACACACTGCCCTGCCCCGGCGCGCTGCTGACGCTGATCGAACCGCCGAGCAGGGTCGCCAGATCTCGCGAAATCGACAGCCCCAGCCCCGTGCCGCCGTATTTGCGGTTGGTGGTGCCGTCAGCCTGGCGGAACGCTTCGAAAATGCTTTCCTGCTGATCGGCGGCAATGCCGATACCCGAATCGCGCACGATGAACGCAATCCGATCATCAGGCTGGCCAGCGATCGTCAAACTGACGGTGCCCTTTTCGGTGAACTTCACAGCGTTGGACAGCAGGTTCTTGATCACCTGTTCCAGACGCTGACGGTCGGTGAACAACATCGCCGGCGTGCCGGGTTGCAAATCGACACTGAAGGTCAGCTGTTTGTCTGCCGCCAAGGGCTCGAACACATTGCGCAGGCCTTCGGCCAGACGCGCGACGCTGGTGTTCTCGGGAATCACTTCGAGCTTGCCCGCCTCGACTTTGGAGATGTCCAGAATGTCGTTGATCAGGTTGAGCAGATCATTACCGGCCGAGTAAATCGACTCGGCAAACTTGACCTGCTCGGCGCTGAGGTTGTCCTGCGGATTCTCCGCCAGCAACTTGGCCAGAATCAGCGAACTGTTCAGCGGCGTGCGCAGTTCGTGGGACATGTTGGCGAGGAATTCGGACTTGTACTTGCTCGAGCGCTGCAACTCTTCGGCGCGTTCTTCGAGCTGGACCTGGGCCTGATTGAGTTCGGTGTTCTTCAGGTCCATGGCGTCGCGCTGCTCGGCCAGGGTCTGCGCCTGTTCGGCAAGTTGCTCGTTGGTCTGCTCCAGTTCGACTTGCTGGGTTTCCAGATGCGCCTGGGATTCCTTTAGAATCCGTGATTGTTCTTCCAGTTCTTCGTTGGCGGTTTTCAGCTCTTCCTGCTGCACCTGCAACTCTTCGTTGAGCTGTTGGGTTTCGGCCAGCACTTCCTGCAAGCGTTGACGGTAGCGCGCAGCTTCGATGGAGGTGCCGATGTTGCCGGCAATCAGCTCCAGCAGTTCGATATCGCGATCATTGAGCGGACGCAGGAAACCCAGTTCGATCACGCCATTGACCCGATCGTCATCACTGGTGGGCACCACCAGCACGCTGTGCGGCAAACCTTCGCCCAGCCCTGAGCTGACTTTGAAGTAGTCCGACGGCACGGAGTCCAGACGAATCAGCCGCGCCTGTTGCGCCACCTGACCGACGATGCCTTCGCCGCTGTAGATCGACTGGTCTTGCTCTTCCTGCTCGCGGGAGAACCCGTAAGTGGCCACACGCTTGAGGCCGCCATGTTCTTCACGCACATACAGCGCAGCGACGGCGGTGCCGAGGTATTGCGCGCAAAATTGCAAAATGTTGCGCCCCAACAGATTCAGCGTCAGTTGCCCCAGCACCTGCTCGGCCAGTTCGGTCTGACCATTGCGCAACCACGCCTGTTGCTCCAGACGCACGGCACTGGCTTGCTGTGCGGCCAGGTTGGCGCTGTAGTTGGTCGAAAGGTTGACCAGATCACGTCGGCCAATATAAGCCAGCAAACCACTGATACCCGCGATGAACACGAGGTAGAGGCTGATGCTCCAGATCGTGGTGCGGCGCACCTCTTCATTGCGCGTCGTGCGCAGGACCTGTTCGGTTTCGATGACGTCTTCGAATTGCTTGCGGATCTCGTCGGTCAGGCGCTTGCCGCGACCGGCCTTGACCGCGCCCCGGTAATCGCCGCTGGATCGCTGCAGATCGATCATCGATTGCGCGTAATTGGCCCACTCGGTCTGCAACGCCTGCAGGCGGCGCAGACGATCGGTTTGCACCGGGTTATCGGCCGTCAGTTCGAGCAACGTATCGAGCGCCACGGTAATGCGCGGCTTGGCCGTTTCGTACGGGTCGAGGAAGTGCTCATCACCGCTCAGCAGAAAACCACGCATGCCGGTTTCCAGGTCCACGGTGAGCTTCACCGCTTCATTGGCGTTATTGATCACCCGGTCGGTGTGCTCCACCCATTGGATCACCGACAGCAGGTAAGTAATCAGCGATACGAAGAACACGGCGCTGAGCACACCGACGCCCAAGGGCAGACTGATGTTGCGGCTCAGGAGTTTGCGAAACCGTTGCTCATCAACCGTAGACGGAGAGGACATGGGGCAGCCTTGTCGAACTGTTGAAAAACAGGGAGTTTGCCCCAAAACGGCGGTGTGGATCCATTTTTCTCACACCTTTCGCCGCAAATTCCTACACTCACCGGCATGTTCGCGCCTCTGAACAGTTATCCTTGCGCCCCCATCTGCGGCTATGCTTTTTTTGCGTCGGGCGGGGAACTTGTGGCACTGCGCCACTTACTCATGAAGAAGCCCGGCACTTTTGATCGACCGGCGACCCTGAACTGACTTTTGAGAGCCTTATTATGTCTACCCCCGCCTCCATCATCCTTGTCGTAGAAGACGACAACATCGTGCGCATGCTGATTGTCGATGTGCTGGAGGAGTTGGAGTTCGCGGTGCTCGAAGCGGATGGCAGCGAACAGGCACTGGAAAAGCTTAAAGACTCAACTCAGCAGATTGATCTGATGATGACCGATGTCGGCCTGCCGGGCATGGACGGCCGTGAGCTGGCGACCGAAGCACGCAAACTGCGCCCCACCCTGCCGATTCTGTTTGCCAGCGGTTATGCCGAATCCATTGAAGTGCCTAAAGATATGCATGTCATCGGCAAGCCGTTTTCAATTGATAAGTTACGCGACAAAGTAAAAAGCATTCTGCAGAAATAATTAATATTCTTTCATCGTGCCTCTTCAAACAATGACGAAGGGGCATCACTGCCCGCCTCCACCCCGCATAACACCCAACTTTATTAATAGCTGAATAATGCACTTACATAGCAACACTTGATGCGCAACAAATAACAAATGAGTATATCCAGCACATCAGACAAATGGATTTCTCATGAACATCACCAACATAAACCGGGCAACTCACGAAGATTTCTTGAATCCCGTTCGCCACACTCAACTCGACCACGCCGAACGCTTGGAAGTCATATACAAATTAAAACAGCGCCAAGACAAGGCCAGCCCCTCGCAAGCTATTTCTCTGGCAGGCGCAACCCTTACACTCGAATCCGGCTCAACGCTTGAGCGCGCGTTGCAACCTGGCCGAAAAATGCTGCAGAGGCTGTGTGAGCAGGAGGCTTTCAAAAAACTCACCGCTACGTTGAAACTTCCTGAGGACTCACATTTTGCAGTGACGGCAAAAGGTGAAATACATGCAACTCACTCGGGAAACCCCCTGGAGTTTGCCAACGCATTTAAACTTGCCCCCAACCTCAAAGATGACTTTTTGACACTTGTTGAAATGGCGGAGCTAGCCGGAGGCAGTATTTCCCTGGCTGAACAAATCGAGCTGGGACAATGGCTGAAATTTCATGATTTTCTGATCCCCCAAACCGCCGCTGAATGTTCCAGGCTAACAGTATTCATGGAGCTACCGCCTCCAGTGGCACCATTGTTTGGTAACTATTGGGAAATGATCAAGTCTGGAGTCGACAACGCGGTCACGCTTTCTGCGGATCAACGTAACGAATTCCGTAGACTCATCACGAGTTACTTGAAGGGGCAGTCGCTACTGGAGCACCTGTCGCACAGCATCTTTGGCGGGCAGGCGACACCGTTCAAACGCTCGGAAGCTGAGCCTGTTCTTGAACGACTGGTTTCCAGTCCCATTGCTCTTGAATGGGCCAAGGCCTATGTGCGCGATCTGGACTGGTATGGTGCGCGAGAAAATCAGCCACAATCAGATGAATCACTCAAGCAGTTGATGCTGACTTCCCTGCTGCTCGATCTTCATCCTCGCATCGGTGAGTCAGAGCCGCGTAATCGGGTGGCAGGTTTCGATTTATACGCCGTCGAGCATATTGAGAAATCTTTCGCCGACGTTCAGACAGCATTCGAACAGCACCTCATCCAGCATCACCGGATCAGCGAAAAAAATGCAGCGTTGGCCGCTCACTTGTTGCTCGCGGAGGCCGCGCCGGAATTTCTGGTGAAAGATCTGCCGACAACCCTGGCGTTGGGGACCCCGCAGTGGGTCGAATTCTGCCGAATCGTCGCAGTGCAGGAAACCATCGCGCCGGGGTCGACACGCTCGATGACCTATACCCGTTTGCAAGCACTATCGAAGCAGGGTCCGGTTTCAGGATTCGGCAAAACACTCGACGCACTGGCGGCAGGCGACGCGGTAATTGATTGGGCGGTACTCAACAAAATCATCACTGCGGATGACGTAGCGAAATCGATCCCGAGCGCCCTGGAAAAAGCGTCCGTTGCTTACGCCCGGTTTGCCGGAACACTCGCCGAGACGGCCGAAACTCTGACCCGCCCATTGCCTACCCGCAGAAGTATTTCACTGGACATCCTCAAGCAGGTCGCCAAAGGCTGCAGCTATCTGGAACATGACGTCATGTATCAGAAGAAAAATGCGGTGTGGGCAGATGCCTATGGCGAGCGGGTTTATCTATCGCCGGTAGAACTGCACATGTCCAATGACCTGGCGACCCAGGAATGGGACGTGAAGAAAGGAGAAAGCATCTACACCGCGTTCCCTCGCATGCTGCCGAATCTGATTGCGCCAGACGGGGAGTTTCATCGACAGTTCAATCGCGATTACCTGACGCACATGAAGGCAATGGGCACGCACTTGAAGCAGGCGTTTTGCGCAATGCCTATTGCAGACAGAACGCGCTTGCTGAAAGGCAAGGTGACGATTTTCAGTCTCAGACCCTCCGTTGCCAAACTCCAGACGCCCGCCGGCGTGTCAACCAATCCCCTATCGTCGACCCTTTACTCAGTCCTGGGTGCCACCTCACGCAAACCGACGGAAAGTCATAAAGAAATAGAAGAGTCAAAGGGTCGCTATGGTGTGGTCCTTTGTTCCGAGTTCGAAGGCCGGATGACCTGTTACGAACTTTTTACTCTGCACGGCACCTGTCGCGAAAACCCACAGTTGGCCGCGCTGATTGAAAAAGAAAACCTGCTGAGTACCAGCGTACGCAGCGACGCTACAGGCTACTCGCTGCCAGCGACAGTGCATCCACTGCCGACGAATATCGAGTGTTATACCCATGGCGTACCGCCCGGCCTCGTTGACGTCAGTTCGGGCGTGATCGATAAGATCGGGCAGTTGCCGGCATCTGCGCCCCCCGAAGAAATCAAAGGTTATTACCAGAGTTTCTACTCGACCGAATTCGACTCGTTGACGAATTTCGTACTCAAGCACCGACCGATCGCTACCTTTGATGAATTGGTCAGAGAATGTTGGGGGCAGACTCGCCTGGAGGCTGTTCGCGCCAAACGGGAAGCGGAACTGGACACCTTTCTTAATTTCGTGGTGCCGTTCAAATCCTGTATCGAAGACTTGAGTTCGGACGATGTCGAGCGACAAGTTCAAGGGGCTGGGGCGTGTGCGCTGGAAGCGGCGATGACTATTTTGCTGGTCGTCGGTGCCGTTGCTCAGGTTGTCAGCATCGTCGCCAAAACCATGACCGTTGCCACCAAAGCCAGCGCACTGGCCAAAGTGGGTCTGGGGCTGGTCAATAATGTATTCAACCCACTGGACGGCGTACCCGACCTGCTGTTCAAGGGGGGGAAACTGTTGCGCAAGGGATTCAACAAAGGTTTCGCCGAGCTGGAAAATGTGCTGTCCGATGCCCGTAAATGGTCGGGCACTCCCCCTCAACGCCACTTGGCCGCGACGATTGATCGAGACACGATTCGCCTCGCCGACTGGCGACCTGCGCAAGCGTCCGATGACCTCGTTCAGGTCTGGGCGACACGACACAATGATGAATGGTTTGCGCTGAACTTACGGGGCGAGGCCTGGGGGCCGGCTCTGAACAACATCAGGCCGCGAGAGAAGTTTTCATTCTTCAGGCTATTCAAACGAACAACGCCGTGGAGTTACACAAAAGCCTACTTGAAAAGAGCCACGCCCCTTGCTCAGGGCAAACTGGACAACACACTCCAACTACTGTCGCAGATCGAAAATGACGACGTCAGGTCTGTTTTCAAGTACGTTTTTGGTACGGATTCGGACGAAGCCATCAACTACGTGAGAAAGAATTTGCGGGCGATGCGCAGGGATCTCGAATTGCTGAGCCCACGCCATATGTCTTTTCGTCAACGTGGCAACGATACACTCGCCGCGTTAAAAACCACGACCTATGGAAACTGGAAAGCCAGTGTTGAAGCGGGTACACACCTGGATGACAACGCGACAAAGTTCCTTGCGATCTATCCTGATCAACTGGATGAATGGTACCGAGTGGCCAGGTACGACGATGCCCGGATGGGCGATGTGCTTGTCCACGAAATGTCTCACGGTACGCCAGGCACGCTTGATTTCTACTACGGAGAAGTCCACGCCGGTGTCATCCCGGCAGAATACGATGCGGTAGGCTTGATGGACTTCGCTCGAAATCCTCACCGAGCAAACCCGGGTAATCTGTACAACCCTCACAACGCTTTTGCGGTACCTGATGGCTTCAAAGAGTTCAAGGCGAATATCAACAGCTGGCCGAAATTCGTACAGGACCACCCAGCATTGATCAATGCTGAATCCTATGCAGTGGCGGTCGCGCTGATCGATCAGAGCCGGACCCATCGGGCCACCTTTGTGTTTAACCTTGCCACCCTCCGGCATGCCATAGACAGTAAAGAAGCAGGGGAATTTCTGAACGGGCCGCTCCTGCTGAATCTGGCGACCCCGCATTTCTAAAGCCGGTTTACGCATAATGCCGAGCTGCGGTATTGAAGGGTATTTTTGACAATCGGGCGCATGCCTTACCCCTGTGGTTTAATTGCGCCCTTTTTTACCCCTCGTTTGTCGTGAAGGAATGTTGTCCATGATTCAACCCGTCGCTACCAAAGTCCTGGTCATCGGTTACGTCTGGCCAGAACCACGCTCCTCAGCGGCGAGCGGGCACGTCATGCAGATCCTCGAAACATTCCTGCAACAGGGTTGGGACATCACCTTCAGCAGCCCGGCCGGCCCAGGCGAGCACAAGGCGGATCTTGCCGCACTCGGCATCCGCGAAGTCGCCATCGAACTCAACAACAGCAGCTTTGATCACTTCATCAGCGAACTGGCGCCGGACATCGTTTTGTTCGACCAGTTCATGATGGAGGAGCAGTTCGGCTGGCGGGTGGAAAAATACTGCCCTCAGGCCCTGCGAGTGCTGGAAACGTCGGACCTGCAAAGCCTGCGACATGCGCGTCATCAGCGTCTGAAGTCTCGTCTCAAGGTCAATCCGGACCAGAATGATTTCAGTGATGTATTTGCTCCAGACCTGCGCGACGAATTCGGGCTGATGGCCGAGACCGATCTGGCCAAACGCGAAATCGCTGCGCTGTATCGCTGCGATCTGAACCTGATGATCTCCGAAGTGGAAATCCAGCTGTTGATCGAACAGTTCGGTTTGCCTCGACAGTTGCTGCACTGGTGCCCGTTAATGATCGACCCGCCTGCGGCCACCTCTGCAAACTTTGCAGATCGGGCGAACTTCCTGAGCATCGGCAACTTCCGTCATGCGCCCAACTGGGATGCCGTGCTATGGATGAAAACCACGATCTGGCCGCTGATTCGCCAGCAATTGCCCCAGGCACAACTGCACATCTACGGCGCTTATACGCCGCCAAAAGCCACCGCGCTGCATAACGCCAGCGACGGTTTCCACATCATGAACTGGGCCGAAGATGCATTGCAGGTCATGTCTGCCGCCCGCGTCTGTTTGGCGCCGCTGCGCTTTGGGGCCGGGATCAAGGGCAAACTGGTCGATGCCATGCTGTGCGGCACGCCTAGCGTCACCACACCGGTTGGCGCCGAGGGCATGCACGGCGATCAGACCTGGCCAGGCTGTGTCACGAGCAGTGCAATCGAATTCGCCAACAATGCCGTTGCGCTTTACCAGAACGAGGCGCGTTGGCAGGAAGCCCGTCTGGCAGGATATACGCTATTGAAACAACGCTACCCACAGTCAGTACATGGTTTGGCGCTGATAGAGAAACTGCGTTATTGCCAACTAAACTTGCAGGAACTCAGAGCCAATAACTTTACGGGCAGCATGCTTCGCCATCACTCACATAAAAGCACTCAATATATGTCGCAATGGATCGAAGCAAAGAATCGTCATACCACAAAAGATAAACCTCTATAAAAAAACAACAGCCGAACCAACATTAAATCAATATCAAAATAACAAAAACAACCAGCATCAATTTTAATATTGCCAACATACAACGCCTGCCCTTATAAAAACCTGCAAGCGCTACTTATCTAAATCATGACGGTAGCGCGCCTCTAAACAAGTTAATGCAGGTAAAACAATGAACACTCAATACAGCAATCATCAATGGATGACGGCGACACCCGCTATCGATACCCTGTCGCTTTTCGAACTGACCTTGCCGGGCACACACAACGCTGGCACTGACTGGAAAGCCTCTTACCCTTTTTTCGGCCCGCCGCGCCACTGGCTGGCGTGTCAGCACGATACGTTCTACAGCCAGCTTCGAAACGGTTCCAGAGTTCTCGACATACGTTTGACCTACGATCAAAACGCCGAGGGTCTCGGTAAATTCCCCATGCATCACGGTGGACACCGCAACTCCCGGACGCTAGGACATCTGGTAACCGACATCAACGATTTTCTCGCTAAAAACCCTGACGAGTTCATCATTGTCGACTTCCATGATTTGGCAGGCAGCAACTTCGACTTCAAATACTTCAACGAAATAATCATTCGTTTTCTGGGTGAACGACTGATACCGAGAGGCAACCGCTCGCTTAGTCTGGAACAACTAAAACGCATCAGCCCCATGCAGCGGGTTTTGGTTGCGGCGCGCTCTCATCAGGCTCTTCACAGCGGTGTCTTTATCGATTCGATCAATCACCAATGGTCCGGAAAAGACATTACCACTGCGAAAGAGTTACAACAGTTCATCGGCAACGTACTGGAGAATTCTTTCAGCGTCTGGGCCCCTTGGTCTTTATCAGCAACCAGCTACAGTATCGCCGGCGGGCCGGTGGATATTCATAGCGATCTTGACGTCTGGTTTGACCCTGCGAAAAGTGACTGGGCGCAACAGTGCAATATCATCAATGTTGATTTCATCGAAGAATCGCGCATTGTCGAGTTTTGCCGCGCAGCCAACCTGAACAAGGTGCGTCAGCGTAACGCCTGATCGGCCAACTTTACCTACTGGCACAAACGGACCGGAAAGAGGCATGATCGGCGGCGAGAACAAAAAAAGCGCCCCGCCATGACCCGAACCGCCCGCGTGACCGACCCTTCATACGAGTTGATGGATGACCATAACGGGTTGTCCATCATCTACCGCCAGCACGGTTTTCCATGCCCGCTGGTGCGCTGGCATTTCCACAAGGAATACGAGCTGCACCTGATCGTCGCCAGCTCCGGCAAGGTGTTCATCGGCGACTACATCGGCAATTTTTACCCCGAAACCCTGTTTCTCACCGGCCCTAACTTGCCGCACAACTGGATCAGCCAGGTGGCCGAGGACGAGGTCGTTGAGAAGCGCGACATGCTGGTCAACTTCACCGACGAGCTGTTCGAGAGTGGCCATCAGGTGTTTGCCGAACTGAAAACCCTGGCGCCCCTGCTGGAACGTGCGCAGTACGGCATCGAGTTTCGCTGCAAGCGTACCATCCGCCAGGCCATGACGCTCATGCAGCGAATCGCCGACAGCAAGGGCATCACCCGCCTCGGGCACTTTTTCATCCTGATGGAGTTGCTTGCCGCCAGCGATGATTTCCAGTTGTTGTCCGGCGCCACCACCCCGCAACTCGCCGATGAGCACAACATCGATCGCACCAACCGGGCGGTCGATTACATCTTCAGCCACTACGCCCGGGATATTTCGCTGGAAGAAGTCGCCGACCATCTGGGCATGACGCCGACTTATTTCAGTCGTGTATTCAAGCAGGCCACGGGGCGCAATTTCATCGAGTTCGTCAATCGCCTGCGCATCAGCAAATCCTGCGAGCTGCTGGCTGATGGTGACAAACCGGTGACCGAGGTGTGTTTCGAATCCGGCTTCAACAATATTTCCAATTTCAATCGGCGCTTTCAGCAGCTCAAAGGTATGACGCCGTCGCATTACCGCCGGCTCGCGGTGCAGCGCCTGACTGAACAGAACCACCACTGACAACCCAATTCCCCTGTAGGAGTGAGCCTGCTCGCGATAGCGGTGGGACAGCTTGCAAAAATGCTGGCTGACATTCCGCTATCGCGAGCAGGCTCACTCCTACAAGGGGCTGTGTCGGCATCAAAAACCTGTACGCATTCGATAGCACCTCGGCGCTGAAAAGCCCTTCTCTGCATTCACCACGTCAAAGCCCAGTGCAAAAAAGTATCGACAAAAGTGCTAGGGATGATTTGTCAGTCCTGCAATTGAAGGCTGTAATCAGCGCACATTCTTCCTGCACAGGAAGACACAAAAACAATAACTGTCCTTCTGTAACCCGCTGGGTGCAGAAAAGGAGTGCACGATGCAACCGACTGCAAAAGCTCTGCTTGCCCTCACCTGCATGACCCTCAGCAGCGTCAGCCTTGGCGCCCAGACCCTGACCATCGCCACCGTCAACAACAGCGACATGATCCGCATGCAAAAGCTCTCGAAAACCTTCGAGACCGAGCATCCGGACATCAAACTCAATTGGGTCGTGCTGGAAGAAAACGTCCTGCGCCAACGCCTGACCACCGACATCGCCACTCAGGGCGGGCAGTTCGACGTGTTGACCATCGGCATGTACGAAGCGGCACTGTGGGGCGCCAAAGGCTGGCTGGAACCGATGAAGGATCTGCCGGCCAGTTACGCCCTCGACGACGTGTTCCCGTCGGTGCGTGAAGGCCTGTCAGTCAAGGGTTCGCTGTACGCCTTGCCGTTCTACGCGGAAAGCTCGATCACCTATTACCGCACCGACCTGTTCAAGGATGCCGGGCTGACCATGCCCGAGCGTCCGACCTGGGAACAGATCGCCGGCTTCGCCGAAAAACTCACCAATAAAGACAAAGAGCAGTACGGCATCTGCCTGCGCGGCAAGGCCGGTTGGGGCGAGAACATGGCGCTGATCACCACCGTCGCCAACGCCTATGGCGCGCGCTGGTTCGATGAGCAGTGGAAACCGGAATTCAGCGGCCCTGAGTGGAAAAACGCGCTGAACTTCTACGTCGACACCATGAAGAAATCTGGCCCGCCGGGCGCTTCCAGCAACGGTTTCAACGAAAACCTCGCACTGTTCAACAGCGGCAAATGCGCAATGTGGGTCGATGCCAGCGTCGCCGGTTCGTTCGTTACCGACAAAACTCAAAGCAAAGTCGCCGATCACGTCGGCTTCACCTTCGCCCCGCATCAAGTGACTGACAAAGGTTCGGCCTGGCTGTACTCCTGGGCGCTGGCGATTCCGACCAGTTCCAAAGCCAAGGATGCAGCGAAAGAGTTCAGCGCCTGGGCAACTTCCAAGGAATACGGTGAGTTGGTGGCCAAAACTGACGGCATCGCCAACGTTCCGCCGGGCACCCGCGCCTCGACCTACAGCGACGCTTACATGAGCGCCGCGCCGTTCGCCAAGGTCACGCTGGAATCGTTGAAAGCGGCTGACCCGAGCAAACCGACGCTGAAACCGGTGCCGTACATTGGCATTCAACTGGTGACCATTCCTGAGTTCCAGGCCGTGGGCACCCAGGTTGGCAAGCTGTTCTCGGCAGCGCTGATCGGCCAGACCACGGTGGATCAAGCTCTGACCGCCGCGCAGCAAACCACTGAACGCGAGATGAAGCGCGCCGGTTATCCCAAGTAACCGCAACAGCTCGCTCCTGCCTTTTGTAGGAGTGAGCCTGCTCGCGATAGCGGTGTATCAGTCACCGACGGTGTTGGATGGAAAACCGCTATCGCGAGCAGGCTCACTCCTACATTAGATCTTCATAGGTCTGTATGACTCGGTTGTGATCGCCATGAATACTTCAACTGCCAAAGCCCACCTCGACCTGTCGCCACCTGCGCGCAAGGTCCGCGTACGCAATCCCGGCTGGTTTCTGGTCAGCCCTTCGGTGGCCCTGTTGCTGCTGTGGATGATCGTGCCGCTGGGCATGACCATCTACTTCTCGATGATCCGCTACAACCTGCTCTACCCCGGCGAAAACGAGTTCGTCGGGCTTGAGAACTTCACCTACTTTCTGACCGACTCGGGCTTCATGCCCGGTGCCACCAACACGCTGTTGCTGGTCGGTAGCGTTTTGCTGATTAGTGTGGTGTTGGGCGTATTGATCAGTGCATTGCTGGAGGCCAGTGAATTCCTTGGTCGCGGCATCGTCCGGGTCATGCTGATCTCGCCGTTCTTCATCATGCCCACGGTCGGTGCGCTGATCTGGAAGAACCTGATCTTCCATCCGGTCTCGGGGATTCTCGCCTACGTCTGGAAACTGTTCGGCGCGCAACCGGTGGACTGGCTGGCGCACTACCCGCTGCTGTCGATCATCATCATTGTTTCGTGGCAGTGGCTGCCCTTCGCCATCCTGATCCTGATGACCGCGATGCAGTCCCTCGACCAGGAACAAAAAGAAGCCGCGCGCCTCGACGGTGCCGGGCCGATCGCGATCTTCTGGCACCTGACCCTGCCGCATCTGGCGCGGCCGATTGCTGTGGTGGTGATGATCGAAACGATCTTCCTGCTGTCGGTGTTCGCCGAGATTTTCACCACCACCAACGGCGGCCCCGGCTACGCCTCGACCAACCTCGCCTACCTGATCTACAACCAGGCGCTGGTGCAGTTCGACGTCGGCATGGCCTCGGCGGGCGGCTTGATTGCCGTGGTCATCGCCAACATCGCCGCGATCATTCTGGTGCGGATGATCGGCAAAAACCTGACTGACAAAGCCTGAGGCCTGCCATGACTCTTCAACAATCCCGCCGGCTGCAAAGCCTGCTGCTCGGCACCCTGGCCTGGGCCATCGCGATCGTGATTTTCTTCCCGATCTTGTGGATGGTGATGACCAGTTTCAAAACCGAAATCGACGCGTTCGCCACGCCGCCGCAGTTCATCTTCACGCCGACGCTGGAGAACTACCTGCACATCAATGAGCGCAGCGACTACTTCAGTTTCGCCTGGAACTCGGTGGTGATTTCCTTTAGCGCCACCGCGTTGTGCCTGCTGATCGCGGTGCCCGCCGCTTACTCGATGGCGTTCTACGAAACCCAGCGCACCAAAGGCACGCTGCTGTGGATGCTCTCGACCAAGATGCTGCCGCCGGTGGGCGTGCTGATGCCGATCTACCTGCTGGCGAAGAGTTTCGGCCTGCTCGATACACGCATCGCGCTGATCGTGATCTACACGCTGATCAACCTGCCGATCGTGGTCTGGATGGTTTACACCTACTTCAAGGACATCCCCAAAGACATCCTCGAAGCCGCCCGCCTCGACGGCGCCACGCTGTGGCAGGAAATGGTCCGCGTGCTGTTGCCGATTGCCAAGGGCGGCCTCGCCTCGACCGTGCTGCTTTCGCTGATTCTGTGCTGGAACGAGGCGTTCTGGTCGCTGAACCTGACCTCGTCGAAAGCCGCGCCACTGACCGCGTTGATCGCCTCGTATTCAAGTCCGGAAGGCTTGTTCTGGGCCAAGTTGTCGGCAGTCTCGACCCTGGCGTGTGCGCCGATCCTGATCTTCGGCTGGATCAGCCAGAAGCAACTGGTGCGCGGCCTCTCCTTCGGTGCCGTGAAATGAAGATCCCGAACCCGACACATCCCCCTGTAGGAGTGAGCCTGCTCGCGATGAGGCCGTGTCAGTCGCCATCATTGTTGAATGACACTCCGCTATCGCGAGCAGGCTCGCTCCTACAAAAACGCGTTCGATTCAACTGAATAATAAATTGCGGAGGCCCATCCTCATGGCTAACCTGAAAATCAAGAATCTGCAAAAAGGCTTCGAAGGTTTCTCCATCATCAAAGGCATCGACCTTGAGGTGAACGACAAGGAATTCGTGGTCTTCGTCGGCCCGTCGGGCTGCGGCAAATCCACCCTGCTGCGGCTGATCGCCGGTCTGGAAGAAGTCAGCGACGGCACCATCGAACTCGATGGCCGCGACATCACCGAAGTCAGCCCGGCCAAGCGCGATCTGGCGATGGTGTTCCAGACCTACGCGCTGTACCCGCACATGACCGTGAAAAATAACATGTCGTTCGCCCTCGACCTCGCAGGCGTACCGAAAGCCGAAGTCGAGAAGAAAGTCGGTGAAGCGGCGCGCATTCTCGAACTCGGGCCGATGCTTGAGCGCAAGCCAAAACAACTCTCCGGTGGCCAGCGTCAACGCGTGGCGATTGGTCGCGCCATCGTGCGCAATCCGAAAATCTTCCTCTTCGACGAACCGTTGTCCAACCTCGACGCCGCGCTGCGCGTGCAGATGCGCCTTGAGCTGCTGCGTCTGCACAAAGACCTGCAAGCGACGATGATCTACGTGACCCACGATCAGGTCGAAGCGATGACCATGGCCGATAAAGTCGTGGTACTCAATGGCGGCAAGATCGAACAGGTCGGCTCGCCGCTGGACCTGTATCACAACCCGGCGAACCTCTTCGTCGCCGGGTTCCTCGGCACGCCGAAAATGGGCTTCCTCAAAGGCAAGATTGCCCGCGTCGACGGCCAGAGCTGCGAAGTCTCGCTGGACGCTGGTACGCGCATCACCCTGCCCTTCAACACCGCCAATTTGAGTGTCGGCAGCGCCGTGACCCTCGGCATTCGCCCGGAACATCTGGAACTCGCACAACCGGGCGACTGCACCCTGCAAGTCACCGCTGACGTCAGCGAACGCCTGGGCAGCGACACCTTCTGCCACGTCACCACCAACGCCGGCGAAGCCCTGACCATGCGCGTGCGCGGTGATCTGGCCAGCCGTTACGGCGAACAATTGAGCCTGCACCTGGACGCGGCTCAGTGCCATTTATTCGATGCCGAAGGTATCGCGTTGACCCGTCCGCTGCGCGCTGCGGCCTGATTTCGAGAACTCCCGATGAAACTCAATCAACAAAATCTCCATCGTCTGGCCAGCGAAGTGCAACTGCCGGCCTACAGCCTCAACGACACGCGCCAAGGCATCGCCCACATCGGCGTCGGCGGCTTTCATCGCGCACATCAGGCGTATTACACCGATGCGCTGATGAACACCGGCGAAGCCCTCGACTGGGCGATTTGCGGCGTCGGCCTGCGCACTGAGGACCGCCGCGCCCGCGACGATCTCAAGGAGCAGGATTACCTGTTCACGCTGTTCGAACTCGGTGACAGCGACGACACCGAAGTCCGCGTGATCGGTGCGATTCGCGACATGCTGCTGGCCGAGGACGGCGCTCAGGCGTTGATCGACAAGCTCGCCGATCCGCAAATCCGCATCGTCTCGCTGACCATCACCGAGGGTGGTTATTGCATCGACGACAGCAACGGCGAGTTCATGGCGCACCTGCCGCAGATCCAACACGATCTGGCCCATCCCGAGTCACCGAAAACCGTGTTCGGTTTTTTATGTGCAGCCTTGGAAAAACGCCGGGCGACGGGCATTCCGGCGTTTACCGTGATGTCTTGCGATAACCTGCCGCACAACGGCGCCGTGACGCGCAAGGCGCTGCTGGCGTTTGCCACACTGCGTAACAGCAACCTGTGCAGCTGGATCGACGCCAACGTCAGTTTCCCCAATGCCATGGTCGACCGCATCACCCCAATGACCAGCACCGCGCATCGCCTGCAACTGGCCGACAAACACGGCGTCGACGATGCCTGGCCGGTGGTCTGCGAGCCGTTCGTGCAATGGGTGCTGGAAGACAAATTCGTCAATGGTCGCCCGGCCTGGGAAAAGGTTGGCGTGCAGTTCACCGACGATGTTTCGCCCTATGAAGAGATGAAAATCAAACTGCTCAACGGCAGCCACTTGGCGCTGACCTATCTGGGCTTTTTGAAGGGCTACCGGTTTGTGCACGAGACCATGAACGACCCGCTGTTCGTGCGTTACATGCGTGCTTACATGGATCTGGACGTGACCCCGCAACTGGCGCCGGTGCCGGGCATTGATCTGACGGATTACAAAAATACGCTGGTGGCGCGCTTTTCCAATCAAGCGATTGCCGATCAATTGGAGCGGGTGTGTTCGGACGGCTCGTCGAAGTTTCCCAAGTTCACTATTCCGACGATCAATCGCTTGATTGCCGATGGGCAGGAGACCAAGCGTGCGGCTCTGGTGGTCGCTGCGTGGGCGTTGTATTTGAAGGGGGTCGATGAGAATGGTGATACCTATTCGATCCCGGATCCGCGCGCGGCGTTTTGTCAGGCGTTGGTGGCGGATGATGCTTTAATCACGCAGCGGTTGTTGGCGGTTGAGGAGATTTTTGGCACGGTGATTCCGCGTTCGGCGGAGTTTGTCGCGGCGTTTGAGTGGTGCTGCAACAGTTTGCGCGAAGAAGGTGTGACGCGGACTTTGCAGCGGATTCTGGATTGAAAAGCCCCTCACCCTAGCCCTCTCCCGGAGGGAGAGGGGACTGACCGAGGCGTTCTTGCGGAATACATCGACCTGAAAGTCCGGAGTCAAACTCAGCTTTTGAACAGCCCCGGTTGAGAGAACCGGAGTCGAACTCAGCTTTTGAACAGCCCCCCGATCGGCTCCCTTTCCCCCTCGCCCCCTTGGGGGAGAGGGCTGGGGTGAGGGGGTAAGCTCTTGATCTTCACCACACCCGAGTGGTTCACACATGACAACACAACAACTGTTCCTAGGCATCGACTGCGGCACCCAAGGCACCAAAGCCATCATCCTCGACGCCATCAGCGGCCAAGTCCTCGGCCAAGGCGCCGCCGCACACACAATGATCAGCGGCGCCAACGGCCGCCGCGAGCAAGACACCCAGCAATGGCTCGAAGCCTTCGCCCTCGCTACCCGCCAGGCATTGCTGGCGGCGAATGTCGACGGCCAGGCGATCCTCGGCATCGGCGTCTCCGGCCAGCAACACGGCCTGGTCCTGCTCGACGACCAAGGTGAAGTGCTGCGCCCGGCCAAGCTCTGGTGCGACACCGAAACCAGCGCCGAAAACGACCGTCTGCTCACTCATCTGGGCGGTGAAAAAGGCTCGCTGGAACGCCTCGGCGTGGTCATCGCGCCGGGCTACACGGTGTCGAAACTGCTCTGGACCAAAGAACAACACCCCGTGGTGTTCTCACGCATCGCACGCATTCTGCTGCCGCACGACTACCTGAACTTCTGGCTCACCGGCCGCGCCTGCAGCGAATACGGTGACGCTTCCGGCACCGGCTATTTCAACGTGCGCACTCGCCAATGGGACTTGCAACTGCTGCGCGACATCGACGCCAGCGGACGCCTGCAAGCGGCGCTACCTGAGCTGATCGATGCGCACCAAAGCGTCGGCACCCTCCTCCCGGCCATCGCCGAACACCTCGGCATCAACCCCGACGCATTGGTATCAAGCGGTGGCGGCGACAACATGATGGGCGCCATCGGCACCGGCAATATCCAGCCCGGCGCGATCACCATGAGCCTTGGTTCCTCTGGCACGGTGTACGCCTATTCCGAGGTGCCGAAAGTCAGCCCGGACGCCTCGGTCGCGACGTTCTGCTCGTCCAGTGGCGGTTGGTTGCCGCTGATCTGCACGATGAACCTGACCAACGCCACCGGCGCGATTCGCGAGTTGTTCGACCTCGATCTGCAGCAGTTCAACGACCTCGTCGCCCAGGCTCCCATCGGCGCCGACGGCGTGAGCATGCTGCCATTCCTCAACGGTGAACGGGTGCCCGCCCTGCCCCACGCCACCGGCAGCCTGCACGGCTTGACGCTGGATAACCTGACCCAGGCCAATCTGTGCCGCGCCGCCGTCGAAGGCACCACCTTCGGTCTACGTTACGGACTGGATTTGCTCCGCCAGAATGGTTTACAAAGCCGCAGCATTTGCCTGATCGGCGGCGGCTCGAAAAGCGCGGTGTGGCGGCAGATCGTCGCCGACATCATGAACACCCCGGTGATCTGCACCGAACAAAGCGAAGCCGCCGCCCTCGGCGCAGCGATTCAAGCGGCGTGGTGCAAATCCTGGTCGAACGGCCACGAAGACACCCTCGCCGATCTGTGCCAGCGCTGCGTGAAACTCGATTCAAGCAGTGAAACCCTGCCGATCGCCGCCAACGTCGCGGCGTTCCAGCATGCCTATGAACGCTATCAACAGCATGTCGCAACCCTATAAAGAGCAAACAATTATGTATTTGGTGTGTGGCGAAGCCCTGTTTGATTTTTTCAGTGAAGACGACGCCAGCGGTCTGGCCTCGAAAGTGAATTTCAACGCGATTGCCGGCGGTTCGCCGTTCAACGTCGCCGTCGGTTTGCGCCGTCTGGGCGTGGACTCGGCCTTGTTCGGCGGGCTGTCCACCGACTACCTCGGCCGCCGCTTGCAGCGAGTGCTGCAGGATGAAGGTGTGCGCCCGGACTATCTGGTGGATTTCGCCGCGCCGACCACGCTGGCCATGGTCGCCGTCGGTGCCAATGGCTCCCCGCATTACAGCTTTCGCGGTGAAGGCTGTGCCGATCGGCAACTGAGTCTTGCGCATCTGCCAGAGCTGAGCGCTGAGGTGCGCGGCTTGCACATTGGCTCATTCTCGCTGGTGGTGCAGCCGATCGGCGACACCTTGCTGACGCTGGTACAGCGCGAAAGCGGCAAACGCCTGATCACCCTCGACCCCAACGTGCGCCTTAATCCCGAGCCGAATATCGACCTGTGGCGCGAGCGCATCGCGACGCTGGTACCACTCGCCGACCTGATCAAGGTCAGCGACGAAGACCTGAGCCTGCTCTACCCCGAACAGGACCCGCAACGGGTGATCGAAGGCTGGCTCGAACATCGCTGCCAGATCGTTTTCCTCACCCGGGGCGGCGACGGCGCCAGTGTGTTCAGCCGCCAGCATGGCAACTGGTCGGTGCCGGCGGCCTCAGTGAAGATCGCCGATACCGTTGGCGCCGGTGACACCTTCCAGGCCGCGCTGATCACCTGGCTGACCGAGCACGGTCTGGATTCGGTCGAAGGCGTGCAGCAACTCGCTCGCGAGCAGATCGACGCCATGCTCAAGTTCGCCGTACAAGCCGCCGCACTGACCTGCAGCAAGACTGGCCCGGATCTGCCCTATCGTCATCAATTGAGCTGAGCGCGTAGACTGTCGGCCTTTTTGCGCACGACGGGATAACGGCTTTTGAATTACAGGCAGACGCTTGGACTACTGACACTGGCAACGCTACTGAGCGGGTGCGGCACCTCGCCGCCCCGCTCGCCGGAAGACATTTGCGAAATCTTCCGCGAAAAAAGCGACTGGTACGACGCTGCGCAAGTCACGCAAAAACGCTGGGGCGTGCCGATTCAGGTGCCCTTCGCGATCATGTATCAGGAATCCGGCTACCGCTACGACGCCAAGACTCCGCGCAAATACTTGCTCTGGGTGATCCCGTGGGGCCGCGTTTCGACCGCCTCGGGTTATGCGCAAGCCAAAGATGAAGTCTGGGCCGACTACCAGAAAAGCACCGGCCGCAGCGGAGCCGATCGCGAAGACTTCGACGACGCCATCGACTTTGTCGGCTGGTACATGGACAAGACCTATTCGATCAATGGCGTGTACAAGTACGACGCCTATAACCAGTACCTCAACTACCACGAAGGCTGGGGCGGATTCCGCAACAAGACCTACGCGAGCAAAGCCTGGCTGATGCCAACGGCGCGCAAAGTGCAGAACCGTTCGGATGTGTATGCGCGGCAATATGCCGGGTGCAAGGAAGATTTGAATCGCGGGTTCTGGAGCCGGTTCTGGCATTGGCTGTAAAAGCTCCGGGATCCCGTGTAGGAGCTGCCGAAGGCTGCGATCTTTTGATCTTGGTTTTTTAAAATCAACGTCAAAAGATCGCAGCCTGCGGCAGCTCCTACATTGGGAGCCGTTACAGGACGGAGAAGCTATAACTCACAATCAACCGGGTCTCATCCACATCCCGGGCAAACTTCTCATAATTGGTGCGATACGTAGCATTCCTCAAACGCAGACTCACATCCTTGAACGTGCCCGTCTGAATCACATACTTCAACTCGCTATCGCGCTCCCACTCCTTGCCTTCCTGATCACTGCCCAACACCTTGATGTGATCACCGTTCACATAGCGGGTCAGAAAGCTCAAACCATTAATGCCAATGGCCTTGAAGTCATAGTCATAACGCAACTGCCACGAGCGTTCCTGCGCAGCGGCGAAGTCGTTGACCTGCACATAGTTGACCAGATACGGATTGCTGCCATCGAGGTACGGCATCGAGTTGTCGCCGTTCATGCGCTGCCAACCGGCGCTGAACGTGTGGCCGCTGTGCGCATACGACAACATGCCGCTCAACGCCCGGTTATCGATGGAACCGGCCTTGGCATCACCGCTGTCGGCACTTTTCAGCACGCGCAGATCCGCTTTAAGCACACCGCCAGCTAACGGTTGATTACCCAACAGCCCGACAAAGTGCTGACGATAAATGTCTTCCAGTTCAGCGTAGTGATACTGCGCGGTCAGGCGATCGTTGATCTTGTAGTCGAAGCCGTACATGTCGAAATGATCGGCAGTGGTGTTGCAGGCGTAGCGCTTGTTCTTGCAGTGCACGCGGATGTCTTGCGAATCGGTGGAATCGCGCGCGGTGTACTTGTCCAGGCGCGCGGCCATGAAGGTCAGGTCTTTCACCTCTTTAGAGGTGAGCATGGCGCCGTTGAACATCGTCGGCAGCAAACGGCCGTCGTTGTATTTCAACAGAGGCAGATCCGGCAACAGCGCGCCGTACTTCAGCACCGTGTCCGAGACCTTGACCTTAGCGGTCAGGCCCATTTTCGCGTACTGACCTTTCGAGCCGCGCGGGTCGTTGCCGCTCGATGGCAACAAGCCGCTGTTGCTGCGGTCCGGGCTGGAATCGAGTTGAAAGCCGAGCATGCCCAGCGCATCGATACCAAAACCCACCGTTCCTTCGGTGTAGCCCGATTGCAGGTTGAGAATAAAACCCTGTGCCGACTCTTCACGCTTGGACGCGCCCTGATCGTTCGTGGTGTGCCCATCACGGAAATCGCGGTTGAAGTACACCGTGCGCGACTCGATTTTCGCCGTGGCGTCTTCAAAAAATCCGCTGGCCTGAACCTGTGCAGTAAAACCTGCGCACAGCACAACGGCTCCGAAGCCAAACGACTGGCGCGGGGTGATGAGGGGAAATGGGGGACGCATGAAAAACTCCAACAATGCAGCGTTTGCGCAAGCGCGCAACAAGCCAGAAAAATAGCTCCCGTCCCGGATCAGATTGAACCAGGAGAAAGTGGACACGCAGGGGTGAGCAGCAATGATGGCAGATGGCTTTGACGTGCTACAGGCGACTTTAGTCTGAATCTGACTGAGGATTCTTCAACCCCGGTCGTGGAAAAAGTTGCCGGCAATCAACGCCAATTCGCAGCAAACGCCCGGTTTTACTGGGTCAAACACCTCATCTAAGGGTTTTCCCTATACCGCAAACCTGCCAGACCTACGGCTTTTGTGCCTTGAACGAGGCCGCTGAATCCTCCATCATCCGTCACCTGCTTATTCAACGGACGGAATTCAAGGCATGCTGGACGCCAACGCAACCCACATTACCCTCACGCTTGAAGGCGCCAACGCCGACCTGCAAGTCCTCAGCTTCACCGGTCGCGAAGCCCTCAACCAACCGTTCCGTTTCGACCTTGAACTCGTCAGCGCGCGCCCCGACCTGAAACTCGAAGAGCTGTTGCACAAGCCCGGCGTCCTGACTTTCGGCCCGACCGGCGAAGGCAAGATCCACGGTCTGGTCTATCGCATCGAGCAAGGCGACTCCGGCAAGACCCTGACCCGTTACAGCCTCAGCCTGGTGCCACAACTGGCCTACCTGCGGCACAACCACGATCAGCAGATCTTCCAGCAACTGACCGTGCCGAAAATCATCGCCCAGGTCCTGGAAGATCGCGGCATCCTCGCCGACGCCTACAGCTTCCAGCTCAACGCCGAATACCCGGAACGCGAGTACTGCGTGCAGTACGACGAATCCGACCTGCATTTCATCCAGCGCCTGTGCGAGGAAGAAGGCATTCACTTCCACTTCCAGCACAGCAGCAGCGGCCACAAACTGGTGTTCGGCGACGACCAGACCGTGTTCCGTAAGCTGAAACCGGTGAGCTACCAGCAAGACTCCGGCATGGCCGCCGACAAACCGGTGATCAAGCGTTTCAACCTGCGTCTGGAAACCCGCACCACCCGCGTCAGCCGCCGCGACTACGACTTCGAAAAACCGCAGATCCTCCCCGAAGGCACGGCGAAAAGCACCTTTGCCCCGGACCTCGAAGACTACGACTACCCCGGCCGCTTCACCACCCGCGAGCGCGGCAAGTTCCTTTCCACCCGCGCCCTCGAACGCCATCGCAGCGACTACAAACTCGCCGAAGGCAAAGGTGACGAACCGACGCTGACCAGCGGCCATTTCCTCACGCTCGCCGAACACCCGCGCGCCGAATGGAATGAGCTGTGGCTGCTGCTGGAAGTCTTCCACGAAGGCAAACAACCGCAAGTGCTCGGCGAAAACGTCACCAGCGACGTCACCGAGAACAAAAGCGATTTCCACCAGGGCTACCGCAACAGCTTCCTCGCCACCCCGTGGGATGCGCACTACCGCCCTGCCCTTGAACACCCGAAACCAAAAGTCCTCGGCAGCCAGACCGCGGTCGTCACCGGCCCGGCCGGCGAAGAAATCCACTGCGACCAGTACGGCCGCATCAAAGTGCAATTCCACTGGGACCGCGACGGTCAGTCCAACGACAAAACCACCTGCTGGATGCGCGTCGCCAGCGGCTGGGCCGGCGCAGCGTACGGCGGCATCGCCATCCCGCGCATCGGCATGGAAGTCCTCGTTACCTTCCTCGAAGGCGATCCCGACCAGCCGCTGGTCACCGGTTGCCTGTACCACAAGGAAAACGTCGTCCCCTACGACCTGCCGGCAAACAAGACCCGCAGCACCTTCAAAACCCTGAGCTCACCGGGCGGCAAGGGCTACAACGAGTTCCGTATCGAAGACAAGAAAGGCGTCGAGCAGATCTACATCCACGCCCAACGCGACTGGGACGAAAACATTGAGCACGATCAGAAGATTCGTGTCGGGAATGAACGGCACGACACCGTTGAAGCCAATACGCTGAGTGAGTTCAAGGTTGAAGAGCACCGGATTACGCATCTGGATCGTATCAGTGAGATGCGCGCGGATGATCACCTGACCGTGGGCGTGACTCAGCATGTGAAAGTAGGTACGGCGCAGTTTGTCGAGGCCGGGACAGAGATTCACTATCACGCGGGTGAGAAAGTGGTGATCGAGGGCGGCATGGAGCTGACCGCCAAGGCGGGCGGGAGCTTTGTGAAGGTGGATGCCGGTGGTGTGACCATCAGCGGGGCTGAGGTGAAGGTGAATACCGGTGGTGCGCCTGGGGTGGGAACCGGGATCGGGATTCTGGAACCTGTCATACCGTGGGCCGCAGCGAAAGACAAAGCAGGTGCCCTGCTCGTCCCGGCCGCCGCACAGATGGCCTTGGCCAAAGCCGCTCGCGCTGCCGGCGACATACGTTGCCCGATCTGCGAAGCCTGCCGCGAAGGCAAATGCGATCTGGGAGCTACAGCATGAGCGAAGCACTCAACAACTGGCTAGGCGAACAGGCCAGACTCAATCGCGTGCTGATTCTGGCACTGGACAGCCTCGCCGAACCCAATCCGGTCACCTCGCTGTATAGCGCCGGCGTCATGCAACGCTCGGTACAACTTTACCGCCGTACCGAATACGCGCAGTTCGCCGCCATCAGTCCATGGCTGACCGAATTACAGAACCCGGGCAACGATGCGTTCCGCAAACTACTCGATGACCCACAGCGCAACTGGGGCTGGATCGGCAGCATGGACAAGGCTGATCTCGACAGCCTGACCCAGCACTGGATCGCTCGCATGGTCATCGACGAAGACGGCGAGCGCTCGCTGTTCCGTTTTCAAGACAACCGGGTTCTGGCCCGCTGCCTGGGCAACATGAAGGAAATCGAATGGCCGCTGCTGCTGGGTCCGATCAGCAGTGTGCTGTATTGGGAGGAGAATCAGTGGAGAAGTGCGGATAACGGCAAACCAGGCATGTATGCCGTACCTAACCCGGCACCATGGCTTCAAGCCCCTACGCCGCCAGAGCGAACCCGCGAAATCTTGCGTGCGAACCTCAAGCGCTGGTTGCTGGTGTATCACGCCGAAACCGCCGCAAAACTCTCAGAAACCCGCCCGATCCTCGAATGGCTGGAAGAGCAGATGGACCTGCTCCAGGCCTGGCAATGGAACACGCCAGAGCAGCGGGAGTTCATGTTGACCCTGCGCCTCGACCCCAGGAATGCCGAGGACCTGGCTTGGCAGCCCTTACCTGGAGAAACGCCGGAGAAGCATTTTGAGCGGTGTGAACGGTTTTTTGCTAAACACAGCGACGACTACGCACTGAATTAATATCGAAACTTTGGGTGTCGCTCGCTCGAAACGATCGCCCGAGTCAAAGGACAATCAAATGCGTCATCGCAATATTTCCAATGGGTTTGTTCGCAGCATCATGATCGGGTTGGGTGCGATTGGGGCTACTGGCTGTTCGGTTGCTCAGCAAGACAGTTTTACTTTAGTGACTGAGCTTCCCCCCGGGTTTCAGATATTGGTTGAAGCGCAATATGTGCCTCGGATGGGTGAGACGTGTTCTGTTCCAGTGAAGAAAGGCCGTGAACATCCGGGTTTCAAGTTCTTCGAACAGAAACGCAGTGAGAAAGCTCAAACTGCGAACTTTCAGGTTGCCCTTACAAGTGTGGAGGGCGGATGTCCGCTGGTTTTGGATAATCTCGACTATGAGATTTACGCCAAATACGCTGCTGGTCCGGTAGACGTAGGCAAAGACTATTCGGGAATCCAGTTTGAGGACGGCCCGACTGATGGGACTCATCCACCGTCTCCACTTAAGTTGCAACGGGAGTGCGAGTGGCTATTCCGCACTGTCGGGTCCAATCGCGTTATCGCAAAAATCCTTAAATGCGCTCCGGTGGCGACGCAAGAAGAAAAAAATGGTGCTATCGCCGAAGGGCCCTTGAAGCGTCCGCAGTTAGTGGGGAAGACATTGAGAGTCACCTTCACTGTGTCCAATGATGAGAGGCCGGCCGTAGGTGACAATTGGGTGAAATTTCCGAAAGGATGGAAGCGTTGCATGGGCAAGAGTCTGGAAGATCCCTATGCGTTCTGTCGCGGTAACACTACCGATTTCAAACCTTTCAAAATGCCGGACGGGCGAGATTGCACGATCTACCCGACGTGTACGGAATAAGGACATTCATCAATGACGGTCAAAAAAGCAGCACAACCACTACTAAAAGATGCCAAAGAGCCCTGCCCACTCAGAGGCACCAAAGTTCGATTTCGGCTAGTTGACGAGTCCGGGAATGGCAAGCCCTATGCCGGGCTTAAATATGTGGTCACCGACAGCGTTGGACAGCGATATGAAGGTACGCTAGACGCCACCGGTTTTGGTGAAGTTCTAAACCACTACGAAGGGCCTGTCGTGCTGACCGTGGATCAGCCTTACACCGGTAGCGAAGAAGACTATAACTGGTTGATGAGCCGGCCAAACTACCCGCTGAAAGTCAGCGAGCTGCAGGTTCGAGCCGAAAAAACGCGATTCATCCGTAAAGATGGCCAAAGAGTTGACAACAACCCAGCAAAATCTGAAGCGGATCAATTTTTTCATGTCGAAGTACGCCACCTCGTTGAAAAAAGCTCGCATCTCCCTCCGGAGTCAAAAGCCAAATACCCTCCCAATCAGAATCTGCTAAAAGTACTGGGCGACATCGGTTTCGGTCCGGAGCAACCAGATCTTTGGGGTGTTGCCCTGGTACCGAACACACTCACAGTTCTGGAAGTGCGCCCGCTGCGGGCTTTCCGCCCAATGCTCTCGAGAGACAACAAGTTTAGTGCATTGAATTTGTATCAACTCTCATTGTTTGCGGCATTGAGCTATTGTGACTTCGGACAGTCACCGGCGGAGCAGCCTACTGATACGGTGAGTTTCCCCCTCGAGCCCAGCGTAGGAAATATGTTTGGAGAGGGTATGGCTTGTTATAAGGAGTCTTGGAAGATTAACGCGCAGCAGTCTGCTGCGTACTATCCGCTTTATGAAGACGTCCCATACTCCAAGCGTTTCGAAATTTTGCCATTCGATCCGACTTTGTATGAACAAAACAAACCGCAACAGGGGGGCAAGCAGGAACACCCTGCAAAGTGGCATTTCTTCGATGACAGTAAAGCTGATGGTGGAACTAACACCCAAGCGTTCATGACACATCATGACGAGGTTGTTCTTATTTCCATACGTGGAACATTAGAACTCGTCGACTTTGTTCGAGATACCGATGCGGAGCAAATTCCTGTAAATCCTGGCGTAGGCAAAGCTCACCAAGGCTTTTACCAGGCCTATCAAGCAATGAGGGAATTCGTCCAAGCTTACCTCGACAGTTTCCATGTTGATCAAAAAGTAATTATCTGTGGCCACAGCCTTGGAGGAGCCATTGCGACATTACTCGCAGAGGCGCTCAGGCAAAGCGCAAAAAATTACGACATTTTGCTTTATACATATGGTTCGCCCCGAGCAGGGGACGCAGATTTTGTTCAGGGTGCAACGGCCTTGGCGCACCACCGCATGGTCAACGACAACGACCCGATCCCAAGCGTACCGGCACCGTGGATGAACACTCGTAAGAGAATCTGGGTCCCAGGTGTGGTGCTCAGCTTTATCACGGCGCCACTGGGCGCGTTGATTTTTGCCTTGGGTTTAAGTCGAACAGGTGGTTCGGCTTACGAGCATCAGGGCGACCTGCATCACTTTATGCCTGTGCACTTCAAAGGCCGTGAGCAATCTTCGGTGCTGTGGAACCCGGGTTGCGAATCCATCGAGGAAGCCGCGTGCACCCGGGCAGTGAAAAAGTTCGGTGACTTGCCCGACCGGGCTCTATTCATCCAGCAACTATTCCAGATGCCTCACCACTACATGCTGCCATCCTACATTCCAAACGCATGGGCAACGTTGCGCCGCTGGCAGCAGACCCAGGAAGGCGGCGGAACGGTGGTAACAAAGACTGAATACGATCAGATCTACTTCCAACTGCAGGAAATGCAGGAACGCTTGAAAACCAAAGAGGCGGAGTTGAATAGCCCTTTCCAATCGGATCGCCGAGCCGCCATGCAGCAAGCAAGTGTGTTGCGGGCGGAAATCGGTCGATTGGACACCTCCCGCCAGCGCCTTCATACCCTGAGCTATCTCAAGCTCACACCTGAGGATATCTACGGTTCTGCCACTCAGGCGCCTGAACATGACCAGAACCTGCAACGCTGGCTAGCAAAGAAAGAGAACAATGTCGACGTTCAACTCGCGATGATTCCTCACGCGGGCAGCGCTCAACTAAGGACTGCATGATTTCGGTATGAACATGCTCCAAGCGAAAATTTCTTGCCGTGACGGCTCACGCACTTGCTATTGGAGTCGTCACATTGGGAATGGGTTGATGAACTTCAGCCTGTATAAGACACGAAGGATAATTCGCGTCTCCCGATTACCGACGACGTACAAAGAGAGTGAATGGTGATTCCGTACACTGAGACCTGAATGAATCACATGGCCAAGGGGAGTCCAGACAGACTCCCCTGCTTTCGCGTTTTGTTAAACCGGCGCCTTCCAACTCAACATCTGCTGCTGCGCGACCTGCAGCAAATCATTGCCATCCTGCGTCAGCAGGTAAAGCGCATGGGTGATGTGTGGAATGTCTTGCACGTCGGCGTGTTTGAAGCACAGGCAATGCAGGGTTTCGAGCAAGTCGGCGGCGGCGCGGATGCGCTGGACGGCGGCTTCGAGGATGTCTTTCGGGTTGGCTTGGGTGTCGATGAGCAGTGTCGGGGTTTCGGTGACATTGCTGCTGAGGGGGAGATAGCGGTTTTGTAGCAGTTTGATTATTGGCATATTGATTACTCGATTGTTTCAAAAGTAACCGCCGACACCGTGACCAAACGATGGGAGGCGGACCGTGTACAGGCTTGGTCAACCGAGAACAATCAACTCAGCTCGCCCGAAGGCGTCCTGCACACGGCCGCCACAGCTATGCACTTCACGGTCAAAGAACTCCGCGGTGCAAATGATGGCACATATGCAATCGATTATTCCCGGGTGACCAAACCCGAACCACTGATTTTGCAGCGGCAACCGACAATAACCGCCCCGCTCCAGCCGCCGAAAGCAGACAAGGCACCAGCCTTTGTAGGAATTCGCCAAACCTTCCAAAGAAAACCGCCGCACTCCCTGACAGCCGGCGTTCAGCTCGGTTAACCATCCCTTAACGCCGTGGTCAAAAACTCTACTGAACCGCACGCCCTCAGCCATTCTGGCTGTCGCCCAGTGCGGCAGGTTCGGGTGAATCACGCCGAACTCTAGAACCGTCACTCGGGAGTCCTTTCATGAACATTCGTCCTTTATTACTCACTGCCGCCCTCGCCTGCACCGCGTTTGCCGGGCTGGCCCAGGCCAATGACACCTCTGCCACGTCCAAAGCCATGCCGTATGAGTACGGCATGCCGCTGCATGTGGCCAAAGTGGTGTCGTTGACCGAGCCGCCAACGCAACTGTGCAAGGTGGTCACGGCCGACATGAAGTACATCGACAATGCCGGTAAGCCTGAGGAAATCAGCTACCGGAAATTGTCTGACGCGTGCAACTTCCAGAACTGACAGAAACGTCTGATTTGCGGGTTTGCGGTAGGCGTGGGGTGTTTCGGCGGTTATGCTCGGAGCCCTCCTCACTGCCGCAAGGATTCGCCATGCAGTTGTCGTTTCGCACGTTGTCGGGCTTCACTTGTTCGTTGTGTTTTTTGCTGGCGTTGGCCTGGGGCGTTTTCCCGGAGAGCCTGCTGGCGATCTGGAGCATCGAGTATTCCGACGCTGCGGGGTTTGTCGCGCGGCGCAGCGCGGTGCTGTTTGCGGCGTTGGGGGTGATGTTTTATCTGGTGCGCAACGCACCGCCGTCGCTGGGGCGCAATGCGCTGAGCAACGGGTTTATCGTCGGTTGTTTTGGCTTGGCGGTGCTGGGTTTTGCGGAATGGCTCAACGGTCATGCCGGCCCCGGGATTTTGCTCGCGGTGCTGGTCGAGTTCGCGCTGGGCCTTGGTTTTGTGCAGGCCCGGCGCGTGACGGTCGAACTGGGTGAAACGGTGCGTTAAACGACTCTGGAGCGTGGGCTGTAGTGATGTTGCACAGTTTGCTGGTTCAGATCCGAGCGCAGCCCGGCGATCAGTTCGTTGATTTCACGACAGCCATTGAGGTGGCTGGCGTCGATGCCACTGACCAGCAGATCGACCTGATCGGTCTGGTGATCGCCGAAAACCTTGACGGTCATCGACAAGTCCGGCGACAGCGTGCACTGGCAGCGTTTCGGCAGAAAACTGCTTTCAATGATATTGCGTAGTTCCAAGGCAGACAGAAACATGGCGAAACCCTCTCCTTACTGTGAGATGCCAATCAAGTATTCACGCTGACCGTTGCTGCCCCTGCACGGGTGTGTCCCCGCTGTTTCCCTGGTGCGACAAGCGGTGGTACTGCGAAATGCCCATTGGAGTGTAGGCGCCCAAGGCCGGTGCGCCGCACTGAAAAGACGCATAAAGCGTGCCTTTCATCGGTTCATTTTCACCCTCATGAAATCAAGCACTTGGCGGCGGTGCCAGTATTTGGCTACTTGCAATTTGCAAGAATGGCCTTGGCGGGTACTGCAATTTGCAACTCGACGCTGGTTTGCAATCACGGCCCATGACGGTAAGAATGCCCGTCATCCACCCTACACCCGCACGGAGGCTTCCATGGGTTCTTTACGCGTCTACGCGACCACCGGTTTGTTCATCGCCAGCCTGTCCACCCTCGCCCACGCCGCCAAGCTTGAAGACGTCGCGCCGTTCCCGAAGGCTGAAGCCGGGTTCACTCGCCAGGTCATTCACTTGCCCAAGCAAGAGCAGGAAGAGAACTTCCAGGTGGAAATCCTCGCCGGCAAAACCCTTGAAGTGGACTGCAACCGCCAGCGTTTGGGCGGTGTTCTCGATGAGAAGAATCTTGAAGGCTGGGGTTATCCGTTCTATCGACTGGAAAAAGTCATCGGGCCGATGAGCACGATGATGGCCTGCCCGCCCGGCAGCCAGAAGAAACGCGCGTTCGTGCCGGTCGTCGGTGACGGTTTCATGCTGCGTTACAACAGCAAATTGCCGGTCGTGGTGTATGCGCCGTCGGACGTCGAAGTGCGATATCGCATCTGGTCGGCGTCGGACAAAGTCGGTACAGCCCTGCAGGAATAACCCGAACAAGGAGTGCGTCGTTTGATTACCTGCCATGTCCGATATGTCATTGATCCATACCAATTGCCCGAGTTCGAGGCCTACGCCAAGGCCTGGCTCGGCATCGTCGAGCGCTTGGGCGGCACGCATCACGGCTACTTCCTGCCGTCCGAAGGCGCGAGCAACATCGCTTATTGCCTGTTCAGTTTTCCGTCGCTGGCGGATTACGAAAGCTACCGGCACATCGCGATGACTGACCCGGAAAGCACCGCACTGGTGGCCAGCCTGGTCGAGAAGAAGTTTATCGTCAGCTACGAGCGCAGCTTCCTGCGCCCGTTACTGCCGTAAACCGCTTCACGCCGAGACGCTGCAGACTGCGGCGCGCTCGGCGACATGGCGCAGACTGTCGAAGTTGATATTGGCGCCCGAGTCGATTGCCACGAATGTCTGCTCGCTCACCCCGGTTCGCGCTACGTACTGCTTGATCCCGGCCACGGCCAAGGCGCCGGAAGGTTCGGTGATCGAGCGGGTATCGTCGTAGATGTTCTTGATCGCTGCGCAGAGGTCGTCATTGCTGACGGTGATCACTTCGTCGACGCAAAAGCGGCACACCTCAAACCCGAACGCGCCGATCTGCGCTACCGCCACGCCATCGGCGAACGTCCCCACCGTGGGCAGCACGACGCGTTGATCAGCTTCGAGCGCAGCCTTCAGGCACGCTGAATGTTCGGATTCGACGCCGATGATCCGCACTTCCGGGCGCAGGTATTTGACGTAGGCGGCGATGCCGGCGATCAGACCGCCACCACCTACCGGGATAAAAATCGCATCCAGCGAACCTTGATGTTGGCGGAGGATTTCCATCGCCACGGTGCCCTGCCCGGCGATTACCTCCGGGTCATCGAACGGTGACACGAAGGTGCGCCCGGTCTGTTCCGCCAGTTGCAGCGCATGGGCCAGCGCGAACGGGAAACTCTCGCCGTGCAGCAACGCTTCAGCGCCGCGACTGCGCACACCCAGCACTTTCAGTTCCGGCGTTGTCGCTGGCATGACGATGGTCGCCGCAATCCCGAGTTCGCGCGCTGCCAACGCCACGCCTTGCGCGTGATTGCCGGCCGAGGCGGTGATCACTCCGCGCGCCTTCTGTTCTTCACTGAGTTGTACCAGTTTGTTGTAAGCGCCACGGATCTTGAAGGAGAACGTCGGTTGCAGGTCTTCACGCTTGAGCAGAATCCGGTTGCCCAACGCCTCCGACAGCGCCGGCGCCGCTTGCAAAGGCGTGCGCACCGCAAGGTCGTACACCGGCGCGGCGAGGATCTTTTTCACATAGTGTTCAAGCAGGGTTTGCTGGTCGGGGCTGTGCGGCATGGTCGTCTCCTGACATTTTTTCAAAACCCCGGAGACAGAAAGTAAAAACCCGCCTCTAGGGCGGGTTGGGTGCTGCAGTCGTGAGCTAGCCCGCCAAATGAGGAATGGCGGTAATAATCATTGGCTGGCAGCGCGATACAGTCGAAGTCATGGGCTGGAAATTAGCCTGTGCGCTATTGGCGAGTCAATGGCCAATTTTGCGCGGCGGCGTTAGTCTGGCGACTCTCTCATCACACCACGGAAGGAATGCATGATGTCGATCGCCCTGCCCCTCACGGCTTTGCTCGCTTTTAGCGGTTACACCGTTTCGGTGATGCTCCAGGCTGAACAGTCGTTGATCGATTTTGGCATCAGCCTGATGTCGCGGCCCGATACGGCGCAGGTGGTGATTGATCTGTATCTGCTGGCCACGCTGGCGGGTATCTGGATGGTCAAGGATGCGCGGTCGCGTGGGCAGTCGGTTTGGTCGGTGCTGCCGTATTTGTTGTTGACGGCGGTTTTTGTCTCGGTTGGGCCGTTGTTGTATCTGGTGGTGCGTGGGGTTCGCGAACGACGCAAGGCGGTGGAAAAGTGCAGCCAGATACTATGAACACCTGAAACCCCTGTAGGAGTGAGCCTGCTCGCGATAGCGGAGTGTCGTGGGATTCAGCCCTTTTTCACGGCGACGAACGCGGCGGTTTCGTAAGGCACTGTCACCACGTCCCTGCCGCGTAACTCAGGCTCGGCGGCAATCAACGCGCGAATCTGCTCATCAACCTGCGCCCGCTGCGCCTCCGGCAGCGCGGCAATGAAACTGGTCGAGCGCACGCGGTTGAAGATCACATCTTCCGGTGAGCCGGTATGGCCATGGTGAAACCGTTCAACCTGCAGCGGCGCGAATGCCGGGTGCGGAAACGCTGTGCGCCACGCGCCGGTGTAATAGCGCGGCGTGTCCCCTTCCAGCGCATTGACGATGGCGTCCAGTTTCGGCACCCAACTGACCTGGGTGTCGCGCAGGTTCCAGATCAACCCCAACTTGCCACCGGGTTTAAGCACCCGGGCGATTTCGCTCAGTGCCTCGGTGCTGGCGAACCAGTGAAACGCTTGCGCGCAAATCACCACATCCACGGAAGCGTCGGGCAACGGCAAGTCAGTCGCCGTGCCGCTCACGGCCAGGACTTCAGGCCAGGCGTCCGAGAGCTTTTCCAGCATTTGCGCCACTGGCTCAACCGCGATCACTTGCGCACCGGTCGCTACCAGACGCCCGGTGAATTTTCCGGTGCCGGCGCCCAGATCGATCACGGTCTTGTGCCCATCCAGACCCAGCGTCGCGGCCAACCACTGACTAACCTGCGGCGGATAGTCCGGCCGCCCTTTGACGTAGCTGTCGGCAGCGGTTTTGTAGCCGGCAGCGGCTGAGTGATGGACGTGGTCGGTCATGGCAACGCTCCTTACGGCAAAACATCGGATCGACGGCAGACGCTCCCGAGCATAGCGCTTGAATTTACGCTGAACTTGAACAGTCACTGATAAAGCAATGAATAAAAATTCACGCTGTGGTGTTCAAAGTGAAACATAACCCCCTGTGGAGCCTTGCCCATGACTATCCGTTCCGTTATGTTCGCCGCCCCGTTGTTACTGGCCGCCGCGATGTCCAGCCAATTGGCCTTCGCCAACGGTGATGAAGAAGCTCCGGTACAGAAACCCGAATGCCCGAAAGGCCAGGTCTGGGACAGCAAAACGCAGAAGTGCGTGATGCAAGTCAGCAAAGCACTTTCAGATGCCGACCGTACCGATTATGCCTATCGCCTCGCCAAGGTCGGTCGCTACGAAGAAGCCCTGGCGCTGCTCGATACGCTCAAGCAACCGAAAACCGCCAAGGCCCTCAACTATCGCGGTTATGCCACGCGCAAACTGGGGCGCACTGATGAGGGCATCGGTTATTACCTGCAATCGGTGAAGCTTGATCCGCAGTATGCGCAAGTGCGCGAATACCTCGGCGAGGCCTATGTGATCAAGGGTCGCGTCGATCTGGCGCAGGAACAGTTGCAGCAGATCCAATCGATTTGCGGTACGTCCTGCGAGGAATACCAGGATCTGGCCGAAGCCATCAACGATTCATCGAAAACCTGAGCACTTATAAGGGCCGCCATCATCGTCAACGATCAGGCATTCAGAGCAGAACTCGGACAGCATCTGGCGCGATTGTGGCGCTACGGTTTGCTGCTGTCGCGCAATCGGCATTTGGCCGAGGATCTGGTGCAGGCCACGTGTGTGCGAGCGCTGGAGCGCGCCGGTCAATACGCCGCCGGCACGCGCATGGATCGCTGGTTATTGAGCATTCTGCATTCGATCTGGCTCAATGAAGTGCGCGCTCGACGCGTGCGTCAGGGTGCGGGTCAGGTCGATGCCGATGGGCAGCTGGCGTTCGATGGGGAGTATGCGGCGCAGACTCACGTGATGGCCGCGCAGGTGATTCGTCGCGTTGATGCCTTGCCGGAAACCCAGCGTGAAACCGTGTATCTGGCCTATGTCGAAGGCTTGTCTTACCGCGAAGTCGCCGAGATCCTGCAAGTGCCGATCGGCACGGTCATGAGTCGTCTGGCCACCGCACGGCTGAAACTCGCCGAATACCCGCCGTTGCAGGCTGTGCCGAAATCCACCGAAGGAGACCGTTGATGAACACACCTTCGGATGAGCAACTGGTCGCCTACCTCGACGGAGAACTTGAACGCGAATATCGCGATCAGCTCGACGATGCGATTGCCGAAGATTCGCTGCTGAGTCTGCGCGTGCAATGGCTCAGCCGCAGCAACCTGCCGTACAAGAACGCCTATGACGAACTGGCGCAACAGGCGCCGCTGGATCGCCTGCAAGCGCGGCTGGATGCGATTCCTTCACCGCAGCGTCCGGGCTTCAACCGACGCTGGTTTATCGGTGGCGCAGCCGCAGCGCTAGTGGCCGGTGGTGTGCTGGCTGACCGCTTGTTCCTCGGTTGGCATGCCGCGCAATCGAACAACTGGCGCGCACTGGTGGGCGATTACATGGCGCTGTACGTGCCGCAGACGCTTGATCATCTGGCCACGGACGACGCCTCCCAACGCGCGCAACTGCGCACGATTGACGCACGCCTTGGCCTGAGCCTTTCGCCAGCCACTTTGAAGCTACCGGGTGCCGAATTCAAACGGGCACAAATGCTTGAGTACGACGGCGTGCCGATTGCACAGATTGTTTATCTGGATGCGAAACACGGGCCACTGGCGCTGTGTGTGACCCGCTCGAACAGCGGAAGTCAGCCGCTGGCCCATGAGCGTCGGCATGAGATGAATGTGGTGTATTGGACTGAACGTGAGCATGCGTGGATGTTGATTGGCCGTAATTCGTCGGCGGAGCTGGAGCAGCATGCGGAACTGCTGCGCGCGCAACTGCTGAAAGTGTAAGAAAGCTGTAGGCCTGCGCCGTCTCTAAATCGCGGACAACCAGCGCTAAGATGGCGACTGATTCGGCGCCTTCGCGAGCAGGCTCGCTCCCACAGGTATATGTGTAGAGGCATGAAGCTCAGGCGGTAGTGGGCAGCCACAACCGGAAGCGCGCACCACCCAACGGCGAAGACTCAACCGTCAACGTCCCACCCTGCGCTTCCAGTGCCCGACGGCTGATCGCCAGGCCAAGCCCAAACCCACCTGTAGCCCGATCACGACTGCGATCCAGTCGATAGAACGGCTCGAAAATCCGCTCACGTTCGTCATCGGGAATGCCGATGCCGTCATCATCGACCCAGATCTCACAACCTGCGGCATTGACCTGCACGCCAATCTGAATGCGTTTCTCGCAATAGCGCATGGCGTTGCGCAGCAGGTTCTGGATCGCGCGCGCGGTCAGGCGCGGATCGAGCGAGAAGCGTTCGAGCTGGCCGTGCAGCAAGACATCGATGACGATTTCCGGTGATTCCAGCTCTTCATCGACACTGCCCAGAATGCTGTCGATGAACTCGTCCAGCGACACCTCGACCTGTTCCGGCAACTGCGCCGGGTTCTGCAAACGGCTGTAAGACAGCAACTCCAGCACCAGCTCATCCAGCTCGCGAATGTGCGCGACCAGCCCCAGCAAACGCTCGCGGCTGGCGGTCGGCAAGTCATCGGACAGCGCCAGCGCCAGGCCAAAGTCCAGACGCGTCAACGGCGTGCGCAGTTCATGGGACACGGCGTTAAGCAGATCACGTTGTTGGTTGAGCAGGTTTTCGATGTCGCCGGCCATGGTGTCGAAGACATTGGCGAGGCTGCCGATGTTAGAGCTTGGGGCGATTTCCGTACGCTCGCTCAAATGACCTTTGCCGAAGCGTTCGGCGGTGCCTTTGAGGCGTTCCAGATCACGCCAGTGCGGGCGCAACCACATCAGCAGACAGGCGAGCAGGCTCGCGCCGATCAGCACGTTGATGCTCCAGTACAACAGATTGACGTCCAGCGGATCCGGCGGCACAACCATTTGCACGGCGGTGGTGTCGTCCAGCGGCGTTACCGCCAGCGTGCGCCAGCCCCAATCGCCGATACGCACAACGTTTTCACCGCGACGCAGGCGCTCCTGCTCGATAGCGGTGAAATCGGCATCGTCGATGCGCGCCAGGACGATGTGCAGCGGCTGGAAATCCTTGTCCATCGACGCCGCCAGCGCCGGCCACTGCTCATGCGGCACCGCATGAAACTGGCGGGTGATCAACGATTGCAGGCCTCGCGAATAATCGAGGTTGTAGGTGACGAAGCGCTCGCGAAATGCCATGACCACCAGATCTGGCACCAGGTAAATCGCCGCGCTATACGAGATGATCGTAACCAGATAAAGGCGAAACAGGATGCGAAACATCAGCTCAGCATTCCCACTCGGAACGGCTGAACAGATAGCCCTTGCCCCACACGGTCTTGATCTTGCGCGCCTCGCCGGCGTGGTCGTCGAACTTGCGGCGCAGCTTGGAAATCGCCACGTCCACCGAGCGGTCGGTGCCGTTGAATTCGATACCGCGCAGGCGCTGCAGAATCTGGTCGCGGCTCAACACTTCGCCGGCGTGTCGGGCCAGCACCACCAGCAGGTTGTATTCGCCGCTGGACAGTTCGACCGGTTGATCACGCCAGGTCACGGTGCGTTCAGACAGATCGATACACAGATTGCCCATGAGGATGCGGTCATTGGCGGTCAGCGGTTCGCCGAGGCTGCTGCGGCGCAACAGCGTGCGTACCCGCGCCAGCAACACCCGTGGCTCGCACGGTTTGGTGACGTAATCGTCGGCGCCCATTTCCAGGCCCAGCACTTGATCGTGGCTGTCATCGCGGGCGGTGAGCATCAGGATTGGCAGTGTCGCCGAATCGGCGCGCAATAAACGGCAGACTTGCAGGCCATCAAGGCCCGGCAGCATCAGGTCGAGGATCACCAGATCGGGCGGATTGACCCGCGCTCGTTCACGCACGTGGTCGCCACGGCCGATCACGCTGACGGAATAACCGTTGCGCTCCAGGTAGCTGGAGATCAGTTCGGCGAGGGCGGTGTCGTCTTCGACCAGGAGGATGTTGGGCATGGGGTGATCCAGAAAGTGCTGTGGCGACTGATAAGGCTCATTCGCGAGCAGGCTCGCTCCCACACTTGGAATGCGATTCCTTGTGGGAGCGAGCCTGCTCGCGAAAGCTATTTATCTGTCGCAATAAATTTCAAGACCTGAAGGATATACGCCCTCGCCCGTCCCTGAGCAAAACCCTTACACAATTTCACACAGCGCCTACAAAGCTTCACCGCTAATCTCGGCGTCTGCCCGTAGGATGCGGGCATCAATATTGGGGGTTGTACATGTCGAACAAACTGCTGGCCGGGCTCGGCCTGATCGCGATGGCGCTGACACTGAGCGCCTGTGATTCATCCTCGAAGGCAGAGGATCAGGCGCCACCGGCCACGGTGCGTATCGAGACGATCGAAGCGCATCCCCTGACGATCAGCAGCGAACTCAGCGGCCGCATCGCCGCGCCACGCATCGCCGAAGTACGGGCACGGGTGGCCGGTGTGGTGTTGCAGCGCACCTTCCGCGAAGGCAGCGACGTGAAAAAGGGCGACGTGCTGTTCCGCATCGACCCGGCGCCGTTCAAGGCTGACCTCGACAGCGCCGAAGCCGCGCTGCGCAAGGCCGAAGCCAATGCGTTCCAGGCGAAACTGCAAGAGCAGCGTTACGCCCAGTTGATCGACGACCAAGCCATCAGCGGCCAGGACTACGACAACGCCCGTGCGAACGCCCGGCAGACCGCCGCTGACGTTGCGGCCAACAAGGCTGCCGTCGAACGGGCGAAACTGAACCTCGGTTACGCCACCGTCACCGCGCCGATTTCCGGCCGTATCGGTCGTGCACTGGTGACCGAAGGCGCACTGGTCGGCCAGAACGAAACCACGCCACTAGCACTGATCCAGCAGCTCAATCCGATTCACGCCGACCTCACCCAGTCGACCCGTGAACTCAACGAACTGCGCCGCGCGTTTCGCTCCGGGCAGTTGCAGGAAGTCGGCCAGAATCAGGTCAAAGCCACGCTGATTCAGGATGACGGCAGCCTGTATCCGTTGCCGGGCAAGCTGCTGTTCAGCGACATCACCGTCGACCCGGGCACCGGCCAGATCATCCTGCGCAGCGAATTCCCCAATCCGGACCTCGATTTGTTGCCGGGCAGTTTCATCCGCGTGCGTCTGGAGCAGGCAACCATCCAGAACGGCATCACCGTGCCGCAACGGGCCGTGCAGCGTGACAGCGCCGGTATTGCCCAGGTGCTGACCGTTGATGAGCAAATGCGCGTCGCCGAGCAACCGGTGCAACTCGGCGCGGTGCAGAACAATCGCTGGATCGTTACCGGCGGCCTCAAGCCCGGCGACCGTATCGTCATCGAAGGCCTGCAACACGCCCGTCCCGGCGAAAAAGTGCAGATCGACGACACCCCTCTTCCACTTGCCCAGACCTCTGGTCAGTAAGCAGGACGCTTTTCTATGCCGCAGTTCTTTATCGACCGTCCGGTGTTTGCCTGGGTCGTCGCGCTGTTCATCCTGTTGGCCGGTGCGCTGGCCATCCCGCAGTTGCCGGTGGCGCAATACCCCGATGTCGCCCCGCCGCAGATCGAAATCTACGCCGTGTATCCCGGCGCTTCGGCGCAGACCGTCGATGAAAGCGTGGTCAGCCTGATCGAGGAAGAGCTCAACGGCGCCGATCACCTGCTGTACTTCGAGTCGCAGAGCAGCCTCGGCAGCGCGACGATCAAAGCCACGTTCCAGCCGGGCACCAACCCGGAACTGGCGCAGGTTGACGTGCAAAACCGCCTTAAGGTGGTCGAGTCGCGCCTGCCGCAAGCAGTGAACCAGCAAGGTTTGCAGGTCGAAAAAGTCTCGTCCGGTTTCCTCTTGCTGATCACCCTGACGTCCAGTGACGGCAAGCTCGATGACGTGGCGCTCAGCGATTATCTGGCGCGTAACGTGATGAACGAGATAAAGCGTCTGGATGGCGTCGGCAAGGCACAGTTGTATGGCGCCGAGCGGGCCATGCGCATCTGGATCGATCCGCAGAAGCTGATCGCGTTCAACCTGACTCCGGCTGACGTCAATGAAGCCATCGTCGCGCAGAACGCGCAGGTCTCCGCCGGCAGCATCGGCGATCTGCCGAATCCGTCCAGTCAGGAAATCACCGCGACCATTCTGGTGAAGGGTCAGTTGTCGACGCCGCAAGAGTTCGCCGACATCGTGCTCAAGGCCAATCGCGACGGTTCAACTGTGCGCATCGGCGATGTCGCACGCGTGGAAATCGGCAGTCAGGAATACCAGTTCGGCACGCGTCTCAACGGCAAGCCGTCGACCGCTGTCGGCGTGCAACTGTCGCCGGGGGCCAACGCGCTGAACACCGCGACGCTGGTGCGGGCGAAGATGGATGAGCTGGCGCGCTACTTCCCGGCGGGCGTGGAATACAAGATCCCGTACGACACTTCGCCGTTCGTCAAAGTCTCGATCACCAAAGTGGTTTACACCTTGGGCGAAGCGATGCTGCTGGTGTTCGCGGTGATGTTCCTGTTTCTGCAGAACGTGCGTTACACGCTGATCCCGACACTGGTGGTGCCGGTGGCGTTGATGGGTACGTTCGCGACCATGCTCGCGCTGGGTTTCTCGATCAACGTGCTGACCATGTTCGGCATGGTGCTGGCCATCGGTATTCTGGTGGACGACGCCATCGTGGTGGTGGAGAACGTCGAACGGATCATGGCCACCGAAGGCCTGTCGCCCAAGGAAGCCACGCGCAAAGCCATGACGCAGATTACCGGTGCGATCATCGGCATCACGCTGGTGCTGGTGGCGGTGTTCATTCCGATGGCGTTCATGCAAGGTTCGGTCGGGGTGATTTACCAGCAGTTCTCGCTGTCGATGGCCACGTCCATTCTGTTTTCGGCGTTCCTCGCCCTGACCCTGACACCAGCACTTTGCGCGACGCTGCTCAAGCCGATTGCCAAAGGTGAGCATCATGAAAAGTCCGGGTTCTTCGGCTGGTTCAACCGCCGCTTCGAGCGCCTGACCGATCGTTATCAGGGCTGGGTCGGCTATGCGCTGAAACGCAGTGGCCGTTATCTGCTGATTTACGTCGTGTTGCTGGTCGGGCTGGGCCTGTGCTTCGCGCGCCTGCCCTCCTCGTTCCTCCCGGTGGAAGATCAGGGTTACACCATCACTGACATTCAGCTGCCGCCCGGCGCCACCAAGAATCGTACGGTGGCTGTGGCGGAACAGTTCGAAGCGCATAACGCCGGCGAGCCGGGGATCAGCGACAGTGTGGTGATTCTCGGTTTCAGCTTCTCCGGCAGCGGCCAGAACGCAGCGCTGGCGTTTTCTACGCTAAAGGACTGGTCGCAGCGCGGCAGTGATGACTCCGCCAGCTCGATTGCCGATCGCGCCAACATTGCGCTGAGCGAGATCAAGGACGCCATGGCATTCTCGGTACTGCCACCGCCCGTGGATGGCCTCGGCACGTCGAGCGGTTTCGAGTTCCGCTTGCAGGATCGCGGCGGCCTCGGCCATGCGATTTTGATGCAGGCGCGTACTGAGTTGCTGGCTGCCGCCGAAAAAAGCCCGGTGCTGATGAATGTGCGCGAAAGCGCGCTGGCCGAAGCGCCGCAAGTGCAATTGGTGGTCGACCGCAAGCAGGCGAATGCCTTGGGCGTCTCGTTTGCAGACATCGGCAATGTGCTGTCCACCGCCGTCGGTTCCAGCTACATCAACGATTTCCCCAATCAGGGGCGCATGCAGCGTGTTGTCGTGCAAGCCGAAGGCGATCAACGCAGCCAGGTCGCCGATCTGCTGAAAATGCATGTGCGTAACAACGCGGGGCATATGGTGCCGCTGTCGGCGTTCGTGCAGGCCAACTGGATTCAGGGCCCGGCGCAATTGACCCGTTACAACGGCTATCCGGCGATTGCGATTTCCGGCGAACCGTCACCGGGGCACAGTACCGGTGAGGCCATGGCGGAAATCGAACGTCTGGTGGCGCAGGGGCCGAAAGGTCTGGGCCAGGAATGGACAGGGCTGTCGTTGCAGGAACGCTTGTCCGGCAACCAGGCGCCGATCCTGCTTGGGCTGTCGTTGCTGGTGGTGTTCCTGTGTCTGGCGGCGCTGTACGAGAGCTGGTCGATTCCGACCTCGGTGTTGCTGGTAGTGCCGCTGGGTGTGCTCGGCGCGGTGTTGGCCGTGACGTTGCGCGGCATGCCCAACGACGTGTTCTTCAAGGTCGGGCTGATCACCATCATCGGTCTGTCGGCGAAGAATGCGATCCTGATCATCGAGTTCGCCAAGAGCCTGTATGACGAAGGTCACGACCTGATCGACGCGACGTTGCAGGCCGCGCGTTTGCGCCTGCGGCCGATCGTGATGACTTCTTTGGCGTTCATTCTCGGTGTGGTGCCGTTGGCCATCGCCACCGGTGCCAGTTCGGCGAGTCAACAGGCAATCGGCACCGGAGTGATCGGCGGGATGATCACTGCGACGCTGGCGGTGATCTTTGTGCCTGTCTTTTTCGTCGTCGTCATCAAACTCGTCCAACGATTCACCAAACCCCACTGACCCAAACTGTAGGAGCTGCCGAAGGCTGCGATCTTTTGATCTTCTAAAAGCAAAGTCAAAAGATCGCAGCCTTCGGCAGCTCCTACAAAAGCCAGGTGGCGTGCGCTATGGTGCAGAGACAATTCACCAACGTGAGTCCCCATGCGCTTCCTCGCCCGCACCCACCCTCGCCTGTCCGCCGCTGCCCTGTTCGGCCTCGCTACTGGCCTGTTAGCGCCCGCTGATTCCATCGTCAGCAAAATCCTCATCGGCTGGAACGCCGGTGTCTGGACCTACCTGATCCTGATGTTCTGGCTGACCGTGCGCGCCAAGGCCCCGGACGTCAAACGCATCGCTGAAGTCGAAGACGAAAATGCCGGGCTGGTGCTGTTTGTGGTGTGCATTGCCGCGCTGGCCAGTTTGGCAACCATCACCTTCGAACTGGCGGGCAGCAAAGATCTGGAAAGCACGCGTAAGCTCATGCATTACGGGTTCACCGCGCTGACGGTGATCGGTTCGTGGCTGCTGATCGGGGTGATTTTCTGCGTGCACTATGCGAGGTTGTATTACACATGGGACGGCAAGGAACCGGCGTTGCGCTTTGCCGAAGGGCTGACCACGCCCAACTACTGGGACTTCTTGTACTTCTCGTTCACCATCGGTGTGGCAGTGCAGACTGCCGATGTCGGGGTGGCAACGCGAGATATCCGTAAAATCGTGCTGGCGCAGTCGTTGATCGGGTTTGTTTTCAACACAGCGATACTCGGATTTTCAATCAATATCGCCGCAGGACTGTTTGGCTGAACAAGCTCCGAACAAAAAAATGCCCTGACACTGTCAGGGCATTTTCAATTCACTGGTAACCGATCAGAAGAAGTAGCTGACTCGCAGGCTACCGCTCCAGTCCTGGCTCACGGTTGTCCCTTTGCTGCCACCGACCTGGCCGGAAACCTGCCATGTACGCTGAGCCGGTGTCCACTTGAGACCTGCGCCATACTCCACAGAGCTGCTGGCACGATCATCATCGAAGCTGTCGTCGTTGACTTTGACCTCGTTGGATTTGACGAACTCGTGATTGAACGCGGTCGACAGGCTTGGTTCCAGCAGACTGCCATTATCCAGCGTGATGACGCGCCCGCCGCGAACACCCACTTTGCCCTGAACAGACCGCATGGTATCGGCTTTGACTTGCAGGCCGTTGTCGAGCCTGTATTCATCGCTTTGCGCAACGCCCGTCGATACCTGCACCTGCGGCTCGACAAAATAATCATCCTTGAGACGCATATGTTTACCGATTGCTGCAGAACCACTTAATCCCAGAGACTTGTAGTCACCCTTCGTGCGGGTGCCGTCGCTCATGGTCACTTTGGCTTTGTTATCGAACTGATTGACTTTGGCCATGAGATTGACGAACACACCGCTGTCGACATCGAAGGTGCTGCCGTAAATACCCGCGTTCACACTGTCGACAATGGCGCTGGAACCGTATTTCAGATCGATGTCTGTTCGACTCGTGCCGACGAATCCACCGAGTACCCATGCACGCCCGGCAATATCGACGACCGTGTCGGCACCACCAGTAATACCGGTCTGATTCTGGGTGTAACCGTCGCCATACGCGTTGTCGACGTTGTACTGGTTACCGTAAGTGCGAACCCAAACGCTTTTGCTCAGTTTCACCGAGCTGTCATCCATGGCGCGCATCGAGGCCTCAGGGCGGATACTGAGACTGCGGTCACCCAACTGATCGCTGAGCATGGTGGCCTCGGCATTCAGGACACTGCGAGCACTGCCCGCCAAGGCCAGCGCGGTGTTACTCGAAGTACTCACGGTTTCCTTGTCCGGATTCAGGTACAGACCCTGACCTTCTTTGGCCAACCGATACACGAACGTACCCGCGTCAACCGTCTCACGTCCTCCCAGCGAAAAACTCGCATCGCCCGCAGCGATATTGCCGACCTTCACAGCTTCGGCCGTGACAGGCGTCGTGCCGGTAGCAGCGATTTGCAGTTGATGTTGCCCAGTGGCGTTGCCGGTGACATTCAGGAAATCGGTTTGCCCGGTAACCAGGTCAGTGCCCATTTCGACGGTGCCGTTACCGGACAGATTCACCACGTTCAATTGCAGGTATTGATCATGGGTGCCCATCCGCACCACACCATTGCTCAATTCCAGTTGCTGCACGGTGCTGTCAGCCGACATCGTCCATTGCGCGCCGCTATTAATGGCGACGCGTGCAGAATCAAAAATCCCACCTTGCAGAACAGCCTGATTGCTTAACTGGATGACGGCCCCTGCCCCAGGCAAAGCGTGCACATCACCGGTAAGGGTGCTGCCATCTACGCTGACATTCGCGACGTTTTGCAGATTGCCGTTCAGCGAAGAACCGTTTGCCAGTTGCACCGAAGCAGGGTTGCCAGTGTCTGCAAGTACATCGCCTGTCATTGACCCTGCGTTGAGATTGACCTGCGCGACGTTTTGCAAGTTACCGTTCAGCGTCGCGCCATTCTTCAAGGTAACGGCTGCCGAACTACCGGACTCGACGACGACATTACCCACAAGGTCGCTACGATCCGCCGAAAAGTTGGCCGCGGCACCGTCATTGACCTCAAGGCTCGTGCCGTTGGCCCCAATCAATCGGCTGCCATTGAGCAAATCGATATTTGCTGTAATCCCGCTCCGGTCCTGGAAGCCAACAACAATCGCGGAACCGGACTTGCCTTCAACGGTAGTGCTGTCCAGTGTCACCGTGGAGGTTCTGGCCCCGTTGATTTCCCGGCCTATCTGCAGACCGTTCAGCCCACCGGTAATCCGACTGTCCACTGCCTTGAGATCGGCATTGGAGATTCGGGCCCCGTAACTCGTTGCACTGGTGCCAGTGATCGATGAACTGGAAAGATTGATCTCGCTGAAGCCTGTCGCGAGAGCGCCGCCGTTTAGCGCGGAAACGGAGCTTGCATTCGTCAGAAAGACTTTCGAACCTATCTGCCCCGATACATTTCTGATCAGGTTCAGCCCGATATCGTCGCTGGTCACTTGAGTGTTCGAAAGGTTGGCAACGCTATCGCTTATCGAGATGGCACGGCCACCTCCAAGAAGGCTTATAGCTGCATTTGTGATATTGAACGTGGAGTTACGCTGGCCCTCGAGCCGCTCAATGTTTGCACCCGTAGCGTTGAACGTTGCCGTGTCGGCGACTACCGCCAGTGTATCTGCACCATTGGAAATGAGTGTGGAGCCTGGCTGTAACGTCCAGCTTTCAGAAGGCAAGGAGTTGTCAATTGTGTGAGTGCTACCACCTGGAACCACGGCACCGTAGACCGGAGCGCCGAAGAGCATCATTGAGGACAGTGCAGGCAAAGCACATCCTTTGACGAATCCATAGGAAAGATATGAGGTATTGGGCATAAATACGGCTCTTACATTGAGTTAAGGGCATTCTCGAGCTGCGGAAGACTACAGGGCCACTTACTCCCTTTATGTAGGATAAGTCTCTATTTGATGATGAAAATTGCTTCGTCACTGCAGGAACAACCACAACCTGACTCGCTAAACAAATAGAAAGCCAGGTTGGGTTATCAGGTCATCGGTTATGCCGGTTCATCACAGAACTTGCTGCTGGTGTTACGTACGTTGACTCTGTATTGACGTTTCGGTGAGTCATAAGTCGTTCCTGCAATCACCGTTGAGTACCATACCTGTATGTAGTTGTAGTCGGCAGGAGTGCCTGGCGGAGTAATCGGCCCTTGCAGGGTTTTCAGATACGTGAGAGTCACATCAAAAACGGTATCTGCCGTTGCGACCGCAGCCGGTTTGGTTTCCGTATGTGGCACACCAATCGGCGTGCTCAGACCTACATCTTCATAGCCGTGAACATGAACAGTTATATCCTGACCCGCAGGCAATGCTGCTTGCCCTTTCTCTACCGCCACTCGCCAGAGATGCGCACCTGCTACTACATCAAGCGCAGGGCAACTGACAACGGGATCTGTCGCATTAAACTCCCGAGCTATGTGCGGACGGAGATTAATCTCCGTTGCTTCAAACCTGACCGTAGTCGGAGTCTTCTGTTCTACGGTAGCGTCAACATCCGGATATTTGATATCACAGTAAGCCGGCCTTGTGCCGATACCATGAAATGCGACTCGGGCAAAAGGCACAGTAATGGAGGTAGAGAGATCTCCAACATCAATAAACTCATCCCCCATAAACTCATTATTGTAATAAAAACTCACGACTGCCTGGCGCTCCAGTGGCTCGCCCAGGTCCAACTCCCATAATTTGAAGGTAAATGTGACAAGCCCATTGAAATCCGCAGGCGTAATATGGTTCAGCTGAACAGTGACACCCGTCACTTCGACCGGTGGCAAGTTTCCATTGACAAGATCCGGAGCTGGAATTAACCCGATCGGCGGATAATCACCATTCAGGTATACCGTAGTCACCTGATTTGAATCTTCCGTGGGGGCACTTCCATCCTTATAGGTATACGTCAGCTTCGCAGGCAGTTCGCCCTTGGTCACACCGTAAACGGCATCGAACACATCATAGGTCAAGTCGAATTCCAGACCACCCGTAGCACCTAACTTCTTGCTGCCCAGGCTTTCGCCTTCCAACTTGACTTCGATGTCCGCGTTCGCCACTGCGTTGGTGGGCCGTCGCAAGATTACCCGGATATTCCGCACCACCGGATTGAAGTGCTTAAGTGTCAACGTAGTACTTAAATCAGTACCCGCGTCCGGCACTTCAAGAGGAAAGAACACCAAAGGCGGTGGCAAACTTACAGACAGCAAACGCCTCGCGGCCGAAAAAACACTAGGATATCCTGCCAGGTCAACAATGTTATTGGCATCCCAAAGTGCTGTAGTGCCAAACGCTCTTAGTTTGTCGGCCGGAATAATCAGTTCATCATTGGCATCCAGCTTACCCGAAATGATTGGGGTGTCTGAGGTAGTAATGGATCTCGGCCCCATATATATATTTTTAACATCATCCGCATGCTTGAAAGCATACGTATCGAGAAACTTGCAACGCAAACCACCCGGATTTGCATTGAACCACGCCGAATCCAGTACGTTACTGGCGGGAGCATTCGTAAAACTCACAGCGGGCACTGTACCCCTGCTATTAGGGGTTTTGGTCGCGTACGGCCCTCGAGTCCGTACTTGAATATCGGTCGGCGCACTCGAATGGTCATCGTTACCATCCGCGTCAAAAATCTTGAATTGAAACTTATAAGGAGTGGGATCCTCCGGAGTGGTGCGTTCAGCAATATTTGCGATAAGCACTCTGAACGTTAAAGGTTGATTGATACCGTCCAGTGATTTGGTTTCACCTGCAACCACCGAACCATCGGGCAGGATCACTTCTATTTGCGCTGTGCCACCGCCGCCTGCGTTCGTCAGACCATCAAGGTCAACTTCGATGTAACCTCTGTCGGCATCTTCCTTTTTAATTCGCGTATTCACCGTAAGATTCTTAACAACTGGCGGTAGAGAGAGAACACCACCTCCGAATTCCACACGTTCAGCATCACCCGTAACTTTTTCTTCGATAGTCATTTCATACACTCCATTATGAGACAAGAAACCGCTACTACTTATCACCCCGTCGTCCTGGGACGACTTTGACGCGCCCGGAATGAGCAGATCAATCTTGACCAAGGCTGGCGATGACTCTCCGACCAGCCGTCCGTTATTAAAAAAACGATATACAACCAAAGCCGAGCCCAGCCCCCCCAGCGGCTGTATATACCGGGCGAACGGGATCGGTGTTTCGAATCCAGTTTTAATATCATTGTCATTAAGAGTTTTTTCAAAGCGACCAAATGCAGCTGCCACTTCGGCACCACTAGCATTCAGACTATTATATACCCGCCATTCTAATTCACCCGCATCAACAGGACGGCTCACTGTCTGAGCGGGAACGAAAACAACACCACCATTATTTATTTGAGTTTTGGAAAGGTTCCAATACCCATTTAGCGTGGCATCTAGAAACTCCGCCTCGGCAAGTTTCTGAACCGGTACCTGGGTATGATCAATCGTCAGCTGTCTACGCGGTGCGCGATCCGGATTTCCATCAAAGTCAGTCAATTCATAGTAAATCTCGGCCACTCCATCCTTGCTCAGCAGTGCAGGGCTCAAGACAACTTCTATTTCTTCAATAGCAACGGGAACATAATAAGCGTCATGAATTTTCGTGGTAATACGATCCTGTTCAAAAAAAACAACTAAATGATCAGGCCTGGCTGGATCGATGGAATACTCTTTCCATCTTGGTATTCGAGCAATGGTGCCGTTGGTCAGTTTTTCAAGAGGGATATAGCCTGCTGGGTCAGCAGGATCCACACCATCGACTTCAATAATCACCGCCAGCACATTTTTATCCGCAGAGACGGTTGATTTTGCAGGCAATAAATTTGATTTGATGCTGCTCATGGCAAGTGCCCGCGTTGTTTTATGAACAGGCTTCAAAGATTTGAATTGTTACCCTTTGAGAAAATTAGACGCCTAATACAACTCCTTGCCTACTGTCAGATCTGACAGGTTAGGCGACCGCTGGTCGGAAAAGTCAGTATTTTTCCGCGGTACCTAGCGCCTTACTACTTGACACGACTAAACAAATCACTATCGTCTGAAACCGGTTTCACACAATAAGAAGACGATGCCTTGAACACTTTTTCCATTGCCCAGCGCGCCCGTATCACCATGCTGGACGTCGCCAATCATGCCGGGGTCTCCAAGGCCAGTGTCTCGCGCTTTATCGGCGATGATCGCGCCCTGCTCTCCGACGCCATTGCCCTGCGCATCGAACAGGCCATCAGCGAACTTGGCTACCGCCCCAACCAAATGGCTCGCGGCCTGAAGCGCGGGCGCACACGCCTGATCGGCATGCTGGTGGCCGATATCCGTAACCCTTATTCGATTGCCGTGATGCACGGGGTGGAAACCGCCTGCCGTGCGCACGGCTACAGCCTGGTGGTGTGCAACACCGACCGCGATGACGAGCAGGAACGCCAGCACCTGGCGCTGCTGCGTTCGTACAACATCGAAGGGCTGATCGTGAACACCCTGGGCCATCACCGTGACGAATTGCACGAGTTGCGCCGCGAGATGCCGATGGTGCTGGTGGATCGCAAGGTCGACGGGCTAGACAGCGACATGGTCGGGCTCAACAACCCACTGGCTGTAGAGATGGCGCTCACGCATCTGGAGCAGCGTGGTTATCGGGATCTGGTACTGGTGACTGAACCCTATGACGGCACCAGTTCAAGGATCGAGCGGGTCAGCAGTTTTCAGGCGCAGATCGCGCAGTGCTCGGGATTGACCGGTGCGGTGCTGGAAACCGGCGATGATCTGAGCGCGCAACTTCAAACCTTTTTAAACACACCCGCTGCCGGGCCGAAGGCGTTGCTTTGCGCCAATGGTGTGGCAGCGCTGACGGCGACAACTGCGTTGCGCCAGATTGGCTGCCGGCTGTTTGAGGATGTCGGGCTGATTGCCCTGGATGATCTGGATTGGTATCCGTTGGTGGGCAGCGGGATTACAGCGCTGGCTCAGCCGACGCAGGAGATTGGTGCGCGGGCGTTTGAGTGTTTGCTCAAGCGCTTGCGTGGGGATGGCGAGGCGGCGCGGGTGGTGGATTTTGCGCCGATGCTGGTTGAGCGTGGGTCGACCATTGGGATTTCAGGTGTTTGAGCTGACGCCTTCGCGAGCAGGCTCGCTCCCGCAGGTTGATCGCATTCCATTGTGGGAGCGAGCCTGCTCGCGAAGGCGTCCGAAAGGACAACACAGAAACACCTGATATTTTTTTGAACAAAAATGAAACCGGTTTCAGAGGTCGATAACAATGAATAAACCCGACGTTTCCATCAGCCTGTCCAGCTACGGCGCCGAGCTTGTGCGTCAGCGCGGGCAGGATTCTTTTATCGATGTGCTGGCTGCGGCCGGGGCCAATCGCATCGAGTGGCGCGAAGAGTTGCTGACCCGCGAAGAACCGGCGCAACTGGCGCACGCCACCCAGGCGCTGGGCCTGCAAAGCATCTATTCGTCGCCGACCGAGCTGTGGCTCGCCGGTCAGGCACAACCCAATCCAGAACTGATCACCGCCCTGCAACAGGCCGAAGCCTTTGGGTCGAAATGGCTGAAAGTGTCGCTGGGCTATTTCACCGACACCAATGACCTGCAAGCCCTGGCCGAACGTTTGAAACACAGTCCGGTGCAGTTGCTGGTGGAAAACGACCAGACCTTGCACGGCGGCCGCATCGAGCCGTTTCAGCGCTTCTTCGCCGCTGTTGAACAGCACAATCTGCCGATCAAAATGACTTTCGACATCGGCAACTGGCAGTGGCAGGACCAGTCCGCCACCAGCGCTGCGCGCCTGCTTGGCCGCCATGTCGGTTATGTGCACTGCAAAGCCGTGGCCCGTCGCGCCGACGGCAAACTGGTGGCGGTGCCGCCGGCCGTCAGTGATCTGCATCTGTGGGAACAACTGTTGCGGCACATGGCCCAAGGCGTTATGCGCGCGGCCGAGTATCCGTTGCAGGGCGATGATCTGGTGCAACTGACCACCGAGCACGTCGCCGCCCTCGCCCGCCTCGGCCAATCCCGTCTGGAGCCTGCTCATGTCTGAGATCGATATTCTTTCGTTCGGCGAAACCATGGCGATGCTGGTCGCTGAGCAGACCGGTGATCTGGCGGCGGTCGAGCACTTCCACAAGCGCATTGCCGGGGCCGATAGCAACGTGGCGATCGGGCTATCGCGCCTGGGTTTCAACGTCGCCTGGCTGAGTCGGGTTGGCAATGATTCGCTTGGGCGCTTTGTGGTCGAGACCTTGATCAAGGAAGGTCTGGATTGCAGCCACGTCGATGTCGATAAACAGCACCCGACCGGTTTCCAGTTCAAATCGCGCAACGACGATGGCAGCGACCCGCAGGTCGAGTATTTCCGGCGCGGTTCGGCGGCCAGTCATCTGTCGCCGCAGTCGATCAACGCCAGCCTGCTAAGCGCCCGCCATTTGCACGCCACTGGGATTCCTCCGGCGTTGTCGGCCTCGGCGCGGGAGATGTCTTTCGAACTGATGACGCGTATGCGCAATGCCGGGCGCAGCGTGTCGTTCGACCCCAATCTGCGCCCGAGCCTGTGGGCCAGCGAGGGCGAAATGATCACCGAAATCAACCGCCTCGCCGCCCTTGCCCATTGGGTGCTGCCGGGGCTGAGTGAAGGTCGTTTGCTGACTGGTTTTGACGATCCGGCAGACATTGCCGCGTTTTATCTCGATCAGGGCGCTGAGGCGGTGGCGATCAAACTCGGGCCGGAGGGTGCTTATTACCGAACGCATCTGGCGTCGGGATTTGTTGCTGGTGTGCCGGTGGCCAATGTCGTCGATACGGTCGGTGCCGGTGACGGCTTTGCAGTGGGGATGATCAGTGCCCTGCTCGAACATCAGAGTATTGCCGAGGCGGTGCAGCGGGCGAACTGGATTGGCAGTCGCGCGGTGCAGAGTCGCGGGGATATGGAAGGGTTGCCGACCCGCCTGGAGTTATCGGTTGAATTTGAGGCCGCCTTCGCGAGCAGGCTCGCTCCCACATTTGGAATGCATTCCCCTGTGGGAGCGAGCCTGCTCGCGAAGAGGCCCGCCTAGTCACTGCAAATAATTGAACCTGCTGCGACAAAAACAACAAGCTCAGGAGCAAGACCCATGAAAACCGCAACCCTTGCCACCCGCCGCTGGTGGTACATCATGCCCATCGTGTTCATCACCTACAGCCTGGCGTATCTCGATCGCGCCAACTACGGCTTCGCCGCCGCGTCGGGCATGGCCGAAGACCTGATGATCACCCCGGGCCTGTCTTCGCTGCTCGGCGCGCTGTTCTTTCTCGGTTACTTTTTCTTCCAGGTGCCGGGTGCGATCTACGCGCAAAAGCACAGCGTGAAGAAACTGATTTTCGTCAGCCTGATTCTCTGGGGCGGTCTCGCGACGTTGACCGGCGTGGTTTCCAACGCCTATTGGCTGATCGTCATCCGCTTCATGCTCGGCGTGGTTGAAGCGGCGGTAATGCCGGCGATGCTGGTCTATCTGTGCCACTGGTTCACCCGTGCCGAACGCTCGCGGGCCAACACGTTTCTGATCCTCGGCAACCCGGTGACCATGCTGTGGATGTCGGTGGTTTCGGGGTATCTGGTGCAGCATTTCAGCTGGCGCTGGATGTTCATCATCGAAGGCCTGCCGGCGGTGCTCTGGGCATTTATCTGGTGGCGCCTGGCCGATGATCGTCCGTCCGAGGCCAAGTGGCTCAACGACCAGGAAAAGCAGGACCTGGAAAGTGCACTGGCCGCCGAACAGGTCGGTATCAAAGCGGTGAAGAACTACGCCGAGGCCTTCCGTTCGCCGAAGGTGATCATTCTGGCGCTGCAGTTCTTCTGCTGGAGCATCGGCGTTTACGGTTTCGTGCTGTGGCTACCGTCGATCCTCAAGGCCGGCGCGCAAATGGACATGATAGAGGCCGGTTGGCTGTCGGCGCTGCCATATCTGGCGGCGGTGATCGGCATGCTGTTGGTGTCGTGGGGTTCGGACAAGTTGCAGAAACGCAAACGCTTTGTCTGGCCGCCGCTGCTGATCGCATCCATTGCGTTCTACGGTTCTTACGCGTTGGGCGCGGAACATTTCTGGTGGTCGTACACGCTGCTGGTGATTGCCGGCGCCTGCATGTACGCGCCTTACGGACCGTTCTTTGCCATCGTTCCGGAGATTCTTCCGGCCAACGTTGCCGGCGGTGCGATGGCGCTGATCAACAGCATGGGCGCGCTCGGTTCGTTCGGCGGTTCGTATCTGGTCGGTTATCTGAACAGCTCCACCGGCTCGCCCGGCGCTTCCTACCTGCTGATGAGCGGCGCGTTGCTGCTGTCGGTGGTGCTGACGATTTTTCTCAAGCCCGGCGCCAGTGATCGCGTCGTTGCCAAAGTCGTCGCCACGCCTGCCGTGCCGGCGCATTCCTGAAGAGACTTTTGCCATGAAAAAACAGGTCGTGTTGTACAAGAAACTTTCGCCCGCGCTGATGGCGCGTCTGCAGGAACAGTGCGAAGTCACGCTGATCAACAGCCTCGACGCCGACGGTCTGATGCAACTGCGCGACGCCCTGCCCCGTGCCCACGGCTTGCTCGGCGCCAGCCTGAAACTCGATGCGGCGTTGCTTGATCTGGCACCGCAACTCGAAGCTATCGCTAGCGTTTCGGTAGGTGTCGACAACTACGACATCGCTTACCTGAGCCAACGCAAGATCCTGCTCAGCAACACCCCGGACGTACTCACCGAAACCACCGCCGACACTGGTTTCGCCTTGATCCTCGCCGCTGCCCGGCGCGTGGTTGAACTGGCGAACATGGTGCGCAGCGGCCAATGGAATCGCAACATCGGCCCGGCGCATTTCGGCACTGATGTGCATGGCAAGACGCTGGGAATTATTGGCATGGGTCGCATCGGCGAAGCATTGGCGCAGCGTGGGCATTTTGGTTTTGGCATGCCGGTGATCTATCACAGTCAGTCGCGTAAACCGGCAGTCGAAGCGCGATTCGATGCGCAATATCGTAGCCTTGAAGATCTGCTCCAGCAGGCTGATTTCATTTGCCTGACCTTGCCATTGACGGCGCAGACCGAAGGTTTGATCGGCGCTGAGCAGTTTGCGCTAATGCGCCCGGAAAGCATCTTCATCAATATCTCGCGGGGCAAAGTGGTGGATGAGGCGGCGATGATCGAGGCGCTGCGTCATCAGCGGATTCGTGCGGCGGGGCTAGATGTGTTTGAGCGCGAGCCGTTGCAGCATGATTCGCCGTTGTTGCAGCTTAGTAATGTGGTGGCGACGCCGCACATGGGTTCGGCGACGCATGAGACGCGCGAGGCGATGGCGCGGTGTGCGGTGGAGAATCTGTTGGCTGCGTTGAAGGGAGAGAGGCCGGAGAATCTGGTGAATCCATCGGCTTGGCAGGGCTGAATTAATCGGTGGCTGTAATGCCGCCTTCGCGAGCAGGCTCGCTCCCACAGGGGAATGCATATCCAATGTGGGAGCGAGCCTGCTCGCGAAGAGGCCGGGACAGGCAACCCAAAACCATCAGGCACTGCGCGCCTGTAACAACTGCGCCGCACAAAGCGCAATCCGCGCACAGGCATCCGCCAGTTTCACCCGATCCAACACCAAACCAATGCGGATATGCCCCGCCGCACTCGGCCCGAACGCTTCACCGGCGAGGACCGAAACCCCATAGCCTTCCAGCAATTGCTCGGCAAACGCCTGGGCTCCCAGCCCGGTCTGGCGAACATCGACCATCACGAACATGCCGCCATCCGGACGAATCGGGTACAGCCCGGGGCAGCCCTGCAAACGCTCACACACCAGATCCCGGCGCAGGCGATACTCCTCGCGCATCTGCGTCACTTCCGGCAGGTCTGAGTGCAACGCAATCTCTGCAGCCTTCTGCACAAAATCCGGCAACCCGAACAACATGCTCAGCGACAAATTGACCAAGTGCTCGGCCAGCGATGTCGGCCCGATCATCCAGCCGATGCGCCAGCCGGTCATGGCGTGGGATTTCGACAGGCTGTTGATTGTCGCCGTGCGCTCAGCCATGCCCGGCAGACTCGCCGGACTGACGTGCTGCCCCTCGTACAGCAAATCGCTGTAGACCTCGTCGCTGATCAGCCACAAGTCATGCCGCACACACAGCGCCGCCAGCTCCTGCCAGATCAGCAGTGACAGACTCGCGCCGCTGGGGTTGTTCGGACTGTTCAACAGCATCGCGCGGGTTTTCGGCGTGATGCGCGCAGCGACATCAACCGGGTCGACACGAAAGCCGTTTTCCGGGCGCACCGGCACCGGCACTACCGTCGCGCCGCAAGCGCCAAACACGCCTTCGTAGGTGACATACATCGGTTCTGCAACAATTACTTCATCACCCGGATCCAGCAAGCATTGCGCCACCGAATACACCGCACATTGCGCGCCGGGCATGACGATCACGTGGTCGGCATCCACCGCTTGCCCGCTGCGCTGACGATGGCGTTCGGCAATCAGCGTGCGCAGCGCCGAACGGCCACGCACATCGGAATAATGGGTATCGCCGGCCAACAAGCTGTCGATTGCGCCGTGGACAATTGGCAGAGGCGTGTCGAAATCCGGATCGCCGATGCTCAGCAGCAGGATATCGACACCCTCGGCGCGCAACTCCAGCGCTCGGTCGTGAATCTGCCAGGCCGCTGCTCCCTCGCCGGCGATTCGTTGGGTCAAGGCTGAATAGCGCATGTACGTCTCCTGATTGCGCGGTCTCCAGCCTTCACCGTATCTCAAATCACGAAACGCGCCACCATCGCATTCAAATCCACCGCCAGACGCGACAATTCGTGGGTCGCGGCGCTGGTCTGATTGGCCCCGGCAGCCGATTGCGTGGCCAGATCGCGGATGTTGACCAGGTTGCGGTCGACCTCGCGCGAGACTTGCGCCTGCTCTTCCGAGGCGCTGGCGATGACCAGGTTGCGCTCGTTGATCTGGTGAATCGACTGGGTGATCTGCTCCAGCGCCACGCCGGCCGCGCGAGCCATTTCCAGGGTTGACTGGGTGCGCTGGTTGCTTTGCTGCATCGACGAGACCGCTTCGCCGGTGCCGTTCTGAATGCCGGCGACCATTTTTTCGATTTCCTGAGTCGACTGCGCGGTGCGATGGGCCAGTGCGCGCACTTCGTCCGCCACCACCGCGAAACCCCGTCCGGCCTCACCGGCGCGTGCGGCTTCAATGGCCGCGTTGAGTGCCAGCAAGTTGGTCTGTTCGGCAATGGCGCGGATCACGTCGAGCACTTTGCCGATGTCGCGGCCCTGCGCGGCGAGGCCTTCGATCATGTGCGCGGTGTTCTGCACGTCGTGGGTCATGGTCTGGATCGCGTCGACGGTTTTCACCACTTGATCGCGGCCTTCGCGGGCGGCGTGGGTCGACTGGTTCGAGGCTTCGGAGGTCGACACGGCGTTGCGCGCGACTTCTTCGACGGCGGCGGTCATCTCGTTGACGGCGGTGGCGGCTTGCTCGATTTCGTTGTTCTGCTGCTGCAAGCCACGGGAGGCTTCTTCAGTCACCGCGCTGAGTTCTTCGGCGGCAGCGCCCAGTTGCGTGGCAGAACCGGCGATCTGCTCGATGGTTTTACGCAGGTTGGTTTGCATGGTGGCCAGCGCCTGCAACAACTGCGTCGCTTCATCCTTGCCGTCGACTTCGATGACTTTGGTGAGGTTGCCGTCAGCGATGGTTTGCGCGGCCTGCACGGCGCGGTTCAGCGGTGTGACGATGCTGCGGGTAAGCAACCAGGCCAGCAGCACAGTGGCAATAGCCGCGAACACGGCGACGATAATGATCCCCGTGATCGCGCTGTCATAGTATTGACCCGCCTGAACTGATGCTGCTTTGGCGTCGGAAGCATTCATGGCGATCAGTTTGTTGAGCTGCTCGCCCATCTGGTCGGTGCCGTCCTTGATCCGCGTGTTGATCAGGGCACGCATCTCGTCGACCTTGTCCTGACGCGACAGCTCCATCATCTGGTTCTGCGCTTGCAGGTAGTTGTCGAGCGTGGTCGCGAAGCTCTGGTACAACGCCCGTTCTTCCGGGCCAGCCGGCAGTGCCGCGTAACTGGCCTGCGCGGCGCGAACCTTGTCGACCAGGACGCCGATGCGGGTCTGCGCTTCCTGCAACCCGGCCGCTTCGCGGTTGACCAGCACGCGGAACGACAGAATGCGCAAACGCAGGACGTTTTCTGTCACTACGGCAAGTTGCGTCACGCTGGGCAGTTGCGTCGAATCCATCTCGACGGACGCCTGACGGATGATCGACATGCGGTTGACGGCGAACACGCCGAGCACGATCACCAACAGGGCGATAAAGGCAAAACCGAGGAAGGCACGGGGCGCGATGTTCAGGTTACGCAGGGACATAGTTGAGCTCTCGGAAGATAGAAACTACGAGCGTCCATGCGTCATCACTGGCCCGAGGGGGGCGGGCTCAGTCCGGCGTCACTGTTTTAGGAAGTTATGTGCGCGCCTGATAGCTGTATCGGCCAGGCTTTAGGAAGATTGCGGGTCAGGGGTAACTATTTTTCAGGGTGTTACAAGATTGAAACACCCTGTGGACCTGTTTCACACGTTGTGTTTCGCCATCTGCCAGACGCGGGCAATATCGGTAGCGCGTTCGCGCAACAAACGCGGAGCCTCGGCGCAGGCCTGCTCCAGCGTCATCGGGCCACTGGTCACGGCGAAGGCCGCATCGATGCCGTGATCGTAAAGTTCCTGGTAACCCTCGCCCAAGGTGCCGGCGATGACGATCACCGGCACGGCGTGCTGTTTGGCAATCCGTGCGACACCGAACGGTGTCTTGCCGCGCAAGGTCTGGGCATCGAAGCGCCCTTCCCCGGTAATCACCAGGTCGGCGCCTTTAACGGCTTCGGCGAGGCCGACCAGTTCGGCAACCACTTCAACCCCGGCCTGAAATTGCGCGCCGAGAAAGGCCTTGGCGGCAAACCCCAAACCACCCGCCGCGCCGCTACCCGGTTCGTCACGTACGTCTTTGCCCAATGCTTGCGCGCAGAGTTCGGCGAAGTGCCCCAACGCCTGATCGAGTTGCTGCACCTGCGCGGGCGATGCGCCTTTCTGCGGGCCGAAAATCGCCGAGGCACCGTGCGGGCCGCACAGCGGGTTGTTGACGTCTGCGGCGATATCGAAGCGCACCTGTGCCAGACGCGGGTCGAGTTCGCTCAGGTCCAGTTTTGCCAGTTGCGCCAACGCCAGGCCGCCAGGTACCAGCGATTGACTCTGCGCATCAAGCAACTTCACGCCCAGCGCCTGCATCGCCCCTGCGCCGCCATCGTTGGTCGCACTGCCGCCAATCGCCAGAATTACCCGCTGCGCGCCGGCATCCAGTGCTGCGCGAATCAGTTCGCCGGTGCCGAAAGTGCTGCTGATGCAGGCATCGCGTTGCCCCAGCGGCACCAGTTGCAAGCCGCTGGCCTCGGCCATTTCAATGATTGCGGTGTGGTTGTGCGGCAACCAGCCCCATGCAGCGTCGACAGCTGTGCCCAGCGGGCCGCGCACGCGGGTGCGGCGCAGTTCGCCTTCGCAGGCGGCGAGGATCGATTCGACCGTGCCTTCGCCGCCGTCAGCCATCGGGCATTTGACCATCGTTGCCTGCGGCCACACCTGAGCGAGGCCGAGGGCAATGGCTTCGGCGACGCCTTGGGCACTGAGGCTGTCCTTGAACGAGTCGGGGGCGATAACGATCTTCATGGGAATTCTCCGGTTGCAATGCCCCACATGCTGCCAGTCGGCCTGCGTATTGACGCCTGTCCGCTGCACAAGTGGCGGGGGCGTTTATTGTTCATTTTCACAAAAGGCTCTGCGGTGAATGTACCGCCGCCATCGCGAGCAGGCTCACTCCTACAGGGGAATGCATTCCAAATGTAGGAGTGAGCCTGCTCGCGATGGCGTCTTTGAAGGCGCCCAATCAGTTCGGATCAGTCTGGGGAAGAAGCTGCACCCCAAGATACAGCGCCAACATCCCATCCAGCCTGAGCGGATCAACCCCGCTCAACTCGGCAATCCGCTCCATCCGATAACGCAGGCTGTTGCGATGAATCCCCAATGCATCGGCACACGCCTGACTCTGGCCATCGTGCTCACACCAACTGCGCAGCGTCGCCAGCAACTGCCCGTTGGCGTCCTTGGCGATCACTTTGCGCAAGGGTTTGAGCAGTTCGTCCAGCGCATCATCGTTACGATGCCGCCACAGCATTACCGGCAATCGATAGCGGTTCAGCGTCAGCAACCGCGAGTGCGGCAACACTTCCCGGCCATAGGCGAGCAAGTCGCCGACCCGTCGATAACAACGGCGCAATCCGGTGAGCCCATCAGCCTGTCCGCCCACGGCAATGCGCAGCACCTTCCAGCCCAGACCATCGAGTTTTTCCAGCAAGCGGTCATGCTCGACGTGCTGAGTCGCCGGGCGACACCACAGCAGCGATGACTTCGCCGAACTCACACACCAGCTATCGGGATAACGCGACATCAGCCAGGCACTCAGCGCCTCGACGGTTTGCCCCGGCCCATGTTCAAGGCCCAGCTCAAAAAGATACGGCACCCGCGTCAATTGCGGTTTCAGTCCGAGTTGTTGCGCTTCATCGACCAGACGCGGCGAGTCCCCCGCCTCGCTCAACAACAACGCCAGCAAGTCATCACAGCGCTGGCGCCGCCATTGCTGTTCGGCCTGTTGGTTGCGCTGGCCGACGAGCATCTCGGCGGTCATGCGCACCAGTTCTGCGTACGTACGCAGTTGCTCTGGTTCGCCGGTAATCCCGAGCACGCCGATCAAGCGTTGGTCGAGCAACAGCGGCAGATTGATACCCGGTTGCACGCCTTTGAGATGCACAGCGGTCTGCGCATCGATCTCCACCACGCGACCATTGGCCAGCACCAGTTGCGCGCCTTCGTGACGGGTATTGATGCGCTCCGGTTCGCCGCTGCCGAGGATCAGCCCCTGGCTGTCCATGACGTTGACGTTGTAGGGCAAAATGGCCATGGCCCGGTCGACGATGTCCTGGGCGAGGTCGTGATCGAGTTCAAACATGATGGGCAAGATCCTTGAAAAACGCGGCAGTCGGTTGTTCACCCGCACAGGGTCTGGCGGCAAACCCTGTGCTCAGGCACAAAGACAATCCGGCCAAAGGTGACCGAGACTCTCGGGGCGATCAACGTTACCCTTTGCATCGCAAAAAATCATAATAAAGAGAGAGCCGCTATGTCGCAGAGCGCCGCAGCTACCCAGACCATCGATGACGATAAAAACGCCGTCTACAAACGCATCACCCTGCGTTTGATCCCCTTCATTTTCATCTGCTACCTGTTCAACTACCTCGACCGGGTCAACGTTGGATTTGCCAAACTGCAGATGCTCGACGCACTGAAATTCAGCGAAACCGTGTACGGCCTCGGTGCCGGTATCTTCTTCATCGGCTACGTGCTCTGCGGCGTGCCGAGCAACCTGGCCCTGACCAGATTCGGCCCACGGCGCTGGATTGCCGTGATGATGATCACTTGGGGCACGCTGTCGACCTGCCTGCTGTTCGTCACCACCCCGACCGAGTTCTACACGCTGCGCCTGTTCACCGGTGCGGCCGAAGCCGGGTTCTTCCCGGGCGTCGTGTTGTACCTCTCGCAATGGTTCCCGACCTTCCGCCGTGGCCGGATCATGGCGCTGTTCATGTCGGCGATCCCGGTTTCCGGTCTGCTCGGCAGCCCGTTCTCTGGCTGGATTCTCAATCACTTCGCCGCAGGGCAAGGTGGTTTGGCCGGCTGGCAGTGGATGTTTCTGCTGCAAGGCATTCCTACCGTCATCCTCGGCGCCCTCGCCTATTTCCTCCTGAGCGACAGCTTCGCCAACGCCAAATGGCTGAGCCCGCATGAGCGTGCGGTGCTTGAGGCGGATCAAGCTGAAGACTTGGCGAACAAACCAAAAACCACCTCCGACTCGCTGTTGGCGGTGTTCAAGAACCCGGCGATCTGGGCGTTCGGCCTGATTTACTTCTGCATCCAGAGCGGCGTGTACGCGATCAACTTCTGGTTGCCGTCGATCATCAAGAACCTCGGTTTCAGCGATAACCTGGTGATCGGTTGGCTGAGTGCGATTCCGTATCTGCTGGCGGCGGTGTTCATGCTGGTGGTCGGGCGGTCGGCGGATTTGCGCAAGGAACGCCGCTGGCATTTGGTGGTGCCGATGCTGATGGGCGCGATCGGTCTGGTGATCGCGGTGAATTTCGCGGCCAATCCGGCGATTGCGATTCTCGGCCTGACCATTGCCACCATGGGCGCACTGACCGGCCTGCCGATGTTCTGGCCGGTGCCGACGGCGATGTTGAGCGCCGGTGCCGCGGCCGGTGGTCTGGCGTTGATCAACTCGATGGGGCAGATGGCTGGGTTCCTTAGCCCGTACCTGGTGGGTTGGGTCAAGGACAGTACGGGGTCGACCGATGCTGCGTTGTATCTGCTGGCGGCGGTGATTGTCGGCGGGAGTCTGCTGGCGTTGCGCATGACGCGGACGTTGCGGGCTTAAGGTTTTGATGAAAGAAAGAACGGCCCTTTTCAGGGTCGTTTTTCGTTGGGTATCTGGCTTGGTTTTTGTGGTGGTCTGTAGATCTTTTCCCCCTCACCCCAGCCCTCCCGAAACGTCGGATGAGCCAATATTCACTTTGCCGCATCGCACGCTTCTGGTATTTGATTAACCCTTTCCCACCGACAAAAGGATTTCGGCATGAGCTTTCGCATACTCGGGCACTCGGGGTTGCAGGTGTCCACCCTCACCCTCGGTACGATGATGTTTGGCGAGCAGACCAGCGCTGAGGATTCACTGCGTATCATCGACAAGGCCTGGGATCAGGGGATCAATTTCATCGACACCGCTGACGTCTACACCAACGGTCGCTCCGAAGAGATCGTCGGTGAAGCGATTGCCCGACATCGGCATGAGTGGGTGCTGGCAACCAAGGTCGGTTTCGGCCCGGTGGACGGTGTGCCGAATCGTAGCGGTTTGAGCCGCAAACACATTTTCAATGGCATCGATGCCAGCCTGACCCGGCTCGGCACGGACTATCTCGACATCTATTACCTGCACCGTGAAGACCACAACACGCCTCTGGAGGTCAGCGTTTCGGCGATTGGTGATCTGATTCGCCAGGGAAAAATTCGCTACTGGGGCCTGTCGAACTATCGCGGCTGGCGGATTGCCGAGGTGATTCGTATCGCCGACAAACTCGGCGTTGATCGCCCGGTGATCAGCCAGCCGTTGTACAACATCGTCAACCGTCAGGCCGAGACCGAGCAGATCACCGCGGCGCAAACCTATGGCCTGGGCGTGGTGCCTTACAGTCCGCTGGCCCGTGGCGTGCTCAGCGGCAAATACGCGCCGGACGCTACACCGGATGCCAACAGCCGTGCCGGGCGTCAGGACAAGCGCATTCTGGAAACCGAGTGGCGCGTGGAATCGCTGCGCATCGCCCAGCAGATTCAGCAGTACACCGAGCAGCGCGGCGTCGGCATGGTCGAGTTTGCGATTGCCTGGGTGTTGAACAACAGTGCGGTGACGTCGGCGATTGTCGGGCCGCGAACTGAAGCGCAATGGGATGCATACACCAAGGCGCAGACCGTGAAGATCACCGCAGCAGATGAGGCGTTTATCGATTCTCTGGTGACGCCGGGCCATGCATCGACGCCGGGATTCAACGATGTCAGTCATTTTGTGTCGGGGCGTAAACCGCAATTGGTTTAAGCATTTTCCCTTGTTCAGCAACAGCCGATACAATCGGCTGTTTTTCGTTGAAGCAAGCGCGATCAAACGGATGATTTGATTGAGCGTTCAGAAATAACCAAGGATTTAATACATGCTCAATCGCCCCGTTGAGGTATCCAGGAAGCCTTTGCGCGGGCTGCTGTTCAAACTGTTTGCCGATAAGTTTCCTGAGCCGGCAGCAACCGCAACTGTCGGGGATCGCAAACCCTCGATTGATTACCGTGCGGATATCGACGGCCTGCGCGCAATCGCGGTGTTGCTGGTGCTGATTTTCCACGGCGGCCTGACGTTCTTCCCGTCCGGGTTTATCGGCGTCGATATCTTCTTCGTGATCTCCGGTTATTTGACCACCGCAATCATCATGAAGTCGCTGAACAACGGCACGTTCACTTTCTCGGGGTTCTACACGCGGCGCATCTGGCGTCTGCAACCGGCCGTTATTGCGTTGCTGGGCGCAACGCTGATAGTCACAACGTTGCTTTACTTGCCCGATGACTATGTCGACTTTCTCAAAAGCGAGAAATACACCTCGTTAATCATCTCCAACCAGTACTTTTCCAAAGTAACCACGGGTTACGCCACGCCCGATGCGGCCAGTCTGCCGCTCTTGCACACCTGGTCGCTGGCCATTGAATGGCAGTGGTATCTGGCGCTGCCACTGGGCCTCTGGTTGCTCAACCGTTATCTGGCGAAAAGCCTGTTCAAAGCGGCGGTGCTCGGTTTGACCCTGGCGGCCATGGCGCTCGCGCTGTATCTGTCTTACTCGGCTCCTGAAAAGAACTACTACTTCTTCACTGCGCGAATCTTCGAATTGATGATTGGCTCCTGTGCGGTCATCTTCAGCACGCACACGTTCAGGCTCAATCGCCTGAGCGCCACGCTGGTCTGCGCGCTTTCGCTGGCGACAATCATCTACTGCGCCACCCTGGAAGATATCCTGCCGGGCTTTCCGCGATACCACGCCATTGCCGTGTGCCTCGCTACGGCGGCCTTACTGTTTAAGGGTGTTGGCGATGCGAGCGTCACCTCGAAACTGCTGGCGTTCAAACCCTTGGTGTTTATTGGCACGCTTTCGTACTCCTTGTACTTGTGGCACTGGCCGATCCTCGCAGTGATGAGTTACATGGGCATCGCGCTCACCCCGCCGATGACGATTGTTTACTTCGTCTGCACTTTCGCCACGGCCTGGCTCTGCTATGTGCTGATCGAAAACCGCTTTCGAAAGGCCCGGCTCGGCTTTACCAAAACCCTGGTCGTGCTGATGATCGTGCCGGCGATCGGCCTGTCTCTGCTCCACGCTGCCAGCGTCAGACAAGAAGGCTGGCCGAACCGCTTCAACCAAGGCTACAACGACGTGTTCAACGGCTTGAAAGCGTCTGTTCCGGCCAGTCGCGAGGGATGCCTGGGGGTCAGCGATGGCGCCGACCCTGGCTGTATATCGGGCGCCACACAGGCTGCACCGCAAATATTGCTGATGGGCGATTCGTTTTCGAATCATTACTGGGGCTTTGTGGAAACACTGGCCAAAGACGCCAATCTTGCCGTGCTCACACAGGGCTACCCGGCGTGCCTGGCCTTGCCCGATATCTACCTCTATGACGTGAATAAATACACGAACGGGCTGTATCAAAAATGCCACAACGCCGCTCAACGCTATTACGACATGATCGCGAAGCGGCATTTCAGGTATGTGATCGTGGGTCAGTTCTGGGAGGCCTATCTCGACGATGACATCGTCACCCAACTCGATGACCCGCGCAGCCCGGAACTGTCAAGACAACGCCTCGGCACAGCGATCCGCAAGGCCCTCGATATCATTGTCGAATCCGGTGCGACGCCGGTTTTTCTGGAAAATACGTTGCCCATGCCTGCGGGGATCAACACCTGCCTGCTGCAACAGGTCAAGCTGCGCGGCTTGATGGGCAGTGCCGAGCAAAGCAGCCTCTGCGCTACGGCGCCATGGTCTGGCGCAAAAGAGCCGGTGCTGGAACAACTGTTCAATGACCTGAAGACCGAATATCCCGGTTTGATCGTCATTGACCCGAAAATCGTGCAATGCAAAGACGACGCGTGTATGACCACCGTCGACGGTTTGCCGGTCTATCGTGATATTGGTCATATCACCGATTACGCCTCCTACAAGTTCGGCGAGATGTACCTGATGCGCTTCGGCAATCCGTTGAAGGTTGCGCAGTGACGTCGACTTTTAAGTCAAGGTCAAAAGATCGCAGCCTGCGGCAGCTCCCACAAGGAATGCGTGTGAATAATATTGAGCATCCGGCCAATATTCAGCACAAAAACCACGTATCCTTCGCGCCCGTTTGACCATCAACCCCCGCGAGGACAGTTTGTCTAAAGGTATCGCTCTATCGGTTTCAGCTTCGGTGCTGTTTGCCGTCATGTATTACTACACTTCGCTGCTCACACCGTTGAGTGGCGTAGAGATTTTCGGCTGGCGGATGCTGCTGACCGTGCCATGCATGACCGTGTTCATGCTGGTGTCCGGGGAATGGCGGCGGGTGCTGGAACTGGTTCGTGTGGTCGCGACAAAGCCAAAACTGGTCGCCGGGTTGATCGTCTCGGCTGCCCTGCTCGGTGTGCAACTGTGGCTGTTCATGTGGGCGCCGCTCAACGGCTACAGTCTCGATGTTTCGCTGGGTTACTTCCTGCTGCCACTGGCGATGGTCCTGACCGGAAGGATTGCCTACGGCGAAAGCCTGTCGTACCTGCAAAAAGTCGCGGTGTTCTTCGCATCCCTGGGTGTTGTGAACGAGCTGTACCAGGTCGGCGGATTTTCCTGGGCGACACTGGTGGTCGTGGTTGGCTACCCGCTGTACTTCGTGCTGCGCAAATACCTGAAGACTGACAATCTTGGCGGCTTGTGGGTCGACATGACGCTGATGCTCCCCGTCGCCTGGTGGTTTGTGCACGGTGGCGAGCAAGGCTTTGGCGTGTTTGATCAGTACCCGGGGCTGATGTGGCTGATCCCCTTGCTCGGCCTGATCAGTGCGTCGGCGTTGGTGGTGTACATCATCGCCAGCCGCTTGCTGCCGTTCAGCCTGTTTGGCTTGTTGAGTTATGTTGAGCCGGTGTTGCTGCTCGGTGTGGCGTTGCTGCTCGGTGAGAGCATCAAGTCCGGTGAATGGCTGACGTATATTCCGATCTGGCTGGCGGTGATTGTGCTGGTGTTTGAAGGCTTTAAACACTTGATGCGCCAAAGCCGTCCTTAAAGCAAAAGATCGCAGCCTGCGGCAGCTCCTACATTTGGAATGCGTATTTCCTGTAGGAGCTGCCGCAGGCTGCGATCTTTTGATCTTGAAAGAAATCCCGGCCCTGCATCGCTGCAGGTCGGGATTTTTCATTTCAGTGGTCGATTACTCAGTGGCAAGTACACCACGACGCACCTGATCACGCTCGATCGATTCGAACAGTGCCTTGAAGTTACCTTCACCGAAACCATCATCGCCCTTGCGCTGGATGAATTCGAAGAACACCGGGCCCATCAGGGTTTCCGAGAAGATCTGCAGCAGCAGACGCTTGTCGCCCTGTTCCGAGGCGCCGTCGAGCAGGATGCCGCGCGATTGCAGCTGATCAACCGGTTCGCCGTGGTTAGGCAGACGGCCTTCGAGCATTTCGTAGTAGGTGTCCGGCGGCGCGGTCATGAAGCGCATGCCGATCTTCTTCAACTGATCCCAGGTCTTGATCAGGTCGTCGGTGAGGAACGCCACGTGCTGAATGCCCTCGCCGTTGAACTGCATCAGGAACTCTTCGATCTGACCCGCGCCTTTGGACGATTCTTCGTTCAGCGGGATGCGGATCATGCCGTCCGGTGCGGTCATCGCTTTCGAAGTCAGGCCGGTGTATTCGCCCTTGATGTCGAAGTAACGGATCTCGCGGAAGTTGAACAGCTTCTCGTAGAAGTTCGCCCAGTAAGCCATGCGACCGCGATACACGTTGTGGGTCAGGTGGTCGATGATCTTCAGGCCAGCACCGACCGGGTTGCGGTCAACGCCTTCGATAAACACGAAGTCGATGTCATAGATCGAGCTGCCTTCGCCGAAACGGTCGATCAGGTACAGCGGCGCGCCGCCGATGCCTTTGATCGCCGGCAGGTTCAGCTCCATCGGGCCGGTTTCGATGTGGATCGGCTGAGCGCCGAGTTCGAGTGCGCGGTTGTAGGCTTTCTGCGAATCCTTGACGCGGAACGCCATGCCGCAAACGGACGGGCCGTGCTCGGCAGCGAAGTACGAAGCAACGCTGTTGGGTTCGTTGTTGAGGATCAGGTTGATCGCGCCCTGACGGTACAGGTGCACGTTCTTCGAGCGGTGGGTCGCGACTTTGGTGAAGCCCATGATCTCGAAGATCGGCTCCAGGGTGCCCGGCACCGGCGATGCGAGCTCGATGAATTCAAAGCCCATCAGGCCCATAGGGTTTTCGTATAAATCTGCCATGGTGGCACCTCATCATTTCTTATCAATTAACCAGGGTTATTTGTCAGTCATGTGAGGTCGGTGGGTGGCGCGCAGGAGATGCCACGCACACTGCGGGCGAGGAAGTCACCGTAGATCAGTTGAAACCCGAATATCTTCATTGTCGACCCAAGGCTCTTGCGGGCGAGGCTTCTGCTGCCAGAAGACGATTATTATTGTATGCGTAACCCGATTCTACACAGCGTAAATAGGCTTGTCTGCTCTCTCTATAAAATCCGCTTTCTGGCGCCCGGTGCAAGGGGTTTGTTGCAGAGGTAAATGCCCGTCAGGATCAGTACGCCACCCCCATACATGGCCAATGTCAGTTGCTCGCCCAGCAACACAGCGCCGAAGACTACGGCCGTCAACGGGTTCAGCGCGATAAACACCCCGCTGCGCGTCGCGCCGATTTTACGGATGCCGTCGTAGTAACCGATGTAGGCGAGCGCCGAGCCGAGGATGCCGAGGTACAGCAGGCTCAGCCATTGCGGCAGCCCCAGATCATCCAGCGCCTCCCAGCTCAGTTCGCCGCGCACAGCCGCCAGAACCCACAACATGAACGTGCCGATCAGGATCGAGTACGTCACGGTCTGCACCGGCCCCAGCGTCTGATTCAGCTCACGGGAAAACAACGAGTAAACACCCCAACCCAGCACGCAGCCAAGGATCAACAGATCACCGATCCATGCGTCAGGCGTTGCAGCCAGTAATTGTGGATTACGGCTGACGATCACCAGGCCGGCGCCAACAATACAGGTCGCGATGCCAGCAACTTTCACCCGGCCCAAGCGTTCTTTGAACAGCCACCACGAGGCAAGACCGATCACCGCCGGGTTCAACGCGACAATCAACGAGGCCCGCGACGCGTTGATGTATTGCAGGCCGTAAAAAAAGCACAGGTTATAGAAGAAGATCCCGAAGAACCCCAGCAACGCCAGTTGCAACCATTGCCTTGGCGCCGGACGCGCCAAGGGGATCCGCGCTAGCCACAAGAAGCCGAGCAGCGCCGCACTGGCGAGCAAGAAGCGCAGGCTGGCCGCGAGGATCGGGCTCAGACCTCCGGCCAGAAAACGCCCGGCGACAAAGGTCCCGCCCCAGATCATGGTCACCGCCGCCAGTGTCAGATAAACCGCAATGTCGGACGATGTTATGTGCAGTTGCTCGACGTTGCGCATGAGGCTCCAGACCAAAGAACTTTAGGAATGCCGTATCATTCCCTTCATTTCTTGTCATCGTAAAATGAGCAAACACTCATGACCCTCACTCAACTGGAAGTCTTCTCGCTGGTTGCCGAGTTGCGCGGGTTTACTCTCGCGGCCCATCGGCTGGGGATTTCGCAGTCGGCAGTATCCCACGCGATGAAGTCGTTGGAGCAGGAACTCGGCGTCGAGTTGCTGCGTCGGCACTCTTCTTCAGTGGAACTCAGTGACATCGGAGAACAATTACTGCTGCGCGCCCGCGCCATGCTCGGGCTGGCCAACACCTTGCGCCAGGAAGCCGCCGATGCTCGCGGCATGAAAACCGGCACCCTGCGCATCGGCTCGTTCGGGCCAACCTCGTCGATCAAACTGTTACCCAGGATTCTGCGGCAATATCGACGGGCGCATCCGGGCATCGAAGTGCACATCGATGAAGGGCCGGATCGACAAGTGATTCAATGGCTGGAAGAACGACGGATCGACATCGGTTTTGTGGTGCTGCCCGAGGAGCGCTTCGACACCTTTGCCTTGATCGAAGACCAACTGGTTGCCCTGCTTCCAGTCAGCCATCCGCTGGCAACACGCTCGGCGTTGAGCCTCAAGGAGTTGTGCGACGCGCCGTTTGTGCTGACCGAGGCTGGTTCTGCGGAACTGGTGTCGCGGCTGTTCATGGCCGCGCGTTTACAACCAAACATCCGCTATCGCTGCTCGCAACTGCTCAGCACCCTCGACACGGTCAGCCGTGGTGACGCCATTACGATTGTTGCCGAAGGCTCATTGCCGGAGGAGGCAACGCCGCGCTATGTGAAGAAGCCATTATTGCCGGCCGTACAGCGTCAGTTTGGCCTTGCTGTCCTTGATCAGCGCCAGGCGTCCCCCGCTACGCTGGCCTTTATCGAGCTGGCAACGCGAATGAAGCACTGATGAGCGGCGCAAGCGCCTTCGGCCATCTATCCTCCCCCATGGCTGATGTGATTTGCGCGCCGTTATCCGGCCTGCCTTCGCGAGCCTCAATTCATCGCGACAGGATGCGCCCATGCCGTTAACCGTCAGACCCCGCCGCACGCGCCGCACGCGCATCGTTGTGACACTGCTCAGCGGTCTGCTTCCAGTGCTGCTGGGTAGTGCGATCCTTTACATGCAGGCTGAACGCACGCTGGAACAAAGTTCGCGAGAGACTGCAGAAGAGGCGTTGGGCCAGTTCGAGTTGATGCTCGACAACACCGCCCAGGCAGCCCGTGAACTGCTGCCACTGGCCGGCCAGACTTGTGAGAACGTCAAACTCGCCCTGCGCGAGCAAGTGACCCGCCGTCCATTTGTACGCTCGACCAATCTGGTGTGGGACGACAACCTCTATTGCAGCTCGCTGTTTGGCGACTTCAAGGAAGCCGTCAACGCGGGTGACTACAACCAGGGCAAATTGTGGCTGATGAATGGCAACCCGGTGACACCCGACACCGCCCTGTTGGTCTATCGGCTCAGCGAAGGTCGCGGCGGCGCTCTGACGACACTGGATGGTTACCATCTAAGCAATATCTTGCGTCTGATCGGACGGCACATGCTGTTGGTGTTGCAAGTGGGCGATAACTGGCTGTCGGCTGACGGCAAAGTCCACACTGGCGCCCTGCCCGCGTTGCCGATAGCGCAAAACACCCTGGAATCTTCCCGCTATGCGTTCAGCGTTTCTGCCGGTTTTCCCGAGGGCGAAACCTGGCGCTACATGGCCGATGAATATCCGCCATTGTTTAGTTTGTTGATCTTTTTTGGCGTGGTATCGGGTGCCATCGGCCATGTTTTGCAGAAGCGCTCCACGTCACCCAGCCACGAAATGCTCCGCGCGCTTGAGGCCGGCGAGTTCATTCCTTACTTTCAGCCCGTGGTGCACGGCGACAGCAAGAAATGGTCGGGAGCCGAAGTCTTGATGCGCTGGACTCACCCCAAAGAAGGGCTGGTGCGCCCAGATCTGTTTATTCCATTCGCCGAACATTCGGGGTTGATCGTGCCGATGACTCGCGCCTTGATGCAACAGACCGCCGCAGTGCTGGGACCGCTATCATCAACGTTCGCCCCGCCATTTCACATCGGCATCAATATCACCGCTAGCCATTGCAAGGACCTGGAACTGGTGGAGGACTGCCGGGAGTTTCTCGCCGCGTTCGTGCCCGACAGCATCAGCCTGGTGCTGGAGTTGACCGAGCGTGAATTGATCGAGCCGACTGACATCACCCGGCAACTGTTCGAGCAACTGCATGCACTGGGCGTGAAAATCGCGATTGACGACTTCGGCACCGGTCACTCAAGCCTCGGCTACTTGCGCAAATTCAACGTCGACTTCCTGAAGATAGATCAGAGTTTCGTCGCCATGATCGGCATCGATGCGCTGTCCCGACACATTCTCGATACGATTATCGAACTGTCGGCCAAGCTTGATTTGGGTATTGTTGCCGAAGGTGTCGAAACTCAGGCGCAAGCCGATTATCTGACGGCACATCATGTCAACTTTCTGCAAGGCTACCTGTTCGGCAAACCGATGCCTGCTGCGGACTTCATCAGCGCATTAACTCACCATTAACTAAGCCGGATTAAGACGAGCGTCCCGATCAGACGCACCAAATTGATACAAAAGACCGCTGTTGTTACATGAAGACAACATCAGGATTTACTCTTGGCGCATTAACTACTACAATTTTTTCACCCTGAGCAAGATTGGCAGGTGAGCCATTTATCACCGAGTCGCTTCAAGGCTCTTGGCTTATTAGCTTTGTTTGCGGTTGGTATCAGCCAAACACACTATTGGAGTAAAGATATTGTCCAGACTCGCTGAATTTCGTGCAGCTGAAAAGGCCCTTCAGGAACAGCTCAAGCAGCTGGAATCGCTGAAGAACGATGCCGGGCTCAAGAAAGAAATCGAATTCGAAGAAAAGCTCCAGGGGCTGATGAAAACCTACGGCAAAGGCCTGAAAGAAATCATCGCCATCCTCGATCCGAACCCGGCAAAATCCGGTCTGCAGACCTCTGCAGCACCTAAAACCCGTCGCGCTCGCGTGATCAAGGTTTATCAGAACCCGCACACCGGTGAATTGATCGAAACCAAAGGCGGCAACCACCGCGGCCTGAAAGCCTGGAAAGAACAATACGGTGCTTCCACCGTTGATTCCTGGTTGCGCGGTTAATCCCTGCCAACAAAAAAGCCCTGCATCATGCAGGGCTTTTTTATTGACAATATCTAACAAATGAAATGAATTTCATCGAACAAGTTACGAGTTTTCTGTAACGTTGCTGAGTCAGACCGCTAAACATTTTGCTGCGCGATGTTACGATCAGGGTCAGCGTTAAACTTTGTGCTTAATCCGTTCGGGTATCTAACCTACGCCGTGAAGAGTGCAGCGGATTAAAGTTTCAAGCTGTTTCTCACCGTCACTATCTCTTCTGCGCTCGCCTTATAAACCTCAGCTTGTCCGGCGTAGGAAAGAACATAAGCCTTGTCCGCCTCGACCGCCGCCACCAAGGTTTGCGACAACACATGTCGACCGTTTTCGGTGATCGTGCAAGTGGTTTCCAGTGCCGGCAAAGTACCCAGCTTGGCCGGATGCACTTTGTTGCAGACACTTTGATAGCCACCCTGGAAGAAGTCCTTCTGTATCGACTTGCGCATCTCCAGCAGCACGCCCTGCAAATTGACCTGATGGTCCTTCTCAACCTGAGTCATGGTCAATTCCATCACCATGACCTGATTGCCATCGGCGTCATTCTTCACCGCACGCTGACGGGAAACCTGTGCACTTGTCTCAGGCAGTGCCTCGACTTCCCAGCCGGCCGGCCAGGTAATGCGCGGTTCGTCCGCCGATGCGCAGACAGCCACAAGCGACAACACAGAAAAAACAAACAGGGATTTGAACAGTCGGATCATTGCCGGGCGCACTCGCAGATTGAGCGGTAAAGTCTGAGGCCCGTCTGCACGCAGGGCAAGTCTGCCCTTTCATTTGGCGATGCTGGCAGGCATGCGTATCATTGCGTCCATTCACTCGCCCATAGTTATTGGAGGGCCCATGAGCCTGCACGAACTCAACACTTTCCCAGGCGTCACCGCCACCCCAGACAGCGCAACCCGCAACTTCGTCTTCAACCACACCATGTTGCGCGTCAAAGACATCACCAAATCTCTGGACTTCTACACCCGCGTACTGGGTTTCTCGCTGGTCGAGAAGCGTGACTTCGCCGAGGCCGAGTTCAGCCTGTACTTCCTCGCACTGGTCGACAAAGCACAGATCCCGGCCGACGCCGCTTCTCGCACCGAGTGGATGAAGTCGATTCCGGGCATCCTCGAACTGACCCATAACCATGGCACCGAGAACGACGCGGATTTCGCTTACCACAACGGCAATACCGATCCGCGTGGTTTTGGCCATATCTGCATTTCGGTGCCGGATATTGTGGCGGCGTGTGCACGCTTCGAAGAGTTGGGCTGCGATTTCCAGAAGCGCTTGACCGATGGGCGCATGAAGAGCCTTGCGTTCATCAAGGATCCGGATGGTTACTGGGTTGAGATCATCCAGCCAGCGCCACTGTAAAAGCTGAAAAGCCCCTACCTAGCCCTCTCCCGGGGGGAGAGGGAAATGATTGGGGGATATTGGAGCATTACGTCGACTTGAACGATTGGCGCTGAATTCATAATCGACTGGATCGTTCAGGTCGACGGACAACGCCAGACACCTCGGTCGGCTCCCTCTCCCTCGGGAGAGGGCTGGGGTGAGGGGCCGCTTTTTACGCGCAATAAAAAACCCGTGATCGCTCACGGGTTTTTTCATTTCTGGCCTGGCCGTTATGCCGGGGCCGAAGTGCGGATCAGGTGATCAAAAGCACTCAGCGAAGCCTTGGCACCCTCGCCCACCGCAATCACGATCTGCTTGTACGGCACAGTCGTCACGTCGCCGGCAGCGAAGATGCCCGGAATCGACGTTTCACCACGGTTATCGACAATGATCTCGCCACGCGGCGACAGTTCGATGGTGCCCTTCAGCCAATCAGTGTTCGGCAGCAAACCGATCTGCACGAAGATCCCTTCCAGTTCCACAGTGCGCAACTCATCAGTGTTGCGATCTTTGTAACGCAGGCCGTTGACCTTCTCACCATTACCGGTGACTTCAGTGGTTTGCGCACTGGTGATCACGGTAACGTTCGGCAGGCTGTGCAGTTTGCGCTGCAGGACGGCGTCAGCGCGCAGTTGTACGTCGAACTCCAGCAGGGTTACGTGCGACACGATCCCGGCCAGGTCGATGGCTGCTTCAACGCCGGAGTTACCGCCGCCGATCACCGCCACGCGCTTGCCTTTGAACAGCGGACCGTCGCAGTGCGGGCAGTACGCCACGCCTTTGTTGCGGTATTCCTGCTCGCCCGGCACGTTCATTTCACGCCAGCGCGCACCGGTCGCCAGAATCACGCTTTTGGCTTTCAGGGTCGCGCCGCTGGCGAAACGGACTTCATGCAGCTCGCCATTTTTACCTGGGATCAGCTTATCGGCACGTTGCAGGTTCATAATGTCGACGTCGTACTGCTTGACGTGTTCTTCCAGCGCCGTGGCCAGTTTCGGCCCTTCGGTTTCCTGTACGGAAATGAAGTTCTCGATGGCCATGGTGTCGAGCACCTGTCCGCCAAAGCGTTCAGCGGCGACGCCAGTGCGAATGCCTTTACGTGCAGCGTAAATCGCTGCTGACGCACCGGCCGGGCCACCGCCGACAACGAGCACATCAAAGGCGTCCTTGGCGCTGATTTTCTCGGCCTGACGCTCGATGGCGCCGGTGTCGAGTTTGGCGAGAATCTCTTCCAGGCCCATGCGGCCCTGACCGAAGTTCTCACCGTTCAAGTAGATGCTCGGCACGGCCATGATCTTGCGATCGTTGACTTCGTCCTGGAACAACGCACCATCGATAGCGACGTGACGGATGTTCGGGTTAAGCACGGCCATCAGGTTCAGTGCCTGGACCACATCCGGGCAGTTCTGGCAGGACAGCGAGAAGTAAGTCTCGAAGCTGAACTGGCCTTTGAGCGAACGGATCTGCTCGATCACTTCAACACTGGCTTTCGATGGGTGGCCGCCGACTTGCAGCAAGGCCAACACCAGCGAAGTGAACTCGTGGCCCATCGGGATGCCGGCGAAACGCAGACTGATGTCAGCGCCCGGGCGGTTGATCGAGAACGATGGCTTGCGTGCATCGCTACCGCTGTCGATCAACGTAATTTGGCTCGAAAGACTGGCAACGTCTTTCAGCAGTTCCAGCATTTCACGGGATTTCGCACCGTCGTCGAGGGAGGCAACGATCTCGATCGGCTGGGTGACCCGTTCCAGGTACGATTTCAACTGGGCTTTAAGATTGGCGTCCAACATACGGGCGATTTCCTTTATTTGAGGCGAAAAAAAGCCCGAGCGAATCTCGCCCGGGCATTTTTATTGGGCGGTGCAGCGTACTTAAGAAGGTGCGGCGTACCGCCCTGAATTGCGTGTCACAGACTTAGATCTTGCCGACCAGGTCCAGGGACGGCGCCAGAGTGGCCTCGCCTTCTTTCCACTTGGCTGGGCAAACTTCGCCTGGGTGAGCAGCCACGTACTGAGCAGCCTTGATCTTGCGCAGCAGCTCGGAAGCGTCACGGCCAACGCCGCCATCGTTCAGTTCAACGATTTTGATCTGGCCTTCAGGGTTGATCACGAAGGTGCCACGGTCAGCCAGACCAACTTCTTCGATCAGCACGTCGAAGTTGCGGGAGATAGCGTGGGTCGGGTCGCCGATCATGGTGTATTCGATTTTGCCGATGGCTGGCGAAGTGTTGTGCCAGGCAGCGTGAGCAAAGTGGGTGTCGGTGGAAACGCTGTAGATCTCTACGCCCAGTTTCTGGAAGGCAGCGTAGTTGTCAGCCAGGTCTTCCAGCTCGGTTGGGCAAACGAAGGTGAAGTCGGCTGGGTAGAAGAACACGACCGACCACTTGCCTTTCAGGTCAGCGTCCGAGACTTGAACGAAGTCGCCGTTTTTGAACGCGGTAGCTTTGAACGGTTTTACTTGGCTGTTGATGATAGGCATTGATGACTCTCCGTCAGGGGTTATGAAGTTGATGGGTGAATCCTACCCACTCACTCGACGGATGGCTCATTGGCAAACCTGATGCTGCTGATTTGTTTTCGCTATTAGCTGACTGTATTAATAGAAGAAAACGATCTCTACGACGTAGCCGGTTTATCCGTAATCCGAGCCATCCCCTGGAATGGGCTGGCTTCAACATAGCGCATTGCGGACTTCATATCCTTCCAGCCAACGTAACTCATCAGGGATTTCAGATCCCAGCCGCTTTGATGGGCCCAGGTTGCGAAGCCTCGGCGCAGGGAGTGGCTGGTGTAGTTTTCGGCGGCAATGCCCGCGCGCTGCAACGCCTGGCGCAGCAGCGGGATGATGCTGTTGGCGTGCAGCCCCTCCTCGTTCAGATTGCCCCAGCGGTCGATGCTGCGGAAAACCGGGCCGCGCACCAAGGCTGCTTCGGTGATCCAGTCGATGTAGGCCTGCACCGGGCAGAGCTTGAGCAGCGCCGGGGCTTGATAGGTCTGGCCGAGGTTTTCCCGATCGCCCTTGCTGCGCGGCAAATACAAGGTGATGCCTTTGCCTGCGTGCGCCTGCACGTGTTCGATTTGCAAGCGACACAACTCATCACTGCGAAAGCCGCGCCAGAAGCCCAGCAGAATCAGTGCACGATCACGATAAGCCTTGAGGAGTAAGGGCCGATCCTGCTGTTCTCTCGCGGTTTGCACTTCATGTTCGAGCCAATCGATCACTCGCTGCAGATCCTGTAACTGCAGCGGCTCGGCCTGTTTCTCCTGCGCCGGGTGCAACGCTCGAATCCCTTTGAAGACCTTGCGCACCACCGGCGCCTTGGTCGGATCGGCAAAACCCTGACTGTTGTGCCACTGCGCCAGCGCCGACAGACGCAGCTTCAGCGTATTAATCGACAGCTCTTCGGCGTGCGCCACCAGATAACGCGCGACGCTATCAGCCGTCGCTGGCAGAAACCCACCCCACTTCACTTCGAAATGCTCGATGGCCGCGCGATAGCTGCGGCGGGTGTTATCGCGGGTGGCGGCTTGCAGATAGCGATCCAGATCGCTCATGGGCTGTTTTCTCGCTGGCGTACTGAGACAGGAATGCAGAAACGCATTTTGCCGTCTGACACTGGGTAATACCAGTATATCCCGCGTCTTTATTATCAAAGGTTTACCTTTATTTTTCGGATGGTACACTGCGGACTTTAGTGGCATGTACCACAGTACGTAACCGTAGGAGTTCACATGGCCCGTGGCGGCATTACCAAAGCCCTGGTGCAGATCGCGCGCACCGCGATCCTCGCTCGTGGCGAACACCCGAGCATCGATGCAGTACGCATTGAAATGGGCAACACCGGCTCAAAAACCACGATCCATCGCTATCTGAAAGAGCTGGATGACGGCGCGCAGCCGGTTGAAGCCTCGGCAGAGCCGATCGATGATGAGCTGACCGCCCTCGTCTCGCGCCTCGCCCAACGCCTCAAAGAACAGGCGCAAGAGCCTATCGAGCAAGCCCGCGAGCAGTTTGAAGAACAGCGCGAAGCACTGGAGTCGGAGCTGAAACAAACGCGCCAGGCCCTGGAAAAGCTCGAACACGATCACGACATTCAAGGGGCTGCGCTAGAGCGTGAGTCTGAAGCGCTTGGCAACACCCGTTCGATGCTGCAAACCGAACAGACTCGTAATGCCGGACTGAATCAGGCATTGGCCGATTTTGAATTGCGTTTGCAGGACAAGGACGAGCAAATCCGCTCGCTGGAAGAAAAACACCTGCATGCCCGTGATGCGCTGGAGCATTACCGCAACGCCACCAAAGAGCAGCGCGAGCAGGAACAGAGCCGTCACGAAGCGCAAGTGCAGCAGATTCAGGCCGAGTTGCGTCAGGCGCAGCAAAGCGCGATGGTTCGTCAGGACGAGATCACGCAACTGCACCGCGACAACGAACGCCTGCTCACTGAAAACCGTGGCACGCAGCGCGAACTGAGCCTGATGCAGGATCAGCTCAAGCAGAGCAATCAGCGTCAGGATCAACTGCTCGAACAAGCGACCCGCGTCGACAGCGAGCGCACCCTCCTCCAGGAACGCTTGCGCGTAGCCACCCTGGAAAGCCAGACACTCAAACAGAGCATTGAGGAGCAGACGCTGCTCAACCAATCACTGGAAAAGGAATTGAACAAGGCTCAGGCAAGCCTGGAAGAAAGCCAGCGTCTGGCGGCTACCGTTGCGGCAGCGCCAGACTCTGCCAAACCGAAAGACGCTTAAGCGCCGACCGGCGTACGCATGGTGACAAACTCTTCGGCGGCCGTCGGGTGTACCCCGATCGTGTCGTCGAAGTCGCGCTTGGTTGCGCCAGCCTTCAACGCAATCGCCAAACCCTGAACGATCTCGCCAGCGTCCGGGCCGACCATGTGGCAGCCGAGGACTTTGTCGGTCTTGCCGTCGACTACCAGCTTCATCAGCGTCTTTTCCTGACACTCGGTCAATGTCAGCTTCATCGGGCGGAAGCGGCTCTCGAAAATCACCACGTCGTGACCAGCCTCGCGTGCCTCTTCTTCGGTCAAACCGACTGTACCGATGTTCGGCAGGCTGAATACCGCCGTCGGGATCATCTTGTAATCCACTGGGCGGTATTGCTCAGGCTTGAACAGACGCCGCGCTACGGCCATACCTTCTGCCAGAGCCACAGGCGTCAGCTGCACGCGACCGATGACATCACCCAGGGCGAGAATGGACGGCTCGCTGGTCTGATATTGCTCGTCGACCTTGATGAAGCCTTTGTCGGTGAGCTGCACATCGGTGTTTTCCAGACCCAGATTGTCGAGCATCGGACGCCGGCCGGTTGCATAGAAAATGCAATCCGCTTCCAGCTCACGACCGTCCTTGAGGGTGGCTTTCAGGCTGCCGTCCGTCTGCTTATCGATGCGCGCAATATCGGCGTTGAATTGCAGATCCAGACCACGCTTGGTCAGCTCTTCCTGCAAATGCTTGCGCACCGAACCATCAAAGCCGCGCAGGAACAGATCACCGCGATACAGCAGCGTGGTGTTTGCACCGAGGCCGTGGAAAATTCCGGCGAATTCGACCGCGATGTAACCGCCGCCAACCACCAGCACACGCTTTGGCAGCTCTTTCAGGAAGAACGCCTCATTGGAACCGATCGCGTGCTCGCGCCCCGGAATCTCAGGAATCTGCGGCCAGCCACCGGTAGCAATCAGAATATTCTTCGCGGTAAAGCGCTCGCCATTCACCTCAACCTCATGCGGGCCGACAATCTTCGCGTGCGCTTCATGCAAGGTCACGCCGCTGTTGACCAGCAGATTGCGATAAATGCCGTTGAGGCGATTGATCTCGCGATCCTTGTTGGCAATCAGCGTCGCCCAATCGAAATTCGCTTCACCCAGACTCCAGCCAAAACCGGACGCCTGCTCGAAGTCTTCGGCGAAATGCGCGCCGTACACCAGCAACTTTTTCGGCACACAGCCAACGTTGACGCAGGTTCCACCCAGATAACGGCTCTCCGCCACCGCCACTTTCGCGCCGAACCCGGCCGCAAAACGCGCAGCGCGCACACCGCCGGAACCGGCACCAATCACATAAAGGTCAAAATCGTAGGCCATTTCTATCTCCTCGGCAGGGGATCAGCATACCTGCAGTCACCCATTGGGCAAGCGCTGCCAGTCATATGGGGGCGTAAAATGAAAAAACCCGCCGAAGCGGGTTTTTCTTGCAAACCAATCAAGCGCTCTTAGTAAGCCTTGCCAGTCTTGTAGAAGTTCTCGAAGCAGAAGTTGGTTGCTTCGATGTAGCCTTCAGCACCACCGCAGTCGAAACGCTTGCCTTTGAACTTGTAGGCCATGACGCAGCCGTTCTGGGCTTGTTTCATCAGGGCGTCGGTGATCTGGATTTCGCCGCCCTTGCCTGGCTCGGTCTGTTCGATCAGGTCGAAGATGTCCGGGGTCAGGATGTAACGGCCGATGATGGCCAGGTTCGACGGCGCGTCTTCCGGCTTTGGTTTCTCGACCATGCTGTGAACGCGGTAGATGTCGTCGCGGATCATCTCGCCGGCGATCACGCCGTACTTGCTGGTTTCCTGCGGGTCGACTTCCTGGATGGCGATAATCGAGCAGCGGAACTGCTTGTAAAGTTTGACCATCTGGGTCAGTACGCCGTCGCCGTCGAGGTTAACGCACAGGTCGTCCGCCAGTACCACGGCGAAGGGTTCGTCACCGATCAGCGGGCGACCGGTCAGGATCGCGTGACCCAGACCTTTCATTTCAGTTTGACGGGTGTAGGAGAACGAGCACTCGTCGAGCAGTTTGCGGATACCGACCAGGTATTTCTCTTTGTCGGTGCCTTTGATCTGGTTTTCCAGCTCGTAGCTGATGTCGAAGTGGTCTTCCAGAGCGCGCTTGCCACGACCGGTGACGATGGAGATTTCCGTCAGGCCGGCATCCAGAGCTTCTTCAACGCCGTACTGGATCAGTGGCTTGTTTACCACCGGCAGCATTTCTTTAGGCATGGCTTTAGTCGCTGGCAGGAAGCGAGTACCGTAACCGGCTGCTGGGAACAAGCATTTCTTGATCATATAAGTCCTTGAAAGGGCTGTGTGTACGAGTTTCGGCGCAGTCTAATCAGGCGGCGTGCACCTTACAATGCCCCGCACTGGCTAACCGATGTCAACATAGAGAAATATTCTTGCCGATAGTTCCATCGGCATACGGACGCAGCCAGATGAGCGTAGCTCAAAGCTGCCGGCAAACTGAATCACCATACGCTCATCGCCCCCCAATGCGAGCATTTGCCGGTATCATGGCGCCTTTGAACCAGCGAACGAGACAGATAGATGGCCGCGGTAAAAATCATCAACGGGTATGTGATCGACAAGAAAGACGGCAAGTGGACCCTGACCACCACCAATGGCGAGCACATCGCCGGGCCTTTCGACAGCGAGCAAATGGCGACCGATGTAGCGGCAGTGTTCACCGACACTCCGGCATCGGCCAAGCGCCGTGGCAAAGATCAGGACTGATCAGCCCCGACACGCCCCAGCCCTGCCCTTGTGCAGGGCTTTTTTGTGCCAGCGTACAAACAAGTGGCCAAACGCTATAACCTTTTCACACCGGCGCTGTCAGAGCGTCTAGTCCCCCTCGCTGAAGACCATGCACATGACCTTGAAAAAATTCCTGCCACTGATTGCGGTATTGGCACTGGCCGGCTGTGCCACCTCTCAACCCACGTACCTGAACAACGGCGAACAGGGGCTGTCGATCGATTGCTCCGGCGAAGCCAACTCCTGGGCGACCTGCTATGAAAAAGCCGATGCATCCTGCGCAGGCACTGGTTACCGCATCGTTGGCACTGACGGCACGCCCCAGCCCAAAGAGAGCGACAAAACCCTGGGCGTCGATGTCGGCAACTACAAGAACCGCAGCGTTGTCGTGGTCTGCAAATAGACCTTACATATGAATTTCGGCGAATTTGATCCCGAGTCCGCGTACGACTTCGATCAGATCGTCGAGGCGGTTGAACGACTCGACTTCGTCGTTTTCGTCGACCAGGAAGTAACTGCGTCCGGCGCTCTTCTTGAAAAACACGATCCACTCCCCCGGATTCGCCGGGTTCTGGATGACATGGGTGGCAGAGATCAGGCCCTCTACGTGGCGCTCCCGTACTTGCTCTCGCTTCATCGCGACTCCAGAAATGAAAATGCCGTCACAGCATGACTGCGACGGCATCGGTGCTGATGACTATCAGTCTATCAGCCGGAAATACATGCATTGGCAGCGTTTCGCACGTCACGCGGACGCACTGGCACATTCGACATGCGCTCATGCAACTTGATGCTGCTGCCGCCGGAGCGATCTTCGATATCAAATACCGCTGCCGCGCCGGTGGAAAATTTCCCCGGGACGATGACCCGAACCCCGTCCTTGTGTGGCTGCATTTGCAGCGCGCCGCGGCTGTCCGCCAGCTTCTCGGCTAGGCATTGGGCATATTCATGGGGTTTCTTACCGGAGATTACGCTCACGGTCGGCAGCGTTTCATTGATTTCGGAAACACTCGCACAACCACCCACAGCCAGAACCAACGGCAGACACACCACACCCCACTTCATACAAAACCTCCGTTAAAGACCGTCCGACAGCACAAATGCCGTTTTTCTCCGGGGCCTTCTGCATTTAACCCGCATCCGATTGCGAATATCTGTTCAAAATTGTCAAACCAACGCCCGACGGCCAGATAATAACCCGTGCGGGCTGATAAACTGCGCGCAATTACAAGCTATCGTTTTGATTTTGTAGAAAAAGCCCTTCTGGAGGCGCCCATGAAATTCATTCACCAGCGCGAACACCTTAATGAAGACGACATCGTCGTCATCCAATGCTCGCAAATGTGCAACATCCGTCTGATGAACGACGCCAACTTCCGCAGCTTCAAGAACGGCGGCCGTCACACCTATCACGGCGGCGCCTTCGACACGTTCCCGGCCCGTATCACCGCGCCGAGCACCGGTTTCTGGAACATCACCATCGACACCGTCAACCGTCGGCCGATCAGCGTCACGCGCAAGCCGACCCTGACCCACTCGATCAAGATCATCCGTCGTTCCAGCACCAAACTCAGCTGAGACACGCCGTCCAACCAGAAAGGAATGCATGACCGTGGCGCAAACGACCAAATACGTCATCAAGTACAAACTCAACGGCGAGCGCCGCTTCGACTTTGCGCAACTGGAAAACGGCACTGAAGAAGAAGCCAAGGCTGCTCTGGATGCCCTTCACGGCCAGAGCGACGACGTGATCAGCGACATCGCCGTCAGCAAAGCGCTGTAAGCATCGTCAGCGAATTCGACCGCAAGCGGCGGAGTGTTCTGCCGCGAGGCCCTGCCTAGACTGACTTTCTTCGACCAAGCGTCAAGGAGTCAGCATGTCGATGTCACCTTCCCGGCTGGATTCGCTCGACTGGGCAAGTCTTGAGCAGCAACTGGATCAGCACGGCTACGCGATCATCCGTTCGCTGCTGCGGGCCGAAACCTGTGATCACTTGAGTGCGCTGTATCCGCAGACCGAACCGTTTCGCTCGCAGGTCATCATGGCCCGCCACGGTTTCGGTCGCGGCGAATACAAGTACTTTCGTTATCCCCTGCCGACAGCGGTAGAACGCCTTCGCGGCGCGCTGTACCCGCGCCTGGTTACGCTGGCCAATCGCTGGTACGAACGCATGAACCTGGCCGAGCGCTTTCCGGCGAGCCACGCCGAATTTCTTCAGCGCTGCCATGCCGCCGGTCAACTACGCCCTACCCCTCTCTTGTTGCAGTACGGTCCGCAGGACTACAACTGCCTGCATCAGGACCTGTACGGCGAAGCGGTTTTTCCGCTGCAAGTGGCGATTCTTCTGTCAGAACCCGGGCAAGACTTTATTGGAGGAGAATTCGTGCTCACCGAGCAGCGCCCGCGCATGCAATCTCGCCCGCACGTGCTGGACCTGACGAAAGGTGACGCAGTGATCTTTGCCGTCAACCAGCGCCCGGTCAAAGGTGTACGCGGTGATTATCGGGTGACCATGCGTCACGGCGTCAGTCGCCTGCACAGTGGAAAAAGGCATACCCTAGGCATCATCTTTCACGACGCCACCTGACCACCATGCCCCCGAACACTTTCGATCTGTTCGCCGATCATGAACCCGAGCAACGCCCCCGCACCGAACAGATTGGCGAGCAATCGTGGGTGCTGCACGGTTTTGCCCAGCCGCTGGTCGACCAGCTCCTCCCGGCGCTGGATGCGATTCTTGCCGCAGCGCCGTTGCGTCACATGGTCACACCGGGAGGTTTCAGCATGTCGGTCGGCACCCGCAGCTGCGGCGCCTTGGGCTGGATCACCGATCGCCACGGGTATCGTTACTCCAGCGTCGACCCGCTCAGTGATTTGCCATGGCCAGCGATGCCGGCCGTATTCTCGGAGCTGGCGCAGTCGGCAGCGGCACAGGCCGGATTTGCTGACTTCAACGCCGATTCCTGCCTGATCAACCGCTATGTCCCCGGTGCCAAGATGTCATTACACCAGGACAAAGACGAAAACGCCTACAGCGCACCGATCGTTTCGCTGTCACTGGGCTTGCCGGCAATGTTCCTGTTCGGCGGCTTCAATCGCAGCGACAAGAGCCAGCGCATTGCCTTGCTGCATGGCGACATGGTGATCTGGGGCGGCGTTGATCGCTTGCGCTATCACGGGGTGTTGCCGATCAAGCAGGGTCGGCATCCACGCCTGGGTGAACAGCGGATCAATCTGACCTTTCGCGTCGCCGGATAACCTGCAAAAGTTTGACCGCAAGGCCCGGAGTGTTGTGCCTTGCGACGCTGGTTAACCTGAATCAAACAGGTCAACGGATAACCCCTCATGAAAACGCTTTCGCCCCCCGTCAAGATTGAAAACGATCCACGCTGGGCCGCAGTGGTTGCGCGAGATTCACGGGCGGACGGGCAATTTGTCTACGCGGTGAAAACCACAGGCATTTACTGCCGCCCGAGCAGCCTCTCACGTTTGCCGAAACCACAGAACGTGGTGTTTTTCGATACGGCTGAACAGGCCGAAGCCGCAGGCTATCGCCCGAGCAAGCGTGCCAGCAAAGATCAGAGTGATGTGGCCGCGCAGCATGCCGCCACCGTCGCCATTGCCTGCCGCCAAATCGAATCCGCCGAGACGTTGCCGACGCTCAACGAACTGGCGCAAACCGCCGGCCTGAGTCCGTTTCATTTCCATCGCGTATTCAAAGCCGCGACGGGGTTGACGCCCAAGGGCTACGCGTCGGCCCATCGCTCGCGCAAAGTCCGTGAGCGCTTGGCGGTCGGAGGTTCGGTAACCGATGCGCTGTACGAAGCCGGTTTCAATTCCAATAGCCGTTTCTATGAATCAGCGGATCATTTGTTGGGGATGAAACCCGGCGACTATCGCGCGGCCGGGAAGAACAACGACATCCGCTTCGCCGTCGGCCAATGTTCGCTCGGAGCGATTCTGGTGGCGCAAAGCGAGCGTGGTGTGTGCGCGATTCTGTTGGGAGACGATCCGCATCAATTGGTGTGCGATCTGCAGGACCAGTTCCGCAAAGCCAACCTGATTGGCGCCGATACCGGATTCGAGCAACTGATCGCCAAGGTGGTGGGGTTTATCGAAGCTCCGGAGATTGGCCTGGATCTGCCGCTGGACGTGCGTGGCACGGCGTTTCAGGAACGCGTGTGGCAGGCGCTGCGGGAGATCCCGGCGGGCCAGACGGCCAGCTACGCCGAGATTGCCCAGCGCATCGGCGCACCGACATCCATGCGCGCGGTGGCCCAGGCTTGCGGGGCTAACCGTCTGGCGGTGGCGATTCCTTGCCACCGCGTGGTGCGCAGCGATGGCAATCTTTCGGGCTATCGCTGGGGCGTCGAGCGCAAGCGTCAGTTGCTGGAGCGCGAGACAACGTCTTGAGCGGACCTCCCTCCCCGTCGGCGGCAGTCAGCGATTGACGTCAACTACAACCCGTCCGCGAAGTTGCCCGGCGAGCAGTTTTGGCGCTGCATCGATGGCTTCAGTCAGGCCTATTTCATGGCTGATCAAGGCCAGCAAGGAGAAATCCAGATCCTTGGCCAGACGATCCCACGCCTTCAGACGGCGCGCCTTGGGCTGGGTGACGCTGTTGATACCGGCCAGGGTCACGCCGCGCAGAATGAACGGGGCGACCGAAGCCGGGAAATCCATACCTTGCGCCAGACCACATGCCGCGACCGTGCCTTCAGAGCGAGTACTGGCGCAGGCATTGGCCAAAGTATGACTACCGACCGAATCGATCACCGCCGCCCAGCGCTCTTTCGCCAACGGTTTGCCGGGCGCTGACAACGTTGCCCGGTCGATGATTTCGGCAGCGCCCAACTGCTTCAGATATTCATGTTCGGAGACCCGGCCAGTGGAGGCGACGACGCGATAGCCAAGCTTGCTCAGCAGCGCGATGGCAAAACTGCCGACGCCGCCATTGGCGCCCGTCACCAGCACTTCGCCCTGATCCGGCGTCACACCATTACGCTCAAGCGCCAGAATGCACAGCATCGCCGTATAGCCCGCCGTACCGATGGCCATGGCTTGCGCCGCGGTAAAGGCTTTGGGCAAAGGAATCAGCCAGTCGCCATTGAGCCGCGCCTTCTGCGCCAGACCGCCCCAATGATTCTCACCGACACCCCAGCCATTGAGCACCACCTGATCACCCACCTTATAGTCGGGGTGCGAACTGGCTTCTACGGTGCCCGCCAGGTCGATCCCCGGCACCATCGGAAACTTGCGCACCACCGGACTACTGCCGGTAATCGCCAGACCATCCTTGAAGTTCAGCGTGCTGTACGCAACAGCCACGGTGACATCGCCTTCGGGCAATTGCTCTTCGTTGACTTGCTGCAGGTTGGCGCGGTAACCGCTGTCGTCTTTGTCGATCACAATGGCGTTGAACATGACTGCCTCGCAGAACTGTTTTCAGAATGTCGTGCCTTGAAATACCACATCGCAACACCCTGCCACATTCGACTTTGCGCCAATCGGCGAATCCACCGAGTATTTCCATGGCGGGCGACTATGCTTTTTCGACGGTCGTGGTTTCGCCGTTATTTCTTCAGAAACCGCTTTGTCGATGGAGCTGACAATGTCTTACCCGCGCTCGTTCTTCGCGATGTTGATGCTGTGCCTGCTGACATTCGGCAGTGCCTGGGCGGCGCCAGCCAGCGAGGCTCCGAGCGAGCCGGCCTGGCCGCAAGTCATCACTAGCGGCAAGGCGAAACTGACGGTGTACCAACCGCAACTCGACAGCTGGGACGGCTACACCCTCAATGCTCGCGCAGCCGTCGAAGCCACCGCTGCCGATGGCAAATCGACCTACGGGATCGTGCAATTCAGCGCGCATACGCTGGTCGACAAGACCACACGCTGGGTCGCGCTGGATCAGTACAAGATCATCAAAGCCGACTTCCCGGCCGATGCCAGTCAAGCCAACACATGGGTCGCGGCACTGCAAAAAGATGCCGGGAACCGCAAGAAAACCATCTCGCTGGATCAACTCGAAGCGGCCGTCGGTGTACTGTCCGCCGAGCAGAAAGCTGACAGCGCCCCCCTGGAAAACACACCGCCGACCATCATCAGTTCCGACGTGCCCGCCCTGCTCGTCTATATCGATGGCGATGCGGCCTACCGACCGGTAGAGGGTACTGCGCTGCAGCGGGTGATCAACACGCGACCGCTATTGTTGAAGGACGCGCAAGGCAAACATTATCTGCACGTCTTCGATGGCTGGATGGTCGCCGACCAGCTCGATGGTGCCTACACGCGCCTGGCCTCACCGTCGACAGAACTGGAGAAAGCCAAGCAGACCGCCATTCAGAGCCGGCAAGTGGATCTGCTGACCGGACAAAGCGACCCGAAAGACAAGGTCCCCAGCCTTGCCAAGCCACCACAGCCAAAGATTTTCGTCGCGACCACGCCGACTGAATTGCTGGTCACTGACGGCGCGGTGCAATGGTCGCCGATTCAGGGCACAGGCTTGTTGTATGTCACCAATACCACCGGGCACATCTTCAAGGAAATCGGTGACCAGAACAGCTATGTGCTGATCTCCGGGCGCTGGTTTCGCGCCACCGATATGAATGGCCCGTGGACGTTCACCCCTGCAGACAAGCTTCCGGCAGATTTCGCCAACATCCCCGACGACAGCCCGAAAGAAAACGTCAAAGCCTCGGTTGCCGGCACCCCGCAAGCCAAGGAAGCGGCGATTGCCGCGACCATTCCACAGACGTCGGCGATCAAAAAAAGCGCGGTGAAAATGACCACGCCACAATTCGATGGCGAACCGCAGCTCAAGGCTATCAACACGACAACCCTGCAATATGTGGTCAACAGCGCCACGCCCATCATCCGTGTCGACAACGACAGTTGGTACGCGGTGGAAAACGGTATCTGGTTCACTGCCACTACCGTAACCGGCCCCTGGGTTGTGGCCAGCTCGGTGCCGGCGGTGATCTATTCGATCCCACCGAGTTCGCCCATGCATTACCTCACCTACGTCAAAGTCTACGAGTCCAGCGGCGATACCGTGGTGGTCGGCTACACGCCGGGTTATCAGGGTTCAAATCTGGATCCGGCCACGGGCGTCGTGGTGTATGGCACCGGTTATCCCTACACGCCTTGGGTGGGCGGCGTCTGGTATGGCGCGCCGGTGACTTACGGTTTCGGCGTCGCCATTCGCTACACGCCGTGGACGGGCTGGACCTTCGGTTTCGGTTTCGGCTGGAGCTGGGGCGGCAGCACCGTGGCGATGGGCTGGGGTTGGGGCGCGTACCCGTGGTGGGGCAATTACGGTTGGGGTTACGCCTGGGGACCGCACCTGTATCCGGCGCCACTGGCCTGGGGTGGCGCCGCTTACGGTTATCGCGGTGGCGCGGTGGCCTGGGGTCCGGGTGGCTGGGCCGGTACCACCGGTAATATCTACCATCAGTGGGGTAATCTCGCGACGGTCAGTCGCTCGGGCGCTGGGTACAACGCCTGGACCGGGAATCGCTGGGCCGGTCAGGTGGGTTCTTCCTATAACTCACGCACTGGCGTCGCGGCTGCCGGTCAACGCGGTGCCGTGCATAACGTCTACACCGGCAACTACGCAGCAGGGCGCAGTGGCGTGGCAGTCGGGCCAAACGGCGGCGCCATTGCCGGCGAACGCGTTACCGCCGGCAATGCGCGTAACGGCACGCAGGTCACCGCCAATCGTGGTGCCGTGTACAACCCCAACACCGGCAACACCACTCAATATGGCGGTGTTCGCGGGCGCAATGGCGGTGCGGCACGCGTGGGCGACAACGTCTACGCGGGACACGACGGCAACGTGTACAAGAAGACCGACAACGGCTGGCAATCGATGGTCGGGGGCGGCGCGACTCGCACGGCACCGGTCAATAACAATGCGCAGTTGCAGAACCTCAACCGTGAATCCGCCGCACGCAATTTCGGCAACCAGCGCACCAACAATTTTCACAACTCCTCGCAATTCATGAATCACTCGTTTGGCGGCGGAGGCGGTGGTGGATTTCATCGACGCTGAAAAACTGCACGGGTTGTTCTGAATTTCGAACTGGCTGCGGATCCGCTTTTACTGCTAAAAAACCGGCTTTGCCTTTCATAGTTTGGAGTACCGCCTTCATGAGCCAATGGCCAGACACGCGCATTCTTGACCTGCTCGGCATTGAACTGCCGATCATCCAGGGCCCGATGGCCGGCGCGACAAATTCGTCCATGGTAATCGCCGTGTGCAATGCCGGTGGCCTGGGCTCGATGCCGGCAGCGATGCTGAGCCTCGAGCAATTGCGCGAAGAGCTGAACACCATTCGCCAGCACACCGACAAGCCCTTCAACGTCAACTTCTTCTGCCATCAGCCACCGCCGGCCGATGAGCAACGTGCAAGTGACTGGAAGCATTTGCTGGAACCGTATTACCGCGAACTGGGCGTGGATTTCACTGCACCGACTCCGGTGTCCAATCGGGCACCGTTTGATGCGGCAGCCTGTGAAGTGCTGGAAGAGTTTCGACCTGAAGTCGTGAGCTTCCATTTCGGTCTGCCAGAGAAATCCTTGCTCGAGCGGGTCAAGGCAACCGGGGCGAAAATTCTCTCATCGGCCACGACGGTCGATGAAGCGATCTGGCTGGAACAGAACGGCTGCGACGCGATTATCGCCATGGGCTACGAGGCCGGCGGGCATCGCGGCATGTTTCTCAGTGATGATCTGAGCAGTCAGGTCGGCACGTTTGCCCTGGTGCCTCAGGTGGTTGATGCGGTGAAAGTGCCGGTGATCGCTGCCGGGGCGATTGCCGATGCTCGCGGTGTGGCGGCGGCGTTCTTGCTGGGCGCTTCGGCAGTACAGGTCGGCTCAGCCTATCTGTTCACGCCGGAAGCGAAAGTCAGCGCAGCTCACCACAAAGCGCTGCGCACCGCCAAAGAGAGCGAAACGGCGATCACCAATATTTTTACCGGGCGACCAGCGCGGGGTATTCTCAACCGCGTCATGCGTGAGCTGGGTCCGATGTCGCCGACGGCACCTGCATTTCCCTTGGCCGGTGGTGCACTGATGCCATTGCGAGCGATCAACGAAGCCGAATTTGCCAACCTCTGGGCGGGTCAGGCATTCACTCTCGGCCAAGACATCGGCAGCGCTGAACTGACCCGGCAATTGGCCGAAGGTGCATTGGCAAAACTCACTCGCCAGTGACGCTAAACGGAGTGAGGATTCAAGCATCCTCACTTTGGCTTTAACCAACACTTCCTGTTTGGCGGTATTTCGCTATATATTTCTCTATATAGCGAATACACCCTCGCATCGGCGCAGTCCACCTCCACCTCCACCTCCACCTCCACCTCCAACAACAACTGCCCTCTGCACCCGCCAACAACGGAGCTGTTACATGACCACTCGCGCATCACGTTTTGCCCCTACCTGCCTGGCCTCATTGCTCGCCGTCTTCGCCATCGGCACTGTTCAGGCTGATGAAGTACAGGTGGCGGTGGCAGCCAACTTTACCGCGCCGATCCAGGCCATCGCCGCCGATTTCGAGAAAGACACCGGGCACAAACTGGTCGCCGCCTACGGCGCCACCGGCCAGTTCTACACCCAGATCAAGAACGGCGCGCCATTTGAAGTGTTCCTCTCCGCTGACGACACCACCCCGGAGAAACTGGAAAAAGAAGGCGACACCGTCAAAGGTTCGCGCTTCACCTACGCCATTGGCACCCTGGCGTTGTGGTCGGCGAAAGAAGGTTATGTCGATGCCAAAGGCGAGGTGCTGAAAAACAACGAGTATCAGCACCTGTCCATCGCCAACCCGAAAGCGGCGCCGTACGGCCTGGCCGCCACGCAAGTGCTGGAAAAACTCAAACTGGCCGAAGCCACCAAAGCCAAGATCGTTGAAGGCCAGAACATCACGCAGGCTTACCAGTTCGTCTCCACCGGCAACGCCGAACTGGGGTTTGTCGCCCTGTCGCAGATCTACAAGGACGGCAAAGTCAGCAGCGGTTCGGCATGGATCGTCCCTGCGAGCATGCACGACCCGATCAAACAGGACGCGGTCATTCTGAATAAAGGCAAAGACAACGCCGCTGCAAAGGCACTGGTTGAATACCTCAAAGGCCCGAAAGCCGCTGCGGTGATCAAGTCCTACGGTTACCAGCTCTAAAATGTCGCTGACGAGTGCCGATTTCGCGGCGATCTGGCTTACCCTGAAACTGGCGTCCCTGACCACCGCGATCCTGCTGGTTATCGGCACTCCGATTGCCCTGTGGTTGTCGCGTACCCGCTCGTGGTTGCGCGGCCCGATTGGGGCGATCGTCGCCCTGCCCCTCGTACTGCCACCGACCGTAATAGGTTTCTATCTGTTACTGATGATGGGGCCGCACGGTTTTCTCGGCCAGTTCACCCAATGGCTGGGCCTGGGCACCCTGACTTTCAGCTTTACCGGGCTAGTGATCGGCTCGGTGATCTATTCCATGCCGTTCGTGGTGCAACCGTTGCAAAACGCGTTCTCGGCGATCGGCACCCGTCCTCTGGAAGTGGCCGCGACCTTGCGCGCCAATCCCTGGGACACATTTTTCAGCGTGATTGTGCCACTGGCGCGCCCCGGATTTATCACCGCAGCTATTCTTGGCTTCGCACATACGGTTGGTGAATTTGGCGTGGTACTGATGATTGGCGGCAACATTCCCGACAAGACCCGCGTGGTTTCCGTACAGATCTACGACCACGTCGAAGCGATGGAATATGCCCAGGCGCACTGGTTGGCCGGGGCGATGCTGGTGTTCTCGTTTCTGGTGTTGCTGGCGTTGTACTCCAGCCGCAAGACCCGCGCAGGCTGGAGCTGATTGATGATTGATGTACGTCTGAACATTGCTTATTCGGGTTTCAACCTCGACGTCGACCTGAACTTGCCGGGACGCGGCGTGACCGCGCTTTATGGGCATTCCGGCTCAGGTAAAACCACCTGCCTGCGTTGCATCGCCGGGCTAGAACGCGCCGAACAGGGCTTTATCCAGATCAACGACGAAGTCTGGCAGGACAGCGACAACGGCATTTTCGTCCCGCCACATAAACGCGCGCTCGGCTATGTATTTCAGGAAGCCAGCCTGTTTCCTCACCTGTCGGTGTTGGCCAATCTGCAATTCGGCCTCAAGCGCATCGCCAAGTCCCAGCGTCGGGTCGACATGGCGCAGGCCACCGAACTCTTGGGCATCGGTCATTTGCTAGAGCGCCATCCTCAGCATCTGTCAGGTGGCGAACGCCAGCGCGTCGGCATCGCCCGCGCGCTGCTGACCAGCCCGAAACTGCTGTTGATGGACGAACCATTGGCCGCTCTCGACAGCCAGCGCAAAAGTGAAATCCTGCCGTATCTGCAACGTCTGCATGACGAGTTGGAAATTCCGCTGTTGTACGTCAGCCATGCGCAGGACGAAGTTGCGCGGCTGGCGGACCATCTGGTGTTACTCAGCGAAGGTAAAGCGCTGGCCAGCGGCCCGATCGGTGAAACCCTCGCGCGCCTCGACCTGCCGATGGCGATGGGCGATGACGCGGGTGTGATCATTGAAGGCCAGGTCAGTGCTTACGATGCGCAATATCAGCTCCTGAGCCTGCAACTGCCGGCCACCGAGATGAGCATTCGCGTAACACATGCACCGATGAAGGTCGGCCAGACACTGCGTTGCAAAGTACACGCCCGGGATATCAGCCTGACCCTGCAGAACAGCGAGTTCAGCAGCATTCTTAATCGACTGCCGGTGACAGTGATCAGTGAACAATCAGCCGACAACGCCTCGCACGTGCTGATTCGTCTCGATGCGGGCGGCACCCCGCTGCTCGCGCGCATCACGCGTTATTCCAGAGATCAATTGTGCGTGCACGCGGGCCAGCGATTGTGGGCGCAGATCAAAGCGGTCGCGGTCCTCGCCTGAATCATTCGGCACGACGGCGATGGCGTGCGGTCAATCGTTTTACAGACCGCCGCGCCATCGAAGGAAACCGCCATGCCCGACACCGAGTTGATCGCCGAATTGCCATCCGACCTGCATTACGTCGATGACACCCAGCCCGGTATCACCCGCAAAAAACTGCGTGGCAAGTTCAGCTATTTCGAACCTTCGGGCCAACGCATCAACGATCCGGACGAAATCAAACGCATCAATGCCCTCGCGGTGCCGCCAGCCTATACCGACGTGTGGATCTGCCCCGACCCGCGCGGTCATCTGCAAGCCACCGGGCGTGATGCCCGTGGCCGCAAGCAATATCGCTATCACGCGCGCTGGCGCGAAGTGCGCGATGCCGACAAGTATTCGCGGCTACGCGAGTTCGGTCTGGCGTTACCTAAATTGCGCAAGCAACTGGAAGCGCTGCTGGCGGCGCCCGGCTTCAGTCGCGACAAGGTCATGGCTACGGTGATCACCCTGCTCGATGCCACGCTGATCCGCGTTGGCAACACGCAATACGCCCGCGACAACCGCTCCTACGGCCTGACCACCCTGCGTAGCCGACATGTCGAGGTCAACGGTAGCGCGATCCTGTTCCAGTTTCGCGGCAAGAGCGGCATTGAGCATCAGATCACCGTCAAGGATCGACGCCTGGCCCGGATTATCAAGCGTTGCCTGGAGATTCCGGGACAGAACCTGTTTCAGTACCTGGATGAAAACGGCGAGCGACACTCTGTCAGCTCCTCTGACGTCAACGCCTACCTGCAAACCCTGACCGGCGCCGATTTCACCGCCAAGGATTACCGCACCTGGGCCGGTAGCGCTTTGGCTCTGGCGGTGTTGCGCGAGTTGCAATGGGAGTCGGAGACCGAAGCCAAACGGCATGTGGTAGAGATGGTCAAAGGCGTCGCCAAGCAGTTGGGCAACACCCCGGCGGTCTGCCGAAAATGCTACATCCACCCCGCCGTGGTAGAAAAATTCATGCTCGGCGCCCTCGCTGAACTGCCACGTCCGCGCGTGCGCAAGGGCTTGCGTGCCGAGGAAGTGGCGTTGGCGATGTTTCTTGAGCGAATGAGCGAAATGACCGACGTGCCTTGATCTGCTGCGCCGCGCCATCTAGGCTAGCCACCTTCCCCTCTTTCGGACGACCGCAGAAGTGAACAACTCAGCCTTCTAAAAATGTAATCGCGACACGCCGCCTCAGGCGCTTGTCAGTTTTCACGACATTTTTTCGAGGTGCCGATGACTCACGTCTCGCGTACAACCATACTCGTTTCCCTGAATCAACTGGGTTTTCAGTTCGCCAACGGCGCAACACTGTTCGAAGCCCTGAACCTCAATTTCGATGGTCAACCGACCGCTATCGTCGGGCGCAATGGTGTTGGCAAAAGTGTGCTCGCACGCTTGATCGCCGGGCATTTGCAACCCACTTCCGGCAGCGTGATACGTTCGACTTCTGCACACTACGTTGCACAAACCTTCATCACCACATCTGGGCAAACCGTAGCCGACGCGACAGGGACGGCCACAGTTTTCAGCGCGCTGGAACGACTGAAACTCGGCTGTGCCATAACCGAAGATTTCGACTTGATCGGCGAACGCTGGGATCTGGCGGAGCGCTTGCGGCAGATGCTCGATGATGCCGGGTTGGCCGACATCAATGCTGCGGATCTGACGGAACACCTCAGCGGTGGTCAGCAAGCCAGAATTGCCCTGATCGGTGCGCTGTTGAGGCAGGCGCAATTGCTGGTGCTCGACGAGCCCACCAATCACCTCGACACCGCCGGTCGACAATGGCTGATGAGCTCGCTTGATCGCTGGCATGGCGGGCTGATTGTCGTCAGCCATGACCGGCAACTGCTGGAACACATGCAGCGAATCGTCGAACTTACGCCTCTGGGGGCAACCATTTTCAGCGGCAGGTTTTCGGAATTCGCCGAGCATCGCCGAGTACATCGACAAGCGGCGCAGGCGCAACTTGATCAGGCTCTCAGCGAGCGTCAGCGCGAACGTACGCGACTGCAGCGCGAGCACGATACGATTCAGCGCCACGCGGCTGGCAGCCGGCGCAATGCGCAAACTGCCAACGCTTCTGGCTTCGAACGGGCGGCGATGAAAGCGGCCGCGCGGGACATCGTGGGACACGTAAAGGTCGGCCATCAGGCACGCAAATCCGATCTGGATGAGCGCGTTCGTGAGGCGTACGCCAATGTCCTGACGGACGACAGCGTGCTGATCAATCTACCGGGCAGTGTGGTTCCGAATAACCGCCGGGTGAGCACGCTAATCAACGCCTGCTTGCCATGGTTGCCGGCAGATGCGCTCAGCACTCGACTTGATCTCGCCATTCAAGGGCCGATGCGCATCGCTGTCAGCGGTCCTAACGGTTGCGGCAAATCAACGCTGTTGAGATTGCTGGCTGGCGAGTGGGCACCCGTGAGCGGCGAGTGCATCACGCATGTGCCTTTTGCCTTTCTCGATCAACAGCTGAAACTGCTGGATCCCGATACATCCATTGTTGATCAATTGCTGGCACAGCAAACGCCTCTGAGCGAAGGCACGTTGCGCACCTTCCTCGCTCAACTGCAACTGGATGCGCAACGTGCCACCCGGCCTTGCGCTGCCCTCAGTGGTGGTGAACGACTGAAAGCTGCACTTGCGTTGGCGCTGTGGCGCCAGACGCCTGCGCAATTACTGCTGCTGGATGAACCCACCAATCATCTTGATCTGGCTTCAGTGGAAGCTTTCGAACAAGCCTTGCGGACATTTCCTGGAGCGATTGTCGTGGTTTCCCACGATCAGGCATTTCTACGGGCGTTAAACCCAAGCCATGATTTGACCTGGCACCGCGAAGGCTGGCGCTGGAAACCGATGAGCTGAGCTGTCTATTTTTTGCACGTTTGCCAAGGGCTTCTATAGTTGATCTGACACGAATCAGCTGCGGTGACGCCATGGAAGACATTTTCGTCGTGAAGCGTTGCAAGAAGATCACCATTTATGGTCGACGCGCCGGAGACAGTCGGCATGATCCAGCCGATGCGTGTAGCTGGTTTCGCATCTGCGATACACGCACTGGCGGTTTCATCGGCGATGGCTTTGACGCGGAAGAGGACGCTCGACGTGAATGCAAACGCCTCAACGCAGCCAGCTCCCCATCACCGGCACGCCAGTCTTCCGTCTGATGCCGATCAGAAGCGGGTCTATACTGAAATCAGCTGAAGGAGCAGCGCCCCACGGCAGAAGGCTCGCAACACGCGGGCTGTTTGCTGCAGCTCAGGTTTCATAGAACGGAGGTGTTCCATGTCCGAAAAAGAGTCCATCACCACCCTCCTCACCTTGCTCGACGCTCGGCAAGCGCGCCTCGCGGCCGCCTGCAAAGAGATCGCCGACTGGGTCGATCACCAAGGCGGACACCCTACCGCCCTACGCATACGTGACCGGCTGAACGACATCGAAAAAGATGCTCCGCTGATTCGCAATACGCTATCTGCGCTCAAACCACTTGATCGGCCACTGCCTCGGTTCAGATAACTTCTGACTTCGCCACGATCTCAGGAACTTGCCTCCAAGCGGTGACACGTCGGTCACCGCGCGCACGTGCGCCTGTTCTGGTTACTTCTCCAGCGATTGCATTTTTGACCTGACGACCGCATCTGCACGCCTACAGTGAAATCACTTCTATGGACAGCAATCCTCCCACCCGCCCGCATGCGGGTGTTTTTTGCCTGAGTCCAAGCGCCGAACGGCGCTGTGCATGAGTTGTCAAAACTCATACATGTCGCAAAGGAGACAGTGATGGTTATCCATTTCAACGTCGACGGGCATCTGGCCTGTGGGCACCAAGGCAAACAACTTTCGGCAAGCCGCGAACTCAATCGTGTGAAATGCCGCAGTTGCCGCAATACCGATGCCTACAAACAGGCACGAAAGGATCAGCGCAACGCCACTCGCCGAATGGCTCGTCAGGCCAAAGCCTCGCACGGCGCCGCGAACTGGCGCGCAGAATGGATCGACCGCCTGACAACAATGGCCGGTCTTCAGCGCTTGCCTCGTGGATTCAGCGGGCAAGCATTCGTCTAGCAGTGCGTATTTGCAAGGCACGAAAAAGGCCTGCATGAGAAAACTCATGCAGGCCTTTGATATTCATGGCGCAACGCGGCACTGTCCGAACATTCTCGTGGACTGAATCCCGCCGATCTGCTGAGCCTCGCTGTAGCACAGATGAGGCACGGAAGGATGAACATACGTTCATCGAAAACATGGCTCGATGCGTCTAGGCTGCGGGTTCCGACATAGTGACTACAGGAGTAACCCACCATGTTCTCGCACGAAAGCATCCCGCTTGTTGCCATCTTCATCATCATGCTCATCGGCGTGCTTGCCGCCTTCCTGCACCCGATGCACGCGTTCTTCAGCTGGCTTAAGAGACGAAGTGAACGATCTTCATCTCGCTCTTCGAAAGAAGTGGACTCGCGCTGAATTTTTCCATACAAGCCCGGCTACGTCCGGGCATCTTTTCGGAACGCCCTGCAACCTGCCGATTGTAGCCACCGGATTCCCTTTCCTTTACCTAAAGCCCAAGGAGTGTGGGTGCGCCAATTCCGGCGCGCTTATGACCTGGATTGCTAACCCAGAAACAAACAAGGGCTTGCATCAGCTTTCGCCCGCAAACCCTTGATTCAAGATGGTGCCCGAAGCCGGAATCGAACCGGCACGCCCTTACGAGCGGGGGATTTTAAGTCCCATGCGTCTACCAGTTTCGCCATTCGGGCGGTAGCGCGGTACTGCTGTCTTTCTGCTTCAGAAGTCGAGATCCTGACAGGATCCAACCTTGAACAACAGAGCGGGAAATATATACATCACTTCCCGTTGAAGCAAGTTCGCAATGGCCGTTTTTCAAGACTAAATCTTGCAGCGCAGTGCAAATAAAAAAGCTCCGTAAATCATGGATCTACGGAGCTTGTTTATAGTGGAGGCCGAGGTCGGAATCGAACCGGCGTAGGTGGATTTGCAATCCACTGCATAACCATTTTGCTACTCGGCCTCAAAGCATCTGCTGTCAGTAGCACAACAACAAACACTGTACAAATTGGAGCGGGAAACGAGACTCGAACTCGCGACCCCGACCTTGGCAAGGTCGTGCTCTACCAACTGAGCTATTCCCGCTTGGTGATGCGCATTCTATAGAATTAAGAAGCTCCGTCAACCCCTTGATTCAAAAAAGTTTTATTTCTTTTCAACATCGGTCTTCAGGTGCGGCCAAGCTGCGCGAAGGTATTGAACCATCGACCACAATGTCAGCCCAGCAGAGACCATCAGCAACGCGTAACCCAGGATAACCCAGAAACTGAAGTCCTTCGGATTGGCCAGCAGGATCACCAACGCGAGCATCTGCGCGGCGGTTTTCCATTTACCGAGATTCGAAACGGCTACGTGGGCACGGGCACCGAGTTCGGCCATCCATTCACGCAAGGCCGACACCACAATCTCGCGACCGATGATGACAGCAGCCGGCAGAGTGAGCCAGAGATTGCCGTGTTCCTGGACCAGAAGCACCAGTGCCACTGCGACCATGAGTTTGTCGGCGACCGGATCGAGAAACGCACCGAACGGAGTGCTTTGCTCGAGACGACGGGCCAGATAACCGTCCAGCCAGTCCGTCGCTGCCGCAAAGGCAAACACCGAGGCGGACGCCATGTAACTCCACTGGTAAGGCAGATAAAACAGCAAAATGAAGATCGGGATGAGCAGGACGCGTAGAACGGTAATCAGATTAGGGATATTCATCGGCACAACTGGCTACGAGGTGAAGGGGCATTCTACTCGCTATGCAGGTTTGCATAAATCGACTCTGCGAGCTTTTTACTGATCCCCGGGGCTTTGGCGATCTCTTCGATGCTTGCACGAGACAGCTCCTGCAATCCACCAAAATGTTTCAACAAATCACGACGCCGGGTCGGCCCGACGCCCGCAACGCCTTCCAGCGTTGACGTACGGCGGGTTTTGCCACGACGTGCGCGGTGTCCTGTAATAGCGAAGCGGTGCGCCTCATCGCGGATCTGTTGAATCAAGTGCAGCGCCGGCGAGTCGCCACGCAAGGTGAACTCGTGCGCCGCATCATTTAGATACAACGTTTCGAAGCCCGCCTTGCGAGTAGCGCCTTTGGCGACGCCGAGCAGAATCAGATCCGGCACGGCCAACTCGTTGAGAACATCGCGAGCCATCGACAACTGACCCTTGCCACCGTCCACCAGCAAGATGTCCGGCAACTTGCCCTCGCCTTCCTTGAGTTTGCTGAAACGTCGCGTCAGGGCTTGGTGCATGGCGGCGTAGTCGTCACCCGCCGTGACACCTTCGATGTTGTAGCGCCGATAGTCCGACTTGATCGCGCCTTCCGGGCCAAACACCACACAGGAAGCAACCGTGGCCTCACCACTGGAATGACTGATGTCGTAGCATTCCAGACGCTGCGGCGGCTCATCCAGGTTCAACACTTCGGCCAGGGCTTCAAACCGCGCGGCGGTGTGTTGACGGTTGGCCAGGCGTGCGCCCAACGCTTGCTCGGCGTTGGTCACGGCCAGTTGCTGCCAGCGCGCACGAGTACCGCGCACCCGATGACTGATGGCCAATTCGCGGCCACGCAGTTCATGGATCGCTTCGATCAGCGTCGGAAAATCTTCATGCACAACGTTGACGATCAGTTCGCTGGGCAAATCGCGCTCAGGGCTGCTGATAAAATATTGGCCAAGAAACGCGGCCATGACTTCCGACACATCCTCTTCGATTCCAACTTGCGGGAAGAAATTCTTGCTGCCCAGCACGCGCCCGCCACGGACACTGATCAAATGCACGCAGGCGCCGCCCGGATTGACGAATGCCGCAATGACATCGATGTCCCCCGTGCCGCCTTCCATGCTCTGCTGATCCTGAACCCGGCGCAGTAACGCTATCTGATCCCGCAACTCGGCGGCTCGCTCGAACTCCAGGTTGATCGCAGCCTCTTCCATCGCCGTCGACAGTTCGTTGGTCAGCGCGTGACTACGCCCCTCAAGAAACATGACCGAGTGGCGCACGTCTTCGGCGTAAATCTCGGGCTCGACCAGCCCGACGCAAGGCGCTTTACAGCGTTTGATCTGATATTGCAGACATGGACGGGTACGGTTCTTGTAGTAGCTGTCTTCACACTGGCGAACGAAGAAGGTCTTTTGCAGCAGACTCAAGCTTTCGCGTATGGCGCCGGCGCTCGGATAGGGGCCGAAATATTTGCCTTTGGCTTTTTTCGCCCCGCGATGAATGCTCAGGCGCGGAAATTGGCCGTCGGACAGAAAAACATAGGGATAGGATTTGTCGTCGCGCAACAGAATGTTGTACGGCGGCCGCCACTCCTTGATCAGCGTTTGCTCAAGCAGCAGCGCTTCGGTTTCGTTGGCGGTGATGGTCGTTTCGACCTGCGCAATGCGCCCGACCAACGCGGCGGTCTTCGGTGCCAGACCGGTTTTGCGAAAGTAGCTGGCCAAGCGTTTTTTCAGGTTCTTGGCCTTGCCCACGTACAGCAGGCGCGCATCGCTGTCGAACATGCGATAGACGCCCGGGCGCCCACTGACTGTCGACAGAAAAGCGCCGGAATCGAATGTTTCAGTCATGGTCAGAGGCTGGCATCAACCATGCCGTGACGAACCGCCAACAGTGTCAACTCGACATCGCTGCTGATCGAAAGCTTCTCGAAAATACGGTAGCGATAGGTGTTCACGGTTTTCGGCGACAGACATAACTTGTCGGAAATGATCTGTACCTTCTGACAGCCGACAATCATCAAGGCGATTTGAATTTCCCGCTCGGACAAGGCATCGAAGGGAGAGTCGTTGGACGGCTGGAAGGACTTGATCGCCAATTGCTGGGCAATCTGCGGACTGATATAGCGTTGGCCGGCAAATACCAGGCGAATGGCCTGGACCATTTCCGGCAAGCCCGCGCCTTTGGTCAGATAACCCGCAGCACCAGCCTGCAGCAAGCGTGTCGGGAACGGGTCCTCTTCACACACCGTTACTGCGACCACCTTTATATCCGGATGACTGCGCAACAGTTTGCGCGTGGCTTCCAGGCCGCCGATGCCAGGCATCTTGACGTCCATCAGCACCACATCGGGCTTCAACTCTCGGGCCTTGATCAGGGACTCTTCCCCGGATTCGGCCTGGCCAACCACTTGCAAGCCATCGATATCGGCCAGCATACGTGTAATGCCTGTGCGAACGAGATCATGGTCATCGACCACTAGCACCCTAATCAAGCAGACACCTCGCGATATGGTCATATTGGGATGCCGGACACCTTAGCAAAAAGTCCCCCACAGACCTAGCGGAAAGCGTCATTTAAAAAGTTTCAATTCGTCATTGAGGGCTTGCCGGCCGTGGGTTTCAGAGCACACATGTACTTATATCAAGCTGCATTCGCAGAAAACACTCATCCGTGCCCCGAACCTGTAGGCCTTTTCTTTCATACAAGTTTCTCGCCGGATTATTGTCGAATACGGTCAGGCGCAAAGCCGGGCGTGTTTCTTTGCGGGCCATGCCGATAACCTGATCAATCGCCCAGGAACCCGCACCTCGCCCCTGAAACGCTTCAGCAATCTGCAATTCACGAATGTACAGCGCGCGCATGTCCCGGCTGAGGCTGAGAAAACCCACCGGCACATCACCTTGCACTATCAGCCAGTTCTGCCGCCCCGGCCACGCTACGTCAAACGCTTCGTCCTGCCATAACAAGTCATGGTGAATGTAATAGCGCAGCATGTTCTGACAGGTGAGATCGCGGGCAAAAGGCAGATCTTCCAGAACCGCAAGCCGTAACTGGAATGTCATTGGGCTTGCGCAACAGGAGCAACTCCCCCTTGCCAAACACCTTCGTTACGTCGGGCGACAACCAAAAGATCCCCAGCCCCCGTTGCTGCGACAATCAATGAACCATCCTCAGACCAGATGCAACTGCGCCCCGCAGATTGCCACCCGCCCGTCAGCCCACCGTGATTGGCCATCAGCACAGCCATCGAGTGTTGCCGAGCGTAGCCTTGAAGTATCGCCGTGTCGGCCGCATAGCCTTTCTCGCTGATCAAAACACCGGCGGCGTACAAGCCAGCGCCCTTATCTGCGGCCGTCGCAGCATGACTGGAATGCGTGAAATCCGCGCACACCGCCAACGACACGACGCTCCCGGCGATATTCAGGGTCGGGCCACCGAAACCAGGTGCAAAAACAAGCTCCTCGCCCGTGTGCAAATGCTGCTTGCTGTAAACACCGAGAGAGCCGTCAGCGCCCAGCACCAGGGCACCGATCAGCACCGACAAACTGCCCTCCAACCGGATAGGCATACCGACAACGGCAGTCACCCCACGCTCTCGGGCCAAATCCCTCAGGCGACGCAGCACAGCATCTTGCGGGGCAATCGCCAATGCCGCCGCGTCCTGTCCTTCATAGCCTGTCAGCGACAATTCGGGAAAAACCAGCAACTCAACACCCTGCTCCGCTGCTGCCTCAATGAAGCGGCAATGTCGGGCAATGTTCCCGGGAAGGTCACCGGCAATGGAAATCATCTGGGCAGCAGCAATGGTCAGTGTCGACACGGTTCATCCTTGGTAATCAGGCAAAACCCAGAGTGTCGCCACTCTTGCGTGCGCCTGGCAATAGGCGTTTTGTTGATTACGCGATAGCAATTTCTGATTGCTGAGGCGTATCGGCCTCTAGTAAGCTCGGCGCATTCATCGGAGACAGACCATGTTCAACGCCCTCTCACAGCTTCGTACCGCCAGCGCCCTGCGCTCGGTTGCGGCTGCCCGGGTGAATGGCGTTTGTGCTCCGGTCAGCTTTTATTTTGGGTATTGGTTTAGCCACTGGCGCGCCTGATACCCAAACGGCGCCCATAACAACGGGTCGCCTACCAGAGAATTCTCAACCCCCGGTCGGCCTCCCGACCGGGGGTTTTGTTTTTTCAGCCCCTGATTTTTCAGCAACACACCAGACACTTTGAGGATTCACGAAATGAACTACGCCACTTATTACCGTTACGACAGCTTTAGCGCCTGGCGATTTACCAGCTTCCGCTCGGGACAGCCTGCCGCCTCCGATCGGTCACCTACAGGTGGCAAGCACACACATATAGCCAATACGGCCAACTGTCGAACACCCCAATAGGGCCGAGCGCGCGGGACGAACCCGCCGCCAGCCCAGGAAGACCGAATATGAACTCGTCCGTTTCTGCTCTGCCACTGTCCACCCTGAACCCTGCCAACGAAGCATTGACTCTGCGTCTACCCAGCTCGTTGCAACTCAAACAGCAATTGCCCCTGAGCAATGCCCTGAGCAAGCAAGTCGCCGCCCATCGCCAAGCGGTTCGCGCCATTCTCAATGGCCAGGATCAGCGTCTGCTGATCATCGTCGGTCCCTGCTCTATCCACGACCCCCAATCCGCACTTGAGTACGCCGGCAAGCTCGCTCGACTGGCTGAAGAAGTCAGCGGCGAAATGCTCTTGGTGATGCGCGCCTATGTCGAAAAACCGCGTACCACGGTCGGCTGGAAGGGCCTGGCCTACGATCCGCATCTGGACGGCAGTGATGACATGGCTGGCGGTCTCACCCTGTCGCGGGAACTCATGCTGGAAATGATCCGCCTCGGCTTGCCGGTGGCCACAGAACTGCTGCAACCGATGGCCGCCGGTTACTTCGATGACCTGTTGAGCTGGGTGGCCATTGGCGCGCGCACCACTGAATCGCAGATCCACCGTGAAATGGCCAGTGGACTGAGCATGCCGGTCGGCTTCAAGAACGGCACCGACGGCGGCGGCGCCATTGCGGTTGACGCCATGCGTTCGGCCGCCCATCCGCACCGGCATTTCGGCGTCGACAGCCAAGGTCATCCGGCCATCATTCAAACGTCAGGTAACCCCGATACTCATCTGGTACTGCGCGGGGGCCACAAAGGGCCGAACCATGATCGCGAGAGCGTGGCAAAAATCCACGCTGATCTGGACAGACTGAAGATTCCGAGCCGAATCATGGTCGACTGCAGCCACGCCAACAGTGGCAAGGATCCATTGCGTCAGCCAGGCGTCTTCAACGAAGTGCTTGAGCAGCGCTTGCAAGGTGACCGCGCGCTGATCGGCATGATGATTGAATCTCACCTGTTCGAAGGCTGCCAACCGCTGACCGAATCCTTGCGCTACGGGGTTTCAATCACCGATGGCTGCCTCGGTTTCAGCGCAACAGAACACTTGCTGCGTGCCGCCGCCCAGCGCCTCGCCGAACACGCCAAAGATTGACTTCCAGACCAACCCTCCGGACTCATGGCAAACCGGAGGGCTGGTCGATCCCGCTACGCCTCTACTCGCACCGGTGTGGCAGCAGAGTCCTGACTGACATCGTCCAGACGCTCAACTGTGTAGGCTACCCGCACGGTCGTGCCATCGTGCTCACGCCAGAATCGGTGCGGCACGATAAAGATCAGCGGCTTTCCCGCCGTTTCCCGCGTAATTTCACGGTCATCCCGATGATTGAAAAGATCGCCGTCGCACTTGAGATAAACCAGCTCACCTTCCTGCGTCCGGGCATTACCGATCACGACGGTGACACCATCGACTGAGTCTTCTTTCAGCAACACGCCATCTTCAGCCTCCAGCACGTCGGGAGCCTCCAGCTCACCACGAAGGAACGGAGTGACGAGGATTATTGCCGACTCGGATTCTCGAACCGCGCCATCGGACTGTTCCACTCGATAGCGCACCGACACCTCACCACCGAGATGTGCAGCGATATGCGCCCCGTCAACCCAGAATGACAGCACGTCAGCGACAGCAAAGGATTCGACTTTCAGGCTGTCGCTGAACGTCGCCGGCAATGCGTCGGCGCCCCACAGCAATGTGACACGATCCCCCACCGCCATGCGGGCGTAAGGCTGGAGCACGATAAGCGTGCCTTCTGTCACCCGCTGCGGATCCAGTGTTCCCGCTATCGCCCCCTCGACAATTGGCGCAAGCAGCTGCGGCCGTGTATCTCCCACAGACAATTGCACGCGTGCAGATGACGCTGGGACTGATGAGCTTGCACTGAGCAGTTTCCAGTGAACCTCCAGCGAACCGCCATCCAGTGCGGCGATGTGCATGCCTTTGATAACGAATACGACATCCTTGCCGACCTGGGCTTCGCTGACATAGCGCACCATTTCATGCTGATAAGCGAAGCCCTCTATATCCAGACCGTCCCAACTCAACAGCAACTGATCGCCACAGGCCATGTTTGCATAAGGGGCAATACGGGCAACGACTCTGCCAAGAGAAGGGTCAAGCACCGCCCCCTCCAGACAATCGAGGATCGCTGCTGGCAGCAGTTCGCTCGCCACACAGGGACTGACGGGGTGGCGCATCCGGTAGCAAAACTCGACTTCATGCGTGTGCATTAGTGGCTCCATTCCTTGGAAAAAACGCCGTATCGGTGGACGGCGTCGACAGCCAACATTTAACGCGCGCTCTCACATTTTCGATGTCAGCCCGATCCGCCGCAGGCCCCCGGCAAAAGCCTCCAGCTGGGTAGGCAAACTGCACAGAACTGCTATCAACCAGACGAAAGACGGCCGCAACTTCCGATTCGGATTTCATAAGTATCTGAAAATTCTTACAACCCCTAGTCCATATTCAACGGCCAATAGAAGCCTCTTCTTACTTCGTCAACGGGATGAGTGTTTTAGAGTGGCCCCCGGACTCCCCGATGAACTTCTGCGAAAAAGGTAAGAACATGCAACGGAATGCTTCAACTCGTTATCCCGTCCTGTTGGTACACGGCCTGTTCGGATTTGAGCGCATCGGTCATTTCGAGCTGTTCCATGACGTAAAGAACGCGCTGAAAGCCGGCGGCAGCCGAGTGTTTGTTCCGCACCTCTCTGCCACCCATAAAAACGAAATACGAGGTGAACAACTGCTCGCACAGATTGATCGTGTCTTGCGGGGCACAGGTGCTGACAAAGTCAATCTCATTGGACACAGCCAGGGCGCATTGGCTGCTCGCTACGCTGCCGCGCTCGCACCACACGCCGTCGCCTCGGTGACCTCCGTCAGTGGCCCAAACCATGGCTCGGAGCTGGCTGACTTTCTGCGCAAGGCGCTAGTGCCTGGGCGACTGCCCGAGGCGGTCGCACAGAATGTGGCGACCCTGTTTGGCAACTTTCTTTCGTTGCTCAGCGGCAATGCGAGATTGCCGCAAAACGCACTGGCAGCACTCCATGCCCTGACGACAGAAGGAGTGGGCGATTTCAACGACAAGTTTCCTCAGGGGTTGCCCGGGAGCTGGGGCGGCCAAGGCGCGGCGCTAGTCAATGGTGTGCGTTATTACTCATGGAGCGGCGTGCTGCCGGCTCACAGTCCTTCAACACTCGATCCGACACGGAACATTTGCCATGCGCTATCGCAATACTTCATGACCGAGACGCAGCAGAATGACGGTTTCGTCGGCCGCTTCAGTTCTCATCTGGGGCAGGTTATCCGCTCCGACTATCCGCTGGACCATCTGGGCAGCCTGCGCCGCACAGACAGCACCATCACTACCCTGCCCGACCCGATTGAACTGTACGTTGAACACGCCGAACGTCTGCACGCCGCGAATCTCTGAGCAAAGCCACGGACAATCGAACGGAACTTTGCCGAGAATTCGCCCACTGAATCCGGTAGGCTCCACACTTTACTGAAATAGATTGGAGAGTTTCCCCATGGCTAAAGCCACTGCCCGCCACATCCTGGTTTCCAGCGAAGACAAGTGCAACGAACTCAAGGCCCAGATCGAAGGCGGCGCTGATTTCGCCGATGTCGCCAAAGCCAACTCCACCTGCCCGTCCAGCCGTCAGGGCGGTGATCTGGGTTCGTTCGGTCCTGGCCAGATGGTCAAGGAATTCGACACCGTGGTCTTCAGCGCGCCAATCAACGTCGTGCAAGGTCCGGTGAAAACCCAGTTCGGTTATCACCTGCTGGAAGTCACCAGCCGTCAGGACTGATCCGTCGCCTGATTGCCTACCAACGGCCCGCCTTCTGGTGGGCCGTTGTGTTTCAGTTACATATACGGCTGGCGACTGGCGCGCCTCTCGCGTACAACTTGCGCTTATCGATTTCCCGGTTCCAAGGCTGACAATGCGACTGGTTTTCCCCACATTGATGCTCACCGCCCTCGCCCTGCTGACGGGCGCCACCGGCGCGAACGCTGCACCGCAACACGCGCTGACTGTTTATGGCGAACCCGCCAAGTACCCTGCCGGCTTCAGTCACTTCGACTACACCAACCTGCAAGCGCCCAAGGGCGGAACTATGCGCCGCTCGGCCATCGAGATCGGCCACTTCGATCATGTTCTTCCTTATATAGACAAAGGCATCGGCGTCACGCAGATTGATGGTTTGCTCTATTCGCCGTTGGCTCAGCGTTCGCTGGACGAGCCTTACACGGTTTACGGACTGGTCGCGCAAAAGATGGAGCGCTCGGACGATGGTCTGTCACTGCGGTTCTTCATCAATCCCAAGGCACGTTTTGCTGATGGCAAGCCGATTACCGCCGAAGACGTACGCTACACCTACGATTTATTGATGACCCAGGGCAGCCTGCGTTATCGCACCCAGTTTGCTGACGTCAAAGGCGTCGAAGTGGAAGGCCCGTTGACCGTGCGTTTCGACTTCAAGAGCAATGAAAACCGCACCCTGCCACTGGATATCGCGACCTTGCCGGTGTTCCCCGAGCATTGGTGGAAGAGCCGCGATTTCGCCGGGGGTGGCGGCTATGAACCACCTCTGGGCAGCGGCCCCTATCGAGTCGGTAAAGTCGATTCAGGGCGCAGCATCACCTTTGAGCGCAACGCCGACTGGTGGGGCAAGGATTTGCCGGTCAGTCGTGGCCTGTACAACTTCGATCATTTCAGCATCGAGTACTTTGGTGATACCGACGTCGCCCGGCAAGTGCTGCGTGGCGGCGCCTATGACTACAACCGCGAGTTCTCGGCCACCGGCTACTCGATCGGCTACGACAGCCCCGCACTGAGTGACGGCCGCCTGCAAAAAGCGCATCTGGCCACCGAGGCGCCCCAGTCGGCCCAGGGATTTGTGTTCAATCTGCAGAAACCGATGTTCGCCGATCGCCGCGTGCGCCAGGCTCTGGCCATGCTCTGGGACTTCGAGTGGAGCAACCGGCAGATGATGCGCGGCATGTATATCCGCCAGCAGAGCTACTTCTCCAACACGCCACTGGCGGCGAGCGAGCTGCCCGATGCGCAGGAACTGAAAATCCTCGAACCGCTGCGCGGTCAGGTTCCCGACGAAGTCTTCAGCAAAGTCTTTGAAGCGCCGAAAACCGATGGCAGTGGCCTGATCCGCGACAAGCAGCTGCAAGCACTCGAATTGCTCGAACAGGCGGGCTGGAAACCGGATGGCGATCTGCTGGTGAATGCCCAGGGCGAACCGCTGAGCTTCACCTTCCTGGTCAGCCAGAACGGTATGGATCGCTTGCTGCTGCCGTACAAACGCACGCTGAAACAGATCGGCATCGACCTGAACATTCGCCGTATCGACTCCTCGCAATACGTCAATCGCCTGATGAGTCGTGACTACGACATGATCGTCACCGGCTACCCGGTCAGCACTTCGCCGGGGGGCGAGTTGCTCAATTACTTCGCCTCGGCGTCGGCCAACGACCCGGGCGCGAACAACTACATGGTGTTGAAAAACCCGGCAGTGGATACGCTCATCAACGGTCTGATCCGCGCGTCCACGCAGTCCGACATGCTGCACTACGCGCATGCTCTGGACCGTGTGCTGCAATGGAATTACTACTGGATTCCCAACTACTATCCGCCGGGCACGTCGACGGTGTGGTGGAATCGTTTCGGCATACCCTCAGTACAAGCCAGCAATGACGAAGCCATCGAGAGCTGGTGGGAAATCAGCAGCACGCCACTGACCAATCAACAGATGACGGCCGAGAAAATCGCGCGTGGCAGACCCGGAGGGCCGCACTGATGTGGGGTTACATACTGCGGCGCCTGCTGCTGATCATCCCGACGCTGGTGATCATCCTGCTGGTCAATTTCGTGATCATTCAGGCCGCACCCGGCGGCCCGGTAGAGCAGGCCATCGCCCACCTGCAAGGGATCGGCGGCGCCAGTGTCGGTGGCGGCGCCAGCGAAACCATGAGTGGCACCTCCCGTGCCAGTCGCGGCCTCGATCCGCAACTGATCAAGGACATCGAAAAACAGTACGGCTTCGACAAACCGGCCCACGAACGCTTGTGGCTGATGTTGAAGAACTACGCGCAACTGGATTTCGGCAAGAGCTTCTTCCGTGGCGCGACGGTCACCGACCTGATCCTGGAAAAAATGCCGGTGACCATTTCCCTCGGGTTGTGGGCGACGCTGATCACCTATCTGGTGTCGATCCCGTTGGGGATCCGCAAGGCTGTGCACCATGGCAGTCATTTCGATATCTGGAGCAGCACGGCGATTATCATCGGTTACGCGATGCCAGCGTTTCTCTTTGCGATGTTCCTGATCGTATTGTTTGCCGGCGGCACGTCGCTGAACTGGTTTCCGGTTCGCGGCCTGGTGTCGGACAACTTCGAATCGCTGTCGAACCTCGGCAAAATCGCCGATTATTTCTGGCACTTGGTGCTGCCAGTGACGGCGCTGGTGATTGGTGGTTTCGCCACGCTGACGATCCTGACCAAAAACTCGTTTCTCAATGAAATCACTCGCCAGTACGTGGTCACCGCGCGCGCCAAAGGCCTGAGCGAGCGCCGCGTGCTCTATGGCCATGTGTTTCGCAATGCGATGTTGCTGGTGGTGTCGGGCATCCCGCAGGCATTCATCAGTGTGTTCTTCGCCGGTTCCTTGCTGATCGAAGTGATTTTCTCCCTCGACGGTCTCGGACGCATGAGCTACGAAGCCGCGGTTTCCCGGGATTACCCGGTGGTGTTTGGTTCATTGTTCATCTTTACCCTCTTCGGCCTGCTGATAAAACTGGTCGGTGACCTGTGTTACACGCTGGTCGATCCGCGTATTGACTTCGCCGCGAGGAACGCCTGATGTTCAAGCTCTCGCCTCTGGGTCGTCGGCGCTTCGAGCGCTTCAAGAAAAACCGCCGTGGCTGGTGGTCGCTGTGGCTGTTTATCGGTCTGTTTGTGGTCACACTGGGCGGTGAGTTGATCGCCAATGACAAGCCGTTGGTCGTCAGCTATCAGGACCAATGGTACTTCCCGGTATTCAAGCGCCACACCGAGCAGGAGTTCGGCGGACAACTGCCGTTTCAGGCCGATTACCGTAGCGATTATGTGCAGAACCTGATTCGCAAGGACGGTGGCTGGCTGCTGTTCCCGCCGATTCCGTTCAGTGACGATACGCCGAACTACGACCTCAACAAACCGGCTCCCAGCCCGCCGACATCGGTCAATTGGCTGGGCACGGACGATCAATCGCGAGATGTGTTGGCGCGGGTGATTTTCGGCGCGCGGGTGTCGATTCTGTTTGCCTTGATGCTGACCTTTGTCAGTGCCCTGATCGGCATCGCCGCCGGGGCATTGCAGGGTTACTACGGCGGCTGGGTCGATCTGCTCGGGCAACGTTTGCTGGAAGTCTGGTCGGGGCTGCCGGTGCTGTACCTGCTGATCATTCTCTCCGGTTTCGTCGAGCCGAATTTCTGGTGGCTGTTGGGGATCATGGCGCTGTTTTCATGGCTGGCACTGGTGGATGTCGTGCGCGCCGAGTTCCTGCGCGGACGCAATCTGGAGTACGTCAAAGCCGCCCGCGCGCTGGGCCTGAGCGATCGCAAGGTGATCTTCCGGCACATACTGCCCAATGCGATGAACGCAACACTGAGTTACTTGCCGTTCATTCTCACCGGGGCGATTTCCACCCTTACTGCGCTGGATTTTCTCGGCTTCGGCATGCCCGCCGGCAGTGCTTCGCTGGGTGAATTGATCGGTCAGGGCAAACAAAACCTGCAAGCTCCGTGGCTCGGGTTGACGGCGTTTTTCACCCTGGCGCTGATCCTTTCTCTATTGGTGTTCATCGGCGAAGCGTTGCGTGACGCGTTCGACCCTCGATCCTGAAGCGTGACCATGACTGACAACCTGATTGAAATCCGTAATCTCAACGTCGCCTTCCACGGCCAGACCGTGGTGCGCGAGCTGTGCCTGGACATTCGCCCCGGTGAGTGTCTGGCGCTGGTCGGCGAGTCGGGCTCAGGCAAATCAGTGACTGCCCATTCGATTCTGCAATTGCTGCCTGAAAGCGAAGCACAAACCACTGGCAGCATTCGCTATCGCGAGCAGGAACTGATCGGCGCCGATCCCAAGGTCTTGCGCGAGTTGCGCGGCAACCGCATCGCGATGATCTTCCAGGAGCCGATGACCTCGCTGAATCCGCTGCACACCATCGAAAAACAGATTGGCGAAACGCTGCTGCTGCACCGTGGCCTCGGCGGCAAAGCGGCGCAGGCACGGATCCTCGAACTGCTCGGTCTGGTGGGCATCCAGAAACCCAAGGAACGCCTCAAGGCCTATCCACATCAACTCTCTGGCGGACAACGGCAACGGGTGATGATCGCCATGGCGCTGGCCTGCGAACCGGAGCTGTTGATCGCCGACGAACCGACCACGGCGCTCGACGTGACGGTGCAGCGCAAGATCCTGCTGCTGCTCAAATCCCTGCAACAACGCTTGGGCATGTCGCTGCTGCTGATCAGCCACGACCTCAATCTGGTGCGCAGTATTGCCCAGCGCGTGTGCGTGATGAAAGCCGGGGAAATCGTCGAACAGGCGCCCTGCGAAACCCTGTTTACCGAACCGAAGCATCCTTACAGCTGCGTGCTGCTCAACGCCGAACCCGAAGGCGAAGCCCTGCCCCGGGATGAGCGCGAAAACGTGCTTGAGGTCGAGGATCTTAAGGTTGAGTTTGTCGTCGGTGGCGGGCTGTTCCAGCGCAAGCAATACCTGCGGGCGGTGGACGGCATCAGTCTGAGCATCCAGCGTGGCAAGACCCTCGGCATCGTCGGCGAATCCGGTTCCGGCAAGTCGACATTGGGCCAGGCGATCCTGCGTTTGCTCGACTCCGAGGGCGGTATCCGCTTTCAGGGCCAGGCGCTCGACGGCCTCAATCAGAAACAGATGCGGCCGTGGCGTCGACAGATGCAGGTGGTATTTCAGGATCCGTTCGGCAGCCTCAGCCCGCGCATGTCGGTGGCGCAAATCATCAGCGAGGGCCTCGAAGTGCACTGCGAGTCGACGGCCGATGAATGCGACGAGCAAGTCATCCGTGTGCTTAAAGAGGTCGGTCTCGATCCCGAGAGTCGCCATCGCTATCCCCACGAGTTCTCCGGTGGTCAGCGCCAGCGCATTGCCATCGCGCGGGCACTGGTGCTGAAACCGGCGCTGATTCTGCTCGACGAGCCGACGTCGGCACTCGATCGCACGGTGCAGAAACAAGTGGTCGCCTTGCTCCGCCAGCTTCAGGAAAAACACGGCTTGACCTATCTGTTCATCAGCCACGATCTGGCGGTGGTGCGCGCCCTGGCCCACGACATGATCGTGATCAAGGACGGCAAAGTGGTCGAGCGTGGCGCCAGTCATGAGGTGTTTGATGCGCCGCAGCATCCGTATACCAAAGAGCTGTTGGCGGCGGCGCATCCGGGGTAGGCGTCATATGTGTTCGGCGTGAAACCGGGTCGAGGCTTTCGCGAGCAGGCTCGCTCCCACAAGGTTCACGCCGGACACAAAATTTGGGAAAGACCCAATCTACTGTGGGAGCGAGCCTGCTCGCGAAGGGGCCGGCACAGGCCATACACAATCAGGATCAGCCTCCATGAACACCACCGAAAGCCTCAAGGACTACCAACGGGTTCGCTCCCTGGCGATCCGCTCGCTGTTCGAGATCATTGAGCAGTCCAGCGAAGGTACGGTGATCGTCGATCGCGATGCGAATATCGTCTGGATGAACGAACGTTACGCCCGACGTTTCGGTCTCGAATCGGCTGAAGGTGCCATCGGCAAGCCTTGTGAAAGTGTGATCCCGGGCAGTCTGTTGCGCGAAGTCGTGCGCACCGGGCGCCCTATCCTTCTGGACATGCAGGACACCCCGAAAGAGCCGCTGGTGGTGATGCGCCTGCCCATCCATGACGACGTCGGCACGGTGATCGGCGCGATCGGATTTGCCCTGTTCGACGAGTTACGCACCCTGTCGCCGATGCTCAAACGGTATTTGAGCATGCAGGAAGAACTGGCTTCGACCCGCTCCCTGCTGCGCGCCCGGCAGACCAAATACAACTTCGCCCACTTTATCGGCACCAGCGCCGCCAGCCTCGAAGTCAAACGCCGTGCCCGACGCAGTGCCAGCGCCGAGTCGCCGGTGTTGCTGCTCGGCGAAACCGGCACCGGCAAAGAGCTGCTGGCCCAAGCGATTCACAGTGCCTCACCACGAGCACACAAGGCCTTTGTCAGCATCAACAGCGCGGCGATTCCCGAAGCATTGCTGGAAGCGGAGTTTTTCGGCACCGCACCCGGCGCGTTCACCGGCGCCGACCGCAAGGGCCGCACCGGCAAGTTGCAGATCGCCCAGGGCGGCACGCTGTTTCTCGATGAGATTGGTGACATGCCGCTGCCCCTGCAAAGCAAACTGCTGCGCGTGTTGCAGGAAAAGGAATTCGAACCGGTCGGTTCCAACGACGTCATTCAGAGTGACGTGCGCGTGATTGCCGCCACCTCGACCGATCTGCAAGTGGCGATCAAACGCGGTGAATTCCGCGCCGATTTGTACTATCGCCTCAATGTGCTGCCAATCCAGGTACCGCCATTACGTGAACGTCTTGATGATCTGCCTGCACTCAGCGAAGCGATCCTTGAAGCTGCGCAGTCAGCATGAGTTGCATCGGGATGCACTGGAACTGCTCGGGCAACATGCCTGGCCGGGGAACATTCGCGAACTGCGTAATGTGCTGGAGCGGGCAGCATTGCTCAGTGATGACTTGATGCTGAGCGAGCAGGATATTCGTGCGGCGATTGGCACACTGACGCCGGTTGAGCGTGGTTCTGGCCCACTGGCTGAGGTGGTGCCAGAGGAAACATTCGCCCAGGCACGCGAGCGGTTTGATCGGCAGTTGATTCAGTCTGCCCTCGCGCAATGCAACGGAAATGTACCGGAAGCATCTGCTCGGCTGGGGCTTGGTCGGTCGACGCTGTACAAGAAGATGGTGGCGCTGGGGATTGCTTGAGTCTCTATAAAGAGACGCGGATCTCATTAATTAGAAACTTCGTCAAGATCGAAAGATCGCAGCCTTCGGCAGCTCCTACAGGGGAATATCGGGTCCGCACTGTAGGAGCTGCCGAAGGCTGCGATCTTTTCGACTTAATGCCGTCTCTATAGTGAGACAAAAACTTTGAAGCCTGCCCTACCCGCACGACAATATCTTTATATTTCAACGTGTTAGATAACTGGCACAGATCTCGCTAAAGCCTCTCCCACACCCGTTCCACCCACAAAAATAACAATTCTGGAGAGACACACCATGAGTGTGATCATTGCCTTGGCAGCCCTTACGCTGCTGATGCTGGCTGCCTACCGGGGCTACAGCGTTATCCTCTTCGCCCCGATTGCCGCCCTCGGCGCTGTCCTGCTCACCGATCCGTCTGCCGTTGCCCCTGCGTTCACCGGGGTGTTCATGGAGAAAATGGTCGGTTTCATCAAACTGTATTTCCCTGTGTTCCTGCTCGGTGCGGTGTTCGGCAAGTTGATCGAACTGTCGGGGTTCTCCCGCTCGATCGTTGCTGCCGCCATTCGCTTGCTCGGCACCAAACAGGCGATGCTGGTAATCGTTCTGGTCTGCGCCCTGCTCACTTACGGTGGCGTGTCGTTGTTCGTCGTGGTGTTTGCGGTGTATCCGTTTGCCGCCGAGATGTTTCGCCAGAGCAATATTCCCAAACGGCTGATCCCGGCGACCATCGCCCTCGGCGCGTTTTCGTTCACCATGGACGCCCTGCCCGGCACGCCGCAGATCCAGAACATCATCCCCAGCACGTTCTTCAATACCACCGCGTGGGCGGCGCCGTGGCTGGGCGTGATCGGCACGATTTTCGTGTTCTGCGCCGGCATGCTGTTTCTCCAGCGTCAACGCAACAAGGCGCAGCGCGCCGGTGAAGGCTACGGCACTGAACTGCGCAACGAGCCGGAAACCGCTGAAGACCTGAAACTGCCAAACCCATGGATTGCGCTGTCGCCGCTGCTGGCAGTGGGCATCATGAACCTGCTGTTCACCCAATGGATTCCGCAGTGGTACGGCAAGACCCACAGCCTCGCACTGCCGGGCATGGCCACGCCAGTCACCACCGAGATCGCCAAACTGACGGCAATCTGGGCGGTGCAGGCGGCGTTGCTGGTCGGCATTGTGATGGTGCTCGCGTTCGGCTTTCAGGCCATTCGCAGCAAGCTCGCCGAAGGCAGCAAAAGCGCGGTCAGCGGTGCCTTGCTGGCAGCGATGAACACCGCTTCCGAGTACGGTTTCGGCGCGGTGATCGCGTCGCTGCCGGGCTTCCTGGTATTGGCGGACTGGCTCAAGCAGATTCCCAATCCGCTGGTCAACGAAGCTATCACCGTGACGCTGCTGGCCGGCATCACCGGCTCCGCATCGGGTGGCATGAGCATTGCGTTGGCGGCGATGTCCGAGCAGTTCATCAGCGCTGCCCACGCCGCAAACATTCCGCTGGAAGTGCTGCACCGCGTCGCCGCGATGGCCAGCGGCGGCATGGACACACTGCCGCACAACGGCGCGGTCATCACCCTGTTGGCCGTCACTGGCCTGACCCACCGCGAAGCCTATAAAGACATTTTCTGTATTACGCTGATCAAGACCCTGGCGGTTTTCGTAGTGATCGGCACTTTCTACGCCACTGGCATTGTGTGAGGTATTCATGACCACTCTTTCCGGCAAGACTGCACTGGTAACCGGTTCCACCAGCGGCATCGGCCTGGGTATCGCGCTGAGCCTGGCCAAGGCTGGGGCGAATCTGATTCTCAACGGTTTTGGTGATGCATCGACAGTCATCGCCGAGGTCGCCCGGTTTGGCGGCAAGGTCGGTCATCATCCGGCCGATGTCAGTGACCCGGCGCAAATTGCCGACATGATTGCGTATGCCGAGCGTGAGTTCGGCGGTGTCGATATTCTGGTCAACAACGCGGGCATCCAGCATGTGGCGGCAGTGGAAGAATTCCCCGTCGAGCGCTGGGATTCGATCATCGCGATCAACCTGTCTTCGGTGTTTCACAGCACACGTTTGAGCCTGCCGGGGATGCGCGCCAAAGGTTGGGGGCGGATCATCAATATCGCCTCGGTGCATGGCCAGGTCGGTTCGACCGGCAAAGCGGCCTACGTAGCCGCCAAGCATGGTGTGATCGGTTTGACCAAAGTGGTCGGCCTGGAAACCGCCACCAGCAACGTCACTTGCAACGCGATCTGCCCGGGTTGGGTGCTGACGCCGCTGGTGCAGAAGCAGATCGATGACCGAGCGGCCAAGGGTGTCGATCCGCAGCAGGCGCAGCATGATCTGCTCGCCGAGAAACAGCCGTCGCTGGAGTTCGTCACACCGCAGCATCTGGGCGAACTTGTGCTGTTCCTGTGCAGCGAGGCTGGCAGCCAAGTGCGCGGGGCGGCGTGGAATATTGATGGTGGCTGGCTGGCCCAATAGCACGGCCATCCCCCTCTGTGGGAGCGAGCCTGCTCGCGAAAGCGCTGGGTCAGCCAAAGAAGTCGTTGAGTGCACGGACGTCTTCGCGAGCAGGCTCGCTCCCACAGGTGTCATGTGTGCGCTCGACCTTTTGCATGAATAAAACAAGAGGCAAACAATGTCCGACATCCTCTGGCAACCCGACGCCAACCGTATCGCCCAATCGCGCATGGACACCTTCCGCCGCGCGGTCAATCAACGTCATCATCTGAAACTCGACGACTACCCTGCCCTGCACCAATGGAGCGTCGATCAGCGCGCGGAGTTCTGGCAGGCAATCGTCGATACCTTCGATATCCGCTTTCACACCCAGCCCGACGCCGTACTGCGCGAAGGCGCACAAATGCCCGACGCTGAGTGGTTTCCAGGCGCCACGCTGAACTTCGCTGAACACCTGCTGCGTCGTCGCGACGATGCCGTGGCAGTAGTAAGCGTGGCGGAGAATGGCCAGCGCGAGCAGTTGACCTGGGCCGAACTCGCCGAACACGTCGCCGGGTTTCAAGCCAGCCTGCAAGCCGCCGGCGTTGGCCTCGGCGATCGCGTCGCGGCGTGCATGCCGAATACCTGGCAGACACTGGTGGCGATGCTCGCTACCACCAGCCTCGGTGCAATCTGGTCATGCTCCTCGCCGGACTTTGGCACCCACGGCGTAATCGACCGCTTCGGTCAGATCGAGCCGAAGGTGTTGATCACCTGCGCCGCTTATCGCTATGCCGGCAAGACCATCGACCAGACCGACAAGATCAACGGAATACTCGAACAACTGCCAACGTTAAGGCAGTTGATCATCGTGCCTTATGCCCACCCGCACGCCCATGTCGAGGCTTACAAGACTCACGCCGAAGTGACTTTGTGGGATGACTTTTATCAAATCGGCGGCGAACCGGACTTTGTCGCGGTACCCTTCAACCATCCGCTGTACGTGCTGTATTCCAGCGGCACCACTGGCGTGCCGAAATGCATCATTCACAGCACCGGCGGCGTACTGCTGCAACACGTCAAGGAACACGGCCTGCATTGCGATCTTGGTCCTGGTGATCGACTGTTTTACTACACGACGTGCGGCTGGATGATGTGGAACTGGCTGGTCTCGGCGCTCGCGGTTGGCAGTGCCGTGGTGCTGTACGACGGCTCACCGTTCCACCCGGACAATCAGCGCTTGCTCGACTTGATCGACGATGAACGTATCAGCGTGTTCGGCACCAGCCCCAAGTTCCTCGCGACCCTGGAGAGCAGCGGTGCCAAACCCCGCGAAAGTCATGATCTGGGCACCCTGAAGACGCTGCTGTGCACCGGTTCGGCGCTGTCGCCGCAGAGCTACGATTTCGTCTATCGTGACGTCAAACCGGATGTGTGCCTGGCGTCGATGTCTGGCGGCACCGATATCGTCTCGTGTTTCGTCAATGGCAACCCGATGAACGCCGTGCGACGCGGTGAGAACATGGGCAAGAGTCTGGGCATGGCGGTTGAAGTCTGGAACGACGCCGGTCAGCCGGTGGTTGGCGGAAAAGGCGAACTGGTCTGCACCCGGCATTTTCCGGCGATGCCGATCGGTCTGTGGAATGATCCGGACGGAACAAAACTGCGGCAGTCGTATTTCAGTCTGTTTCCCGGTGTCTGGGCACAGGGTGATTACGCCGAACAACGGCCGCATGGGGGGATGCTGATACACGGGCGTTCGGACGCCGTGCTCAATCCCGGCGGCGTGCGCATTGGCACGGCAGAAATATATCGTCAGGTCGAGAAAGTCGCTGAAGTGCTGGACAGCGTCGCTATCGGCCAGCAGTGGCAGGACGATGTGCGGGTTGTGCTGTTTGTCAGATTGCGTGAAGGATTGGTGCTGGATGACCCGCTCGAGCAGCGTATCCGACAAGTGATCCGCGCCAATACCACCCCAAGGCATGTACCGGCGAGGATCGTGGCGGTGACGGACATTCCACGCACCATCAGCGGCAAGGTGGTGGAACTGGCCGTGCGCGATGTCGTGCACGGCCGGCCGGTGAAAAACACCGATGCGCTGGCCAATCCCGAAGCGTTGGAGCAGTTCCGGGATCGGCTGGAGCTGAGCATTTGAGCCCGACGCTGACGCTCTGATAACAAACGCAGGCGGCAGCGCCTGCGTTAGCGGGGCTTGTTTAGCGTAATGACGACCGGCTGAACAATCGCTTTACCGCCACTGGCGTCGAGTGCGCTGCGAATGATCGTCATGTTGCGATCGAAGGTGTCTTTGTCCGTCGCCCTCTGGCTCAGTAACGAGGTCGCCAGTGCAAGCGTGTCGGCATTCTCAAAGGCTTCGGATACCTCATGAAAACTGTAGCTTGAGACAGCGCCCGCCAAAGCCAGGGAACCAGATGCAAGATTCAACAACGGCGCCACATCCAGTCGCTGTCCAGTGGTGCTGGTGTACTCCGTATCGGTGGCGTAGCCGACATCCACGGTCTGCGCACTGCCGTGGAACAGTTCATGGATCAGGTCATCTGCCACCACATCATGGTTGAACCCCAGATTGACGAAATGCTTGTTCAGGTTTCGAGTATGGATTTCAACGAACGCAATATCTTTTGCGTCGCTGGAACTCGCGTTCTTCCAACGCTTGTAGCTGTTCACATCGAACGAGGCGATGGATTCATTATTTTTAAAAGCATCAAGAATGGTATTGCTCATCGAGAAGCCAGCGAAATCAAAGCGAATCAACCGTAGATAATTCACCAGTCGATCAGTAGCCACTTGGGAGGTGTTACCAAACAAGGCTTTCATCAGCAGATCGCCATCTCGCTTGAACTCATGGCGACTGATCACATCGATGGCGTTGTCGATCTTTTCCCGAGCGCGGGGCAGACTTTTCTCGATGAAATTGCGTGTGTAACTCACTGGTAGGGTCTTGGGTGAGTACGGTAACTGTAGGGGGGCTTGATACGTGAAGCCTTTCAACGGGTTGCCCCACAAATTGCCGCGGCGATTCAAGGCATACCATTTGTTGCCACTGCGTGCTGCCAGAACAGCAACGACGTTGCCAGTGGTGCCATGTGGCTTCCAGTTACCCAACCCCAAATGCACATTATCGGATGCACTGATCAGATCATAGGATTGACGGCGACCACTGAGTCTGTGCAACTGGCTGTTGGCCTTGGCAACGAGTTCATGGCTGTTTTTGTTAAAACGCAACAAGCCCTTATGCACCAGTTTGCCGCCTGCCTGTATCCCGGAAGGCACTCCGTCAAGCGGATTGAAAAGTGAAACGGCCGAGGTAAATGCCAACTTGGTAAAACGCGCAGCCTTGGATGTCGTTGAGATAGCCTTGGCAGAAATGCTCAGCACTTTTGAGCTGGCGCCCGCCACCGTTCCCACTAGACCGATACCATCCATCAAACACCCGTAAAACCCATCAACCATCTTGTCGTGCTCACCCGAGGCGATGTCCTCGATGCATTTTTTGAAAGGCACCAACAAGTCGATGAAATAAGTCAGCAATCGCTCGCCCTCCTCCTTGGAGAGCTCGAGTGGGGTGGGTAGACGAACTATTTCCCTCAATTCCCTTTTGTTCAGATAGGGCCGGTTTTCTACCAGAAACTCGGCAATACGTGCGATATCCGGATCGTTGAATTTTTGATAGAACCCTTGCTTTGGCGTCGAAGTGGTTTCTGGCTCTTTCAGCCTGCCAAAGTAATCGAGGATGGCCATACTGCTGGTAATCGAAGAATCTTCAGCAGACGCATGGGTATAGCGTTTTACATCGAGCGGAAGGCTTTGCGTCGCGGTGATGCTCAGTGGGAACGTTGCATCCCCGCTGGCACTCATTCTCGAACGTTGTTGCAGTTTTCGCTCGCGCTTGATGAAAGCGGCCAAGGCGTCATTTTTTCGAGACTCTGCGCGCGATGTGAACAGCTCGTAGCAGGTGACAGCATTCTCGTAAGTTGCATACATCACAATGCCAAAACGTCCCGTCGCCGCGTCTCTGCTTTGTCGTGTTTCTTGATCGAGATCGATTTTCAAGGGGCCACTCAGCCGACGCGACTTAGAATAGACTGCGGACTCGCGTACCGTGAAAAAATGGATATCGGCATTCATGAATACTTGCAGATCCGCCTCCGGCATCTGCGCCAGAGCCAGCTTCACGGTGGACAACATGGCACTCTTCAGTTCATTGAAATGCACAGCCAGTTGACGATCCATCTCCACGTCACAGGAGCCCAGTTTCAACAAGTTCGGATAGCGCGTGTATAGGCTGACACCGGACGGATTGTAGTTGATGGCCGGCTTGGGCACCCCGTTAGTCACCAGGCGCACTGTACGCCTATCCCATTGGCCGGTGACCAGATCACCCGACTGATGCAGGTCGACCATGGACATGACCTGCTGCCCACCTTTCTCGGAAAGTGCTTTTTCGTCCAAAGTGTCACAACCCGGTGCGGCGATTTTCAACGCCGCACGGGCAATCTCTGCTCTGTCAGGTAACGGTGTCGAAAATGCCTTGGCGATTTGCGCGAATTGTTCCGAGTGCTGGTCAAATGCATCAATCGCACGTCGAGTGCAGGCTTCCTCCGTCTGTTCGAGCTCAGCGATCGTCACAATCTGATTGATCAGCGCCCAGTCGACAATCGGGTCGATCAAGGCTAGATCACGTTTATGCTTCTGCTCGTCACTGACCGGTTCAAGTTCGCCGTAAGCCATGATCTGCGCATAGGACATGACGCGCGTCGCGCCGTTTTTTACAGTCTCGATCAGCATCACGGCACGACACAAATTGATCCAGCCAATCGAGCCCAGGGTAATCGACGATGGAATCTCCCGGACCAGAAACTCGGGTGCATTACGTGCCAATAGCAGGTGAGCCGCCAACGGCTCCAAGCCAACGTCAACCCATTTTCTGGTTCGCAGAGAAGCCGTGACCTCCTCAAGCATCTGCGAGGGATGACGATCAACATTTTTTGGCGCATACAGATCAATCCCGGCGACGCAATTGCGCCGCACGCCATGACCTATGGACGGATCCAGATCAAGCAATATTGCCGTCATCAGCAATTGCCGGAGGATGTCATCGGAGACCTTCTGCCCTGTGTTCACACCGAACCAGCCGAGTTCCTTCAGATAGTCGCCTGCAAGAATCAGCGCAACCGGATAATTGACAAATTCGCTGATTCGTTGGGCCGCGCTTTCATGCGTGACAGCCGCACGACCGGTCACATTGTGTAGAGCCGTCAGGAGTTTTTTCCTTGGCATCAACTTGGCAGTGGCATTGCGGATGGCCGAAAACTGTTCCTCGGATAACGCTATTAATTCTTTATTATCGGTTTCAAAGTGTTCCCAGTAGCTGCCAGGCTCATAGGCTTGAGGATCAAACTTGAACAAGGCGATAAGTTCCCTGACCTTTAACGTGTTCTCGGGCAGGCTAATATCATGAAATCGAAACCATTGATCGAGTGTTATATCGTTATCAGGCCATATGTAACCACCGGCCACGCCTGCTATATCCGCAATCAACTTCAATGCTGACCGAGTGGGAACGCTGTGTTCAAAATGCCGCGCCGCCACTAGATCCACCCAGCCTCTGACGGCACGGACTTCCATCTTGCCTTCAGAGGTAACGCGTAACAGCCCATCATGTTCGCGCGCTTCTTCCCGGGCAAGCGCCCCCCTCACCGGGCCGGTATTCAGCAACTCATCGAGCAGAAGCCGGCCAGGGTTATATATCTCGTACAACGACGATCCCGCCTGCAACTCCAGCTCATGCGCATACCAATTGATCTTTTGATTCTCTGTGTATTTGATCAACGCATTCTCAAGATGGGCTAGAACCAATTCACGCTCGATGCCATCGGCTTCAGCCTTGTGTTTCCATTCAGAAAGAGCAACAGCCGAAGACCAGAATATTTTATTTTTAACTTTCCCACTCACAACCAGAACCTCATCAAATAAACCAACTGAAATTTTCAGCCCGATGACGTTCTACTTTCTTTGATACAGCCAAGCCACCTTAAAAACATTAGCCACTGTTTCCAACAATACAACGACATCCTTGATTAACCATCAATCAGTCCATTAATCCCCAGCCTTCTGGCGTTGAACCACGGCTACTACTTTCCTCTCCGGACAGTTTCATCCGCAACTTCAAGTTATTAACCGAATCTGCATTCTTCAAAGCTTCCTGCGCACTGATTACACCTTCAGCGACCAATGCGAACAGGGCTCCGTCAAACGTCTGCATACCCAGACCGGTGGATTTTTCCATTATTGGTTTCAGTTCCTCGAACTGACCGCGCCGAACCAGATCGGCGATGGTTGGCGTACCCAACAGCACCTCCACTGCGGCCCTTCGTTGCCCATCGACAGTGCGCACCAAGCGCTGCGAAATAAAGGCTCTCAGATTATTGCCCAGCACCTGCAACAACTGCGGCCGCCGCTCTTCCGCAAACATATTGATAATCCGCTCCAACGCCTTGTTGGCATTCGTGGCATGCAACGTCGACAACACAAGATGCCCGGTATCGGCAAACGCCAAAGCATGTTCCATGGTTTCGCGATCACGGATTTCACCGATCAGCACCACATCCGGCGCCTGGCGCAAAGTGTTCTTCAACGCCGCATGAAAGCTGCGCGTATCGACCCCGACTTCACGTTGATTGATGATCGAACGCTGGTGCCGATGGATGTACTCGATCGGATCCTCGATGGTGATGATGTGCCCGCTGCTGTGGCGGTTGCGGTGATCGATCAGCGCGGCGAGCGAGGTTGATTTCCCCGAGTCGGTGGCGCCAACAAACAGAATCAACCCTTGCTTGAGCATGACAGTGTCGAGCAGTACCGCTGGCAGCTTCAGATCGGCGAAACGCGGGATGTCGAGTTTGACGTTACGAATGACGATCGATATATCGTTGCGCTGCTTGAAGATGTTTACGCGAAAGCGACCAATGCCCGCTCGCGAAATCGCCAGGTTCATTTCCAGATCCCGGTCGAACTCCCGCCGCTGCTCGGCGTCCATCAGGGAGGCGGCGATGGCGGCGGTCTCACCGTTCTTGAAAGGACGCTCGCTCAGCGCCGTGAGCACGCCGTCGAAACGCGCACTGGGCGGAGCACCCGTGGAAAGGAACAAGTCCGAACCATTTTTATTGGACAAAATTGACAACAGTGCATCGATTTCCATGGCAAAAAGCACCCGCGAAGCATTCAATGAACAGAAAATGGCCTGCGCCTGGCGCAGATCAACTGCAACAATGATAGACGTCGCCTCACCGAACCACGCTCAGGACTGATGTAATGAATGCTGTACCGAACACCGACGACGCTCAGGCACTGATCGCCCGCACCGACTGGAGTCGCGGACCGCTGGGTGCTGCCGGCAACTGGCCGCAGAGTCTGCGTACCGCGGTGGACATCGTGATTCACTCGCCCATGCCGATGCTGTTGCTGTGGGGGCCACAGCTCACGCAGATCTACAACAACGGTTTCGCTCTGCTCGCCGGCCACAAGCATCCGCACGCTTTCGGACAGCCTGCACACCAGATCTGGCCGGAGCTGCGCGACTTTACCGACCCGATTTACAGCGCCGTCCTACAAGGCCAGGTACGTACCTACAGCGAAAGACGTTTCACCCTGCAACGGGACGGCAAAGAGTCCGACTTCTGGCTGGATCTGACCTACAGCCCGATCCGTGATGAAACCGCGCAAGTCGCCGGCATCCTCGTCACCGCCATCGAAACCAACGAGCGCCGGCGCATCGCCCTGGAGCTGCAACGACGCTCCGAAGAAAGCCTCAAGGCGCAACGCGAAACCGAGGAACGTCTGCAACTGGCCCTGGCCGCGACCGATGCCGTCGGCACCTGGGATTGGGACATCGGCGAAGATCGCTTTATCGCTGACGCGCATTTCGCCCAACTGCATGGCGTTGATCCCGGCCTGTCTGGCCGATTGCCGATCAGCGATTACCTGCAAGGCGTGCACCCTGAAGACCGCGCAATGGTCGCGCGCAGCATCAAACACTGCATCACCTACGGCACCGAATACGCTGAGGAATATCGCTTGCTGCAAGCCGATGGCGAGGTGCGCTGGGTGTTCGCTCGCGGGCGTTGCTACAAGGATCACCATGGCCGGCCCATGCGTTTCCTCGGGGCAGCGCTGGATCTGACCGAGCGCAAACACACCGAACAGGCGTTGCGCCAGAGCCAGACCGAACTGCAGTTGATCATCAACGCCATGCCGATCCTGATCAGTTATGTCGACCGCGAAGAATGCTTCCGTCTGAACAACGCGGCTTATCTCGACTGGTATGGCCTCACGCCACAGGAACTCTACGGACGCACGATTCGCGACGTCATTGGCGAAGAAGCCTATTTCCTCCGTCTGCCTTACATTGCCGAGGCGCTGGCCGGCAGGCCGTGTTCGTTCAGCCTGTATACCCCGCATCGCGATGGCAGCAGTCGTCACGCGCTGATGAATTACCTGCCACGCTACGGGGCGGACGGCGCCGTCAACGGCTTCTATATCTTTGTGATCGACGAGACCGAGCGCAAGAAAACCGAAGAGGCCTTGCGCAATCTCAACGAAACCCTCGAAGAACGGGTCAGCGCCCGCACCGAACAATTGGCCCAGGCCAACCAGCGTTTGCAGAACGAGATGTTCGAACGCGAGCGCGCCGAAGATGCCTTGCGCCACGCGCAAAAAATGGAAGCTGTCGGTCAGCTCACCGGTGGTATCGCCCATGACTTCAACAACATGCTCACCGGGATCATCGGCAGCCTCGATTTGATGCAGCGCTACATTGCCAATGGCCGGGCGGACGAGATCGGTCGTTTTACCGAAGCAGCGGTGTCATCGGCCAACCGGGCGGCAGCGTTGACCCATCGTCTGTTAGCGTTTTCGCGGCGACAGTCGCTGGATCGCAAAACCCTGAACGTCAATGAACTGGTGCATTCGCTGGAGGACCTGATCCGTCGGACCAAAGGCGATCCGATCGAACTCACTCTGCGCCTGGCCGAGCATGTATGGCCGGTCAGCACCGACGTCAGTCAACTGGAAAACGCCCTGCTTAATCTGGTCATCAATGCCCGCGATGCCATGCCCGATGGCGGTGAATTGTTGATCGAGACGGCCAACGTCTATCTCGACGGCAGCGATATCACCACGCTCGAACCGGTCAAGGCCGGCGATTACCTGATGCTGGCGGTCAGCGACAACGGCACCGGCATGACGCCGTCCGTGCGTTCCAAGGCCTTCGATCCGTTCTTCACCACCAAGCCGATTGGCCAGGGCACCGGGTTGGGGCTGTCGATGATTTATGGTTTTGCCCAGCAGTCAGGTGGCCACGTCAGCCTCGACAGCCTGCCGGGCCAAGGCACTTGCGTGCGGTTGTACTTGCCGCGCTTGTACGGCGTCGAGGCGGAACGGCCGGCAATAGTGCCCGTTGAACAAGCGCCGGCGACGGCGACTGGCGAAACCGTGATGGTCGTTGAAGATGACCCGGCAGTGCGCATGCTGGTGCTCGATCTGCTCCGGGAGTTGGGTTACCAAGCCTACGAAGCCGAAGATGCCAAGACCGCCCTGCCCCTGCTGGAGTCCGATCTGCGCGTGGATCTGCTGGTCACCGACGTCGGCCTGCCCGGCATGAATGGCCGGCAACTGGCGGAAGTCGCCCGTCAGCATCGGCCGGGTCTCAAGGTGCTGTTCATGACCGGTTATGCGCAGAAAGCCGCCGAGCGTCAGGGGTTTCTCGAGGATGGCATGGACATGGTCGCCAAACCGTTTGCCATTGAGCTGCTGGCCAGCAAGATCCGCACGATGATCAGCCAAACTCCGTGACTTGAGGCATAATCCGCGCCCCGCCGTCACCCCGTTATCAGGTACCGCACGATGAAAGCCCAAGCCCGCCACATTCTGGTGAAAACCGCCGAAGAGGCCGAACAGCTCAAACAACGCATCGCCAAGGGTGAAGCGTTCGATGTGCTGGCGAAGAAATTTTCGACCTGCCCGTCCGGCAAGCGCGGCGGCGATCTGGGTGAAGTGCGGCCGGGGCAGATGGTCGGCGCGATAGATGCGGTGATTTTCAAAAAGCCGTTGCGTACCGTGCATGGGCCGATCAAGAGCAAGTTCGGGTATCACCTGGTGCAGGTGTTTTATCGGGATTAGTGTTTGGCTTTAAGACCCTATCGCGAGCAGGCTCACTCCTACAGGGGAACGCATTTCAATTGTAGGAGTGAGCCTGCTCGCGATCGATTGCGCAGCAAGCGGCCACACAAAACCTATTTCGGAATCAATGCCCCCGGCACCTGAATCACCCGGCTCGCCAACTGATGCCCCGCCTCGGCAGCCTCCACCGGACTCCCGCCCAGCAATCGACTGGCCAGATACCCCGCACTGAACGAATCCCCCGCCGCCGTGGTGTCCACCACTTTTTCGACCTTCTGCGCCGGCACCTCGAATGACTCGTCATCACAGCGAATCAAACAGGCTTCGCCGCCACGCTTGAGCACCACTTCCGGCGTTCCGAACTGCGCATAAGCGGCAAACACCGCCGCGCAATCGGTGAAACCGAACAGCGCCTGCTCGTCATCCACCGTCAATAACGCCAGATCAACGTAGGGCAATACGCTGCGATACGCCGCCCGCGCGTCTTCGACAGTGGCCCACAGGCGTGGCCGGTAATTGTTGTCGAAAACAATGCGCGCATCACGCTGCCGCGCCTCGATGAGGGTCTGGATCAGTTTTTCCCGGCCCGATGCGCCGAGCACAGCGAGGGTAATGCCGCTGAAATACAGCACATCGTAATCCGGCAAAGCCGCCAGAATCGGTTCGGCTGCCGGGGTGGTGAAACAGTCGCGAACCGCTGCTTCGTTGCGCCAATAGAGAAAACGCCGCTCGCCATTGGCATCGGTCTGAATGCAATACAGGCCCGGCAGGCGACCCGGTAGACGTTGTACCAGATCGAGCCCAATGCCCTCGTCGGACCAGATCTGGCACATGGCATCGCTGAAGCTGTCGTCACCCAATGCGGTGACGTAGTCGACCTGGGCCTTGTCACCCATCGCGCGGGACAGGTACACCGCGGTGTTCAGGGTGTCGCCGCCGAAGCTTTGCTGCAGACTGCCGTCGGCACGCTGCTGCAGTTCGATCATGCACTCGCCGATCAGGGCGATGCGCGGGGTGTTCGGGCCCAAGGGGCTAAGGGTGTTCATCTTGTGCTGTCTCTAGTTGATCGATGGTGTCTGGACTGGCGCCTTCGCGAGCAAGCTCGCTCCCACAGGGGAATGCATTCCAAGTGTGGGAGCGAGCCTGCTCGCGAATGGCCGCGACTCGGTCTCAAGCTTTAGAAACAAGTTTCCATGCTCTCGATCACCGACAACTGCTCATCCACCAACAACCCCACGCGCCACTTGTCGAACGTCAGGCACGGGTGCGACGTACCAAAGGAAATGATGTCGCCAACGCGTAATTCAACGCCCGGCGCCACCGTCATGAACGCGTGCTGATCCATCACTGCCGTGACCTTGCACGCACCGACGTCATCGCCCAGCGCCGGCACCACACCCGCCTTGTAGCGCAGCAACGGCACAGGCAACCCGGCATCGTACGCCACGTCGCGTTTGCCCAAGGCGATCACCGCAAAGCCTGGCTCGGGCAACGACTGCACGTGCGCCCAGACTTCCAGCGCAGGGCGCAATCCTTCGTGCAAATCGCTGCGACGGTCGAGCACGCAGCACTGCGCCTCTTTGTAGATACCGTGGTCATGCGCTACGTAACTGCCCGGACGCAACACGCTAAGGAAGCGCCCAGCCGCATTCTGCGCTTCGAACGATTCGGCAATCAGGTCGTACCACGCCGAACCCGAGGCGGTGATGATCGGCTTGGCGATCGCGAACGCGCCGCTGTTCTGCAACTGCACCGCCAGACGCACCAGCGACGCGGCGAATTCACGAATGCCGCTGACCGCGTGATCGCCGTGAATCACCCCTTCGTAGCCTTCGATTCCGGTCAGGGCCAGCGCCGGTTGCGCGTTGATCGCCTTGGCCAGCTCGATGACTTCCTGCTCGCTGCGGCAACCGCAACGCCCGCCGATCACGCCGTATTCGATCATCACGTTCAGCTTCGCCCCACGCGAAGCGAAGTAGGCGCCGAGGTCAGCGACGTTGTCCGGATGATCGACCATGCAATAGAAATCGAACGACGGATCGGCCAGCAGATCGGCAATCAGTGCCATGTTCGGCGTGCCGACCAATTGGTTGGCCATCAGCACGCGGCGCACACCATGGGCGTAAGCGGCGCGGGTCTGGGTCGCGCTGGCGAGGGTGATGCCCCAGGCGCCAGCGTCGAGCTGGCGCTTGAACAGCACCGGCGTCATGCTGGTTTTGCCGTGGGGCGCGAGTTCCGCACCGCTGTCGCTGACGAACTTCTGCATCCAGCGGATGTTGTGCTCCAGCGCTTCGCGATGCAGCACCAGCGCCGGCAGGCTGACGTCACGCGTCAGGTGCGCACCGATGGCGGCGTCGCCCTTGTCCCCGGCAGTATTGATGGCAGTGGTCATGGTCGAACTCCTCACTTTTGCGGCCGCAGGCAGCCGCGGTTATTCGTTGATGCGCCGGGCGAGGCTGTTGGCGCTCTCGATCAGCACCCGGCGATAGTCGTTGTAATTGTTCTTCGCATCGGCCCGAGGGGCGACGATGCACAAGGTGCAAATGGCCACGCCTTGCGGATCTTTTACCGGCGCGGCGAAGCAATGGGTAAAGGTGTCGGCAACACTGTCGAAGGAGAAGAATCCGTCGATGCCGGCCTGACGGATTTCCGCGAGAAAACGTTCTAGAGGCAAACGCTCGCCATCGGGCAGGATGAAGTCGTCTTCGTCGATCAGGTCAATGATCTGTTGATCGCTCAAGTGCGCGAGCAGCAGGCGTCCGGAAGCCGTCCACGGGATTGGCGCGTTTTCGCCGATGTCTGAGGAAATGCGGAAATGCCGCTCGCCCTCCTTCATCAATGCCACCGTGTATTTGCGCCCGTTGAGCAGGCACATCTGCGCGGTTTCATGGGTCTGGCTGACGATCTCCTGCAAGGCGTGATCGGCCTCGCGGCTGAGGTCGAAATGTCGCAGGTGCGCCTGACCGAGAAAGTACAACTGCCGGCCGAGATAGACGTGACCGTCCTTGCCCACCGGTTCCAGAATCCGTCGTTCCAGCAGCGAAGCGACCAGCTCGTAGACCGTGGATTTCGGGCTGCCGATGCCGTTGGCGATGTCGTTCGGACGCAGCGGCTGGCCGACCTCCTTGAGGAAATCGAGGATATCGAACGCCCGGTCCAGACCGCGGGCCCGGCGTTTGATGGTGTCTTCGGTCATTTCAGTGGGTTCCCATTCAAAGTCGCCGGATGGTAACTGGCCCTTGGTGTTGTGTCAGTTGGATTGCTGCCCTCACCCCCCGCCCTCTCCCAGAGAGAAAGAGCCTGACCGTATCGATGTAAATGTAAGCGTCATACGCAAAATCCGCATCGATACAGATCAGTCCCCTCTCCCTTGGGAGAGGGTTAGGGTGAGGGGCTGCGGCCTAAGCAACGCAGCAATTTTCAAGCCTTTTTCTTGTACGCAATGCAGTCGATCTCGACCTTGCAGTCGACCATCATGCTCGCCTGCACACAGGCCCGCGCCGGGGCGTACTCGGGTTTGAAGTACTCGCCGAAAACCTTGTTGAAACTGCTGAAATCCCGCGGATCGTCCAGCCACACGCCGGCACGCACCACATCTTCCAGGCCGTAACCGGCCTCTTCGAGAATCGCGATCAGGTTTTTCATGGTCTGGTGAGTCTGCTCGACGATGCCGCCGACAATGATCTCGCCATCCACCGCCGGCACCTGGCCGGACACATGCAGCCAGCCATCCGCTTCAACGGCGCGGGCGAATGGGCGTGGCTGACCGCCAGCGGCGGTGCTGCCGGTGCCGTAACGCGTAATGCTCATGGGTGTTTCTCCTGATTGAAAAAGTGAAAAATTAAAACCGCGTGCTTTTGAGGAACTCAGCCAGACGCGGCGATTGCGGGCGTTCGAACAGCTCCTTGGGAGCCCCCTGCTCTTCGATTCGCCCCTGATTCATGAAAACGATCTTGTCCGAGACCTCGAAGGCGAAACGCATTTCGTGGGTCACCAGCAACATGGTCATGCCGTCTTCGGCCAGGCCCTTGATGACGTTGAGCACTTCGCCGACCAGTTCCGGGTCGAGGGCTGAAGTGACTTCGTCGAACAGCATCAGACTCGGGTTCATCGCAATGGCCCGGGCGATCGCCACGCGCTGTTGCTGACCGCCGGACAACTGACCGGGAAAGTGATTGCGCCGCTCCAGCAGGCCGACGCGTTCCAGCCATTTTTCCGCGAGGACGACGGCTTCGTCCTTGTGCATTTTCTTCACTTTGAGCAAGCCCAGGGTGACGTTCTGCAAAGCGGTCAAATGCGGGAACAGGTTGAACTGCTGGAACGCCATGCCGGTCATTGCACGATGGCGGGCGATGACTTTTTCCGCATGCCGCACACGCTTGCCGTTGACCTCGTCATAGCCGATGGATTCACCGTCGAGCAGGATCTGCCCGCCCTGGAATTCTTCGAGCATGTTCACGCAACGCAGCAGCGTGGTTTTGCCTGAACCGCTGGAGCCGATCAGCGTCACGACGTTGCCGCGCTGCATGCTCAGGTCGACGCCCTTGAGCACTTCGACCGCGCCGTACTGTTTGTGCAGGCCACGGATGTCCAGCAACGCCTGATTCTGAGGGGAAACTTGAGCTTGAGTCATGGCAGGGCCACCCGCTTTTCAATGTGCCGGCCGAGTAATTCGATGCCGTAGTTGATGACGAAAAACAGAAAACCGGCGAACAGGTAGAACTCCAGGGTCATGAAGTTCCGGGCGATGATCTGTTGGGTGCTGAGGAGCAATTCGGCGACGCCGATCACCGACAACAAGGTCGAAGCCTTGACGATTTCGGTGGACGAATTGACCCAGGTCGGCAGGATCTGCCGCAATGCCTGAGGCAACAGCACGTAGCCGAGGGATTGGTAGAACGTCAGACCGATGGCTTTGCTCGCTTCCATTTGCCCGCGCGGCAACGCTTGCAGCGCACCGCGAACAATCTCGGCGACGTGAGAGCCGCAAAACAGCGTCAGGCCCAAGGCCCCGGCCTGAAATGCGCTGATCTGCCAACCGAGTGCCGGCGCCATATAGAAGCAGGCCAGCACCAATACAAACACCGGTGTGCCGCGAATCAGATCGACGTAAAAACGGAACGGCGCGCGCATCCAGAACTTGCCGTAGGTCAGCACCAGCCCGGTAACCACGCCGAGCATCGTGCCGAGCAGAATCGCCAGCGCCGACACTTGCACACTGGTCAAAAAACCCTGCCACAGCGGTTCGCGCGCGACCCACAATTCATGTAACCAACTTGGAGATTCGTACATCGCAGCCTCCTATCGGCGGATCGCCAGACGCTGCTCGAGGTAACGCAGCAGCATGGCAATGAGGTAACAGGCCGCGACATACAACGCCGTGGTCACCAGCCAGGTTTCAATCACCCGGTAGCTTTCGACGTTGATCTTGCGCGCGTAATAGGTCAGCTCCGGCACTGCAATTGCGGCGGCCAGCGAGGTGTCCTTGAACAGCGAGATGAAGTTGTTCGACAGTGCTGGCAAGACATTGCGCAGCATCACCGGAACGGTGACGTACGCCTTGACCTGCCACTCGCCGAGACCGATGGCCAACCCGGCTTCGCGCTGGCCCTTGGGGATGCTCAGCAAACCACCACGGAACACTTCGGTCAGGTACGCCCCGGCATACAACGAGAGCGTGATGATGAACGAGGGAATCTTGTCCAGACGAATGCCAAGACTCGGCAAGGCAAAGTAGATCAACAGAATCAACACCAGAATCGGCGTGTTACGCACCACCGTGACGTACACCGAAGCCAGCACCCGCAAGGCGCGATGCTTGGAGAGCAAGGCAAACGCCATCAGCAGGCCGATCACGCAGCCGATGGCGATCGACACCAAGGCCAGCTCAAGCCCCAGACCGAGCCCCGCCAGCAAGGTGTCGAAATCGCGCCACACGGCGGCAAAGTTCAACTGATAGTTCATGGTCAGCAGTACCTTGGGCGGGGCGATGTGAGGTCGCCCCACCCTCACGGGATCATTTGAATTCGACTGGGAAACCGATCGCTGGCGAAGGCAGATCTACACCGAACCATTGCTTGAACGACGCCGCGTAGGTCGGGAACTCAACGCCCGTCATGGCTTCATGCAATGCGGTGTTGACGAAGTTGAGCCAGTCCTGATCGCCGCGTTTCACCGCACACGCGTAGGTCTGCGGGCTCCACGCATAGCTTGGGCTGCGGTAGCGGCCGGGGTTCTGCACCATCAGGTATTTGACCGAAGACTGGTCGGTGGCGGCGGCATCGGCGCGGCCGGAGTTAACAGCCTGATACATCAGGTCGACGCTGTCGTACTGATCGACCTTGGCTTTTGGCAGTGCCTGATGCACCAGCTCTTCGGCATAGACGTTTTGCAGCACCGCCACGGTGACGCTGTCGCCGCCGGCTTGCAGGTCTTCGATTTCCTTGTACTTGCTGTTGTTCGGCAACAGCAGGCCAACGCCTTCGCGGTAGTACGGCAAGGTGAACGCGACTTGCTGCGCGCGGCTGGCGGTAACGGTGATGAACTGGCAGCTCATGTCGACTTTGTCGGTGAGCAGATTGGGAATCCGCGCATCGGACGACTGCACCACGAACTCGACCTTGCTCGGGTCGTTGAACAGACCCTTGGCGACGATTCTGGCGATGTCGATATCAAAGCCCTGCAACTTGCCGTCCGCGCCCTGAAAGTGCCACGGCGCATTGGTGCTGCCGGTGCCGACAATCAATTTGCCACGGGCCAGAACACTGTCGAGCTTGCTGTCGGCGGCCTGGGCCATACCCATGACAGCGGACGAAGCCGCAAGAACAAAAACACATGCTTTGAACAACGAAGGACGGCGATGCATGGCAAGCACTCCAGAATTGTGTTTATTCCGCTATACCGGAACACGGTTTGCTACTACGGAATAGACAGCAGAAAGTGTGCCACAGGATTGTTGGAGAATCTGTAGTGCAATGAAATGTTTTCGAAATCAAAGAGATGCAGAAACAGACAGCGCCGCTGCTTCCAGAGACGCCAAGTAGACTCGCTACCGTAGGCTACACACGCCGGGTATTCGCGCCACATTTCGAGGCGCCCTGCACAAAACAAGGCGCGTTGCACCTGTCAGGTCTGACAGTAGGCGGACGCCTCGCGCTGGATTACCGTCAAGAGATACAGCTACACCTGAAACGGAGATTCTGATGAGCGCGAATATCCCTCTCGCTACTTTGCCGCCCACCTACCGCAAAGCCCTGAAAACCTGGCGCCCGGTAATCCTGTATTTCGCCAACGAACATTGCCCCGCCTGCGAATGGGCCGGGCCGATTTTTCGCCAGACGGCCGAGCCATACCGGCATCGCGCCAATATCTACATGCTCAATACCAGCGAGTCCCCGCGCCATCCGCTGGTCACCGGCACGCCCACCGTGCTGTTTTACAAGAACGGTAGACTGGTGAAAAAACTCAAAGGCATCGGCACCGAAGAAACCCTCGCACGGGATTTCGCCGAGCATATCGGCAAGACCAAAGCGCCCGTTGCGCCTCGCAAACAGCTGCATGACCTGCCTTGGCTGCGTCAGACACTTCGTACTCTGCGCACTGTTGCACGTGCTCGCTTGCGGAAATTCCTCGACCGGTGACCACCAGTATCGGTGAGACCCGGGTCGAGGATTGCGATTCGCTGAATCAGGCGGCGCTCAAGGCGTAAGGGGCGTTGTTTGCGTCAAAGCATATCGGGAAGGATCGCTACACTTTTCATCAGTGAATACTGCGGTGCCTGAACCCAAGCATTCGCGAGCAGGCTCGCCCCCCTTTGAAACGCATTCCATTGTGGGAGCGAGCCTGCTCGCGAAGAGGCCGGGACAGTCAGTAGAGAACTCAAGTATTACGCGGCAGCACGCACCAACAACACCCGAGTCACCCGCCGCTCTTCCACGGCTTTGACCGTCATCTGCCAGCCCTCCAGCTCCAGACGGTCACCGATCACCGGCAATCGATCCAGCAGGCTCATCACCAACCCGGCCATGGTCTGATAGTCCTCGGTCGGCTGCGCACCAAACCCGGTGCGCTGGCGCACGCGCGACAGGTTCAATGCACCACTGACGATAAACCCGCCCTGCTCCTCGACCACGTCCGGGCCTTCGACTTCGCTGGCATCCGGCAACTCACCGGCAATCGATTCGAGGATGTCGGTCATGGTCAACACGCCGACAAAATCACCGAATTCGTTGACCACAAAGGCAATGTGCGTCGAGGCTGCGCGCATCTGCTCCAGTGCGTTGAGGATCGAATAACTGTCGAGCAGGTTGATGGTCTTGCGCGCCAGATGTTCCAGGTTCGGCTCGGTGCCGGCCAGGTATTCCTTGAGCAGTTCCTTCTTGTGCACGAAGCCCAACGGCTCATCCACCGCACCATTACGAATCAACGGCAGACGCGAGTAGGACGAGTGCATCAAGCGGGTACGAAGCGCCTCGCGGTCATCGGCCAGATCAAGCGTGTCGACATCGGCGCGCACGGTCATCAGCCCGCGAATCGGGCGCTCGGCCAGTTGCAGCACGCCGCTGATCATCACCCGTTCGCGACGGTCGAACAGTTCGGCACTTGGCGCGTCACCGTCGTCGAGCAGGTCGGAGATCTCCTCGCCCAACTCTTCCGCCGCCAGTTTGCGCCCGCCCAGCAAGCGCATGACCGCATGAGCCGTGCGCTCGCGTATCGGTCGCAAGCCTTGCATCGAACGCTTGCGTCGGGCCCGGGCGATCTGGTTGAACACCTCGATCAGGATCGAGAAACCAATGGCGGCGTACAGATAACCTTTCGGAATGTGGAAGCCCAGACCTTCGGCGGTCAGGGCAAAACCGATCATCATCAGGAAGCCCAGGCACAACATGATCACCGTCGGGTGCGCGTTGACGAAGCGCGTCAGCGGCTTGCTCGCGACGATCATCAAGCCAATCGAGATGATCACCGCGATCATCATCACTGCCAGTTCATCGACCATGCCCACGGCCGTGATCACCGCATCCAGCGAGAACACCGCGTCGAGTACCACGATCTGCGCAACGATCGGCCAGAACATCGCATAAGCGGCGTTGGTCGTGCGTTCGCCGACATGGCCTTCAAGGCGTTCGTGCAATTCCATGGTCGCCTTGAACAACAGGAACACACCACCGAACAGCATGATCAGGTCACGGCCGGAGAAGCTCTTGTCGAACACCTCGAACAACGGCTGCGTGAGGGTCACCAGCCAGGAAATACTCGCCAACAGGCCAAGGCGCATGATCAGCGCCAGCGACAGGCCGATGATCCGCGCACGGTCACGCTGATGCGGTGGCAGTTTGTCCGCGAGGATTGCGATGAACACCAGGTTGTCGATACCCAACACCAGTTCCAGCACGATCAAAGTCAACAAGCCTAACCAGGCCGTGGGATCCGCTAACCATTCCATAAAACGTCTCTATCTCTCTCGGTTGATTCAGGCTGCCGGACACGGCAAAGCGCAACGCGAAGGCTCTGGAGCCGCGTTAACAACGATAGTCGGATGTCGGAAAACTGGATGCTGCGAGTGCGTCAAGACCGCGCCATGGCGCGAGGGGAAGGTGCGACTGGGAGGCTCCGAGAGGGTGTTCATGCAAATCCTGAATGAAAAATGGCCTTGGAGCGTACAGGCTTTGGGAACATTTCCTACAGCGGCAAATCATTTCAAAATCTGTACAGTCTGGAGAGATGTGTTGATTGTGCTGGCCTCATCGCGAGCAGGCTCACTCCTACGGGGGGCGTATTGCAACTTCGTGTCAACGGCCGGCAAAACGCAAACGCGACAACTGCCGTAAATCCCCTTCGACGTAGTAATCGTTAGTCCAACTGTCATCCACCGCCAATGGATTCACCTGCTTCAACGCCAGTTTTTTTGCGAAATAACGAAAGCGGTAATGCTCGTAAAATCGCAACAGCTCCAGGCCGTAACGATCCGCCAGATCGGTGTCGCCACGAATGATCAGGTAATTTTCGTCGTTGCCGTTGCTCGCTGAGGCACTGAGGTTGTGGCTGCCGCTGATGATCGTCGGCGTGTCGGTGGTGAAGTCGGTGACTACCGCTTTAGTGTGCACCAGCAGATTGCCTTTCTGGCCTTTCATGTTCTCGCGCAGCCAGCCTTCCAGACCGGTGTTGAGCAACGCGGTGGCAGCGAATTCGGCGCTGCGGTCGGCGTGGAACCCGGTGATGCGGCTGGCAGTGTTCTGCAGGCCATAACGCAAAATGTCGTCGTGGGGCTGGCCGAGTAACGCGTTAAGAATCGCGTCCGGCAGCGAGAACGCGGTGACGAACAGCACGTCCTTTTTCGCCGCGCTGATGATCTGCACGAACGCCTGCAGATCAGCCCCGCCGGTGCGCGGCGAGAACCCGGCGAACAAAGGTTGCTGCGGATTCATCGGGTTGTGTTCAGTAATCCAGTCACGGGTAACGCCGATATCATCCGGCTGCGCCCAGATCTGCTCGAACGTCTGCAGATAACTGGCGGCAATCGATGCATCGTCCAGCACATGCACCACGTTGGCCTGACGATAAACTCCGTTGGCGGTGAAATTGGTGCTGCCACATAAAACCGCTTCAGGCTGATGAGTGCCGCTGGCATCAACGCGGCTGAGGACCATGAATTTGTTGTGAAAGATATTGTGGGTCACTCGCCCGCGTTTGCTCGCGAGAGGCAGTGCCGCCAGGCTCGCTTCGTTGATCCTGGTGTCTTCATCATCGGGCCGGGCGTGATACAGCACCCGCACCTTTACGCCACGCATGAACGCCGCGTTCACCGCATCGACGATTGCCTGCAACTGATACTCGTAAATCGCGATATCCAGCGCCCACTGACCATCGACCGCACGCTCGATAAACCCGCGCAATCGTGCGAGCAAGCCGTTTTCCAACCATTGCCGCGGCGCATCGGGCCAGGCTCCGATGGGCATGTTTTTGTTGGCGCTGATCTGCGCGTCGAGATCGGGAAACTTGCGCTGGAACGCCTGACTGGCGGCGACCGCACGGTTGAATATCACGCTTTGATTGCTCGGGTGACCGTCATCGGGGGTGATCGTCAGTTCCAACGACTCTCCCAAGTACACGGCATCCGCGGTGCCGTAGGCCAGATGCACGCGATAGTGAAGGGTCATGCCCGGATTGACCGCATAATCGGCCCAGCGAAATTTCTGCAGCGGGGCTTTATCGCTTGGGGTGGCGTGGAACTGGGGGAAGGTATGCGCCTTGCCAGGGAAGGTGAGGCTGTTGAACAGGAACAACCAGGGTTTGCCGCCCTGCTGCTTTTCGATGGCGAAACCCAACAGGCCTTTGCGCCGGGATTCGGCCAGATCCATGGCCAGCAGCACGCCGTTGGTGCCGGCGTAGGCCTTTACACGGAAATCGTCCTGAGGGTTTTTGACCACAACGCGCATCGCTCACTCCTTGTGATTGGGGCTGGGTGCAGCATAGAGCAGTGATTCGGGTTTTGAGTGTTCGGCTCTAGACCGGGTCGATGCAATCGCGAGCAGGCTCACTCCTACATTTGGAATGCGTTCCCCTGTAGGAGTGAGCCTGCTCGCGATGAGGCCCGACCAGACACAGAAAGTATCAGAGGGAAATCAGTTCATCGATATGTCGATACTGCGCATCCAATGCCGTCGCCAGATCCTTGGCCCGGCCCAACCGGATCGGCCCACGCTCGATATCGATCAACAACCCCGGGCACGCCAGCGCCGGTAATCCCGCCCACTGTTTCAGACGCCCATCGGTCACCACCAGCAAGCGTTGCTGCTCGGCAGGAAAGCGCTTGCGCCGCACCGTCAGCCACTGCCCGGCCTGCTCCAGCGCCGCCAGCAACGGCGTGCCACCGCCTGCACCTAAAGCTTCCAGCCACACCCGCAAGCCGCTGGACGCCTTCAATCCCTGCACCTGCCATTTCGGCACCGAGCCACTGGCCGTCAACAATGCGAGTCGCGCCCGTTGCCGGTAAGCATCATCGAACAATTGCGCGAGCAAACCTTTGGCATCGCTCAAGGCCTGATGGCGGCGGGTCGAGGCGGAGGCATCGACGATCACCAGCCACAATTCATGCGGTGAGCGCGTGCGCAGTTGAAACAGCAGATCTTCGCGCGTTCGAGGCCGCCCGTTGAGTAACGAACCCGGCCAATTCACCGTACCGCTGCGCGCCTTATGGCGCTTGCCTTGGCGTCCGTTGTCCAGCTGTCCGGCGCGGGGTCTGGCATTCGCCCCCGCGTCGGATCGGGGGCGAATGCCTAAGGCTTTTTTGGCCAGCTCGGCACTTCACGGCGAGCGCCGGTGGCAAGAGCAGGCGCCGGCAGGTCGCCCCACTGGCCCTGCCCTTCGCTCGACGAGGCCTGGGTTTCGGCAGGCGACTGGGCAGGTTGCTGCGGACTCGATGGCGCTTGCTCACGCCGACGATGGCGCAGGGCAAACTCGGCCACAGCGTCGATATCCTCTTCGCCAATCTCCTCAGCGCCGCGCCAAGCCGCATGGGCGCGAGCCGCGCGCAACCAGACCAGATCGGCACGCAAACCGTCGACGCCAGCGGCAAAACAACGCTCGGTGATCTGCGCCAGTGCGGCATCGTCCAGCGCAATATTGGCCAAGACAGCGCGAGCATTTTCGCAACGCACACGCAGGGCTTGTTGCTCGGCTTCCCACTGTGCGCAGAACGCTTGCGGATCGCTGTCGAAATCCAGACGCCGACGAATGATTTGCCCGCGCTCGGTCGGTGCGGTGTGGCCACTGAGGGCGACGTTCAGGCCAAAGCGGTCGAGCAGCTGCGGACGCAACTCGCCCTCTTCCGGGTTCATGGTGCCGATCAGCACGAACCTCGCCGAATGCCGATGGGAAATACCGTCGCGCTCGATCAGGTTGGTGCCGCTGGCGGCAACGTCGAGCAGCAGATCCACCAGGTGATCAGGCAGCAGATTGACTTCATCGACGTAGAGTACGCCGCCGTCAGCCTTGGCCAGCACGCCCGGCGAGAACTGCGCGCGCCCCTCGCTGAGCGCGGCGTCGAGGTCGAGGGTGCCGACCAGACGTTCTTCGGTGGCGCCCAGTGGCAAAGTGACAAACTGGCCGCTGGCGAGCAGATCAGCCAGGCCACGGGCCAGGGTGGACTTGGCCATGCCGCGCGGGCCTTCGATCAGCACACCGCCGATTTTCGGGTCGATGGCGGTGAGGCACAGGGCGAGCTTGAGGTCATCGGCGCCGACCACGGCGGAGAGGGGAAAATGTGGGGTGTCGGTCATTTGGGGTTTCTCTGTCGTGGTCGTGGGTGTACTTGGTGTGGTGGCGTGTCAGTTGGGGTGGCCCTCACCCTAGCCCTCTCCCGGAGGGAGAGGGAACTGACCGAGGTGTTCTTTCAAGGTACGCCGACCTGAATTATCGAGTTGACTTCGATTCTGAACAGCACACAAATCGGCTCCCTTTCCCCCTCGCCCCCTTGGGGGAGAGGGCTGGGGTGAGGGGGTGACTTTCCTGAGGACGCTACATATCTTCCTCAATATCCAGCAGCAGATTCTCCAGCGCCTCTTTATAAGCCCCCGGTTCCTGCCACATCCCCCGCTGCTGCGCTTCCAGCATGCGTTCGGTCATATCGCGCAGCGCATGCGGATTATGCTCACGTACAAAATCCCGCGTCGCCGGATCGAGCAAATAGGCATCCGCCAACAACGCGTACTGGTGGTCATCGATCAACTGCGTCGTCGCGTCAAACGCAAACAGGTTATCAACCGTCGCCGCCATTTCGAACGCGCCTTTATAGCCGTGGCGCTTGACCCCGTCGATCCATTTCGGATTGGCCGCCCGCGAGCGGATCACCCGATTCAGCTCTTCTTTGAGCGTGCGAATCTTCGGCAGATCCGGTTGGCTGTGATCGCCGTGATAACTGGCCGTTGCTTCACCGCGCAGGCTTTCCACGGCGGCGAGCATGCCGCCCTGGAACTGGTAATAGTCGTTGGAGTCGAGCAGGTCGTGCTCGCGGTTATCCTGATTCTGCAGCACCGCTTGCACCTGGCTCAGACGCTGAACGAATTGCTCGCGGGCGGCGGTGCCTTCGTCGGAACCGCCGTAAGCGTAGGCGCCCCAATTCAGATAAACCTCGGCCAGATCGTCGCGGCTCTGCCATAAACGACCGTCGATAGCGCCCTGCACGCCCGCACCGTAGGCACCGGGCTTGGCCCCGAAGATTCGCCAACCGGCCTGACGCCGCGCCGTTTCTTCATCAAGACCCGATTGCAGCAGAGACTCACGCTCGGCGCGCACTTTTGCCGCCAGCGGATTGAGATCGTCCGGTTCATCCAGTGCCGCTACTGCCTGCACCGCCGCGTCGAACAGACGAATCAGGTTGGCAAACGCATCGCGGAAAAACCCGGAAACTCGCAGCGTGACATCGACGCGCGGGCGGTCGAGCAGACTCAGCGGCAGGATCTCGAAATCGTCGACACGCTGACTGCCGGTAGCCCACACCGGCCGCACGCCCATCAGCGCCATCGCCTGAGCGATATCGTCGCCACCGGTGCGCATGGTTGCCGTGCCCCAGACCGACAAACCGAGCTGGCGCAGGTGATCGCCGTGATCTTGCAGGTGTCGCTCAAGAATCAACGTGGCTGACTGGAAACCGATGCGCCATGCGGTGGTGGTCGGCAGGTTGCGCACGTCCACGGAATAGAAATTGCGGCCAGTCGGTAGCACGTCGAGGCGACCACGGCTGGGCGCACCGCTCGGGCCGGCGGGAACGAATCGGCCGCTGAGGGCGTCGAGCAGGCCGCGCATTTCGGCGGGGCCGCAGGCATCCAGGCGTGGGGCGACGACTTCGCGCAGGTGGTCGATGATTGCGCCGACTTCAGCCCAACGCGGTCCCTGTAGGAGTGAGCCTGCTCGCGATAGCGGTGTGTCAGGCAAATCTGTATCGCATGACACTCCGCTATCGCGAGCAGGCTCACTCCTACAAGGGGATTGCAGCGTCTGGAAAATCAGTTCAGTGGCAAACAGTTCGAGGCGTTCGCGGGTATCGCCAGCGGTGCGCCAGACTTCGTCGCTTTGCGATTGCAGGTGCTCGGGGCGTGGGCCTGCCCATGGATCGGCTAGTGCGCAATCGAGCGGATCGAATCCGAGTTCGAATGCTTTGGCCAGTGCGCGCAGCAGGCTCGATTGCGCGCCCTTCCCGTCTCCGCGTGGAATGCGCAGCAACGCCAGCAACGTATCAATCCGCAAACGCCCCGTCGGTGACTCACCGAAGACGTGCAAGCCATCGCGAATCTGCGATTCCTTCAAATCACACAAATACGTATCGAGACGCGGTAGCCAGATCGCCGCATCAGCATCGCTGTCCAGCCCGGCATCGAGTTGCAGTTCGCGGTCGATCTGCGTTTCGCGCACCAGTTGCAGAATGTCGCGTTGCAACTCGCGGGCACGGCGCGGATCAAGCAGTTGCGCTTCGTAATACTCGTCGGCCAGCAGCTCCAGATTGCGCAGCGGGCCGTAGGTTTCGGCGCGGGTCAGCGGCGGCATCAGGTGGTCGATGATCACCGCTTGCGTGCGCCGCTTGGCCTGGGCGCCCTCGCCCGGGTCGTTGACGATAAACGGATAGATGTTCGGCAGCGGCCCGAGCAACGCATCCGGCCAGCAGTTTTCCGAAAGCCCGACGCCTTTGCCCGGCAGCCATTCAAGGTTGCCGTGCTTGCCGACGTGGATCACGCCGTGCGCGCCGTAGGTATTGCGCAGCCAGAAATAGAACGCCAGATACGCGTGCGGCGGCACCAGATCCGGGTCGTGATAGACCGCACTCGGGTCAACCTGATAACCGCGCGCCGGTTGAATGCCGACGAAGGTCAGGCCGAAGCGCAGACCGGCAATCATCATCCGCCCGTCGCGGCACATTGGATCGTTTTGCGGCGCGCCCCAGCGCTCGATCACTGCGGTTCGATTGGCCTCGGGCAGCGCGTTGAACATCGTCAGGTAAGCGTCCATCGCCAGGCTTTGCTGGCACGGGCGCAGGTCAATCGTGTCGAGATCGTTGCTGACGCCGCCGAGCAATTGCTGGATCAACTCGGTGCCGCTATTCGGCAGCTCTGCCGTGATCGGATAACCCTCAGCCTGCAACGCGCGAAGAATATTCAGCGCCGCCGCCGGCGTGTCGAGGCCGACGCCGTTGCCGATGCGTCCGTCGCGGGTCGGGTAGTTGGCGAGGATCAGCGCGATGCGTTTTTCGCCATTCGGCACCCGCGCCAGATCGATCCAGCGCCGCGCCAGTTCGGCGACAAAATCCATGCGTTCGGGTTGCGCACGATAGCAGACCACATCGGACTGACTGCGCTCACTGCGCCAGGCCAGATCCTTGAAGCTGATCGGCCGGCTGATGATGCGCCCGTCGAGTTCCGGCAAGGCAATGTGCATCGCCAGATCGCGCGGGCCGAGGCCTTGCTCGCTGTCGCGCCAGCCGGGCTCGTTGTCCTGCGCGCAGATCGCCTGGATCACCGGAATATTGCGGCGAAACGGCCGCAGATGCGGCGCTTCGGGGCTGGACTGAGCGAATCCGGTGGTGTTGAGAATCACCCCCGCCTCGACTTCATCCAGCCAATCCTCGACCACCGCCAGGCAGCCGGGTTCTTTCAGACTGGCCACGGCGATCGGCAGCGGATTCAACCCCGCTGCCTGCAAGCGCTGGCAGAACACATCGATGAACGCGGTGTTCGCCGCTTGCAAATGCGAGCGGTAAAACAGCACCGCCGCAACCGGGTTTTCCGGCAGCCATTCGGCTTGCCAGTCACTCAGTGCGGCGCTGGTTTTATTCGGGTGGTAAATCGCCGTGCGCGGCAGGGTCTGCGGTTCTTCCCAGGCGTAATCGCGGGAGAGCCAACGGCTGGCCAGACAGCGGAAGAAATCCAGCGCATTGCCCATGCCGCCCTGACGCAGGAATTGCCAGAGCCGGTCGCGTTCCTCGGCGTTGACGGTGCTCAAGTCGCTGAGTTCCGGATCGGGACGGTCATCGCCCGGTACCAGAATCAACTGCACACCACGCTCGGACAGCTCGACCAGCCGCTCGACACCATAGCGCCAATAGGCAATGCCGCCATGCAGCGAAATCAGAATCACCTTGGCGTGGCGCAGCACTTCATCGACGTACAGATCGACCGAGGCGTGATTCTGCACCTGCATCGGATTGGCCAGACGCAGGCTCGGATAATCTTCCGGCAACTGCTGCGCGGCTTCGGCGAGCAGCGCCAGGCTGGAGTCGCCGCTGCACAGGATCACCAGCTCGGCGGGGGTTTGTCCAAGGTCGGCAATGTTGTCATCCGAGACGAATCCGCCGGGCTGAGTCCTGAGCAGGTGCATGGTTTAAACGCTGAGCGCAGCGCGCAGTTGCGCTTCGAGTTGGGCGGCGTCGAGTTCCTGACCGATCAACACCAGACGCGTGACGCGCGCTTCATCGGCGCCCCACTGACGGTCGAAGTGCTTGTCGAAACGCGTGCCGACGCCTTGAATCAGCAAGCGCATTGGCTTGTTCGGGATGGCGGCGAAACCTTTGACACGGAGGATGCCGTGCTTGACCACCAGTTGCGTCAGGGCGTCGAGCAGCAGGCTTTCATCGGCTTGCGGCAGTTCGATGGAGATCGAATCGAAGGCGTCGTGATCGTGGTCATCGTGGTCGTCATCGCCTTCACCGTGGTGATGATCATGGTGGCTGTGGCGACTGTCGATGTGTTCTTCGGAACCGGCGCCAAGGCCGATCAGCACGTCCAGCGGCAGACGGCCGTTGCTGGCTTCGATGATTTTCACCGCCGGTGGCAGCTCTTCGGCGACTTCAGCGCGCACGCGAGCGAGATCTTCCGGACTGGTCTGGTCGGCCTTGTTGAGAATGACGAGGTCGGCGCTGGCCAGTTGGTCAGCGAACAGTTCGTGCAGCGGCGATTCGTGATCGAGATTCGGATCGAGTTTGCGCTGGGCGTCGACCTGATCCGGGAACGCGGCGAAGGTGCCAGCGGCTACGGCCGGGCTGTCGACCACGGTGATCACCGCGTCAACGGTGCAGGCGCTGCGGATTTCCGGCCACTGGAACGCTTGCACCAGTGGTTTTGGCAGGGCCAGGCCCGAGGTTTCGATGAGGATGTGGTCGAGGTCGCCGCGACGCGCGACCAGTTCGCGCATCACCGGGAAGAATTCTTCCTGAACGGTGCAGCACAGGCAGCCGTTGGCCAGTTCGTAAACGCGGCCGGTGGCTTCTTCTTCGGTGCAGCCGATGGTGCATTGCTTGAGGATTTCACCGTCGATGCCCAACTCGCCAAACTCATTGACGATCACCGCGATACGACGGCCCTGCGCGTTGTCGAGCATGTGCCGCAGCAATGTGGTCTTGCCCGAGCCGAGGAAGCCGGTGACGATGGTGACGGGGAGTTTGGCCAGTGTTTTCATCGGTATGCCCTTTGGCAAGCGGCGGGCATACGGGACGAGAACCGGCAACGCACGTGCGCGCCCGGAGAGTTCGCCACCGGATCACCCCGCCCGGTTGAATTGAGAATCTGTGACGAGGCAGGTCTCCTGGCTGACGGCGTTCAGGCGCTGGGCCTGGCGTTGGCTGCGCCTTCCCGCGGGCTCATCGATTGAGCTGGCAGTGGCGTGGCAGCGAACATCACCGTTCACAGTTGCGGGGGCAGCCGCGGCATTGACCGCGTTCCCTTCTTAGCTTCGGCAACGGCCGAAGAACCTCGAATGCGCAAGGCTACGCATCGTCGAAGGGTGGGTCAATGGGCGTTGAGTTTTGGTTTTGGGGGCATATCCGTTGCTGCGGGTGCTGCCGCTGGCGGTTTCGCTCTTACAGCGAGTCACCTTTTCCAAACGCCGAAAAGGTAACCCAAAAGGCTTTGCCCCGGCGTACGGCACTTCGCTGAGGCTCAGTGTTCCCTCGCTACGGTGTCCATCCGGGGGCATCGCCTACGGTTTGCTTCGCTGCACCTCCTCTCGATGTGTTCGACTTCGTCGAACGGCGCTGCGCGCCTAACCCCGGATGAACACCTTCGCTCGGCCTTCCGAAGGGGTAAAAGATCAAAAACCAAAGCCAAAGCAAGATCACAAGCCAAATCAAAAGCCCCTCACCCTAGCCCTCTCCCAAAGGGAGAGGGGACTGATCGTGGTGTTTAGGAGAGATGCGCCGACTTGAAATACCGAGTCGAACTCAGATTCTGAAACAGATCAAAAGCCCCTCACCCTAGCCCTCTCCCGGAGGGAGAGGGGACTGATTGCGTGGAATGGAAGAGGTACACCGACGTGGAATACCGAGTGGAACGCACATTTTGAAGCACCTACCAATCGGCTCCCTCTCCCTCGGGAGAGGGCTGGGGTGAGGGGCAGCAACAACGCAAATCAAAAGCCGAACGCGCCCCGCTCCTCACCACTCAATAGGCCGAGTGTCAGCTCGCCTGCTCTTGATCTTGATCCACGGGCGACATCGGAAGGCTGAGTGGAGGGATTGATCCGGGGGTGGGAGCGCAGCGACCGTTTGGCGCAGCCAAACACAGCGGGAGTAGGTGCAGCGAAGCAAACCGGAGACGCTGCGCCCGGATCGATCCCGGAGCGAAGGAACCCCGAGCCCCAGCGAGCGGGCCGCACGCAGGAGCAAGCCTTTTTGGTTACTTTTTCGGCGTCTGGAAAAAGTGACCCGCCGTAAGGGCGGAACCCTAATCAGCAACACCCGCAGCAACGGATATACACCCAAAAATTGACCAAAACCCCACCCCCATGCTCTCCTACACAACTTGTTACGGGTGCCCTTCACAGGGTGAAACGGGAAACCGGTGAATCATGTGCTTTACTCAAGCCCATGTCAGTCCGGTGCTGCCCCCGCAACGGTAAGCGAGCGAAGCGTCAAAACCACTGTGCCCGTGCGGCATGGGAAGGAGACGCTTGCAGGTCGGCCTGACGCCAACCCCTCGTGAGCCCGGAGACCGGCCCGCAACACACAGCCCGCACCTTGTGCGTCGCTGAACATAACAAACCCGCGGTGGGCGGGCGCTGTTCGAACCTCTGCGAGCCCGACCCGCAGGGGTTTTCATGCGCTCGATTCACCCACTGACATTCCAGAGGGAAGCGCCATGTCGATCATCAGCAGCACCGGCAGCAACACGGACAAAATCACCAGCACCACGACTCTGAGCCAACGCCTGACCGCCGCCGTCTTCGCGTCGATCCTCGGCGCCTGCCTGGTTTATTTCGCCGGCTTCTCGCACATCGAAGCGGTGCACAACGCCGCCCACGATACCCGCCACAGCGCCGCGTTCCCGTGCCACTGAGACCTGCCGACATGATCAAGCGAATTGCGCAAACCGCAGGTTTCACCGGACTGCTGGCCGCTCTGCTCCTCACTCTGCTGCAAAGTTTCTGGGTATCGCCACTGATTCTTCAGGCCGAGACGTTCGAGAAAGCCGAACCGGTTGCCGAAGTTCACGAGCACGCCGCCGGCACCGCTGCGCACACCCACGACACTGAAGCCTGGGAGCCGGAAGACGGCTGGCAACGTGTGGTCTCGACCACGGGCGGCAATCTGGTGGTGGCTGTCGGCTTCGCCCTGATGCTCGCAGGTCTCTACACCCTGCGCGCGCCGACCAAAACCTCGCAAGGCCTGCTCTGGGGCCTGGCCGGTTACGCGACATTCGTACTGGCACCGACGATGGGCCTGCCACCTGAATTGCCGGGCACTGCCGCTGCTGATCTGGCCTCACGCCAGACGTGGTGGATCGGCACCGCCGCTTCGACCGCTGTCGGCCTGTCGTTGATCGCGTTCAGTCGTCACTGGCTGATGAAGATCCTCGGCGTGGCCATCCTCGCCGTGCCGCACGTGATCGGCGCGCCGCAACCGGAAGTGCATTCGATGCTCGCCCCCGAGGCATTGGAAGCTCAGTTCAAAATCGCTTCGCAGTTGACCAACGTGGCGTTCTGGCTGGCCTTGGGCCTGATCAGCGCCTGGTTGTTCCGCCGCAAAAGTGCTGGCCAATACCACTCATGACCGATGACAGCGCAGCGCCGACCTTTGTAGTCGGCCTGGGCTGCCAGCGCGGCTGCCCGGCCAGCACGCTGCGCGCGTTACTCGACCAAGCCTTACAGGCGCACCGCATAGAGCTTGAAACGGTCAAGGCGTTGGCCAGCATCGACCTGAAGCGCGACGAGCCGGGGCTGCAAGAACTTGCTACGCAACTCGCCCTGCCCTTGCTGTACTTCAGCAGCGAAGAACTGGCCAGTTATCAACAACGACTCAGCCACCATTCGCAAATTGCCTACGAACGCACCGGTTGCTACGGCGTGGCGGAAAGTGCAGCGTTGGCACTCGCCGAACAGCTGATTCAGGCCCCGGCAAAACTGCTGATTTCCCGGCAGAAATACGCTCAGGCCACGTTGGCATTGGCCGGCGCGGCGTAAATTCCCGATAATCCCCACCATTGATCATGAGCGTTGTTCATCTGCAACGCGGTCGTGCCCTCTTTTACTCAGGATTTAACGATGACCGTTTACTTCATCGGCGCCGGCCCCGGCGACCCGGAACTGATCACCGTCAAAGGCCAGCGGCTGATCCGCAGTTGCCCGGTGATTATCTACGCAGGTTCCCTGGTGCCCGCGGCGGTGCTCGCCGGCCATCAAGCCGAAACGGTGGTCAACAGCGCTGAATTGCATCTGGAACAGATCATCGAATTGATCAAAACCGCGCATGCCAATGACCAGGATGTGGCGCGGGTGCACTCCGGCGACCCGAGTCTGTACGGTGCGATTGGTGAGCAGATTCGTTACCTGCGTGAGCTGAATATTCCGTTCGAGATCATTCCCGGCGTGACCGCGACCGCCGCGTGTGCGGCGTTGCTGGGTGCGGAACTGACCCTGCCGGACGTGTCGCAAAGCGTGATTCTGACCCGTTACGCCGACAAGACCGCCATGCCGGCAGGCGAAGAACTCGGCAGTCTGGCGCAGCACGGCGCGACCATGGCGATTCATCTGGGGGTCAACCATCTGGAGAAGATTCTGGCGGAACTGCTACCGCATTACGGCGCCGATTGCCCGATCGCGGTGATTCACCGGGCGACGTGGCCGGATCAGGATTGGGTGGTCGGGACGCTGGCGGATATCGCCGGAAAGGTCGAGGCCAAAGGGTTTCGGCGTACGGCGTTAATTTTGGTGGGCCGGGTGTTGGGTAGTGAGGTGTTTAGCGAGTCATCGTTGTATCGCGCTGGGCATGCTCACCTCTATCGCCCATGAAGGCCCCTTCGCGAGCAGGCTCGCTCCCACATTGGGAATGCGATCGAAGGTGGGAGCGAGCCTGCTCGCGAAGGCGTCGGTACATTTCATCCATAAAAAACTCACCCATAAAAAAACGGCGCTCACGGGGCGCCGTTTTTCATGTCCGCAGTGAACACCTTACTTAGTAGTAGGCGTTTTCTTTCTGCGTGTGGTCGGTCACGTCGCGAACACCCTTCAGCTCAGGGATGCGCTCGAGCAAGGTGCGCTCGATGCCTTCCTTCAAGGTCACGTCCGCCTGGCCGCAGCCCTGGCAACCGCCACCGAACTGCAGAACGGCGATGCCGTCTTCAACCACATCGATCAGGCTGACCTGACCGCCGTGGCTGGCCAGCCCCGGGTTGATTTCGGTTTGCAGGTAGTAGTTGATGCGCTCGTTGACCGGGCTGTCGGCGTTGACCATCGGTACTTTGGCGTTTGGCGCCTTGATGGTCAGTTGGCCGCCCATGCGGTCGGTGGCGTAGTCGACAACGGCGTCGTCGAGAAACGCTTCGCTGAAGTGGTCGATATAGGCGGTGAAGCTTTTCAGCCCCAGCGCGGTGTCTTCAGGTTTTTCTTCGCCCGGCTTGCAGTAGGCAATGCAGGTTTCGGCGTACTGGGTGCCAGGCTGGGTGATGAAGACGCGGATGCCGATGCCCGGGGTGTTCTGCTTGGAGAGCAGATCAGCCAGGTAATCGTGGGCGGCGTCGGTAATGGTAATAGCGGTCATGGAAACTCCTCGCAGGCTTGGGCGCAGTTTACGCCAATCGTTGCGCCGGACAAAGTCCTAGTATTTTTGTCGGGAAAGATTCTCGTCCGCCCCGTCGTCGATCCGCGTCTTGAGCCAGCGATAGCTGCGTTTTTCCACCCATTCGTAGCTCAACCAGGAGCCGACAGCGATGGCCAGCGCGCACACGACAAACATCAAATACGGGTTGATGCCGTAGCGGCGGGCCAGATAACCGCCTGCCGACAACACCAGAACGTGCATCAGATACACCGAATACGAGCAATCGCCGAGCAGTTTGAGGACACGACTACGTTCGACATAACGCTCCAGTGAGATACACGCCATCACCAGCACCGCACTCGGCACCCCCCAGTTGAGCAGCCTCGGCGCCGGTGCCCAATGATAAATCGCCAGCAACGCCGCGACGATGGCCGCCAGCGGCAACCACAGTCCCGCACCGATCCAGCCCCGGCGATAAAGCATGCCGATGCCGATCCCCAGCAGAAACTCATAGACGATGTCCGACCGATAGAACTCGCTGATCCAGCCAAACCCGGTCCATGCCTGACTCACTGCAAACAGCAACGCCGCGACTACCAGCAGGCGCACCTGCAAGCGAAACAGCAGCGCCCAGGCGAACAGCACGTAAAAAAGGATTTCGTAATTAAGCGTCCAGCCGACATTCAGCGTCGGATAAATGCCGTAGCCGCCGGGGTTCTCAGTCGGAATGAACAGCAACGACAACAACACATGGCCCCAATCCACGGTTTGGTCCGGCAGCAACGGCTGGGCAAACACCACCAGCAGCGCCATCAGCAGCGTATACAGCCAATACGCCGGGACGATGCGAAACAGCCGATACAACAGAAAGCGCGCGGGCGGCAGCGGTTTGTTTTCGGTCGAGAGGAAAATCACCAGACCGCTGATGACGAAGAAGATATCGACGCCTACCGCGCCCTTGTCGATGAAAAGCTGCCCGATTGGCCCGCGTGATTTGAAGTCAAAGAAAATCTGCATGAAGTGGTGGCAGACCACCGTCCACGCGGCCAGCGCACGCAGGGCTTGCACTGAAATCAACATCGGCCGCTCCCGATCACAATTCCTGAAACCACCGCAGACCCCTTGTAGGAGTGAGCCTGCTCGCGATGGCGGCGGCACATTCAACATCTCCAGTGCCTGATTCTCCGCTATCGCGAGCAGGCTCACTCCTACAAGGGGTTTTGCGGTGTCGCTTGAAGTTGGGACAGCAGCCTCGCTTCAAACGATCAAAGATTCTCGTAGCGGTTCATGTCCAGCACGCCCTCTTCCACCGGATCGGTTTCGTGAATGTACTGACTCAAATCGTGGAAATAGAACCAGAATTGCGGATGACTGCGGCGGATCCCCCAACGTTCGACGATTTTCTCGAAGCGGTTGGCATCCTTGGCGTTTTCCATTGCATCGACAAACGCCGGCACCTGATCGGCCGGGACATTAAAGATGAAGTTCGGATAGCTGCTGAGCACGCCCGGGTAAATGGTCAGCGTATCCAGCCCGGGCTGATAACGCCGTGACTCGCCGAGCAGGAACGCCACGTTACTGTGCGCGCGGTTGCGCAACAGGCTGTACACCTCGCGTTTGCCACCGGCGGTTTCGACACGCAGCATGGTCGCTTCCGGAAGTTGGTCGATGACCTGCAATCCGGCCGCCGGGCGCGATGTCAGGCGACTCAATGCCTGTTCGGCATTTTGCAGCGCCGGGTCGATATTTGGCCGTGAGCAGTAAGCGCCGGCGCAACGATTGATCGGATCCGGCCGCGCATTGAGATCACCGTAACGCGCGAGCAATTGCATGGCGAAATCGTATTTCGGGTCTTTCTCGTCGAGTTTCAGCGCAGTCGGCTTATCGTCGTCAATCGCCTCGTAATCGAGCCACATCTTGAACTGGCCGCCGCTCTGGTACCAATCGTCGAGGAAATCCTCACGAGAGTCGGCGGGCATCAGGCGCAAGAAATTCTGCTCAGCGCCGTTGCGGATCAGGTCAAAATACAGGCGGGTCTGCGCCTGATGCGAGACATTGCCGAACACATCGAAATTGACCGCCAACTGATAATAAGTGCGCTCGAGCAAGGGGTAGTCGAATAGCCACATTGTCTGCGGCACCTCGCCAATCAGGCCTTTGGTCACCGAGGCGCTGTCGAAGTGGCGAAAAATGCTCAGCAGCGCGTTGTCGTTGCCGGCCCACAGGGTCGACCAGCTCGGTTCGGGGAGATCGGCGTAGCTGTCGCGGCGCAGAGCCTCATATTCATTGCGCTTGTCGCGGTAGTTGCGCCACAGGCTCAACACGCTGCCGACATCGTCGTTCTGCCCAGGCATGGCCAGTAAAGGCGTGGCTTGGCCGCGATAGTTCGGGTCTGTGATGTAGAGGTCGTGCTCCGGCGCCTGGAACAGCGCCCAGAAGTTGTCGCGAATCACGTCGGTCGCAATCTGCCCACGGCACACCGGGCCGCGAATAAAGGTGCGGACAAAGTACTCGGCGTTGTCGAGCATGAATTGGTAACGCGCCTGCGCCGGAATCGCCTCGAATGTCGCGAAGGGATTCGCGCGGCTCTGCGGGCCGTAACCCGGCAAGGCATTGACCTGCCAGTTGCCGCTGTAAAACAGGCTTTTCACCCGCGCCATCTTCGCCGCGCTCAGCAGATAGGTGATATGGGTTTTGTGCACGATCACCCCTTGCACCGGCCACAAGCGGTAATACACCTGGGTGCCCGGATCGTCGTTGGGACGACGGGTGGCGATCAGGTCGATCGGCTGCCCGCTCGGTGTGCGCGAACGCACCCACTGGAAGTAATGCCCCGGCTCGCCATCCTTGAAATAGATGTGCGCGAGGTACAAGTGCTCGTAAAGCCACCGTCCGACCAGACTCTGCCGGGCGCCGGGAGTATTAAGCAGATTTTCCCACTGGACGATTTGCAGCGCCTCTTTCGCGCTCGGCGCCAGGCCTTGTTCGTCAATCGGGGCACCCGAGGCCAGCCAGCGCTGCAGCGTCTGATATTGCTGATCGGTCAGCCCGGTCACCGCCAGCGGCATGCCTTCTTTCGGATGGGCGCCGGCGTAGCCCTCAAACTCGGCGGGCAGCGAGCACATGTTCTCGCGGTTCAGGCCCAGCACAATCTCTTCCGGGAGTTTGGCGTTGGGCGTCAGCGGCGTCTTGTGCCCGAGCTCGAGCATGCGCGCCATCAGCGCCGCCTGACTGCCCTGCGCATCGAGCACCGAATAGAAGTCTTTCTGCTGCCAGGCGCGTTTACCGAAGGCGTCGTAAAACAGTCGCGTGGTCGGTGCCGCTTGTGTGCGCTCGCCGTCATAGACCGGCATTTTGCTCGCGCCACGGGCCGCACCCTCGCCACTGCCCAGATTCAACTGGCAGGCCGAGTCGTAGCAGGCATGGCAGGCCACGCACTTCTCGGTGAAGATTGGCTGGATGTCGCGGACGTACGAAATCGACTGAGAAATGGCCGGCACAGTCGCTGGCTCTTGCGCCACGGCGCCCCAGCTGAGAAACAGCAACACAAAACCAATGACGCGGTAAGACATGCTGCTGATCCCGATTGTTAAAAAACGCCGCGATTCTACAGTATGACGCCCGTACCAACATGAGCGATATTCATGCAAAAGCCCAACATGCTCTAAAAGCGCACAGGTTTGCTATGATCCCGCTCCTTCGTAATGGTCTTTCCGAGTAGTCCAAATGTCCGATCGCAGCGTCCGCCTTCAAGCTCTCAAGCAAGCTCTCAAAGAGCGCATCCTGATACTCGACGGCGGCATGGGCACGATGATCCAGAGCTACAAGCTCGAAGAACAGGACTATCGCGGCAAACGCTTCGCCGACTGGCCGAGTGACGTCAAGGGCAACAACGACCTGTTGGTGCTCACCCGTCCCGATGTGATCGGCGGCATCGAAAAAGCCTACCTGGATGCCGGCGCCGACATCCTCGAAACCAACACCTTCAACGCCACGCGCATTTCCATGGCCGACTACGGCATGGAAGAACTGGCCTACGAACTAAACGTAGAAGGCGCACGTCTGGCGCGCAAGGTCGCCGACGCCAAGACCGCCGAGAACCCGGGCAAGCCGCGTTTCGTCGCCGGCGTGCTGGGCCCGACCAGCCGCACCTGCTCGCTGTCACCGGACGTCAACAACCCGGGCTATCGCAACGTCACCTTTGATGAGCTGGTGGAAAACTACACCGAAGCCACCAAAGGCCTGATCGAGGGCGGCGCCGACCTGATCCTGATCGAAACCATTTTCGACACCCTCAACGCCAAAGCGGCGATCTTCGCCGTGCAAGGCGTGTTCGAAGAGCTGCACATCGAACTGCCGATCATGATTTCCGGGACCATCACCGACGCCTCCGGCCGTACCCTGTCGGGCCAGACCACCGAAGCGTTCTGGAACTCGGTGGCACACGCCAAGCCAATCTCGGTCGGCCTCAACTGCGCCCTCGGCGCCAGCGAGTTGCGTCCGTACCTGGAAGAGCTGTCGAACAAGGCCAGCACCCACGTTTCCGCGCACCCGAACGCCGGCCTGCCGAACGAATTCGGCGAGTACGACGAACTGCCGTCGGAAACCGCCAAGGTCATCGAAGAATTCGCCCAGAGCGGCTTCCTCAACATCGTCGGCGGCTGCTGCGGCACCACGCCGGGGCACATCGAAGCCATCGCCAAAGCTGTTGCCGGTTACGCGCCGCGTCAGATTCCGGACATTCCCAAGGCTTGCCGCCTCTCGGGTCTGGAACCCTTCACCATCGATCGCAGCTCGCTGTTCGTCAACGTCGGTGAGCGCACCAACATCACCGGCTCGGCGAAATTCGCCCGCCTGATCCGTGAAGACAACTACACCGAAGCGCTGGAAGTCGCCCTGCAGCAGGTCGAAGCCGGCGCGCAGGTGATCGACATCAACATGGACGAAGGCATGCTCGATTCGAAGAAGGCCATGGTGACCTTCCTCAATCTGATCGCCGGTGAACCGGACATCTCGCGCGTACCGATCATGATCGACTCCTCCAAATGGGAAGTGATCGAAGCCGGCCTCAAGTGCATTCAGGGCAAGGGCATCGTCAACTCGATCAGCATGAAAGAAGGCGTCGAGCAGTTCATCCATCACGCCAAACTGTGCAAGCGCTACGGCGCCGCGGTGGTGGTGATGGCCTTCGACGAAGCCGGCCAGGCCGACACCGAAGCGCGCAAGAAAGAAATCTGCAAACGCTCCTACGACATTCTGGTCAACGAAGTCGGCTTCCCGCCGGAAGACATCATTTTCGACCCGAACATCTTCGCCGTCGCCACCGGTATCGAAGAACACAACAACTACGCGGTCGACTTCATCAACGCCTGCGCCTACATCCGCGACGAACTGCCGTATGCGCTGACTTCGGGCGGCGTGTCCAACGTGTCGTTCTCGTTCCGGGGCAACAACCCGGTGCGCGAGGCGATTCACTCGGTGTTCTTGCTGTACGCGATCCGTGCGGGCCTGACCATGGGCATCGTCAACGCCGGTCAACTGGAGATCTACGACCAGATCCCGCAAGAACTGCGCGACGCCGTCGAAGACGTGGTACTCAACCGCACGCCAAACGGCACCGACGCCCTCCTCGCCATTGCCGACAAGTACAAGGGCGACGGCAGCGTCAAGGAAGCCGAGACCGAAGAGTGGCGTAGCTGGGAGGTCAACAAGCGTCTGGAACATGCGCTGGTCAAAGGCATCACCACGCACATCGTTGAAGACACCGAAGAATCCCGTCAGTCGTTTGCGCGCCCGATCGAAGTGATCGAAGGCCCGCTGATGTCCGGCATGAACATCGTTGGCGACCTGTTCGGTGCCGGCAAAATGTTCCTGCCGCAGGTGGTGAAATCCGCCCGCGTAATGAAGCAGGCCGTGGCGCACTTGATCCCGTTCATCGAACTGGAAAAGGGCGACAAGCCAGAAGCCAAGGGCAAGATCCTCATGGCTACGGTGAAAGGCGACGTCCACGACATCGGCAAGAACATCGTCGGCGTGGTGCTCGGTTGCAACGGCTATGACATCGTCGACCTCGGCGTGATGGTGCCGGCCGAGAAGATTCTGCAGGTGGCCAAAGAGCAGAAGTGCGACATCATCGGCCTCTCCGGCCTGATCACACCGTCGCTGGATGAAATGGTCCACGTTGCCCGTGAGATGCAGCGTCAGGATTTCCACCTGCCGCTGATGATCGGTGGCGCGACCACCTCCAAAGCGCACACCGCGGTGAAGATCGAGCCGAAGTACAGCAACGATGCCGTGGTTTACGTAACCGACGCCTCCCGCGCGGTCGGCGTGGCGACGCAGCTGCTGTCGAAAGAATTGAAAGCCGGTTTTGTTGAAAGAACCCGCGCCGAATACGTTGAAGTCCGTGAACGCACCGCCAACCGCAGCGCCCGCACCGAACGCCTGAGCTACGCCGCCGCGATCGCCAAGAAACCACAGTTCGACTGGGCGAATTATCAGCCGGTCAAACCGACCTTCACCGGCAGCAAGGTGCTGGACAACATCGACCTCAAGGTGCTGGCCGAATACATCGACTGGACGCCGTTCTTCATCTCTTGGGATCTGGCCGGCAAGTTCCCGCGCATCCTCGAAGATGAAGTAGTCGGTGAAGCCGCGACTTCGTTGTACAAGGATGCGCAGGAAATGCTCGCCAAGCTGATCGACGAGAAGTTGATCAGCGCCCGCGCAGTGTTCGGCTTCTGGCCGGCCAATCAGGTGCATGACGACGACATCGAACTGTACGGCGATGACGGCCAGCCATTGGCCAAACTGCATCACTTGCGCCAGCAGATCATCAAGACCGACGGCAAGCCGAACTTTTCGCTGGCCGACTTCGTCGCACCGAAAGACAGCGAAGTGACTGACTACGTCGGGGGCTTCATCACCACCGCCGGCATCGGCGCCGAAGAAGTCGCCAAGGCTTATCAGGACGCTGGCGACGATTACAACTCGATCATGGTCAAGGCGCTGGCCGACCGTTTGGCCGAAGCCTGCGCCGAATGGCTGCACCAGCAAGTGCGTAAAGAGCACTGGGGTTATGCCAAGGACGAAACCCTCGACAACGAAGCGTTGATCAAAGAGCAGTACAGCGGCATCCGCCCTGCTCCGGGTTACCCGGCCTGCCCGGATCACACCGAGAAGGCCGCGCTGTTTGCGCTGCTTGATCCGCAAGCCGAAGAAATGCGCGCCGGCCGCAGCGGTGTGTTTCTCACCGAGCACTACGCGATGTTCCCGGCCGCAGCGGTCAGCGGCTGGTACTTCGCCCATCCGCAGGCGCAGTACTTTGCCGTGGGCAAGGTCGACAAGGATCAGGTCGCCAGCTACACCTCGCGCAAAGGCCAGGAATTGAGCGTGACCGAGCGCTGGCTGGCGCCGAATCTGGGTTACGACAACTGAGTCTGGCCAAGGGCCTGGGAACCTTCTGCTCCCAGGCCCGCCCCATCACTGCGTCACGGCCGCCACGAGGGCCCCGGTTGCGGTGACGAAGGGCCCGGCTGCGGCCCCTCTTCATGCGCTCCTGCCAATTTCTGCATTTCCTGGCGGGTCAGCGCCTGCAGCGTCGCGGAACGCGCATCGGCCAGTTCGATCCTTAACGCTTGCATCGCATCGAGATACGTCTGGAGCGATTCTGCACTGTCGTTTCTGTCGGGATGTGCATCCTCAACCTCTTCCATGCGCCTTGCGGCGTTCTGTTCAAGCGCCTGGAACTCGGCGGGATATTGTTCTTGCAGATAGACACCCCAGTAATCACGCGCACTAAGATCCTCCACGAATATGTTCGACGCCTCATCCGCCAGTACAGAGGCGCGTGCGTTGATCAATCGCCGCCCCCGGATGGGCGTGCCGTACAGCATATGCTCCGGTTGTGCCGGTAATTCCAGCCCGTCCGGCCAACCGCGGATCATGCCGATGCGATACTGCAGTCGCACTTCCGCTCTGTCCTGGTTAACGGCAACGGCTTCAGCCAGCCTGTCGACCCTGTCAAGTCGAAACAGGCGTCGGGTCATATCCAACAGGGCTCTGCCTCGCAGATCCGCACGATGACGAGGTATATCGCGTAAAGCGGTGTACACATAAACCCGTGTTTCCAGTTCGCTGAAAGAAAGAATGCGGCCATCAGGACAGGTGCCATGGGTCTCGGCGTTGGCAAATAACAGCTCGCGCAATTCGGTATTTTCACTCGCTGCCTGAATGACTTGCCATACCCGGTGAGTCAGATCGCCACCCGCCAGCCTGAACTCGGCGGTATCGTGCAGCGTCGAGAGCAAATGAAAGAACGACTCATGATTGGCTTCTTGCGCCAATTGCTGCCACATCTTTTGCCGAGCGGAGCGCGCATCGACGGGTGTGTAAGTCAGCCAGGTTTCCATGGCCGGCGCAGCCACGTCGTGTTGCGGGTTGGCAATAACCTCAAGTGCCTCGACACCCGCATGCACATCTGCACCCGGCACAACCGCTGCGCCGCCACCGGCCCCCCCGCCATCACTGTCATCGCTGTCATCGCTGTCATCGCTCCCGGACCCCGATTCATAGTCAAAATCGGACTCGCTGTCGGCATGTAACTGGCGCTGCACGATTTCATGATCCAGAGTGGCTCGCGACAGTCCCATCACAGGGCGGCCATCGTTGGCCACGCTGTAATCCCTGAGCTGTTCCAGACTATTGAGAAGCAGTGGATTTTCGGACAGGTCAGTGCCGGCAACCAGTGGTTGATGCGCGCCCCCCAACAACCAGCCAGGTATGTTCATGATGCGGTTGAGCGTCAGGTTCAACGTTTGCAGATGTTCCAGCTCCATTATTCCGTCTGGCCAATGCTGCAGACCATTGTTGGCGAGATTGAGGGTTTCCAGTCGGCTGAACGCGCTGGCGTTGAAGTCGTCCAGACGGTTGTGACTGAGGTCCAGCCATCGCAGGCGATCCCCTCCGACCTGGGAATAAAGGCTTTGCGCATCCCCAAAGCGATTGCCGCTCAACTCCAGCCGCGACAACTGGCTCAGGTTGCCGACGCCCCCCGGCAGCACCTCCAGCGCATTGCCATTGAGCGTCAGCGTGGTCACCTCAGGGAAAGCGCGGCAAAACCCGCTGAAACTTTGCAACGTGAATCGGGTACCGGTCAGATTGAGCGTGCGGACATGGGAAAGCACTGTCGACAGTGGCGGTAAATCGCCTGTGTGCACCCCGGTAAGATTCAGTGTCTGCCCTGCGCCATCGGCATGACCGGTCACGCCATCCTGCCAGCATTCACGGATTTTCAGCGCAGCCATTTCTCGACTGTACGCCGAGACCAGACTGCCGTAGACATTGGCCTCACGGGCAAAGATCCAGCCATTCAATTCGCGGGTCATTGATACGGCGGTTTCTTGCCATTCGCGCAACCGGGCATCGATCCCTGCATCAGTCAGCCCCTCCAGACGTAATCGGGCCACGCATTGCTGCGCCTCTTCCGGGGAAATGATCGGGTTCAGATCCTGCACCCGCTGTGCAAAACCTGTGGGACCTTCAACCACGGTGGTCTCGAGAAGCGGCGGCAACAGGCGTTCAACGAGAGAAAACGCTGTCTCGGCCGGCATCTCGCCCGGAGGCATCAGCAGCGGTACAGGTTGCAAGTCAAATTGCCCCAAGGCACCGATGGGCAGACCTCTGGCGCTTTCGATACGCCCTTGCGCCGCCGTCAAGGCCGCCGCCCCTTCAACACTGAAAGGATTGTTGGTCATCAGGCTGGTGCGCAGCAGCATGTCTGCGTGGCCGAGCACGGATTTCGGCAGTGCAGCGATGTTGTTGTAGCGCAGGTCCAGCCATTTCAATTGTGGAAGGTTTTCAGCGCCCCTTGGCCACGCACCGAGTGCATTCGAGCTGAGGTTCAATGTCTTGAGGCGGGTCAGGCCCGACACATCCAGTTCGGTCAGCCGATTGAGGCGCATGCTCAGATGTTCAAGGTTTACCAGACCATTGATCCGGCTCTGCAGCGCAGGGGTGGATTCGATCTGGTTAAAGGAGAGGTCCAGTCGCGTCAGTTGCGCCAGGTCGCCCGGCCTGAACGGCACCTCAGTCAAAACGCTCGAAGTGATTTCCAGGTTACGCACGCCACTGAAGGCCATGAGAAAATCGCGAACCTGCTCGACCGGCGCAACCATACGGTCAAAGCGCACGGTCCGCACGTGGGAAAATGTGCCGGCCGGTAACCGGGGTAGCTCGCTGACGGTGATTTCGTTCTGCGTCCAGGTCGAGTCATACAGCTCGAATACGCCGGCATCGTCGCGGTTCACGGGAAGTTCCCGCTCCAGTGGGCCAGGCGGTTGCACATTGGAGTCCAGGCTATAGCGCTTGCGTATGGCAGCACGCCAGTTTTTTTCGAGTGCGCGCAGCACCCGGACATTGGGTTGCGTCTGCCAGCGCGGCAATAGCATGGTCGTTCTCAGTCCATCGGACGCCGTGGGGTGATAAAACTGCCGGAAGATCCCGGCGTGCTCTGCACGTAAAGCCTCGACGGCGTTGAGTCTGGTTTCGGGGGTGTTCCACAGGTTCATGATGCGCGCAGGCAACGGATTGATATGCCCGGCCTCCCCCGTGAGAAACTCCAGCTCGCCGGCACAGTAGCGGCGAACCATCAAGTCGAGATCAACCAGATGTCCGAATTCCCCCATGTACTTTTTGACGTACTCATAAGCGGGCTTGAACGCCTCATGGGAAAACCTCGACCAGTCCAGCGATAGCCCCGCCCAGAGTCGTTCATGTCCGGTGTAGAGCGAGTCAGGAATGGAACTGATGGCGGTGCGCGACAGGTCCAGACGCTGCAGTGCAGGAAGCCCTTGCACATAGGCAGGCCACTGCACCAGGCTCAAGCCTTCGATCTTGATTTTTTCCAGGTGTGTGAGTGGTGCCAGGTCAAGCACCGGGGCGGGAGTGAACAATCCCGCGTAGTTGAGGTGAAGCTCTTCAAGCCCGGTCAATGCTCGCAATCTGGCTGGAAAAGAGATCGCCAATGCAGGCGCCGCTGTTCTGAACTTCAGACTTTTCAGCGAGGCCATTCTGGTCACCGCCTCGGGCAAGGTGGTCAATGCCATTTGTTGCAGCGCATAGATGCCATAGTGATTGCTCCGCTGCCCCAGCGACAATTTCTCGACATTGGGCAGCAGAGCCAGAAACGCTTCGGCATTGCCGTCGGTCATACCGTTGCCACCAATGGTCAGTTCGCGCACATGGGTAAAATCCGCCGCAAGTGCCGGCAAAGGATCGTAGGTGATGAACGCGAGCTGGTCTGCCCCGGGCATCTCGGCGGCTAACGGTGCCTTGCGCCAGCACGCCTTCAGCGCTTGCGCAGCCCGCAACCGGTGGCCCTGCTCGCCGCGCGCAGCCGTCGAATGCTCCACCCATTGATCAAGTGTCGTCTCAAGGTTGTTCCATTCAAGCAGGCGGTCCTGCAACATCTGAGCGATCTGGCTCTCGTTATCGCCCGCCCGCACTCGTCCCAGAATGAAGTCGTCAGCCTGCCTTTCGGTGAGATCGGGATAGATATCGCGCGCCCGTGCACTCAGCGCCGGATTGAGCCTGGGCCCCCTTCCGCTGGCGGCGTAACCGGTCAAGGTTTCGCTGACCCGCACAGGTGCCTTGAACCACTTGCCCTGCGGCTCCAGAAAGGCCAGCGTGGTGCTGTAATGCTGATCGGCGTATTCGATGATCTTTTTTTGCAGTTCGGGCCACTGACTGACCTCCGGCATGCCCAGGCTACGGCGCGCATCATCGGGCAAGGCGTGCATGATCGATGCGTAAAAGTTGCCTGCGCTTCGAGGCAGGCTATTGAGTTCTTCACCGCGATCATTGAATGCCTGGAATTGCGGGCCCTTTTTGATCAGGTATTTTTTTTCGCGGGCCGTCTCGCTGCCAATGCTGTCGAGCAACGTGCCACTGTCCTTGCCTTCGCGGACTTCCAGCCGCACGTTGTCTGGCCAGCCCGGCAGACGTTCCAGGGTGCGCAGCGCCAGGTGGCGGCTGTCCGCCGAGGCGATGTTTTCGCTGCGCAAGCCGGCATAGGCCGTGACTTGCCGACTTCGCCGCGCGTACCAACGAGCGTCCTCCAGCATCCGCAACGGGACTCGATGGGGAGAGCCCAGCCGCGCAAGATCATCGGTGTGACTGTGTGCAAGGATCTCTTGCGCAGCCGCGTCGCTGAGTCCCGGACAGGCGTTCTGCAAGAGCGTGACCCTGGCGTCGACGGGTTCGGTGCCCTTGTAAATACTGTCGTGAATCGCTGGTTGACGGGTTTGCGCGTGAGCGGCCATTTGCTTGCCAAATTCTGCCGGCCTCGCGTCATGCACGCGCGCGCCTTCCCCTCCTAGCAGTCGAGTGATTTCGGACTCGTCGAGCTGCGCCAGAATTCGCGCTGGCATATCCCCGCTCAGGATCTCGGGCCGGGTGACCTGGATCGGTACCTTGACGCTCACACCCCGAACCCGGCGTTCGGATCCGTACTTGACGGATTTACCGGACATCTGCGGCCCTTCGAAGACCTCCAGCACCCGGTTCGCCGGCCAGCGCGGCATTTCAGTCACCAGCGGTAACGCATAAAAGTACATTTCGTCGATCGGCTGCGTCCCCTGCAACTGCTCCATGACGCGCGCCGTATCCGCATCAGCCTTGAACAGTTGCATGGCCTGAGTCAGCTCTGGCGGCGGCGCGGCTTTATCCAGATGCATCTTGCGCAACGCATTGTCACTGACGCCGCTGATATCGCCAGCCTTGATCAGTTCGGCGTCGGAAAATACGTCGGTGACATGCCCCATGCGCCGTAACAGGGTGAGGCGATCCCACGCCAGAGGCCGTTCCAGTGAATGACGCCAGGCCCCCCGGCCATTGCTTTCGAGCACAGGCTGATAGGCGCTGGCGTCAGTGGGATGCCTGATGCGCCACTTGCTGATCGATTCGTCATAAAACTGCTCGTAAACCTTACCGTCCTGACGAATAAAGGTTTTGCCATCGATCACGTACTGTCCCTGCGTGTTCGGGCCAGGACTGGCCTCCAGCGTCACCGTGGATTCGTACGCGCCGAGATCGGGCTTCCACAGTCGCGTCTGGCCATTGGGCAGCTTCACCGGGCTGAGTTGTTCGATGACCGGAACCGCACTGGCGGCTGAGAATTTGCGCACACCCACGCCCACCCCCGCCATCACCACGATCTGGGCCAGGTTCTCGGCGACGTCGATCAGATGATCCTTGGCCGCCCTGCGATCGCCTTCACTCCACTCGATCGCGCCCTCCAGGGTCTCGTACAACAATTGCCCGGCCATCACCACCATCATGACTTCGCCCAACACCGGCACAAACATCGACACCATGTTCAATCCCAGCATGCCGATTTGCATCAAGTGCGCCAGCTTGGCCTCACGCGCTTTCACATCGACGTCAGCCGTCGGCACGGCGTGACTTCGGGCGTCGGCCAGGACCTTCTTGCAGTTCTGTTTATACAGGTACTCCCAAAGATCCTGGTTGGGCGCCCAGATACCCCGCCCCTCGCGACTTACCGTCGACGCGGCGATGTACGGATCAGGCTCAGGCACAAGCTTGACATTGCGCTCCGGCGGCAGCTCCCGGATTCGCGAAAACACCGAACCGGGGGTGATCGATTCAATAAATGCCAGCCATGGATTGCGCTTCAGGCGCCAGGCATCGTTCGGAGAGTCGTCGGCCTTCTTCGTGAACTGACTGAAATAGTATGGGCGCTGGTCATAGGGCAGGAACTGACTGAGGAAGCGCTGGTAGGACGTCGGCTGCGCACTCGAAGCCTGTGCAGCATCGCGCGCTGTGAGCAAGCGCTTGAACTCGTCGCGCATTTGCGCACTGCTGTAGCGCTTTAGCGGATGCTCCGGATCGTGGGGGATGTACACGATCACCTCATCGCTGTAGCGGTATTTTTCACAAATATCGAAAACCACACAGCCGGTCATTCTTTTTTTCATCACCCCCAGATCGGCAAACCAGACCGGTTTTTCGCCAATCCACGGATGCATCTGGCCATCGATCACTGACACAATCATGGCGTGATCCGCCGGTTCGATGTCCTTCTGCAACAGTGCCTGTTCGGCCGCGGCGCGCAGGGTCGCCTTCTGGCTGCTGATGAATCGCTCGCGCAGTTCGGCTTCAGCCGCCGCGTCCGTCGGATGAAAGAAGCCCTGCAGATAGGTCTGGTATTGCTTGCCGATATCCAGGCGGCGGCACAAGCCCAGAAACTGGCTGACGGTCAAGCCGGGGCTCACGGACTCGTAGGTGTCCGGCGTGGTCGTCGCGACAACGAAACCGGAGGTGCTGTGAAACGCGTCTGCCGCGCATTCGTAGGCTTCAAAGTTATGCAGCGCGGCGTCCAGCAGCGAAAGTTTGAAGAGCTCGAACGATGCCAGTTCAATCTTCAGAACACCCATTTCTACCGGACGTTTAAGGCACAAGAGTGTCTTTTCGACATCCACTTGCACCTGGTACTGGTCTTTCAAGGCCTTGATCAGCAGGGGTTTGGCGAACGCTTCAACCGGCTGGAACGTCGACATGCGCTTGTCCAGGCGGTTCTGCGCATCGACACTGGCCTTGAAGCTGTCACTCAACGCCGTTCGCTGAGCGGGCGTGGCGTCTTGATACCAGGACGGCAGCACCGTCGAGACGTTCTTGAGCGCATCGCGTCGTTGCGTCGTTGCGTCGGTCAACCATTGTGGTGCGTTTTTTTCGAGGAAGACGCCGTGAAGGCTGCGCGTCGCAGCCAGCTTCACGGGCCGGTTTTCGTTTGCGGGCGGAGTCGGCGAAACAGGCTGCGCCGATACCGGGTCGGGTGGGATAGCGATCATGGTCACTCCTTGGTTGATGGAGTGAAAAGCAGACCACTCAGGAGCATCCCGACTGCGGTATCCCTGTATCGCCCGACCCGCAGTTGGTAACCGCGTATGTAAGTTGCAGCGGGGCCGGGTACGCTGCCCCGCTGCCAAAACGCGGTTACGGGCGCCGGGAAGGCCCGGGCATGGGTGGAAGAGTGCCCGGACGTTCCGACTCATCGGCCAGGCTGCGCAGATCGTTGATCTCTCGACGAGTCAACTCGACCACCTTCTGCACGCGCTGGGTATCAATCGCCTTGCTCACTTCAATCAGCTCCAGATTGTATTGATCGGTATCGATTTCCCCGGCTGACCGAAGATCCTCAAGTTCGCTCAAACGTTGATGGCGTTGCTCGGTGACGGCGGTGCTGATCGCGTTCATGTCTTGCGGGTGACGCGTTTGCAGATATTCGTTCCAGTAATCGCGCGACGCCATGCTCACCAGCAGTGCGTCGGTTTGCTCCGCCTCCAGAATCGACGCCCGGGCTTGCACCAGCATGTCATCACTGATCGGCGTGCCGTAAAGCATGTACGCCGGTTGGCCGGGCAGATCCAGACCATCGCCCCAGCCACTGGTCAGACCGATCCGGTAACGCAAGCGTATTTCCGCGCGATCATGGCCCTGCCCTGCGGCTTCGGCGAGAATCTCTACCCGTTCCAGACGAAACAACTGTCGGGACAACCTCAACAGCGCCCGTCCCCTGACCAACACTCGATTCGGTGGAATATCGCGCAGGGCCTGATACACCGCTACATGCACTTCGAGTTCACTGAACGTCAGAATGCGTCCATCAGTGCAGGTGCCGTGGGTTTCAGCGTTCTGGAACAGCAACTCCCGCAGTTCGGTGTTTTCGCTCGCGGCATCCATGACACCCCAAACCCTGCGCGTCAGATCGGCCTGCGCCAGTCGGTAATCGCGGGTATCGCGCAACAGTCGAATCAACTGGAAAAACCGTTCATGGTCCGGCTCGTGCGCCAATTGCGTCCAGCGCACTCTTCGCGCTTCGGCCAATGCCGGTGAAGCCCCTTCGAGCCAGGGACTCAGTGCCCTCGGCGAGACATCATTGGCCGGATCCAAAATGCTTTCGGCAGGCAGCACGGCTGCATGGGGGTCAAACCCAGTGGCATGGCCACCTTCACCGCCTGCGGCGCCTTCGTTTACTTCCCCGGCATGTTCGGCGACAGGGTTGACGTCGGCGCCAAAAAGCTGAGCGCGAATCATCTCGTCAATGTTTGCGCGTGAAATGCCTATAACGTGAGAGGCCGCATGCACGCGGCTGTAGTACCTGAGCCGCTGCAGTGCGGAGAGTGTCAGGTCATGGTTTGCGGACAAATCAGTGCCTGCAACCAGCCGCGCGTGATTGCCATCGAAAAGAGACTCGGGAAGTCGCGTGATGTTGTTGCTGCGCAAGTCGAGCCGGCGCAGGTATCGGCTCTGCAAAACGCCGGCGGGCCAATCGTTCAATGCGTTGTAGCGCAGGTCCAGGGTTTCGAGGGTGCCGAAATCTGGCGGGTTGAAGGACTGCAGCGTGTTGTAGCCCAGATCGAGTCTGCGCAGACGATTGCGGCCCAGCAAAGGGTAAACACTCGTGGCGCTGGAGAGGTTGCAGTGCTGCATTTCCAGTTGTTGCAATTCAGGCAGGTGCAGCACCGCGCCTGGAACGCTGGTCAGGTCATTGCCACTGATGATCAATGTACTGAGGTCGGGAAATGCCCGCAGAAAATCGTTCGAGCCTTGTGCGGTCATTCGCACACCGCGCAGATTCAATGTCGTCACCCTTGCCAGCGGCGCATTCAGGGGCGGCAGATCGCCGGTCTGCAACCCTTGCAACCTGAGCTCCAGGCCTTCGCCAGCGGGGCCTCGCGTCTGCCCCTCAAGCCAGGCTTCACAGATACGCAATGCTGCGAGCGAGCGACTTTGCGCCGATATGTGCGTCCTGACAATGCGTACTTCCCGGGTATACAGCCAGTCATTCAACGGGCGAATCAGTGCCTCACTGGTTTGATGCCATTGGCTTATTTGCGCGTCTATCTGCGCATCGCTTTGCCCCGCTGCACGCAGCCTGCGCAATGCCAGCCGGGCGCGCTCAGGGGTCATGCTGGGGGTCAGTCGCTGCAAGTGCGCCAGTCTCCCCGCCTCGTCCGGGATCAAGGCGCCCCGCTCAGGCAGGGGTAGCAACAGGTGCGCCAGGGACGTCCCCGTTTCCGTCGGCGGAAACTGCGCGGGCACAGGCTCTGCGGCGAATCGCGCCAGTGTGCCTTGCCCCAGCCCTTTGGCTGCTTCGATGCGGCGCAATGCCGTGTTCAGCGCGGTCTCACCTTCAGCGCTGAAAGCGTTGCCTGTCAGATTGACTTTCAACAGCGCATCGGGATCAGACAGTACCTGGGCCGAGAGCGAGGCGATTTGATTGTCACGCAAGTCGAGCCAGGACAACTGCGGCAGGCTTTCGGCCCCTGTGGGCCAGGATTGCAGCTGCGTCGATCTGAGGTTCAGCGCCTGCAGCCCGGTCATCGCGCTGACATCCAGATGGTGCAACGGGTTCTGCCCCAGATTGAGCTTCTCGATGCGCTGCAACGCATTGAATTGCGCTTGCACTGGCGGTGTGACGACGAGCTGATTACTGGACACGTCGAGTTCGGTCAACGCCGGCAGCTCCTCGGCGGCGAACGGCAATTCGGAGAACGCATTGCCACTGATATCGAGGACTTCGGCACCGCTGAAAGCCCTGATAAATCCGCGGGCCTGTGCGACGGGAATATCCAGCAAGCTCAGACGCAACGTGTGAACGTGGGGGAAACTGCCCGCCGGCAATGGCGGCAGCGTAAGGATTTTCTCGACCGATGCCGATCCTCCGAGGTCGGGTCCCGACTCAGGCAGGGCAAACGTGGAAAGGTCTGCCGCCACGCCGTAACGCTGACGAAGCGCGCCATTCCAGTTGTTCTTGAGGGCCCTCAAGATGCCGGCGCTGCGTCCCGTCGCCCATTGCCACCGGAGCGCGGGGTTGCGCGGTCCACCCTGCTGGGACGGGGCGTAGAACTGGGCAAAGATTTCATCGTGTTCGGCCCTGACCTGATCAATCGCCATCAGTCTCGCTTCGGGCGTTGTCCAGACCTCATTGAATCGCTGCGGCAGCGGATCGCTGAAGTTCGGCATCAGCGCCATGAAGTCCAGTTCTGCGTGGCAATACTCGCTCACCATTTGATTCAGATCGACCAGATGACCGAAGGCGCCTGAGGCGTTTTTGATGTATTCGAAGGTGCGCATGAACGCCGCCCGGTTCAGTTTCGACCAGTCCAGCGACAGCCCGGCCCAGAGCCGTTCGTGTCCGCTGTAGAGGGAATCGGGCAATGTGTCTATCGAGGTGTGTGTCAAATCCAGACGTTCAAGCTGTCCAAGTCGCTCGACGAATTCCGGCCATTGCCGCATAGCGTAGGGAGCGTTGATTCGCAGCGTGCGCAAACCACTCAATCCCGACAGGTCCAGCGTATGCAGGGTGGTCGAGTCGAATCCCGAATAGTCGATGCGCAGCGCCTGCAGAGACGTCAGCGCACCGAGCCTGCGCGCAAAACTCTCCGCCAGAGCAGGCGCATGGGTCGAGAACCGCAGATGGGTCAGCCCGGACAACCGGCTGACCGACTCGGGCAATGAGGTCAGTGGTTGAGGCCTGACGGACAGTTGGCCGTAGCTGTGCCCCCGATCTCCCAGGGTCAGCCAGGTGACATTGGGGAACAGTTCCAGGAGCGCATCAGCATCGGCGTCGGTGATGCCGTTGCCCATCACCGAAAGCTCGCGCACATGGGGAAAACGGCTGGTGATCACCGGTAAAGGCGTCTCACAAACCAGCGACAGCCGCGTCGCCTCGGCGTAGTGCTCCGCCAGCGGGCCATTGCGCCAAGCCTCCCTGAGCGCTTGGGAAAGTTGCCCGCGATGCTGTCCTTCCTGGCTGTTTGTCGGGCTGTCCTGCCATCGCTCCAGTGTGGCGTTGAGCACCTCCCAGTCCTGCCGACGCTTGCCCAGTTCGGTGAAAATCTGTCTGTCGGTCTGACCCCGCTGCTGACGCAGAAATGCCTCGGCCTGTTGCGGGTTTGGGTACAGCTCCGTGACGCTCGCTACGATGGAAGCATGCAGGTTCGTGCCACGCCCGCTCGCGTAGTAGCCCTTCAGCGTCGCGCTGATTCGTACCGGAGGCTTGTACCATTTGGGTTGCGGCGCCAACAGTTGTGCGGCCTCACGACGATGAATATGGGCGTATTCGATGATTTTCGCTTGTAGTTCACGGCTGCGACTGACGTCGGGCAAACCGATCGCCGAACGTGCGTCATCCGGCAGCGCATGCATGAGCGAGCGGTAGAAGTTGTCGCCCGGGCCGGAGGTAAAATTGAGCATTTCCCCGCGCTCATTGAATGCCCGATAAAAAGCCCCGTTCTTGACCAGGTAGCTTTTTTCGGGCGCGGTGTGTTCACCGATGCTGTCGAGCAGTGCGCCGCGGATGCTGCCTTCGCGAACTTCCAGACGCAGCGTAGACGGCCAGCCCGGCAGTTGCTGCAAGGCGTGCAAGGCCAGTCGTCGACTGTCCGCCGTGGCCAGGTTGGCACTGCGCAACCCGGCGAAGGCGCGTGTCTGGCGTCCCTGACGGGCATGCCAGCGAGCCTCTTCGAGCATCTTCAAGGGCGAACGCCGCGTATGATCGAGACGGGCCAGCTCAGCCGCTGTGGCATGATCCAGCACATCCTGCGCAGCCGCATCGCTGAGGCCGGGACACTCGCCCTGCAGAATGCGCACGCGCGCATTGGCCGGGTCAGTGCCCGCGTAGAGGCTGGCAAAGATCTCTGGCTGGCGCGTATCGGCAAACTCGGCCAGTTGCTGCCGGAATGCGTCAGTCCTCGCTGAAGCCGTTCGCGCGGCGTCCCTGCCGAGCAAATAGTTGATTTCGATTTCGTCCAGTGCCGCCAGAATCCGCGCCGGCATTTCCCCGTTCAACACCTGGGCCCGATTGAGCTGGATGACCGGTCTGGTGAGAGTGCCAGGCAGCTGTTTCCCGGCGCCATACTGGATGGACGGCCCCGACAGCTCGACACCTTCGAACACTTCCAGCACCCGCCCACGCGGCCAGCGTGGCATCTCGGTGACCAACGCAAGCGCGAACAGGTAGCGCTCATCAATTCGCGCCGTCCCCCGCAGTTGCTCGATTACCTGCCCTGCCGCCGCGTCCGCCTTGAACAGACGCAAGGCGTCGCGCCATTCGGGCGGTGGTGGCAAATGGTCCATGTGCATCTTGCGCAAGGTGCTGTCACTGAGGTCGCTGATCTCGGCCAGCATCAGCAACGTCTCATCCGAGAGGCCGTCGGTTGTATGGCCCATGCGCCGCAGGAGCGTCAGGGTGTCCCAGGACATGGGGCGTTCCAGCGTGTGGCGCCAGGCACCCTGACCGTTGTGTTCAAGCACAGGCTGGTAAGCATCGGGGTCAGTGGGATGCCGAAGGCGCCATTGCGACGTCGCTGGATCAAGAATCTGCTCGTAAACCTTGCCCCCGAGGCGGATGCAGGTTTTGCCATCGACCTGGTGCTGCCCCAGAGCATTCGGTCCGGTCGACTCGCTCAGCGTGACAGCCTGCTCATAGCCGCGCAGATCGGCATTCCACAAGCGTGTTTCGCCGTTGGGCAATGTCACTGGGTGCAGATTTTCGATCACCGGCTCCGGCTTGACGGCAGCAAGGCGGTTGAACACCGCGCCCGCACCGACCATCGCGCCGATCAGCGCAAGGTTTTCTGCCACATCCACCAGATGCGCCCTCGCCGCGTGCTTGTCCCCTTCGCTCCACTCCTTCACGCCCTCGAAGGTCTCGTATAACAGTTGCCCGGCCATGATCACCATCATGACCTCGCCCAGCACCGGAACGAACATCGACACCATATTCAGCGCCAGCAGCCCGACTTGCAGCAGGGCCGCCAGTTTGGCATCGCGGGTCTTGATGTTGACGTCGGCAGTCGGCACCGCATGGCTGCGGGCATCCGCCAGCACCCGGTCACGATGCTGTTCATAAAGATAGACCCACAGGTCGGTGTTGTCGGCCCAGGGGTCATTGCCCTCGTGAAGCATCAGCGAGGCGCCGAGGTAAGGGTCAGGGTCCGGCTGCATTTTCGTGCGCTTGGGTGGCAGTTCCCGAATCTCGATAAACGGAAAAGCCGGGGTGATGACCTCGATGATCCGGCGCCACGGCGACCACAGCACATCCGCAGGTGCGTCGTCTGCTTCCTTGACGAACTGGCTGAAGTAATAGGGCGTTTGTCATAAGGCATGAACTGGCTGAAAAACCGTTGGTAAGGCGTCGGCTCGGCGCTCTGTGCCTGTCGTGCATCGCGGGCGGTAAACAGGCGCTTGAACGTGTCGTTGACTTGCTTGCCGGTGTAGCGCTTGAGCGGATGTTCAGGATCATTGGGCACATAGAGAATCACCGCCTCGAACGAACGACGCTTTTCAGCAATCGTGAAGACGACGCAGCCGACCAGTCTTTCCCGCATCAGCCCCAAGTCACGAAACCAGACCGGTTTCCCTCCCACTCTGGGGCGTTTTTCACCCTTGATGACCGAGAGGATCATTGCGTGATCTTCCGGCTCGATATCCTTGGCCAGCAATGCTCGTTCGGCGGCGGCCCTCAGGGCGGCTTTCTGGCTGGCAATGAAATGCTCGCGCAAGGTCGTTTCAGTCGCCGTGTCCTCCGGGTGGAAAAACGACTTGAGATATGCCTGGTATTTCGCCCCGATGTCGAGATCTCTGCACAGGCTCAGAAAGCCTCTGACCGACACGTTAACGGGCACTGACGTGTAAGTGCCGGGGGTTGCGGTTTCCACGATAAACCCGGAACTGCGGTGAAAGGCACCGTACTCGCATTCCCGACTTTCGAAGTTGTGCAGCGCAGCCTGCAGCATCGGCAACTTCAAGACTTCGAAAGAACCGATTTCCACCGCAAGAACCCCCATGGACAAAGGGCGCTTCAGGCATATAAAGGTCTTGTCGACGTCGACATCGACCTGATGCCGGCTTTTCAACGCCTCAATCAGTAAAGGCCGGGCAAAGGCGTCGATGTCTTTGAACGTGGACATGGTTTTGTCCAGTTGAATCTGCGCCGTGACACTGTCCTTGAAACGGGCATCGAGATGCTGCCGTTGTTGCACCGACGCACTCGTGTACCAGCCCGGTCTGGTCGTCCCGGCGCGTTTGATCGCGGCTTTTCTCGGGCCGCTGGCATCGATCAGCCATTGCGGCACAGAGGCTTCAAGGAACTGCGCATGAAGACTGTCCGTGGCCAGAGGTTTGCTCGGCGCATCGACCTGGGAAGTAAGGGAATTGGGGGACATAGATCGCTCCTGTAAATGGAGCGACAGGACACCATCTCAGTCCCTCGGTACTGCGATACATAGTTATAGCGGCCACGGAACAGTTGTAACGACTCATCTGGTCGAGAAAAGTCAGGCACTGCCGGCCGCGTTGACTATGCTTTAAGGCACGATTTCGAAGGGGGATTTATGGACGATCCAGTCGACAACAAACCACCGACCTTCTGGCAGATGCTGCACAGCGTGATGGCAGCGGCGTTCGGAGTGCAGAGCGGCAAGAACCGGGCAAGGGACTTCACCCATGGCAAGCCCAGCCATTTCGTGATGCTGGGCATTCTGTTCACCGCGGTGTTTGCATTGACGCTGTTTGCCATCGTCAAACTGGTGCTGCATTTCGCCGGTGTCTGACGCGGTCAGCGCATCAGCGTTTGCAAGGTAAACGGATAGCGATAGGACTCCGGCTGCCCCTTGGCCGAGAGCTTGCGGAAATTCACCCCGTAGTCCGGCGACGCGCCCATGGCCAGCATTTGCCGGGCATGCGCTTTGTCGATCAATGGCAACAAGGGAATCTGCCGGTCACGGCCGCCGTAGCGATTCAAATCGACGCCCTGCTCAACGTCATGCAACTCGACCAGCGCCCAACCGCCCAGGGTGAAGTGTCCGCCGACCAATGCGCTCAGGCGCCCGTCAACCAACGCCTGCAAGGCCGCCGGTGAGGTATTGATCGCACTGAACAAGGCATCTTTGCCGGGGACTTTGCCCGTTTCGGCGTACGCGCGCATCGCGCCGAAGGCCATTTCATCATTGGCCGACCACACCAGCGACACCTTCGGATAACGCGCAAACAACTGTCTGGCTTGTTCATAGGCGCGCTCTTGCGTCCAGCCGCTGTAAACCAGCTGTCGCAAGCGTGTTTGTGGATGTTCGGCCAACGCCCGCTGCATGCCGCGCTCGCGCAACTGCGCCGAGGGGGTGACCTTCAGGCCGGAGAACGCCAACACTTCAATCGGCTCAGCGTTTGCCGCCGAAGAATGCAGGCGGATCAGCTCCTTCATCATCAAGTAACCGCCCTCCTCGTCGTTCGGCACCAGGCTGCCGATGCGGTCGGCACGCTCACCGACCAACGCCTGCTGGTCCGGGGTCAGCGCGGCGTTGACCATAAACAGTTTTACGCCACTGTTCTCGGCCAGACGCAGGATTTGCGGCGCGACGTATTGCTCGTTGACGAAAATCAGATACTCGGGACGATTCGGCCCCTGCAACGCAAGGCGCGCCTGAGCCAGGGTCAGTTCGGGCTGGCGCTGGGAATAGAGAATCTGCAGATCGATACCCAGATCCTCGGCGGCCGCCTGCATGAATTGCGAATAACTGACCCAGAAGGCTTCCTGCGTCGAACCCGGGTTTAAAAACAGCACAGACTCCGCCCGCGCGCTGGTCTGAAACAGCGCGCCGAACAACAGAAGACTGAGGTGGAAAAACTTGAACATGAAACATCCGGGCCCAAGGAAAAATGGCCGCGCATTATAGCCATCCATCCCCGGCTATTGATGCCTGATCCCACTTTTTGTCCGACAATTCGTCGGGCACGGGCCCGGACGGGTCGTTTACTGATGGCTGACCCAGAATACCGCTGTCCCTACTACGAGAATGATCAGGAACAGAATGGCCCACGCATCGACACTGCTGTCGCTTTTTCTTGCCTTGGTCGGGTTGCTCATTGCATCGCCTCTTGTCGGTTTTATCGGTGATTGCAGAAAGACTCGACCACAGTTAAGACGATGATTGTCGGCACGACAAATGTGGGTTAGTTGACAGCCATTCTCGTTAGGCGATTTGGTTCTTTACATATACTCAAACATCACTTTTGCGCATAACTGCAAACGGGTATATTGCCCCGGCTCCTCTAGGGAGTGCGCGGCCGTGCGCGCAGAATTGCAGAGGCAAAATCGGACTCCAGCACGCGAAAACGCAGCGTTTTCCGAGTAGCCCAAAGCCTGAGAACAGGACTTATATGTACGTATATGACGAGTACGATCAGCGGATCATCGAGGACCGCGTCAAGCAGTTCCGTGATCAGACCCGACGCTATCTGGCAGGTGAGCTGAGCGAAGAAGAATTCCGCCCCCTGCGCCTGCAAAATGGCCTGTACATCCAGCGCTTCGCGCCGATGTTGCGGGTGGCGGTGCCTTACGGCCAGCTGACTTCGCGTCAGACGCGGATGATGGCCAAGATTGCCCGCGACTACGACAAGGGCTACGCCCACATCAGTACGCGGCAGAACGTGCAGTTCAACTGGCCGGCGGTGGAAGACATCCCGGACATTCTGGCTGAACTGGCCACCGTGCAGATGCACGCGATCCAGACCAGCGGTAACTGCCTGCGCAACGTCACCACCGACCAGTTCGCCGGTGTCGCGGCCGACGAAGTGATCGATCCGCGCCCATGGTGCGAGATCGTCCGTCAGTGGACCACGTTCCACCCGGAATTCGCTTACCTGCCACGCAAGTTCAAAATCGCCGTCAACGGTTCGACCGCTGACCGCGCCGCCATTGAAGTCCACGACATCGGCCTTGAGCCGGTGCACAACGCCGCTGGCGAACTGGGTTTCCGTGTCTTGGTCGGCGGTGGCCTTGGCCGTACCCCGGTAGTCGGCGCGTTCATCAACGAGTTCCTGCCATGGCAGGACCTGTTGAGCTACCTCGACGCCATCCTGCGCGTATACAACCGCTACGGCCGTCGCGACAACAAATACAAGGCGCGGATCAAGATCCTCGTCAAAGCCCTCACGCCGGAAGTGTTCGCGCAGAAAGTCGATGCGGAAATGGAACACCTGCGCGGTGGCCAGACCACATTGACCGACGCTGAGCTGCAGCGTGTGGCCAAGCACTTCGTCGATCCGGACTACAAGGCGCTGGACAACCAGACCGCGCAATTGGCCGATCTCGACAAGGAACATCCGGGTTTCGCCCGCTGGCGCACCCGCAACACTCTGGCGCACAAGAAGCCGGGTTATGTGGCCGTGACCCTGTCGCTGAAGCCGACCGGCGTTGCCCCGGGCGACATCACCGACAAGCAGCTCGATGCCGTCGCCGATCTGGCCGACCGCTACAGCTTCGGCCAACTGCGCACCTCGCACGAACAGAACATCATTCTCGCCGACGTCGAGCAAAGCCAGCTGTTTACCCTGTGGGGCGAACTGCGTGAAGGCGGTTTCGCCACGCCGAACATCGGCTTGCTGACCGACATCATCTGCTGCCCTGGCGGTGACTTCTGCTCGCTGGCCAACGCCAAGTCGATCCCGATTGCCGAATCGATCCAGCGCCGCTTCGACGACCTCGATTACCTGTTCGACATCGGCGAGCTGGATCTGAATATCTCCGGTTGCATGAACGCCTGCGGTCACCACCATGTCGGCCACATCGGTATCCTTGGCGTCGACAAGAAAGGCGAAGAGTTCTATCAGGTCTCCCTCGGCGGCAGCGCCAGCCGTGATGCGAGCCTGGGCAAGATCCTCGGCCCATCCTTCGCTCAGGAAGCCATGCCTGACGTGATCTCGAAGCTGATCGACGTGTACGTTGAACAACGTACCGAAGACGAGCGCTTCATCGACACCTACCAGCGTATTGGCATCGACCTCTTCAAGGAACGCGTCTATGCAGCGAATCATTAAAAACAACGAGGTCGTCGACGAAACCTGGCACTTGCTGCCCAAGGATTTCAACATCGACGAGATCAGCAACTGCGACGATCTGATCGTGCCACTGCAACTGTGGCGCGAACACAGCCGCATGCTCAAGGCCCGCGACGGTGGTCTGGGCATCTGGCTGGATGCCGACGAAGAAGCCGAAGAAATCGGTGAAGACGTCGCCGAGTTTCAGGTGATTGCGCTGAATTTCCCGGCGTTCACCGACGGCCGCAACTATTCCAACGCCCGTCTGCTGCGTGACCGTTACGGTTTCAAAGGCGAACTGCGGGCGATTGGCGATGTACTGCGCGATCAGCTGTTTTATATGCATCGCTGCGGTTTCGACGCCTTTGCCATTCGCGCGGACAAAGACCCGTACGAAGCGCTGGAAGGCCTCAAGGACTTCTCGGTGACCTATCAGGCCGCCACTGACGAGCCGCTGCCGCTGTTCCGTCGCCGCTAAGTCTTCAGGTTTAGCGCGGACAAAAAAACGCCGGTCATGTGACCGGCGTTTTTTTATGCCTGCTCGTGTTACCAGAAGCGCTGCTGAGTCAGACGACTCCACCAGCTCAGCAGTACGCGGTCGACCGAGCCGCTGGCGGCCATGCCGATACGCTCCTGTAAGCTTTTGCGCTCGGCGTAGTGCAGGTGATAGACCTCGGCTTTTTTTGCCCGGTCCGCCAGGTATTCATCACTGGTCTTCAGTTCATCAACCAGTTGTTTATCCAGCGCCGCGACGCCGAGCCAGACTTCACCGGTGGCGACATCGTCAATCGCCAGTTGCGGGCGATAACGGGCGACGAAGTTCTTGAACAGTTGATGAGTGATGTCGAGGTCTTCCTGGAACTTCTCCCGGCCCTTTTCGGTGTTTTCGCCGAACACCGTCAGAGTGCGTTTGTATTCGCCAGCCGTCAGCACTTCGAAGTCGATATCGTGCTTCTTCAGCAAGCGATTGACGTTAGGCAACTGCGCCACAACACCGATCGAACCGAGGATCGCGAACGGCGCACTGATGATCTTCTCGCCGATGCACGCCATCATGTAGCCGCCGCTGGCCGCGACCTTGTCGATGCAAACGGTCAACGGCACACCGGCCTCGCGAATACGCGCCAGTTGCGACGACGCCAGGCCGTAGCTGTGGACCATGCCGCCGCCACTTTCCAGACGCAGGACCACTTCGTCCTTGGCTGTAGCGAGGGTCAGCAGCGCGGTGATTTCATGGCGCAGGCTTTCGGTGGCCGAGGCCTTGATGTCGCCGTCGAAATCCAGCACGAACACACGAGGTTTGGCCTCGGGCTTGTTCTTCTGCTTCTTCTCGCTTTTCTCGGACTTGGCTTCGCCCTTGCGCAAAGCCTTGAGCTGATCCTTGTCGAGCAAGGTCTGCTCCAGGCGCTCACGCAGGCCCTTGTAGAAATCATTGAGCTTGCTGACCTGCAACTGACCGGCCGACTTGCGCCGGCCCTTGCTGCGCAATGCGGCAAAACTGGCGAGCACCACCAGAATGGCGATCACCAGAGTGACGGTCTTGGCCAGGAAGCTGGCGTATTCGGTGAAAAACTCCACAGAGACTCCTTAGAACAGTGCGTGGATGTGAAACACACGCGGGATGGCTCCAGCATACCCATGCGCCGGCTCATCGGCCAGCCGTGAAACCTCTGGCAACACCCCTGTAACGGGCATTTCAAACAAGCGTATGTTTTTTCATTGACAGCTCCCCGCCATCCTCATAACCTCGCCAAACCTTCAACGTACCGGGATGACGCGGACGTGGGCAGTATCTACTTGATTCGACATGGCCAGGCCTCCTTTGGTGCAGACGACTATGACGTCCTGTCGCCGACCGGTGTGCGCCAGGCAGAAATCCTCGGTCAGCACCTCGCTGAACTGGGTATCAGCTTCGATCGCTGCCTCGCCGGTGACCTGCGTCGCCAACAGCACACGGCCACCAGCGCGCTGGCGCAGTACGCCGCCAAAGGCCTGCCGGTGCCGACGCTGGAAACCGATTCTGCGTTCAACGAATTCGATGCCGACGCGGTCATTCGCGCGCTGCTCCCGGACATGCTGGCAGACGAGCCGGAAGCCCTCGACATCCTGCGCAACGCCGCGCAGAACCGTGGCGAATTCCAACGCATTTTCGCCCTGATCATCGAGCGCTGGCTGGCCGGCACTTACGACACACCGGGGCTGGAAAGCTGGCTGGGTTTCGTCGAACGCGTCCAGGCCGGGCTGCACCGCATTCTTGATCTGGCCGATAAAAACCAGAAAATCGCCGTGTTCACCTCCGGCGGCACCATCACCGCCCTGCTCCACCTCATTACGCAAATGCCTGCCAGACAGGCCTTTGAATTGAACTGGCAAATCGTCAACACCTCGCTCAACCAGCTGAAGTTCCGCGGTCGCGAGGTGGCTTTGGCCTCCTTCAACAGTCATGCACATTTGCAGTTGTTGAAGGCTCCGGAACTCATCACTTTCCGTTGAGTCCGGTTAACTGTGAACCTTGCTGTAATCAACCTCATAAGGATCGAACCATGACCTCCGTAGCCGATGCCGTAAAAGCAATGCAAGCCAAGTTCAACCCAGCCGCTGCTGCCGGTCTGGATCTGGTTTTCGGTTTCAACATCACCGACGAAGACAAGCAGTACTCGCTGATTGTCAAAGACGGCACCTGCGACATCCAGGAAGGCGAAAACCCGGACGCCAACTGCACGCTGGTACTGGATAGCGAAACCCTGAAAGGTATCGTCAGCGGCGAAACCGACGGCATGCAGGCTTTCATGGGCGGCAAGCTGCGCGTTGAAGGCGACATGATGCTGTCGATGAAACTGTCCGAGCTGTTCCCGGCGTAATAGCGACGTTCAGTGACACAAGAATCCCGCCCCCAGTGGCGGGATTTTTGCGTTTCGGCCCTGTAGGAGCTGCGGCACGCTGCGATCTTTTGATCTGTTTTTTTTAGAACGCAAAGTCAAAAGATCGCAGCCTCGTTTCACTCGACAGTTCCTACAGGGTTACCCAGTGAACGAAGCCGCCAGCAACTCTCGGGTATACGGATGCTGCGCCGCATCAAACAGCGCATTCGTCTCGCCACGCTCCACCACTTCACCGTCCTTCATCACGATCAAGTCATGCGCCAGTGCTCGCACCACCGCCAGATCGTGGCTGATGAACAGATAGGTCAGGCCGTGCTCCGCCTGCAAACGCCGCAGCAAAGCCACGATCTGCTTTTGCACCGTGCGATCCAGTGCCGACGTCGGCTCATCCAGCAGGATCAAGTCGGGCTTGAGCACCAGCGCCCGGGCAATCGCGATGCGTTGCCGCTGACCACCGGAAAACTCGTGGGGATAGCGATGCCGTGTGGCAGGGTCGAGACCGACTTCACGCAACACATCGATCACCGCCCGTTCGCGCTCAGCGGCATCCAAATCGCTGTGCACCTGTAGTCCTTCGGCGATGATCTGCTCCACACACAGGCGCGGACTGAGGCTGCCAAACGGATCCTGAAACACCACTTGCAGGCGTTTGCGTAGCGGCCGGAGTTGTTTGCCGCTCAAGTGCTCCAGCGCCTCGCCTTGAAAGCGAATACTGCCTTGCGCATCGAGCAAACGCAGAATCGCCTGGCCCAGCGTCGACTTGCCGGAACCGGATTCACCGACAATCCCCAAGGTCTTGCCGCGCTGAAGCTTCAAGTCAATGCCGTTGACCGCGTGCAAGTACGACTTCGCGCGCAGCCAACCACCGCCCAAACGGAAGCGCACATTGAGATCGCGCACCTCCAGCAAATCCTCCGCAGGCTCCCGGCACAACGCTTCGCCACCCGGTTCGGCGTTGAGCAACTCGATGCTGTAAGGATGTTGCGGTGCGTTGAACAACTGTTCACACGACGCCTGTTCGACAATCACCCCGCCGCGCATGACCGCCACCCGCTGAGCGATGTTTCGCACCAGATTCAGATCATGACTGATGATCAACAGCGCCATGCCCAGCCGCTCCTGCAGTTCTTTGAGCAACAGCAGAATCTTGCGTTGCACGGTCACGTCCAGCGCGGTGGTCGGCTCGTCGGCGATCAGCAATTGCGGCTCGCAGGCCAGCGCCATGGCGATCATCACCCGTTGTCGCTGACCGCCCGAGAGCTGATGCGGATAGGCCTTGAGCCGTTCGCGCGGGCGTTGAATGCCGACCAGTTCGAGCAACTGCAGAATCCGTTGGCGCGCCGCCGCGCCGGCCAGACCTTTGTGCAGGGCGAGGCTTTCACCCAGTTGTCGCTCAATCGTGTGCAAAGGGTTCAGCGAGCTCATCGGCTCCTGAAAAATCATCGCGATGCGGTGACCGCGCAGTTGCCGCAGATAGCGTTCATGTACGCCCAGCAACTCCTCGCCGGCATAACGGATGCTGCCGTCGATCCGGGTGATGGCCGGGTCAAGCAATTGCAGAATACTGTGCGCCGTCACCGATTTACCCGAGCCGGATTCGCCGACCAGCGCCAGACACTCGCCGGGGCGGATATCGAGGTCGATGCCATGCACCACAGGCTGGCCATTGAAGGCGACACGCAGGTCGCGTATTTCGATCAGATGTTCAGGCATATCAAGTCCTCGGATCAAACGCATCGCGGCAGGCTTCGCCGATGAATACCAGCAGCGAAAGAATCAGCGCCAAAGCAAAGAACGCGGTCAAACCGAGCCACGGCGCTTGCAGGTTGCTCTTGCCCTGGCCGATCAACTCACCCAGCGAAGCGCTGCCGGCCGGCATGCCGAAACCGAGAAAATCCAGCGCCGACAAGGTCGCGATCGCTCCGGTGAGAATGAACGGCAGATAAGTCAGCGTCGCGCTCATGGCATTGGGCAGGATGTGCCGAAAGATCACTTGCGCATCGCCAACCCCCAGTGCCCGGGCGGCTTTCACGTACTCCAGACCGCGACTGCGCAGGAACTCGGCCCGCACCACATCGACCAGGCTCAACCAGGAAAACAGCGCCATGATCCCCAGCAACCACCAGAAATTCGGCTCGACAAACCCGGACAGAATGATCAGCAGGTACAACACCGGCAGTCCCGACCAGACCTCCAGCACGCGCTGACCGATCAGGTCGACCCAACCGCCGTAGTAACCCTGCAATGCGCCGGCGGCGATGCCGATCAGCGCACTCGCCGCCGTCAGCGCCAAGGCAAACAGCAGCGAAACGCGCGTGCCGAAAATCACCCGTGCCAGCACGTCGCGTGCCTGATCATCGGTGCCCAGCCAGTTGTCGCCACTGGGCGGACTCGGTGCCGGCTCCGTGAGGTCGTAATTGACCGTGTCGAAAGCGAACGGAATCGGCGCAAACCACAGCCGCCCGCCCTGCCCCTCGATCAACTGCCGCACCTGCGCGCTGCGATAGTCCGGTTGAAACGGCAACTCGCCGCCGAAGTCCTGCTCGGTGTAGCGCTTGAACGCCGGGAAATACCAGTCGCCCTGATACGTCACCAGCAGCGGTTTGTCATTGGCTACCAACTCACCGCCGAGGCTCGCGCCAAACAACAAGAGAAACAGCCACAGCGACCACCAGCCGCGCCGATGTGCCTTGAAGCGCGCCCAGCGGCGCTGGCCGATTGGAGATAACGTCAGCATCAGGCAGCCCTCGCGGTGAAGTCGATGCGCGGGTCGACCAGTGTGTAGCAAAGGTCGCCGAGCAGTTTTATCAGCAGGCCGAACAAGGTGAAGATGAACAGCGAACCGAACACCACCGGATAGTCGCGCGCCACCGCCGCTTCATAACTGAGGCGGCCGAGGCCATCCAGCGAGAAGATCACTTCGATCAGCAGCGAACCGCCGAAGAACACCGTCACCAATGCTTGCGGCAATCCGGCGACGACCAGCAGCATCGCATTGCGAAACACATGGCCGTACAACACCTGTTTTTCACTCAGGCCCTTGGCGCGCGCCGTCACCACATACAGGCGCGAGATCTCGTTGAGAAAGCTGTTCTTGGTCAGGATGGTCAATGTGGCAAAACCGCCAATGACCAAGGCGATCACCGGCAGCACCAAGTGCCAGAAATAGTCGGCCACCTTGCCCCATGGTGACAGTTCGGCGAAGTTGTCCGAGACCAGCCCGCGCACCGGAAACCAGTCCAGCGCCATGCCACCGGCAAACACCACGATCAGCAGCAGCGCAAAGAGAAATCCCGGCAGCGCATAACCGATGATGATCGCCACGCTGCTCCAGACATCGAACGCCGAGCCGTTGTGCACCGCTTTGCGAATGCCCAGCGGAATCGACACCAGATAGGTGATCAGTGTCGCCCACAGGCCCAGCGACAAGGTCACCGGCAGTTTCTGCCAGATCAATTCGGTGACGCTGGCACCGCGAAAGAAACTCTGGCCAAAGTCCAGTTGCGCATACCTTTTGAGCATCAGCCACAAGCGCTCGCTGGCCGGTTTATCGAAGCCGTACTGGCGCTCGATATCGGCCACCAGTTTCGGGTCCAGCCCTCGGGTCGCGCGGGACTCACCTCCAACGGTTTCGACATGGCTGGAACCCACCGCCGCGCCCACGCCAATCCCCTGCAAGCGCGCGATGGCCTGCTCGACCGGGCCACCGGGCGCGGCTTGCACGATAACGAAATTGACCAGCAGGATCGCCAGCAACGTCGGCACGATCAGCAGCAGGCGGCGCAGGCTATAACCCCACATGGCTGTACTCCTTGGGCTTCTGAGTTGTGGTCAGTGCGGTCGGGCTGATTTCCCACCAGGTGTCGAGGCCAGCGTCGTATAACGGCGCAATCGCCGGTCGGCCGAAGCGGTTCCACCACACCGTGGAAATCCCCGGCGGGTAATAGTTGGGCACCCAGTAATAGCCCCACTGCAACACCCGATCCAACGCATGAGCATGACGCAGCAGACTCTGGCGATTGTCGGCCTGCACCAGCCCTTCGAGCAGTGCATCGACAGCCGGATCACGCAGGACCATGTAATTGTTCGAGCCGGGATCAGCGGCGCCGTCGGAGCCAAAGTAATTGAACATCTCGCGCCCCGGTGCCTGACTCACCGGGTAACCGGCGACGATCATGTCGTAGTCGCGATTGCGCACGCGGTTGGTGTATTGCGCGGTGTCGACCTGGCGAATATCGAAGCCGATGCCGATCTGCGCCAGGTTGCGTTTGAACGGTAACAACAGCCGTTCGAAACCTTTCTGGCCATTGAGAAACGTGAAGTGCAGCAGCTCGCCACCGGCATTCACCAACTGATCGCCCTGAGGTTTCCAGCCAGCGGCTTCGAGCAGTTTCAGTGCCTGCAATTGTTCGGCGCGGATGTTGCCACTGCCGTCGGTTTTCGGTGGTTCAAACACCGTAGTGAACACTTCCTCGGGAATCTGCCCGCGCAACGGCTCAAGAATCTTCAGCTCTTCGGCATCCGGCAACGCAGTGGCCGCCAGTGCGCTGTGGGAGAAGTAGCTGCGCTGACGCAGGTACATGCTGCGCATCATCTGCCGGTTGCTCCATTCGAAATCCCAAAGCATGGCGATCGCCTGACGCACGCGACGATCCTGAAACAGTGGTTTTTGCAGGTTGAACACAAAACCCTGCGCACCTTGCGCAGCACCGGGCGCGAGGTGCTCACGGAGCAATTTGCCTTGCTCGAGTGCAGCGCCCGCGTAGCCGATGGTGAAACTGGTGGCGGAGAACTCGCGGTTGTAATCGAAGCCGCCGGCCTTGAGCACCTGCCGCGACACGTCGGTGTCGGCGAAGAACTCCACGCTCAGTTGATCGAAGTTGTAGAGGCCGCGCGTGATCGGCAGGTCCTTGGCCCACCAGTCCTGCACCCGTTGAAATTGCACGCTACGCCCGGCATCCACCGCGCTGATGCGGTACGGGCCGCTGCCCGGCGGAATCTCGAAACCGCCGCCCTCGGCGAAGTCCCGCGTACGCCACCAATGTTCGGGCAGCACCGGCAGTGTCGCCAGGTCCAGCGGCAAGGTGCGGCTGTCGTTGTTCTTGAAGAGAAAGCGCACCTGCGTCGGCGACTCGACGACGACCTCGGCGACATCGCGAAACTGCTGGCGGTATTTGAGACTGCCCTGAGTGGTGAACAGGTTGAAGGTGTAGCGCACGTCTTCGGCGGTGATCGGCGTGCCATCGTCGAAACGCGCCTTCGGGTTCAGGTAGAAGCGTATCCAGCGACGATCCGGATCCAGCTCCATCTGCTGCGCCACCAGACCGTAGACGCTATAGGGTTCGTCCTTGCTGCGATAGGCCAGTGGCGCGTAGAGCCAGCCATCGATATCGGCCACGCCGGTGCCTTTGTCGGTGTAGGGAATCAGGTGGTCGAACGGGCCGCTTTCCAGCGAAGAACGGCGCAGGCTGCCGCCCTTCGGCGCGTCGGGGTTGGCGTAGGCCAGATGCTGGAAGTCGGGAGCGTATTTGGCGGGTTCGCCGTAAACCGTTAACGCCGGTTGCGGGGCGGCCCAACTGAGCGGTGTTAGAAGCGCGAAAGCGCTGAATAAAATGAGCCTTGAGAACATGGGCAGATCCTTTTACACGGTGCTGCTACTGGCCTCTTCGCGAGCAGGCTCACTCCTACCGGGACTGCGGTGAACACAAATCCAATGTAGGAGTGAGCCTGCTCGCGATAACGCCGGGCCAGTCACCACACATCCTGCCTACCTGTGATGTGCAACAGGCCGGCGATTTTTATAGGGCGTGCTTTAGATCAATAGGTGACTAAAACCCGCCATCTCTGAGCATTTTCAAAACTTGTAACTGACCCGCGTGTACAGCGTCCGCCCGAACGGATCGCCATATTTCGGGTCGTAGCCGCTCTGGAACGTGTAGGTCTGGTTGCTGAACGGCGGTTCGCGGTCGAACAGGTTTTTTGCGCCGAGGGTCACGCTCAGGGTCTTGCGCCAGGTGTAGGTGCCGGCCAGATCCCAGACGTTGTACGAGCCGACGTAATCGTGGGTGTCGCGATCGGAGTCGTGGTAACCGCTGGTGTAGCGGTTGGTGAGCGCGGCGCCGAACGGGCCGTAATTCCAGCTGCCAGTCAGGCTGTGGCGCCAGCGCGCCACGGCACCCGCCGACGCAAAATCACCGCCACGGAAATCGCCGAGCTTGTCGATGTAGTCGCCCTTGAGCTGTTGCTGGTAGTCATAACGAGTGACGTAGGTGCCTTGCAGGCCGATGCCGAAGTTGCCGTACGGTGTGCTCGGCAAACGGTAATCGAAGCTGACGTCGACGCCATTGGTCTTGATCTTGCCGAGGTTGGCCAACCCGGTGACGATGTGATCGATGGAGCCATCCGGCTTGCGGATCAGGCGATCCGGGTACAGCTCAGGATTCTCGAACACCGCCGATTCGGGGAACTCGGCAATCTGGTTGGCGATGTCGATCCACCAGAAATCCAACCCGGCGCTCAGGCGCTCGAACGGCTGATAAACAAACCCGAGGGTGACGTTGCGCGCGGTTTCCGGGCTCAGGTCAGTATTGCCGCCGCTGGTGCGATTGAACTGCTGCGCGCAATCGCGGTTGGCGATGCCGCCATTGCTCGGATTACCGCCTGCGCACAAACGCGGGTCGTTGTAGTTGGCGTTGGTGAAACTGCTGAACGTCGGGTTGTACAACTCATACAACGACGGCGCACGGAATCCTTCGCTGTAGGCGCCGCGCACCACCAGTTCCTTGAATGGCTGGAAGCGGAACGAGTATTTCGGGTTAGTGGTGCTGCCGAAGTCGCTGTACTTGTCGTGGCGTACGGCGGCGGACAGTTCGAGGCTGTCGAGCACCGGCACATTGACCTCGGCGTATTCGGCCGAGACGCTGCGATCCCCGGCAACACTGCCGTTCGGATCAACACCGAGGCTTTGCACGTCTCCGGCAAATGCGGCGAAATCCTGATGGAAGTCTTCCTTGCGATACTCGCCGCCCAGTGCCAATGCTGAAGGGCCGGCGCCGAACCAGTCGCCGATTTCACGACTGATGCGCCCGTCGATGGCCTTCACCCGCCCGACCGCCGTGGCGTAATCACCGTCCACCGCGTTGGCCGCCAACAGCGCGGAACCGGCAGCCGTCTGCGGACCGAACGGGTTGATCACACCGTTGGCAATGCCGGCGCTGACCGCACGATCGTTGACGTAGCCGTCCTGAATGCTGTTGATCACTTTGTTCTGGTTGTACGAAGCGCCGAGGTTGTAATCCCAGCCGGCGAGCGTGCCATCGAAACTCAAGAGCAAGCGCTGACTGGTGTTGTCGTCCTCATGCTGCCGCGCACCGACGGCGGTTTCACGCCAGTTGACGTCAACCGCTTGCGTCGGGTCGAGGGCGAAGCCGTTCGGCCCTGGCGTGATGCCGTTACCCGGATAGAACGCCGTGCCGGGATTGACCTGATTGCCCATCAATGTGCCGGGGCCGATTTGCGTGCGGTTTTCGTTGCGTGCCCAAAAGTATTCGAGGCTGACGTTGTGATCGTCCGACAGCTTGCCGGTGGCTTTGGCGAAGGCCGAGGTCTTTTCGGTTTCCGGCACCAGATCAAGGTAGTTCCACAGGCTCTGCCGGCAGATGCCGTTGCGTGCCAGCAAACCCGGTGCGTTGCAGCCGGAACCGGCCAAAGGGTTGGTGGCGTTGCTGCCCTGACTCCAGTTGGCCGGCGAGGCGGTGCCGGAGGTGTAATCGAGTCCGCGGTTCGGCTGATAGTTGTAGGTGTAGCCGCGATCTTCGGCGGCCAGGCGTTGCTGCTTGTCGTAGCTGACCACGCCGAACACGTTGAAGCGATCCTCCTGCAAATCACCGAAACCCCAACTGCCGCTGAAGTTACGGCTTTCACCGCCACCCGAATGCGTCGGCGTGTCGTAACTCGTGCTGATCTGCCCTTCGGTGAGACTGGTTTTGGTGATGAAGTTGATCACCCCGCCAATCGCATCGGTGCCGTACAGCGCCGAGGCGCCATCGCGCAGCACCTCCACACGATCGATGGCCGCGAACGGGATGGTGTTGAGGTCGACACCGGAGCCGTTGATCGCATTGGTGGCGTTGTTACTCAGGCGCCGACCATTGAGAAGCACCAAGGTTTTGTTGGCGCCGATGCCGCGCAGATCCGCATAAGACGCACCGCCACTGCTCGAGCCCACCGAACGCCCGGAGCCAACCGAAGACTGGTTAGCGGAAATACGGCTGACCAGCTCCTCGGTGGTAGTAACACCCTGCTCGCGCAGCTCTTCGACGCGCAGGATGGTGACCGGCACTGCGGTTTCCGCATCGACCCGGCGGATTGCCGTCCCCGTGACTTCGACACGCTGCAGTTGAGTGGTCGGTTCGGTTGCCGTGCTATCGGCGGCGATCGCCGGCAGTGTGTTGATTGCCAGCAGCAAGGCCAGGCTCAAAGGTGATTTGACGGGTGAAAACTGAATCATGAACAGCCATCCCTGCGTTTTGGTTTATGCAGGGATGTGCGATGACGAATCAGGATTTATAGAGGCCGATTTAGACTGTTGGGTGCTGAGGTTATGCAAAAAAATCCATGCCTCGATATCAACCCGATGCCATCTCCCTCAGCAACCTTGTATCCAGGCCAAAACGTTCTTGAGAAACCATTTTGAACTGCCCCTGTGCCAGGTCGCAGCTCACCAGCAGATTCCACGAGTGGCGGGTTGCCGCCGAGGGGATCAGGACAAACGGATGCTCATCCAGTAAAGCGTCGGCAAACCGCTGTTGATTGGGCGACGGCCAAGCGGGACTCAACCAGTAAGGATTCGGGACCTCTTCGGGCTGAACGACTTTGACCCGTGCATCGCCGATGACCTCAAAGCACGTCAGCACATAAGGTTCTCTGTCCAGTACATCGAAACTATTATTGGCGGCCACCTCCAGAATGGCCGAGGACGGGTCGACAGATGCATAGACGACTCGCCGGCCAGGCGCATTCCATCGACCGCCCTTCAGTTTTGGACCCATCCCGCTGTCCCACGTATCTCCGTAGGCCTCCTGATCCAGGCGCCAGCCATACCAGTGTCCTTCCCAGGGCAAGGGATTCATGGGTAACCCCCGTACAGGAGCCGACACAAGTATTGCTCGACCATCTGGAAGCCCAGTGGATGACGGGTCAATTCCAACGGTACGTAGCCGTTCAGGTAAGGGGTGGACTTCTGCATCCATATTTCCGCCTGTGGCAGCCCCCCGAACGCCCGAGTGGCCATCTCCAGCACCAGCGCATATTGGTAGGCGACGACACTCTGTTGCGAGTCAAGCCGCACCGATTTGCCTTCCTTCAACAGCCGCTGCACGGTTCTGACAGATTTGCCGGTGATGCGTTTGACCATGTCCTCGCACAGGTACATTTCGGAAGTTGAAAGCATGTTGACGACGTCGCTCAGCTCAAAGCCCTCCTCGGTAAGGCGGACAATCAGCATGGCGTCGTCACCGAGGTCCTGGCCATGCACGAGCAAATCGACAGGCTTGCCCGCGACCTTCTTCAGCCCCGTCAGCCGGGGCACTTTTGCTGTGGGCATCGCGACATCCTCCATGGGGCATCTGGCGCGATCGTCGATCCAGAAGTTGCGCAGGGAATAAACAGAGGTTTCATGCTCGATGTGTGGGGTACGCATAATCGATCCTTTATCTGGGAGCCTGAGCGTTCAAGCCACTCAGCGACTTCAATGTCAGGTCCGATGCTATAGATCGCGCTTCCGACGACCAACCTGAAAAAGTCGTCGGAAATATCCGCTGCTTGCCGCAAAACCTGCCATTTTCCGTAGGACGTAAACGCGAGATTCCTGCCCTCAGCCGCCGAAGTGATAACTCACATCCAGCCACCACTGCCGTCCGTACGGGTCATAGTTGCCGGTCGGGTAATACGGCCACCCCGCCGAGTCATCGTGTTTGACCTGATTGAGCACGTTGTTCACGGTCAGCCCGACACTCGCCCGGTCATTGAGCTTGTAACGCGCGCTGGCGTTGAACACCGTCCACGGTGACAGGCGACCGTCCCCCGCGCCGTTGGTGACCGAACCGTAACGAATGCCCATCAGAGTCGCCGTGGCTTTCTGGTAATCCCAGGTCAGGCTGGCGTTGACCTTGCTGCGCCAGTCGTAGTTGGTGCGTGAGGTGCGCCAGTCTTGCGTGGGTGCCTCTTCCGACTCCTTGTAGTAATGCGACAACACCAGGGTGTAACCCAGCGCAGAACTGAACGCGCCGTACTGCCCGGCGCCCCAGCGAATGTTGCTCTTGAAATCCAGACCACTGACCCGCTCGCTGGCGGCGTTGATCGCATTGACCCGCACGCGGTTCAACTGGTTCGGATCGACCGCCGCATTGCCGGCGTTGCGATCGATGCGCGCCAGGGTCGATTGGCAATTGGCCGAGTTGATGTCCTGCGTGCCATTGCGGCATTCGTTTTCCTGCTGTAGCAGTCGGTTTTCATCGACAGTGGTCAGCAGATCGTCGATCTCGACACGCCAGAAATCGGTGGAGAAATCGAAGTTGCGCGACGGCGACCAGACAAACCCGTACGTCCACGATTTGCCACGTTCGGACTCCAGATTCGCTGTACCGCTCTGGGTGTAATCGACCCGCCCACGATCACAGGCACCCTCCACGCCCTGGCTGCAACCGTAGTAATCGATCTGCGCCGGGTAGTAGCCGTTGCTGTCGGACTGATAGATGTAATTCAGATCCGGCGCGCGGAAACTGGTGCCGTAACTGCCGCGCAGCAACAGGCTGGTGACCGGGCGCCATTCCAGTCCCAGGTTGTAGGTTTTCTGCTGTTCGGTGCGGCCGCTGAATTTGTATTGATCCCAGCGTCCGGCGGCGGTCGCCAGCAGCGTGTCAGTCAGCGGAATGCTGAACTCGCCACCCGCCGCGTAGCGTTTGCGCGAGCCACCGGAACTCTGCTGTGGGCTCACGCCGTAAAAAATGCCGTCATTGAGGCCATCGTCCGGGTCAACGCGGTATTCCTGCTTGCCCGCTTCCAGCACCCCGGCGAAGCCCACCGGACCCGCCGGCAAGTCGAACAGGTCACCATTGACCGAGGCGTTGTAACTGGTCGACACCGACTTGCTGCTCTGGGTGAGGTTGCCGCGAAACTGCTGCCACTCCTGCGGCGTCAGCGGCCGGTCGAGCCGTGAAGCATCCGGGGCGAATACTGGATAACCGCCGCTGACACCGAGTTGCGGGCCAAGGTAGAAATCCTGAATCGATGACAGTGGCGTGTAGCGCGTGGTCCTGACGCTGCGATATTCCGAGCGATTGGCTGCCAGATCGTAACTCCAGCCGGTGTCGGCGATCTTGTCCGAGAGCCCCAGGGTGCCGGTCCATGAGGTGTCGCGCCACTTGCTGTTGTTGCTGGTGCGACCACCGATTTCCTCTTCGCCGAAGCGTCGATACCAGCGCTCCAGATTGCCGCTGTTCTGGTTGATGAAATCCGGTGAGGTGAAGGTCGGCCCGCGCGTGTTGTTCTGGATATGGTCGAGGCCGTACATCAAATCGGCGAAGACCTGGCCGCTGTCGCTGAAATGCCAGGTGCCACGGGTATAGCCGTCGTAGTTTTCCTTCTGGGTCTGCACGGTCCAGTAATCGTTGTACATCTGATCGGTGCGGCAGCGCCCGCCGCTGTTGACCAGTTTGTTGTCGAAGGTGCCCTGATAAGCACCGCAACCCGGTCCCCGATAACGATTGTTGCTCAGGTCGCGGCGGTAACCGACATCTGCCAGCGGGCCGTTTTGCATAAAGCCACGGTCATCGGCCCAGATCGGATCGCGGTTAGTCAGCTCCAGACCGAACAAGCCGTCAAAATCCCCCCAACTGCCGCCGCCGCTGATCTGCAAGCGCTGGTTGTCACCGCCGCCGCGCTCGCTGGTGCCGCCCTTGAGATTGACGTCGACACCGTTGATCTTGTCCTTGAGGATGATGTTGACCACCCCGGCGATCGCGTCCGAGCCGTAAATCGCCGAGGCGCCGCTGCTGAGGATTTCGATGCGTTCGATGACCGCCGACGGAATGTTCGCCAGGTTGGTGAAATTGACCTTGCCGTCGTACGGCGTTGGGTAGTCGGCGACGCGACGGCCATTGATCAACACCAGCGTATGGTTCGGGCCGAGGCCGCGCAGGTTGAGTGCGCTGGCCGCCGGTTGCCAGGTGTTGCCGTAATCTTCGCCTTGGGTCATTCCGGTGTTTTGCGTCTGCGTCGCCAGGGCGTCGTAGACGTTTTTGTAGCCGCGCGCTTCCATTTCTTCGTGGGTAATGACGTTGACCGGTGTGGCGCCATCGCTCTGCGCGCGGGCAATGCGCGAACCGGTCACGGTGACTTTTTCCATACGGTAATCGGCGCTGGTGACCGGCGCCACAGCGGTGACTTTCGCCGGCACATCAGCCGCGCGAACCGTTAAACCCTGGGTGCTTTGTTCGACTTGCAGACCGCTGCCAAGCAAGGCCTTTTCCACCGCCTGACGACCGCCCAATGCCCCACGCACCGCCGCGCTGTGTTTGCCTTTCACCAGTTCTTGGCTGAAAGAAATCGGTACACCGCTCTGCCGCGAGATGTCCAGCAACACTTCGTCGAGCGGTCCGCTGGCGATGTCGAAGGTGAACACCGCCGCTGCCGATTCCTGGGCCACCGCCGCCCATGGACTGATGCCCATCGCCAATGCAGCAGCAAGAGTCAATCGAGGTAATTTTTGTTTGATTGAGAACATCGAAGGGTTTCCCTGTTGGAGGCATCTGCAGGGAATGAGCAGCGGGCCGGCGCTTTTTATAGGGCGGCGATTAGGCCAAGAAGTTATGGGTTTATAACCGCGCGTCGATGCTGACCCAGTACGGGTTGTGCCAGGTGATGCGGATCGGCAGCGAGCGTTCCAGCAGTTGCAACGTGCGATCGCTGTCGTCAAGCGGATAGAGGCCGCTGAGGCGCAGGTCGGCGACTTCCGGGCTTAGATGCAAGATGCCGCGACGGTAGCGGCGCAAGCTGTCGATGACTTCGTACAAAGGCCGGTCGCGGACTTCCAGGCGACCTTGCACCCATGCACTTTCCTGGCCGTTGCTACGTTCCAGCGACAGCACTCCAGCGCCGTTGAACAACAGACTTTCGCCGGCCTGCACCACTTGCCGCGCACCGCCGGCGGTGACCACTTCGACCTGCGAATGGAGCATCACCAAACGCGTCGCCTCCTCGCGGTACTGCACGAGAAACTTCGTCCCCAGCGCGCGCAGGCGACCGTGCTCGGTCTCGACCACAAAGGGCCGCGCCGGCTCTTTCGCCACATCCACCAACAACTCACCGCTGCGCAAGGCGAGCAGGCGCTGTTGGCTATCGAACAAAGGCACCACACGACTGCGCGCGTTGAGGGTCAGCGCACTGCCGTCGGCCAGGGTGAAGTCACGTCGCTCGCCGGTCCCGGTCGACAACTCCCCCGCCTCCGGCAGCCAGCCGTAACGCCGCCCGAGCAGCCCGGCCAACAGCCCGATGCCGAGCACACTCAGACTGCCGCTGATAAAGCGTCGCCGACTCGATGGCGCGTTAAGGCTGTGCAGCAGACTGCTGCGCGGCAAGGTGCGCAGGGTCGGGTTGCGTAGCAGATTGAGGCCGCCGCCCATTTGCTCGATGACCTGCTGATGCCGTGGGTCGGCAACGCGCCAAGCCTCGAATGCGGCCCGCTCAGCCATGCCCGCCTCGCCCGACTGCAACAACGCCAGCCATTGCGCGGCCTCATCGATCACCGCTTCGTCCGGCCTCATGCCTGCATCGCCTGATAGCAACGCTTGAACGCTTCGACCATGTATTGCTGCACGCGGCTGGTGGACACCCCGAGGCGCTCGCCGATCTCGCTGTAGGTCAAGCCGTCGAGCTGGTGGTAGAGAAACGCCGCTTTGGCTTTGGCCGACAACCCGTTGAGCAAACGATCGACCGCCAGCAGCGCTTCGATCACCAGCGCCCGCTCTTCCGGAGACGGATGCACCGGTTCTGGCGCCAGCGCCAGGCTTTCCAGATAGGCGCGTTCCAGGTCCTGGCGACGCCAGCCTTCATAGACCAGCCGCCGGGCGATGGTAGTGAGCAGCGCGCGTGGCTCGCGAATGGCCGTCGGGTCCGGCAATGCCAGCACCCGCAGAAAGGTTTCCGAGGCGATGTCCTGCGCACTGTGCGGGCAACCCAGCGTGCGGCCAACGGCAGCGCACAGCCAGCGATAGTCCTTTTGGAACATCTGCCCGATGATCTGGTAATGCGGGTTGTACCCACCCATGCCTTGCTCCCTGAAACGGGTCCCACCCGCTGCGAAAAACCATCGTTCTGCCGGGATCGTCCGGCTCTGATCAGGCGCGACTGTGCAATAGCCTCGAAGACATTTGAAGTAATAAAAAATCAGCACAAGCAAACCATTAAGCATAAGGCACTTGGTCGCCGCAGAAACACTGGCTGACAGAACGTTGACCTCGATCACTGGCGCGTGGCCGGCCACTGATTAATCTCGCGGCTCCATCGAAAGCCAGGGACGGCTCACCGAGAGCCCACGGCGAACCCACTCAAGGAAGAGCAAGCATGCGACCACTCAACATCATTCTGCTGTCGTCAGCGTTCAATGGCCTGACCCAACGCGCCTGGCTGGAACTGCGTGAGGCCGGGCACTCGCCGAGCGTCGTGTTGTTTACCGATGAACAAGTGGTGTGCGAGCAGATCGAACACAGCGGCGCCGATCTGGTGATCTGCCCGTTCCTCAAGGACCGTGTGCCCGAAGCACTGTGGAGCAATACCCAGCGTCCGGTGGTGATCATTCATCCCGGCATCGTCGGCGATCGCGGCGCCAGCGCCCTCGATTGGGCGATTACCAATGAGTTGCCGAGTTGGGGCGTTACCGCGTTGCAGGCCGTTGAGGAGATGGACGCCGGCCCGGTGTGGGCCACCTGCGAATTCAACCTGCCGGCGGGCCTGCGCAAATCCGAGCTGTACAACGGTCGGGTCAGTGACGCGGCGATTCGCTGCATTCGCGAAGTGGTGGAGAAATTCATCGAAGGCTTCGCGCCAGTGGCTCTGGACTATGCCGATGCGCGAGTACGTGGGCGTTTGCAACCGAACATGAAACAGGTCGACCGCAGCTTCAGCTGGCACGACTGCGCGCGCTTCATCAAACGCTGCATCGATGCCGCCGATGGCCAGCCCGGCGTGCTGGCGAGCCTGGCCGGCGGTCAGTATTACGTGTACGACGCGCACCTCGATTCGCGCAGCGGCATGCCCGGCGAGATTCTCGCGGTGCATGACGATGCGGTGCTGGTCGCGGCTGGTGATCAGAGTTTGTGGCTTGGTTCGTTGCGACGCAAACCGCAACCCGGCGAAGAAACCTTCAAGCAACCGGCGCGGCACCTGTTGGCCGAGCAATTGGCCGACGTGCCGGTGCTCGACTGGTCGATCGCCACACAGCCGTTCAGTGACGAAGCCTATCAACCGCTGCGGTATCGCGAATCCGGCAACGTCGGTGAGCTGACCTTCGAGTTCTACAACGGCGCCATGAGCACCGAGCAATGCCAGCGCATGGTCGCCGCGCTGCGCTGGGCCAAGTCCCGTGATACTCAAGTGCTGTTGATCAAGGGCGGACGCGGCAGCTTTTCCAACGGCGTGCATTTGAACGTGATTCAAGCCGCGCAGGATCCCGGAGCTGAAGCCTGGGCGAATATTCAGGCGATCGACGATGTCTGCGCAGAACTGCTGACGGCCCGGCAACTGGTGGTCAGCGGTGTCACCGGCAATGCCGGCGCCGGCGGTGTGATGCTCGCACTGGCGGCCGATATTGTGTTTGCCCGCACCGATATCGTGCTCAACCCGCATTACAAGAGCATGGGTTTGTATGGTTCCGAATACTGGACCTACAGCCTGCCCCGCGCGGTCGGCCCGGCCATGGCCGAGCAATTGACCCAGGCGTGTCTGCCGGTGAGCGCGGTACAGGCGTGGCAACTGGGCATGGTCCAGGAAATCGGCCCGCGCTGCCCGGACGAGTTTTCGTTGTGGTTGCTGCAACGGGCCAACGGTGCGGTGAGCGATCCGACCTATGCCGCGGTGCGTGAGCGCAAGGCGCGGTTTGATCAGGTGTTGATCCAGCAATGCCGCGAAACCGAGCTGCAGGAGATGCAGGAGGACATGCTTTACAACCGCAATCAGTTTGCCGAGAAGTGCCGGAACTTCGTGTACAAGCGCAAGGTCTGTGGCACGCCGGCGCGGTTGATTGAGGAGTGGGCGCGGGTGCGTTTGACCGAGTTGGCCAGTTGATTTAGCGGTGGCTGCTTTCCCCTCACCCTAGCCCTCTCCCCAAGGAGAGGGAACTGACCGAGGTGTCTGGCGCCCTGCATCGACCTGAAAAAACGTGTCGATTATGGATTCAACGCTGATCGTTCAAGTCAGTGCATTTCTTCAATATCCCCCAATCAGTCCCCTCTCCCTCCGGGAGAGGGTTAGGGTGAGGGTGAGGGGCTTTTGCCTTTACAATGCCCGACACCTCAAACACCGGCCCGCCCATGGACATCGATCTCGCTCGCACCTTTCTGGAAATCGTCCGTCACGGCAGCCTCGCCGCTGCCGCGCAGAAGTTGTTCGTCACACAAACGGCGATCACCGCCCGGGTGCAGAAGCTCGAAAGCCAACTGGGCAGCACACTGTTCGTGCGCAACCGTGCCGGGGCAAAGCTGACGCCCAATGGCGAGGCCTTTGTGATCTACGCCAATCAACTGGTGCAGACCTGGGAAGCCGCGCGCCGTGATCTGCCGCTGCCCGAGGGCTATCACAACGTGCTGCACATCGGCGGCGAAGTCAGCCTGTGCAACCCGTTGATGCTGAGTTGGGCGGCGGAGCTGCGCGAGAAGATTCCCGGGCACGCCCTGCGCATGGAAATCCGCGATGGCGAAAACCTGCTGCGCCAACTGGAACTCGGCGTGCTCGACGCGGCGCTGGTCTATCAGCCGGAATACTGGCCGGGATTGCAGGTCGAGCAAGTGCTGGAAGAAAAACTGATTCTGGTGCGTGCGCCCGAGCGCCCCGATCCCTACGTCTACATCGACTGGGGCCCGGACTTTCGCCGCCAGCATGACGCCGCCCTGCCGGAAAAAGCCAAAGCGGCGCTGAGTTTCAACCTCGGCCCGCTAGCCCTGCAATACATCCTCGAACACGGCGGCAGCGGCTACTTCCGCACCCGTGTGGTACGCACGTATCTGGAAAGCGGCGCCCTGGAAGCAGTGACCAAAGCCCCGGAATTCGGCTACCCGACTTATCTTGTCTACTCACGCGACCGCGATTCGGCAACGCTGCAACAAGCCTTCCATCTGCTGCGCGAAGTGATCCGCACCGATGACGACTGGTCGCAACGCTGGAACCCGCTGAGCTGAAGCGGCGGCTTTGCACCGGAGCATGGCGCAAGTGACACCGAGGTCCGGCCTGCACAAACGGCCGGATCGGCTAATCTGCCGGGTATAACAACAATCCCCGCAGGTGATGCAGTGAGGCAGACCACCGAGGCATTCCGCAGTCGCTACCGTGCGGCCATTCACCCGTTGTACAACCCATGGCTGCACGGTGCCTTCGTGCTGCTGTTCGGTGTGCTGGCCATCGCTGCGTTCTCGGCCAGCGTGCAGCAGGTCAGTCTGCTGGAATGGCTGACGGTGCCGTTGACCCTGCTGTTGTTCAATTTCGGTGTGTACATGGTCCATCGCCATCTCGGCCACCACAAAAAAACCTTCGCGAAAATGTTCTACGCCCGGCACGCGGGCGATCATCACAGCTTCTTCACTCCCGGCCATATGACCTACGACAGTGCGCGTGACTGGCGGGTGATTCTGTTCCCCGCCTGGCTGATTGTGCTGCATACGCTGGTGATCACCGTACCGTTGTGGTGGCTGTTGGCACCGGTAAACGCCAACGTTGCCGGGTTGTTCGGCGGTTGCATGGTGCTGGGTTATCTGACTTACGAAGTGTTTCATGCCTGCGAGCATTTGCCGGCAGACAACCCTTTGGCACGCCTGCCATGGATCCGCCAGATGCGCCGTTTGCATGAGCTGCATCACCGCCGCGAACGCATGCAGGAGCGCAATTTCAACATCGTCCTGCCGCTGATGGACTACCTGTTCGGCACCCTGTACTGGGAGCCGGAAACCACCCCTTTGAGCTATTCGAAAATGCCCATGACCCGCATGCAGCACAGCATCGATATCGCTGGCGATCCCATTGCCGTACTGGCCTACGCCGCCAGTGTCGGTCGCTGGCCTGAGTGGCACCCCTCGTCGCTGAAAATCGACGGCCCACACGGCCCGCTGCATGCCGGCGCGCGCTTTGAAGAAGACATTCATGCCGGCGGCCGTGAAGGCCATTTGAGTTGGGAAGTCACCGAGTACTTGCCCGGTCGGCGCTGGTGCGCGCGGGCGCAAGGTGATCATGGATTGTCGTTGCTGCTGACCTATGAATGCAGCGCCGAAGGCAGCGGCGCGCGATTTGTGCGCACACTGGATTATCGCTTCGCCGGTCTGGGCATGCGCATCGCCAATCACCTGCTGCTCAAGCGCCGCATCGAGCGCGAATCTGCCGCGTCGATGCTGGCGCTGCGCGACATGGCCGCCCAGTACCTGTCATCGGCGAGGGCCAGCGCGTGAAGCTACGGCATCTGTTGTTGCTGCTGATCCTTATCGTCATCGCGTTCTTATTGTTGATGCCAACCAAAGTCGAACCCGTGGCCTGGACGCCGTCGCCTGCGCCATCGCTGAAAGAAGGCATTTACGCCGAGAATCAGAAACTCAAAGGCGCAGCGCAGGTCGGGCCGAGCGACATCGAAGGGCCGGAAGCGTTGCTGCTGGAAAGTGACTTCTTGATCACCGGACTGCACGACGGCCGACTGATCCGTACCAGCCTCGACGGCCAGCAACGCAAAGTACTCGCCGACACCGGTGGCCGTCCGCTCGGATTGGCCCGACATCCGAACGGCATGCTGGTGATCGCTGATGGGGTCAAGGGCTTGCTGTCCCTTGATGCGCAAGGTCAGTTGATTCCTTTGACCACGGAGGCCAATGGTCTGGGCTTCGGTTTCACCGATGATGTGGCCATCGACAAGTCCGGGCATTACGCCTATTTCAGCGATGCATCCAGTCGCTGGGGTTATGGCCATGACGGCGAGGCAATCATCGAGCACGGCGGCGACGGACGTCTGCTGCGCTATGACTTCCAGAGCGGTAAAACCAGTGTGCTGCTGGACAGACTGGAGTTCGCCAACGGCGTGACCCTCGGCCCCGATGACGCCTATGTGCTGGTCAACGAAACCGGCGCTTATCGCATCAGCCGTTACTGGCTGACCGGTCCGAAAGCCGGCACTCACGACCTGTTCATCGACAATCTGCCTGGGCTGCCGGACAACCTGGCATTCAATGGCAGCAACCGGTTCTGGGTGGCGTTGTATGCGCCGCGCAATGCTCTGCTGGATGGCACTGCGGGGCATCCGTTCGTGCGCAAGATGATCGTGCGGGCGCTGAGGGTTTTACCGAAACCGGTGGAGAAACGCGGGTTTGTGCTGGGCCTGGACCTGGATGGCAAGGTGATTGCCAATCTGCAGGATGCGAGCAGTGGCAATTACTCGCCGATTACCACGGTGCGCGAGTATGGGCCGTGGTTGTATTTTGGCTCGTTGAAGGCCACACATATGGCGCGGATGCCGTTGGATGCGGCCCTGAAGTGAGCCTGATGTTTTTTGTGTTGCATGGACTTACGCCTTCGTCGGAACGCCGCCCGGAGCAGGCTCGCTCCCACAGGGGTTCTTTGCTGACCACAGCATTAGTGGTCAACACAATCCACTGTGGGAGCGAGCCTGCTCGCGAAGACGGTCTGTCAGTTGCTGGACTTGTCGAACTTGTCCGGATCTTCGTCTTCAGGCAGATCCTCATCCGGCTCTTCGGGGTTAGCGGTGGTATGCGCCGGGCTGTTGGGTTCAGGATGGGTGGGAACCGGGTCGAATGCGCCCTGCTCTTCACTGGGGAATTTCGGATCGTTCATAAGGCACCTCGCAAAGAGTCGCTGATGGAAGACTCTGTACATTCGAGGTGCCGGTCGTGGCTGTCGTTCCCGTCAATCCGCAACCGCAGGTCGGCGGATCATTGTCGAGTCAGGACGGGGCCTGCAAATGGCTGACGATTTCGTCTTTGACCTTCAAGCGCTTTTCTTTGAGCTTTTTCAATGCGTCGTCGGTGGGAGCATCTGAAGTGGCCGTTTCGGCCTTGACCACTTCGGCGTCGGCTTGGGAATACTTGTTGATCAGTGAATCCAGTCGTGGATCCTGGGTGCGTTTTTGCTGGATCTCTTCCTTCGTGCAACTCAAGTCCTGAAACAGGTCATGGGGAACCGGCATGGAACACCTCCGTCAGTTGATCGGCTGGCCAACGCGACCGATTGCGCTGCCAGTTATCAGAATGGCCTTGGTTGCACGGTTCTGTCGACCACCTGTCAGACCAGCGGTGCCCGTTCGTCGCCCTGTCGCAAATGCGATAAAACCTTTACTCGCCGCGTTGCCTCCATTGGATAACCCCAACAAAAACTGCGTGGAGATACACCAATGGACGGATTCAACCTGCGTCATCTGGTTTTGGCTGTCGCTTTGAGCAGCGGCATGGGCAGTGCTTTCGCCGCGACGGACAATGACTTCGTCGATAACGCCGCAGCCGGTGGCATCGCCGAAATCGAAACCAGCCGTCTGGCCCTGGAAAAAAGCCAATCGGCAGACATCAAGGCGTTCGCCAACATGATGATCACCGATCACGGCAAGGCCAATGACGAACTGGCGACCATTGCCAAGGCCAATGACATCGAAGTCCCGGACACCACAACCCTGGTCAAACAGGCCAAGGAAAAAATCCTCGAAGTGCGCGATGAGTCCTTTGATGCCGCTTACGCCAACAATCAGGTGAAGGCGCACGAAGAGACCATCGAACTGTTCAAGAAACAGGCCAATACCGTGACCGATGACAAGGTTAAAGGCGCTACTGAACTGAAAGCGTTTGCGCAGAAAATGCTGCCGGGGCTGGAAAAACATTTGGCCGCCGCAAAAGAATTGCAGGCCAAGCATCCGAGCAAGTAAAAAGCCTTACCCTCACCCCAGCCCTCCCGAAACGTCGGACCGCCCCGAGGGAGTGGGAGCCGACCGAGGTGGATGTTCGAGTTACGCCGACCTGACAGTCTCGAGTTGAACGCAGGTTTTGAACATTCCCCAATCGGCTCCCTTTCCCCTCGCCCCCTTGGGGGAGAGGGCTGGGGTGAGGGGGATCGATATCAGCCACACCACCAGACTCAAGCGTAAAAAAGGCCGCATCCAAATAGATGCGGCCTTGTCATATCCGCCGAAATCAACCGCCATCGGTATCAATATCGGCATCCGTCTCCTCCCCCGGCTTCGCCCGATCCGGCTGCGGTTTGAAGCCCGGGCTGAACTCGTTGTCGTTGTCCGTATGCTGGTTCTTCTGATCCACCGCCGGATCGGCACTCTGCGCCTGATCATCCTCGCCCTGCTGCTGCGTCGGAGCCGGTTGCCCCGGCACCTGCGGGTCAATGGCCGGATCATTGCGATTGATCGGTTCGCCAGATTGGCTCTGCTTCGTTTGCTCGTTCATGGCCACCTCGTTGGTCAAACACCCCCGGCACACATCCGCCGGGTGTCAAAGATTCGAAGCCTGCCCTGCGTCAACGTTCAAAACTTCACCGCACCCGGCCACGCCGACTAGAGTTACCGGGACGTTCCTTGCGCCAGATCAAAAATATACGTGCGTGAACGAACAACTATTTCGAACGGCAAATGTCGATCATTCCGCGGCGTTCATTTATAGCGATCGCCCCCCAATTCGCGACGGAGCAACAGGCACATGGCAGCACTGCAGAACAGCACACTCGATGCGATGAAAAACAAACAAGCACAACTGCTGAGTGAATGGGTCAACGGACTGGAAACCAGCGGTGCCACGCGTAATCTGAAAGGCCACGACATACAGCAACAAACCGGCGAATTCCTGCAACTGGTGATCAATGGTCTGCAAAACGACAACGGCACCAATGTGGCCGCGCCGGGTTGGGAAACCACCCGCCAGTTCCTCGAAAAGCTCTCCCACAGCCGCGCCCTGCTCGGCCAGGACTCGCAGCAGACCGCGAGTTTCATCTTCGCCCTCAAAGGCCCGCTGTTTAACCTGCTCCAAAGTCATTACAAAGACCAACCGGCGCTGCTGGCCGAACAACTCTGGGAAGTGTCCGAGCTGCTCGACGCGTTCGGCATGCACACCATCCGCACCTTTCAGAAATCCCGCGAAGCGGTGATCAAGCGTCAACAGGAAGAACTGCTGGAGCTGTCGACCCCGGTGGTCAAGCTGTGGGACGGCGTGCTGGCGCTACCGATGATCGGCACCCTCGACTCGCAACGCACGCAAGTGGTGATGGAATCGCTGCTGCAACGCATCGTCGACACCGGTTCGGAAATCGCCATCATCGACATCACCGGCGTGCCGACCGTCGACACTCTGGTTGCCCAGCACCTGCTGAAGACTGTCACCGCGATCCGCCTGATGGGCGCCGACTGCATCATCAGCGGCGTACGTCCGCAAATCGCACAAACCATCGTCCACCTCGGCCTCGACCTGCAAGGCGTGGTGACCAAAGCCAATCTGGCCGATGCATTGAAACTGGCCCTGACCCGTCTGGGTGTCAGCCTCGTCAAGACGGTTTAAACATGGAACGTATCCCGATTCTGCAAATGGGCGAATTTCTGCTGGTGACCATTCAGGTCGACATGCATGACCAACTCGCCCTCACCCTGCAAGATGACTTGTCCGAGCGCATCAGCAAGACCTCGGCGCGGGGCGTGCTGATCGACATCTCCGCGCTGGACATGGTCGACTCGTTCATTGGCCGGATGATCGGCACGATTTCCGGCCTGTCGAAAATCATGGACGCCGAAACTGTACTGGTGGGCATGCAACCGGCAGTGGCGATTACTTTGGTGGAACTTGGCATGACGTTGCCCGGCGTCAGTACCGCACTGAATGTCGAGCGCGGGATGAAGCTGCTCCGGGAACGAGTAGCGCTGCAATGACCGTACGCAGCAGCGGTACTCAACCCATCCACATCGAGCAGGATGTCGTGCTCGCGCGCCAGACCGCGCGCAAGTTGGCGACGGAGTGCGGCATGCGTCTGATCGACCTGACCAAAATGGTCACGGCGGTCAGCGAACTGGCGCGCAACACCATGGTTTACGGTGGCGGCGGCGACATGGACTGGCAGATTCTCGATGAGGATCACAAAGTCGGTCTGCGCTTGACCTTTCGCGACGAAGGCCCGGGCATTCCCGACCTGAAACTGGCGATGACCGACGGCTGGACCTCGGGCAGCGGCATGGGCCTGGGCTTGACCGGCGCCAAACGTCTGGTCGAAGAGTTCGAACTGGACACCGAGCCCGGCAAAGGCACGCGCATAACGATTACCCGATGGACATGAATATCGTCGGGTCGCTGACCCAGGTTCTGTTGGTCGAGGACAGCAGTCAGATCGGTCATGCCCGGCGCACCGCGCAGCAACTCGCTGAACAGCATGGCTTTGATGAGCGCGATGCCGGGCGGGTCGCTCTGGTTGCCACGGAATTGGCCAGTAATGTGCTCAAGCACGCTACGCACGGCGAATTGCATCTGCGGGTATTACCTCGGCCTGCGGGTTTCGGTATTGAAATGCTCGCGGTGGATCGCGCTCAGGGTTTTGATCTGGAGGCCTGCGTGGCCGACGGATTCTCCACCGGTGGCACGCAAGGTATCGGCCTCGGCGCAGTTTCGCGGCAGACCGAGGTATTTGACGTCTATGCCGACGGCCGTGGCGCGGTACTGTTGGCGCGTCTTTACCCGCGTACCGACCGCGATCCGGATATCCGTTATGGCGTCAGCCAGCACTCGTTGCACAACGATCCGGCCTGCGGTGACGTTTGGCACCTGAAGTATGAAGGCGCCAGCATCAGCGCACTGGTGATCGATGGCCTCGGGCATGGCGAGGAAGCCGAACGCGCCGGGCGTGCGGGGGCTCAAGCCTTTGCCCTGACACCGTTTGCCGATCCGGTGATGCTGATGGAGGACATGCACCGCGACATGATCGGCACGCGTGGCGGCGCTGTCGCGTTTAGCCAGTTCGACGGCAGGCGCGACAACCTGACCTTCGCTGGCGTGGGCAATATTGGCGCCAGTCTGATCGCCGCAGACAAATCGCGAGGTCTGGCCTCGCACCCGGGTATCGTCGGCGTGCAATACCGAAAAGCCCGGCCTTTTGACTATGCTCACGTGAACGGACATCTATTGATCATGTACAGCGACGGCTTGCAGTCCCGTTGGAATCTACAAGACTACCCCGGCCTGGTGCATCGCCACCCCGCTGTGATAGCCAGCGTCCTGCACCGCGACTTCAGTCGCGGGCGTGACGATGCAACAGTATTGGTCGTTGCCCTGGAGGCCGCCCATGGCTGAGTCACCGATGTTGAGCAATGCCGAACAGGCCGCGCTCATCGCGCAGTTGCAGAGCGAAACAGTGGCTTTGCGCGAAGAGCTCGACGAAACCAATCAGGGCGTGCTGGCGCTGTATGCCGAACTCGACGAACAAGCTGAAGAATTACGCCAGGCCTCAGATCTGAAAAGTCGCTTTCTGTCATACATGAGCCATGAATTCCGCACGCCACTGGGCTCGATCCTCAGCATCAACAGCCTGCTCGCCGACGAACTCGACGGCCCGCTCAGCCCTGAACAACACAAGCAGGTCGCGTTCGTCAGCACCGCTGCCCGCGAGTTGAGCGACATGGTCGATGACCTGCTCGACCTGGCGAAGATCGAGGCCGGGCGCATCACGATTTCCCCGGCGTGGTTCGACATGTTCGATCTGTTCTCCGCGCTGCGCGGGATGTTCCGGCCGATTGTCGATGCCTCCGCCGTCGATCTGATCTTCGAAGAACCGGTCGGTTTGCCTCGCCTGTACACCGACGACAAGAAACTCGGGCAAATCCTGCGCAACTTCATTTCCAATTCGCTGAAGTTCACTACCCGTGGCGAAGTGCGGGTGTCCGCGCGCCTCGAAGGCGTGGACAAGGTGCGTTTTGCCGTCAGCGACACTGGAATCGGTATCGCTGCGGAGCTGCATGGTGCATTGTTCGAGGACTTTTCCCAGGTCGACTCGCCACTGCAGAAACGTCTGCGCGGCACCGGGCTAGGCCTGTCACTGTGCAAACGCTTCGCGGCCCTGCTCGGCGGTGAAGTCGGGCTGGAAAGCACGCCGGGGGTCGGTTCGACCTTCTTCGTGATCATCCCGTTGGCGATCGCTCTGGAGAATGTCGATGAAACGTGACATCCGTCTGTTGATCGTCGATGACAACGTCGCCACCCGCTACGCCCTGCGGCGACGGCTGGAGCGCCACGGTTACGAAGTCCTTGAGGCCGGTACCGGCGGCGACGGGCTGGCGCTGATCGACAGTGAAGCGCTCGATGCGTTGATTCTCGACGTCAATCTGCCGGACATGAGCGGTTTCGACATTGTGCGGATTCTGCGCGCCGACAGCCGCACTGCTCTGCTGCCGGTGATCCATGTGTCCGCCGCGTCGATCCAGACCGGCGACATCATCACCGGCCTCGACGCTGGCGCCGATGCCTACCTGATTCACCCGGTCGATCCGGACGTGCTGCTGGCCACCCTGCGCACGCTGTTGCGGGTGCGCGACACGGAAAATGCCCTGCGCGAAAGTGAAGCGCGATTCCGCGAAATTTTTGCCAATGTGTCCGCACCGATTGCAGTGCTCGATGCCAGCCTCAAGGTGCATGAGTGCAACCAGGCCTTCGCGCAACTGATTCTCGACAATCGGGATCCGCAAGCGCTGCGTGAATGCTTTGCCGATGATCAGAGCGCCATCCTCAATGAGCTGCGCCTGCGCCTGGTCGATGGCGAGCGCTGGAAAGGCACGCTGAACATGCGCGTGCAGGGCGAGATTCGCGAAACCGAATGGCAGATTTCGCCGTACCGCACGCCAGAGTTGAGCCTGGTGTTTGTCGAAGACGTCACCGAACATCGCCATCGCGAGCGCTCGCATCTGGCGCGCCTGGATGACACCACCACGCAACTGGCCAAGGAAGTCGCCGAACGTGCGCGCGCCGAGGCGCAGTTGCTGCAAGTGCAGAAGATGGATGCCCTGGGCAAGCTCACGGGCGGTATTGCTCACGACTTCAACAACCTGCTGACCGGGATCATCACTAGCCTGGAGTTGATCCAGAAGCGTGTCGCCGATGAGCGCCTGGACAAGGTGCAGTTCTATAGCGAAGCAGCGCTGAACTCGGCGATGAGCGCCGCGTCCCTGACCCATCGCTTGCTGGCCTTCGCACGGCAACAGCCGCTGGATACACGGCCGGTGGACATCAACGACCAAGTCCGCTCGCTGGAAGAACTGCTGGTGCGCACTATCGGTGAGCGGATCACCCTCAAACTGGAGTTGACCAGCAAACCGGCGATCGCGCTGGTTGATCCGGTGCAGCTGGAAAGCGCGGTATTGAATCTGGTGATCAACGCCCGCGATGCGCTGCCGACGGGCGGCAATATCTGGGTCAACACTTACGCCGCGTACTCCCACGGCGATCCGAATCTGGCCGATGGCGCTTACGTGGCGCTGTCGGTGCGCGACGACGGCACAGGGATCGAGCACAACGTCATCGACAAGGTCTTCGATCCTTTTTTCACCACAAAACCGCTGGGCCAAGGCACAGGACTGGGGTTGTCGACGATCTATGGCTTTGCCCGTCAGTCGGGCGGTGATGCGCACATCCGCAGCGTCGCGCGGCGCGGCACCGAAGTGACGATCATGTTGCCGGCCACCACCGACCCGACTGGGGTCGACATCCCTGCGCCGGTAGTTGACCCGCAAGGTAGCGGCGAGCATGTACTGATTGTCGAAGACATGCCGTCGGTGCGCATGTTTGTCACTGAAGTGCTGGAGGACGCGGGTTATCGCTGCACCCAGGCGGCGGATATCGAAACGGCGCTGGAGCGGTTGCAAAATGATCCCTCGATCAACCTGCTGCTGACCGACGTCGGCCTGCCGCGCATGAGCGGTCGGGAATTGGCAGATGTTGCGCGAGGCTGGCGTGACGGATTGCCGATTCTGTTCATGACCGGGTATGCAGAAACGGCAATCAATCGTCAGGTGTTTCTCGGCAGTGGCATGGACATGCTGGTCAAGCCGTTTCAGATCAGTGAACTGCTCGACAAGGTCCGCCGAACCCTCGATGGTGCCTGACCACAGCTTCACAGGGATTAATGTCGAACATAGATCCAATGTAGGAGCGAGCCTGCTCGCGATAGCGGAGTGTCAGCCACAGATGAGTTGACTGACCTGGCGCCATCGCGAGCAGGCTCACTCCTACAGGGGTTCTGTGTGGACACATAACGTGTTCACACCACAAAAACCTGTGGGAGCGAGCCTGCTCGCGATAGCGGAGTGTCAGCCACAGATGAATTGACTGACCTGGCGCCATCGCGAGCAGGCTCACTCCTACAGGGGTTCTGTGTGGACAGATAACGTGTCACACCACAAAACCTGCGGGAGCGAGCCTGCTCCGGGCGGCGTTCCGACGAAGACGTCAGCCCTGCCAACACCCCTATCGGCTCAAAGCCCGAGCCAGAAACGGCGCAGTCTTGCTCTTCTTGCTCGCCGCCACTTTCTGCGGCGTGCCCGCGACGACAATCCTGCCGCCCTGATCTCCCGCCCCCGGCCCGATGTCGATCACCCAGTCACTCTGCGCCACCACGCGCATTTCGTGCTCGACCACAATCACCGTGTGCCCCGCCGTGACCAGCGTATCCAGCTGTTCCAGCAGCCGGTCGACATCACGCGGATGCAACCCGGTGGTCGGTTCATCGAGCACATACAAGGTCGCGCCGCGCTGGTTGCGCTGCAACTCGGTGGCCAGTTTGATCCGCTGTGCTTCGCCACCGGACAACTCCGTGGCCGGTTGCCCGAGGCGCAGATAACCCAGGCCAATATCACGCAGCACTTCCAGTGACCGACGAATCCCCGGTTGCCCGGCAAACACCGTCACTGCTTCCTCGACGGTCAATTGCAGCACCTGCGCAATGCTCAGACCCTCCCAGAGAATCGCCAGCGTCTGCGGGTTATAGCGTGCGCCATGGCAGGTCGGGCACGGCGCATACACACTGGGCATGAACAACAATTCAACACTGACAAACCCCTCACCTTCGCAGGTGGCGCAACGGCCCTTGGCGACGTTGAAGGAAAACTGCCCGGCGTCATAACCTGCGGCCCGAGCAGCATCTGTCGCGGCGTACAGCTTACGGACGTTATCGAACAACCCGGTGTAGGTCGCCAGATTTGAGCGTGGCGTGCGGCCGATGGGTTTCTGGTCGACCTGCACCAGGCGCTTGATCGACTCCAGCCCGGACGTGACCTGGCCGCTGCTGAGTGGCGGTGCGTCGTCTTCGAGGCTGAGTTCCTCTGGCTCGCTTTCCTGCGCGGGACGGCCCAACTGCGCGCCGACCAGTTCCAGCAACGCCTGACTGACCAGACTCGACTTGCCAGAGCCGGACACGCCCGTCACCGAGGTGAAGCAGCCCAAGGGAAATTCGGCACTCAGCTTGTTCAGGTTGTTGCGGGTAATGCCGTCGAGTTTCAGCCACGCCGTCGGTTTACGCGCGGCGCGTGTCTGACCCTGCGATTCGGCAAACAGATAAGCGCGCGTCTGCGACTGTTCGATCTCGGCCAGACCTGCCGGCGGGCCGCTGTACAGCACCTGACCGCCCTGCTCGCCCGCCGCCGGGCCGACATCGATCAGCCAGTCAGCGCGGCGCATGGTTTCCAGATCATGCTCGACCACAAACAGCGTGTTGCCGTCAGCTTTCAAGCGCTGCAAGGCCTCGAACAACGCCTCGCCATCGGCCGGGTGCAAACCGGCGGAGGGTTCGTCGAGCACGTAAATCACCCCGAACAATTGCGAGCCCAGCTGCGTCGCCAAGCGCAAGCGCTGCAACTCACCCGACGACAGCGTCGGTGTGCTGCGCTCCAGCGCCAGATAACCGAGGCCCAGATCGGTCAGCGTGCTGACCCGCTCCAGCAGATCCTCGGCAATGCGCTGCGCCGCCAGACGTTTCTCCAGCGACAGGTTTGGCGTGTGGCGCACGTCTGGCGCACTGCCGTGCCCGCTGGCGCCGTGGGCCACGCGCTGCTGGCGGGCCTCGCGGGTTTGCGCGTGGCTTAAGGTCTCGCCGGTTTCCTCTGCGTGTTCGAGGTAGCTGGCCGCCGCCACCGGCCGCAGCACCTCGGCCACTTGCAGCAATGGCATCTGCGATAGCTCACCGATGTCATACCCGGCAAACGTCACCGACAACGCCTCGCGCTTCAGGCGTTTGCCGTCGCATAACGGGCAAGGGCTGCCGAGCATGAACTGTGAAACGCGCTTCTTCATCAGCGCACTTTGCGAATGGGTGAAGGTGTGCAGGATGTAGCGCCGGGCGCCGGTGAAGGTGCCCTGATAACTCGGTTCCATCTTGCGTTTGAGGGCGACGCGGGTTTCTTCCGGGGTCAGCCCGGCGTACACCGGCACGGTCGGGGTTTCTTCGGTGAAGAGAATCCACTCGCGCTGCTTTTTCGGCAGTTTTTTCCATGGAATATCGACATCGATGCCCATGGTCACGAGGATGTCGCGCAGGTTCTGCCCCTGCCACGCCAGCGGCCAGGACGCCACCGCGCGCTGGCGGATGGTCAGGTTCGGATCGGGCACCATCAGCGCCTCGGTGACTTCATACACCCGCCCAAGACCATGGCACTCCGGACACGCGCCTTGCGGCGTGTTCGGCGAAAAGTCCTCGGCGTACAACATCGGCTGCCCCGGCGGATAACTGCCGGCGCGCGAATAGAGCATGCGGATCAAGCTCGACAGCGTAGTCACGCTGCCCACCGACGAACGCGTACTCGGCGTACCGCGCTGCTGTTGCAGAGCCACGGCCGGTGGCAAGCCTTCGATGGAGTCGACATCCGGCACGCCGACCTGATCGATCAGTCGTCGCGCATACGGCGCCACCGACTCAAAGTAACGGCGCTGGGCTTCGGCATACAAGGTCGAGAAGGCCAACGAGGATTTGCCCGAACCGGACACGCCGGTGAACACCACCAGTGCATCGCGGGGGATGTCGACGTCGACGTTTTTCAGGTTGTGTTCACGGGCGCCGCGCACCCGGACCATGCCGGCGGGCGCTTTGGAGGTGCGTTTGGAAGTCATCGACCTGCCTTGGTGAAGGAATGTTCAACGCTCAGCTACCGAGCACCACCCGAATCATCTGCAACATGGCTTCCGGGCTGTACGGTTTGCTCAGCAAATGGGTGTCGGGGCTTAACTGGTGATTGCGCGAAATGATGTCGCGGGTGTGCCCGGAGGTGAACAGCACCGCCACCGGCGGCGTCTGCACCTTGGCCCAGGCGAACAGGTCGGAGCTTTTGATCAGTCCCGGCATGACCACGTCGGTGAAGATCAGGTCGACCTCGACACCTTCGAGAAGCATTTGCATGGCCGCATCGCCGTGACCGGCGGTCAACACGCGATAGCCCTCCTCGCGCAACAGCTCGACCGCCGAAGTGCGTACGGCGTCGTTGTCCTCGACCACCAGAATCGTCTCGTGGCCGCCGCTCTGCTGCCTTTGCAGATTGGGCGCCTCATCAAGGATCGGGCGCAGGCTGCGCGGGAAGTACAACTGCACCCGCGTGCCCTCGCCCAAAGCGCTGGTGATCTCGACATGCCCGCCGCTCTGCTTGACGAAGCCGAACACCATGCTCAGGCCCAGCCCAGTGCCCTGACCATCAGCCTTGGTGGTGAAAAACGGCTCAAACACTTGCTCGAGAATCTCTGGCGGGATACCGGCGCCGGTGTCACTGACCGCGACGCGGACAAACTCGCCGGGGACGATGCCTTTACCGGCACAGGACTCGCGTTCGAGTCGCACATTGGCAGCGCTGAGCGCAATGGTGCCCTCGCCCTTCATCGCATCCCGGGCGTTGATCGCCAGATTGAGAATCGCGTTTTCCAGTTGATTGCGGTCGACGTTGATGTGCCACGGCGCGGTCGGCAACTGCACGTCGATCTGGATGGTTTCGCCCAGCGCCCGTTGCAGCAATTCGCCAACGCCTTCGAAAATCTGCTGCGGGTTACACACCGCCGGCGACAACGGCTGGCGCCGGGCAAACGCGAGCAACTGCGAGGACAGCTTGGCACCGCGCTCGACCGCCGCCAGCGACGCGCTGACCCGACGCTGCACGTTGGCGTTGTTCGGTTCGTGGCGGGCGAGCAGATGCAGATTGCCGGCGATCACTTGCAGCAGATTATTGAAGTCATGAGCCACGCCACCGGTCAAACCGCCAATGGCTTCGAGCTTCTGTGATTGGCGCAACTGCTCTTCAGCCGCCAGCCGCGCCTCGACTTCTTCGCCGACGCGCTGTTCGAGGTTGCGGGTAAATTTGAGCAGGGATTCTTCGGCAATCTTGCGTTCATGAATGTCGATCAGTACGCCGGGAAAGCGCAGCGGTTTACCGTGTTCGTCAAACTCGCAACCGCCACTGGCCAACACCCACAGATAACTGCCGTCACTACGCTGCACGCGATATTCGGCGTTATACGGCTCGCCGGTCTGCACGGAATGGGCGACGCGCTCTTGGACCCAAGCGTGGTCATCGGGATGGATACGCGACTCGGCAATGTCCTGGGCCAGATTGCTCAGGTCATGATCCGGCGGATAAGAAAACGTGCGGGCGAACCGTTCGTCTGCCGACAGCGTGTTGTTTTTCACGTCCCAGACAAACGAGCCAAGCAAAGCGCCGGCATTCAGCGCCAGACGTACCCGCTCGTTGTCGGCGCGGTAAGCTTTTTCAGCGGCCTGACGGCGGCGTTCGGAATGCATGAATTCGGTGGTTTCCACCACCATCGCCATCACCCCGGCCGGCTTGCCGTCATCATTGGCCACCGGGCTGTAATACAGGTCCATCCAGACGTCTTCGGGGACGCCATCGCGCAACAGCACCAACTCTTTATTGCGAAACGACAAGGTGCCGCCGGCCAGGCAGGTATCGACCACATGCCGGTTGAAATCGGCGACCTCCGGCCAGCCCAGCTCCACCGGTGCACCGAGTAGATACGGATGCCGACCACCGGCAAATTTCGAATAGGCATCGTTGTAGATCATGTACCCGGCGCGGCCCCAGAGCATGACCATCGGCAGTGGCGAGGCCAGCATCAATTGCACCGCGCTGCACAGGCTGGCCGGCCAGCTGTTCAGCGGGCCAAGTTCGGTGTGGCTCCAGTCGAACGCACTGATGCGCCCGGCCATTTCGCCTTTCCAGCCGTCACAACCATGGCTATCGGATAAAAACTGCATCGACTGACTCAGTGTCCTTAGGTGGTTGCCCGATAAATCGCGACGCCATAACGACGCGACGCCCGTCTGTTTCGAGCGTCTGCAGTCGTATTGGTTTCATATGAGGTATAGCCGATTTAATTCCCGCGCGGAGACTAGACCCCGATCAGGTGCTTGAGCGGATGGTAGCCAGTTTTCATCTTCGCGGCGACGTCGAGAATAGCCTTCTCGATACCGTTGAGATGCGTGCAGGTCAGCTCGATGGCAGCGCTTTGATTGCCGGCCTCGATGTATTCGAGCAAACGCAGGTGTTCGTCGTCACGGCAGACTTCGTGACTGTCATCGTCCAGTGCAGCGGCATACAGCGAAGCGCGGGAAATCAGTTTCTGGAACCAGTCGAGCAGCACCGGATTGTTCAGGCTGCGCGCCAGTTTGATGTGGAACTCGCCAAGCAGGTGAATCAAGCGTTCATGATCGCCCGCCGCATGGGCTTCATCTTCGAGCAGCAGGTGTTCGCGCAGATCCTGCATCGCTGCGCTGTCCTTGCGTCGGCACAGTTCGGTGACGATGCCGATCTCGATCAGCCGCCGGGTTTCGAACAGCGAACGGATCTCTTCATTGCTCGGCAACGACACCGATGCACCTTTATTGGGCTCGGTGGTGACCAGTCCATCGGCCTCCAGTTGCTTCAATGCGGCGCGCACCGACGTGCGGCTGACATTGAACAACTCGGCCAGCGAGGCCTCGCCCAGCTTCATCCCCGGGCGCAACGAACGCTTGCTGATCGCCTCGTAAACCCCTTGGTAGACGCGGTCGACCGTGGTTTCCGGTTTCTTTTCGGTCATTCGAACACTCCTTTAGCGTCAGGCAACCAGCCCCGGCGATGCCTGACCATGGAAGAAGGGCGGCAGACGCAGGTTAATCCGGGCCTTGGCAAATTGCATTCATATATTGCATACCGACGGAGGATGGCGCTGAACATCGGTCAATTGGGGCTGGATGCGATCGGGCGCATGGGTGGCCATGGCTATGCGCGAACCCGCGATTACTCCGATCTGCCGACCCGCTCGTTGCAAGCGTGGACGGAAGCACCGGGCGGTGGTGAGCGGTTTTGGCAGGCCGCGAAATAAGCGCCAACAGCAAAAGATCGCAGCCTTCGGCAGCTCCTACATTTGGGATGCATTCCCCTGTAGGAGCTGCCGAAGGCTGCGATCTTTTGATCTATCAGTCCGTGCCGTATTTCGGCGAGCGCGGGCCGTACAGCAGGCCTGCCGGGTGCCCGGCCGAGAGCAGGCGATTGCTTGCCACACCGGCAATCGGGTAGCCGGCATCGGTGGAGCTGTTGATGATCTGTTTCACTGCCGCCGTGATCAGCATGCCGATCAGACCGCCACCGCCGTTATTGCCGCCCTCTTCGCTCGACGCCCGCGCCGAACCGGTCCACAGCGTGGTGCCGCTTTTCAGGTCGACCAGTTTCGCCGTCGCGGTCACTGCCGTTTCGCTGCTGATCACCATGTAACGCGTACCGTATTCGGTCACGGTGATGTACAGCGCAGCGTCCGCACCGAAGATTTCCTTCAGTTTGCTCGGCGGTGCCTGATGGATGTCGTCCGGAGTGGTCAGGCCGTTCTGGCGGAACGTCTCGTCAACCAGCGTGATCGGCAGTACGTAATAACCGGCCTCGGCCAGCGGGAACGTCACCTGCGACAACAGGCTGTACGACGCCTTCACATCCGGCGAGGTGTTCAGCGGAGGCAGCACCAGAATGGTTTTTGGCCGCGCCTGTTTGTAGGCCGAGTAATCCACGGTCTTGGGGGCAACGCAGCCACCCAGCACGGTCAGGGCCAGACCGGCGGCCAGCAGTTTCAAGGTGCGCGCGATCATTTCGCGTCTCCGCTCTTGGCGTTTTTGAGCAGGAAATCCATGTACGTCCCGGACTCAGGGAACAGGGTTTTCTCGGTTTTGAACTGCTGCACCATCTGGTCGTCCTTGCCCATGCTCAGATAGAGCAGGCCAAGGTGCGCGTGGTAACCCGGCGGTACAGCCTTGCCGGTGGAGCGGATTTTCTGCAGGTCACGTTCCAGCGCTTCGGCTTGGGCTTCCTTCGGCTCTTCGCCTTTGAAGTATTCGTAGACCTGGGGCTCGTAGCCTTCCCACTGATACAGGGTTTTCGGGCTGCTGCAACCGGTCAGCAAGGCGCTGGCGGCCAGCGTCAGCGCCATCAGCGAGCGCGACAAAGTCAGATTCATGGGTGTTGCTCCTTGCAATGGGCGTCGATCAGTTGCCCGGTTTCCAGGCACCGGCGTTCATGCCATCGACCAGACGATTGATCGCCTCGCGCATGGCCAGATCCAGTACTTTGCCGTTGAGGGTGGAGTCGTAGGCAGCGGTGCCACCGAAGCCGATGATTTCGCGGTTGGACAAGGCGTATTCGCCGGCGCCCTGGGTCGAATACACCACTTCGGAGGTGCTGATGTTGACGATGTTCAGGTTGACCTTGGCGTAGGCGACTTGAGTTTTGCCACGGCCAAGAATGCCGAACAGTTGATGATCGCCAGTCTCTTTGCGGCCGAACTCAGTGACGTCACCGGTGACCACGTAATCAGCACCTTTGAGACGCTGGGCCTGGCCCTTGATCGCGGCTTCCTGCTGGATTTCACCCATGTTGTCGCGATCCAGCACGCTGAAGCGATTGGTCTGCTGCAAGTGGGTGATGAGGATGGTCTTGGCCTGACCGCCGAGACGGTCGACGCCGTCGGAGAAGATTCCGCGCATGTAGCTGGAGCGGTTGTCGAACTTGCCCACGGCCATTGGCACGCGAACGCCGGTCCAGACTTGTGTGGCGCTTTCAACCTTGGCCACCGGCAGCGCGCGGGAGCTTTCGGTGGCGCAACCGGCGAGTGTGCCGGCAATCGTGCCGAGCACAGCAATCGCGACGCCTGAAACCAGCATCCGGGAGATCATTCTCACTGAGTATTCCTTTTGAAAAACGGGGATGTCCCGGCACGGCAATGCGCGGCGGGAGTTGAAAAGGGCCGGTATTATGACAAAGTGCCATCATTCGTGACAGATTTTTTTGACGCCAGTGAATTGGCCTTCTTGAGCACACACAAAACCCTGTAGGAGTGAGCCTGCTCGCGATAGCGGTGTGTCATTCACGGTGATGTTGTCTGACACACCTCTATCGCGAGCAGGCTCACTCCTACAGGGGTTTTGTGTTTGGCTTGGGATCAGTGGAAATCGCGGCTCTGCACGCGGATGCCATTGAGCAGTGGGCTGAGATCGCTCAGGCGGCCGGCAATCAGATGGCGCACTTCGCCTTCGCGCTCCCAGCGGCCATCGACCTTGAGCAATTGCGAGCCAACCAGCACTTGCCGCTGACGCTCGGCCAGATCGCGCCAGACCACCACGTTGACGTTGCCGAATTCGTCTTCCAGGGTCACGAAGGTCACGCCACTGGCGGTGCCAGGTCGTTGCCGTCCCGTCACCAGCCCGGCGACGCTCACCTGCCGACCGTGCTCGACGTCGAGCAATTCCCGCGAACTGCGGCAACGCCGGGCTTTGAGTTCAGCGCGCAACAGCGCCAATGGATGCGGCCCCAACGTGGTGCCGACGGTGCTGTAATCGGCGTGAAGATCCTCGCCAACACTGGGTTTGGGCAGCACCACCTCGGCCTCCTCCTGACTCGGCAACCCGGCAAACAGGCCCAGCTGTTTCTGCACTCCAGCGACTTCCCAGCGCGCCCGATGCCGATGCCCGGCCAAACCGCGCAACGCTCCGGAATCGGCGAGCAACGCCTGCGCCCGACTGTCGAGCGCCGCTCGCTCGCCCAGGTCAGCAACATCGGCAAACGCCCCACGCGCACGCGCCGCTTCGATGCGCCGGGCATCCTCCTCGCGAAAGCCCTTGATCATGCGCAGGCCCATGCGGATCGCCGGTTGTGCCGTCGTGGTGGTTTCCAGGCTGCAATCCCAGTCACTGGCGCGCACGTCGACCGGGCGGATCTGCAACTGATGCCGACGCGCGTCCTGGAGAATCTGGTCCGGACTGTAGAAACCCATCGGCCAACTGTTGATCAACGCACAGGCGAAGGCCGCCGGTTCGTGGCACTTGAGCCAGCAACTGGCATAGGTCAGCAAAGCAAAACTGGCGGCGTGGGACTCGGGAAAACCGTAGCTGCCAAAGCCTTTTATCTGCTCGAAAATCTGCGCGGCGAACTCCGGCGTGTAGCCGTTCTTTTTCATGCCGGCGGCGAGACGCTCCTTGTGCGGCTCAAGTCCACCGTGACGTTTCCACGCGGCCATCGAGCGACGCAACTGATCAGCCTCACCGGGGCTGTAATCAGCAGCGACAATGGCGATCTGCATCACCTGCTCCTGAAACAGCGGCACGCCGAGGGTTCTTTCCAGGACGACCTTGAGTTCTGGCGACGGATAGGTTTCCTCTTCCTCCTTGTTCCGGCGACGCAGATACGGATGGACCATCCCGCCCTGAATCGGCCCCGGGCGGACGATGGCCACTTCGATCACCAAGTCATAGAACTTCGCCGGTTTCAGACGTGGCAGCATCGACATTTGTGCGCGGGACTCGATCTGGAACACGCCAATGGTGTCGGCGCGACTAATCATCTCGTAGGTCGGTTTGTCTTCAGGCGGAATCGTCGCCAGGCTCAAATCCAGATTGCGATGGCGGCGCAGCAGGTCGAAGCAACGGCGAATCGCACTGAGCATGCCGAGGGCGAGGATATCCACCTTGAGCAGGCCGACCGCATCGAGGTCGTCCTTGTCCCACTGAATGATCGTGCGCTCGGCCATCGCCGCGTTCTCCACCGGCACCAGCGTGTCCAGCGGTTGCTCGGAAATCACGAAACCGCCGGGATGCTGCGACAGGTGGCGGGGGAAACCGATCAGTTGCCCGGTCAGGCTCAGCACCCGGCGCAGCACCGGGCTTTCCGGGTCGAAACCACCTTCGAGCAAACGCGCGACCGGCGGGGTTTCATCGCTCCAGTGGCCGCAGCAATCGGCCAGTGCGTTGATCTGATCCGGCGGCAGACCCAAGGCCTTGGCCACATCACGCACCGCGCCGGCAGCGTGGTAAGTGCTGACCACTGCGGTCAGCGCCGCACGACCACGGCCGTAACGGCGGAACACGTATTGCAGGACTTCTTCGCGGCGCTCGTGTTCGAAGTCGACGTCGATGTCTGGCGGTTCGTTACGCTCTTTGGACATGAAGCGCTCGAACAGCAGCGTGGTGCGATCCGGGTCGATCTCGGTGATGCCCAAGGCAAAACACACCGCCGAGTTGGCTGCCGAGCCACGGCCCTGACACAGAATCTTCTGCTCGCGGGCGAAGCGCACTACGTCATGAACGGTGAGAAAATAGCTTTCATAGCCGAGTTCGGCGATCAGCTTCAGCTCCTTGTTGATCTGCCTCAGCACCTTGAAGGGCGCGCCCTTCTTCCAACGCCAGGCGATGCCTTCCTTGGTCAGTTGCCTTAGCCAGGAACTGGCGCTGTGCCCCTCGGGCACCAACTCTTTCGGGTATTGATAACGCAACTCGCCCAGATCGAAGGTGCAGCGTCGGGCCAGTTTCACCGACTCATCCAGCAAGGCCTGCGGATACAACTCGCGCAACACCTCGACGCTGCGCAAATGTCGCTCGCCATTGGGGTGCAAACGCAACCCCGCCTCGGCCACCGGCACGTGATGACGGATCGCAGTCATGGTGTCCTGCAAGGCGCGACGGCCACGGGCGTGCATGTGCACATCGCCGCTGGCCACGGCCGGAATCTGCAACTCGGCGGCCAGACTCAACAAGCTCGCCAGCCGTTGCTGATCGTCTTGACCGCGATGCAACTGCACGGCCAGCCACAGGCGTTCGCCGAAGGTCTGCTGCAACCAACGGCCCTCTTCCATATCATCGAGTGAATCCGGCACCCACAACACCAGCAACCCCGGCAGCGGCTCGGCGAAGTCCTCGCACAGCACCTGATACTGGCCTTTTTGCGTGCGCCGCCGCGCGCGGGTGATCAAGCCGCACAGCGTTTGATAACCCGCCAGGTTCTCCACCAACAGGACCAGTTTCGGGCCGTTTTCAATACGTACTTCACTGCCGATGATCAGCGGTAGTTCAACCGATTTCGCCGCTTGCCAGGCGCGAACGATCCCGGCCAGCGTGCATTCATCGGTGATCGCCAGTGCCTGATAGCCGTGTTTTTTTGCCCGTTGAAACAGCTCCAGCACACTGGACGCACCACGCTGAAAACTGAAGTTCGACAGGCAGTGCAGTTCGGCATAACCGTCGTTCATGCAAACCAGCCCTGCAGCCACAACGGACCGCCCTCACCCACCGTGCGATAAGCCCAGCCCTGTTGACCGGCGCGGTTCTGGATCAGGTAATAATCGCGGCGCACATCGTCACCGTCCCACCAGCCGGATTCGATGCGCTCCGGGCCCATGAGAATCCGCGCCGAACCCTCCGCCACGCTTTGCGGCTCGCCGAGCAACCAGCCCGGACGGTGCACACTCGGCAAGCCTGCGCAGCGCTGTTTGTCGACGCCGTGCTGCCACGCGCACTCCGGCCGATGATCGGCCTGAAAGCGCAGCCCCTGCACGGCGTCATCGCCCAAGCGTGCACGCAGGCGTTCGCGCAACTGCTCCCAGGGCAAGGTCTGTTGCGGACGGTCATCGAACAGTTCCTGAAATTGCGGCACGAAGCTCGGCAGATCCTCGGCACGCAGACGAAAGCCGCGTACCGGTGCCTCGACCTGTACCTGCTCCAGCCGTCCGCGCGCCAGTTCGAAGAGCATCGCCGGATCGCGTTCGGCGCTGAGCAAACCGACCTTGATCACGCTGTCCGGCAGCCCGGCGTGCTCCAGATGCAGGTCGAAACGCTGCACGCCGCTGTCACGCCCACAGAGGAACGCCGACAGGTCACCGGTCAAACGGCGTAACGGGAACAGCAATGCCTGATGGGATTGCACGTCGAAATTCAGTTCGATGCGTACGTCGAAACGATCCGGCGGCAGGTAGAACGCCAGCGCCAAGGGTCGCGCACCGAACAAGGTGTCGAGATGCTTGAGCATCTGTGCTTCGAAGCGCCGCGCCAGTGCCTGACGCGGCAGGCTCTGCACCTGATTGAGGGTGCGCAGGCCCATGCGCGACAACGCCGTGGCCACACTTGGCTCCAGGCCGACACGGTCGACCGGTAACTGGCCGAGGTGGTGCTGCAAGGCTTCGCCGTCCGGCACCACCAAGCCGTCGTAAGCATTGGCCAGCACCCGCGCAGCCACCGGATTGGGCGCGGCAACGATGCGATGGCGGAAGCCCAGATCGGTCAGTTCCTGGCGCAGTCGTGCTTCGAACTGCGCCCACGAACCGAACAGACCCAGGCTCGATTCGATCTCGAACACCACGGTGCGCCGGTAATGCACGCTGACCTGCGAACTGAAACGGTAGGCCCACGCAGCGAGAAATTGCTGCCAGTGTTCGACCTCGGCGGCCTCGTAATCGGCTGTGGCGAAACCTTTGCTCATCGCCTGCGCAGCGGTCATCGACTGGCCGGCACGCAAACCGAGTTTGCGCGCCGCCGGGTTGACCGCTTGCAGCACCCGGCGCTGGGCCGGGCCGTTGAGCAGCACCAATGGCTCATCAGGATCGGGACGCTGACGCAGCACGGCGTCGAGGGCCAATTGCGGAAACAGAATACACACCCAGCGCATGACGACCTCAATGACCCACGGCAAAGGCAATCGGCGCCGCACGCGCCAAACCGCCACGGCACTTGAGCACGCGCAACTGCGCGGGTTTGGCATCAATGGCAATGCGCAACGCCGCCGGTGACGGGTTGACTGCTTCACTCAACGGCCGCCAGGCAAATGCCAGGGTCTGGCCGGTTTCC